>JAUXXH010000028.1 GCA_030684935.1 Pseudolabrys sp. | reverse complement strand
CAAATGAGACGCCGCGCTGCTTGATCAGCCGCACAGCCTCAAGCTTGAACTCCCGCGTAAATTTTCGCCGCTCCATGATCCACCTCCGGTTCCATCAAAACACCTAACTCGGTGTCTTCGGAATCGGGTGCAGGCCAGTGCAAAGGTCTCGTTGAAGGCGCTTTGCGGCGGCCCCGCAATTTAGGACGTCTGCCCCGCGATATCGGAATGTTCGGCTTCTGGATATTGGGCACGAGAGAATCCCCGACAGGTGACGCCATGCAGGGAAGTCTTGCTTGAAAGAGAGCTACATTTGAAGCGAATTTCAAGTCGAGAGAGAAAAGCGGGGATTAGCACGCAGCAATATTACATAATTTTTCTGTTATTCTTTTCTGGTTTGGCAGAACGAACCCACCGTCTTCAGAAGCCTCGGCGTTCAGCAGATTCGGAAAATCGAAACCCAGTCGCCATCGTCATGCGATCGAAAGCCGGCGCCCGTCGGAGACCCGCCGTGGCGGACCCGCACGCTAACGCTGCGCCTACATCTGACCGTCACTCAGCGCGACCGTACCGACCCCATGCACTCACCCAGACCGGCACTTTCCCGCGCCCGCATTCCCTTCGAAACAGGCCGGTCGGGGCCACAAATATCGTGGTGCACCCGCCCCCAGACACACCAGTTATGATACCTGTGCCGCAGAAACCATCTGTGGAGCAGCCGCGATTCGCCTGCCCGTTTCGACCAAGCTGAATATTCGGGTTGTCTCTCTCATGAGCGCAGATCTTTCCCCTCCCCTCGGCTCTGCGCTCCTCAGCCTGGCTGCCGCGGCCGTTCTCAGCGCCGCCCTCGTCGCCGCGCTGTACCCTTTGCTGCTCCGCTATGCTCTGGCGCGCCCGAATGCCCGCTCCTCCCACCGCCGGCCGACGCCGCAAGGCGGCGGCGTGGCGGTGATCGCCGCGGCGACGGTCGTCATCGCCGGCATATCTTTTGCTGGCGGCCTGAGCGGTCCCCTTCCCCTCGCCGTTGTGTTCGCCAGCGCCATAGCCTTGGCGCTGGTCGGCGCCATCGATGACGTGCGGCCGATCGAGGCCTTGCCGCGTCTTCTGTTGCAGTCGGCGGCCGTGCTGACCGTGCTCTGGACGCTGCCGGCCACGGCGCAGGTCCTGCCCTTCCTGCCCTGGTGGATCGAGCGTGCGCTGATGTTCGTCGCCATTCTCTGGTTCGTGAACGTGGTCAACTTCATGGATGGCATCGACTGGATCACCGTGGCCGAAGTGGTGCCGGTCGCCGCCGGCCTTGCCCTGGTCGGTTTTGCCGGCGCGCTGCCGCACGATGCTACCCTGGTGGCGGTCGTGCTCTGCGGCGCCATGATCGGCTTTGCGCCGTTCAACCGGCCGGTGGCGCGGGTGTTTCTGGGCGATGTCGGCAGTCTGCCGATCGGCCTGCTGCTCGGATGGCTGCTGTTGCTGCTGGCCAGCGGCGGCCATCTGGCCGCGGCGCTGCTGCTGCCGCTGTATTATCTGGCCGACGCCACCATCACCTTGCTGCGCCGGCTGGTCATGGGCGAGCCGGTGATGCAAGCGCATCGCCGCCATTATTATCAGCAGGCCTTCGATCGCGGCATGAGCGTTGGCAAAATCGTCGGCCACGTCTTCGTGCTGAACGTCATGCTGGTTGCGCTCGCCGCGACGACGCTGCTCACGCCATCCCGGCTGTTGCATGCGGCAGCTTTGGCTGCCGGCTGTGTTCTGGTGGGCGTCGTGCTCTACCGGTTCGCAACCGCCAGGCCCTGACAAGACCGGTTCGGCTGCACGCGCCGCGCCTACCGAACGTCGGCCCGCGCCTCATCCCGCAGCGCCGACAGGCCGCGCGTCGCGCGCACCCGGTCGCCGGCGGTCACCGCCGACAGCTTGTCTTCGTTGGCGGACAGCTGCGAGCGGTCGGCCTCCGCGTGCCACAAATGCAGCACGCCGGTCGCAAAGACGCCGTCCTTGCGCCGCACGCCGGCGCGCAGCAGGCGCACGATGATGTCGGAATCCTCCCGGCCCCAGCCGGTGAAGGCGGCGTCGAACCCGTCGACCCGGTCGAGATCGGCGCGCCACACCGCCATGTTGCAGGCACGGGCGCCTTTCCATTGGCCTTGCCGCAGTGCCCGCAACGGCCCCAGCGGCAGGTGCAGCAATGCCGAGAGCCGGTTGACGCCGCCGCGCCCCCGCTCGGCGATCCAGTGCGCCAGCCCCCAGTTTTCCGGCGCGAGCCCCTCGCGCAGAACAGCGGCCGTCAAATCGGACGACAGCAGAATGCGGTTGCCCGTGACGAACCAGCCCGGCTCGGCGAGGCGGCGGTGCATGGCGATGAAATCGGGCCGGGCGATGCAATCGCCGTCGAGAAAGATGCAATAGCCGCCGCGCGAGGCCAGGATGGCGCGGTTGCGGATCTCCGCCAGCCGGAAGCCCTGGTCGGGATGCCAGACGTGGTCGAGGCGATGACCCACTTTCGCCTTCCAGGCCTCGATCGTGGCGGCCGTATCCGGGCCCGATCCATCGTCGGCGACGATCACCTCGAAATTCTGGTCGGTCTGCGACGCCAGCGCGCGCAGCACAGCGTCGAGCGCGTCTTCGCGGTTGTAGGTCGAGACGACAACGGAGATCAGCCCGGATGCGGGCGCGGGATTTTCAATCACGGCGGCGGCCCGCCAGCCAAGCTTTCATGTAGCGGTAATAGGTGCCTTCGGCATTGGCGACCGCCAGCAGAAAGCCTTCGCGCCCGTCGAGGAAGCCGGCGCGCAATATATAGGTCCGGAGAAAGGCCCAGAGCCCGTGGCCGATCCCGCTCATGAAGCTGACCCGCCGGCCCTTGGCGATCAGCATCTCGGCGCCGGCGGTGGAATAGCGGTCGACCCGCGACAGCGCCTGCTCGAGCCTGACGACCGGCTCGTGGAGCAAAGCCCCGGTCAGCCGGCCGACTTTGCCGTCGCTGACCACGCGCTCGTGGACGATGTCATCGCTGAAGCGCGCGCGGCCGCGCCGGAACAGGCGCAGCACGTAGTCGGGAAACCATCCCGAATGGTTCATTTGCCGTCCGCAGAAACTCGACAGGCGGGAAACCTCATAGGCATCGGCATCCGGACGGGCCATCGCCCGCTCGATGGCGGCTCTCAGTTCCGGCGTCACCCGTTCGTCGGCGTCGATCGACAGCACCCAGTCGCCCTGGGCCTGCGCCAGCGCGAAGTTCTTCTGCGCACCAAAACCGTCAAAGGTCCGGGTGACGACGCGGGCACCTTTCGCCGCCGCGATGGCCGCGGTGCCGTCATCGCTGTTGGCGTCGACCACGATACGCTCGTCGGCAAAGGCCACGCTGTCGAGGCAGGCGCCGATATTGGCGGCCTCGTTGCGGGTGATGACGATGACCGTAAGGCGCGGCATGGCGATTTCCGGTCGCATTTTCAGCGCGGCTTTGGCGCGCGGCTGCGCTCGACCATTGCGGTGGTCGACTGCCCGGGCACCAGGTCGATCAGCACCACCTCGCCGCCCAGCGCCTCGACGATGTCGTGACCGACCACGTCCTCGCGCTTGTAGTCACTGCCCTTGACCAGCACCGTCGGCTTGACGCGCGCGATCAGGTCCTTCGGCGTGTCCTCGTCGAACACCACCACCAGATCGACCGCCTCCAGCGCCGCCAGCAGGTCGGCGCGCGCGGCGACCGGTTGCACCGGCCGGCCGGCGCCCTTGAGCCGCGTCACCGAGGAGTCGCCATTCAGGCCTACCACGAGGCGATCGCAGGCGGCCCGCGCACCGGCCAGCAATTTGACGTGGCCGGGATGCAGCAGGTCGAAACAGCCATTGGTGAAGCCGATGCGCAGCCCCTGTTTGCGCCACTCGCCGAGATGCTCGTCGAGCAGCGCCCAGTCGAACACGATCTTTTCCTCGCCGGCGCGCGACGCCGCCGGCAGGATGCGGGCGCGCAATTCGGCGACCGACAGCGTCGCCGTGCCGCGCTTGCCCACCACCACGGCGGCGGCGGCATTGGCGGCGCGCATGGCCGCCTCGAAATCGGTCTGCATCGCCAGCATGCCCGCCAGCACCGCCACCACCGTGTCGCCGGCGCCCGACACGTCGCGGACGCGTACCGGATAGGCCGGGACATGGATCGGCGCACCCTCGCCCACCAGCGTCATGCCGGCTTCGCTGCGCGTCACCAGCACCGCTTCGGCATCGAGGTCGCGCCGGAGGCCGCGGGCGGCATCGGCGACCTCGGCATCGGTCCGCGCCGCCGACGCAGTCGCCTCGGCCAGTTCCTGCCGGTTCGGCGTGATCAGCGTGGCGCCGCGATAGATACTGTAATCGCGCCCCTTCGGATCGACCACCACCGGCTTGCCCAGCGCGGCCGCGGCCTCGATGACGGCCCGGATCACACGCGGCGTCAGCGCGCCTTTGGCATAATCCGACAGCACCACGGCGCCGGCGCGCGGCAGCGCCTGGAAGACGTGATCGATCAGGGCGTCTTCGCTGGCGGCATCGATCGGCTGCGCCATTTCCCAGTCGGCGCGCAACATATGGGTCGAGTGATGCTCGGAGACGAAGCGCACCTTGCGCGTGGTCATGCGCGCCGGCTCGACCACCAGATGGAATTCGATCAGCGGATGGGTGCCGAGCGCATCGGTGAGCGCGCGTCCGGCCTCGTCGCTGCCAACCACGCCGACGAAAATGCAGCGCGCGCCGAGCGAGACCAGATTGCGCGCGACATTGCCGGCGCCGCCGATCATGACTTCGCTGCGTTTGACCGCGATCACCGGCGTCGGCGCCTCCGGCGAAATGCGCGACACCTCGCCATAGATGAACTCGTCCAGCATCAGATCGCCGATGCAGAGCACGGTCTGCTCGGACAGCGAGGCGAGATGCTTGTCGAAATCGAACATCACAAACTCCGCTCATTCCCGCGCAAGCGGGAATCCAGAAACTCAATCGCCAGGACCGTCATTGGCAGCCATGGGTCCCCGCTTTCGCGGGGACGAGCGGGAGAGCGTGCTGGACGAAATGAGAAAGGCATCATCATCGGTACCGGTCGGTGCGGTCGAGATAGCCGGTGACATACTGGCTGACGGCGCTCTCGAGCGGCTTGAAGCCGGCGTTGTAGCCGGCGCGGCGAAGATTCTCGACGCTGCCTTGGGTGAAATACTGGTATTGGCCGCGGATCGCTTCCGGCATGTCGACGTATTCGATGTTCGGCGGCCGGCCCAATGCCTTGAACATGGCGCCGATCATGTCGCGGAAGCTTTCCGCCTGCCCGGTGCCGACATTGAAGATGCCGTTGACCGACGATGAATCGAGCAGCCAGCGCAGCACGGCGACGGCGTCGTCGACATAGATGAAATCGCGGCGCTGTTCGCCGTCGGCGATGCCGCCGCGGTGCGACTTGAACAGCCGCACCGGCGCACCCGCCTTGGCGCCGTCGAACACCTTGGCCAGCACGCTCATCATGTGGCCCTTGTGGTATTCGTTCGGGCCGTAGACGTTGAAGAACTTCAGGCCGATCCAGCGCGGCGGCAGCTTTTTCTTTTTCACGTAGCGGTCGACCAGCGCCAGATCGAACAGCTGCTTGCTCCAGCCGTACAGGTTCATCGGCTTCAGCCTGCGCAGCGCCTCCAGCGACCAGTCGTCGACAAAGCCCTGGTCGCCGTCGCCATAGGTGGCGGCCGAGGAGGCATAGAGGAACGGCGTGCCGGTCGCAGTGCACCAGTCCAGCAGGCGCAGCGACAGGCGGAAATTGTTCTCCATGACGACGTCGCCGTCGGTGGCGGTGGTGTCGGAGATGGCGCCCATGTGGATCACCGCGTCGAGCTTGCGGCCGGCGAGCCAGGCCGCCAGATCCGCCGGCGGCACCAGGTCCGCCACCTGCCGCTTGGCCAGGTTCCGCCATTTGTCGTCGGAACCCAGCCAGTCGCTCACGGCGACGTCGGTCGAGCCCGCCTCGTTGAGGCTGGCCACCACGTTCGACCCGATAAAGCCGGCGCCGCCGGTCACCAAAAACATGCCTGCCCTCACCCGGTTCGGCGCCACCTTTGCCCCAGACCGGAGGATGGCGCAAATACCGCAGCGCATTCCGGCGCATTTGGCTCTGGATACGGTGAAAATGGCGGCTGGACACTGACCGGCCCGGCGGGTAACCGCTGCTTCACCAATGACCCCAGACCGCCAGACCGCCCCAAAGCCTGTCCTGATCGTCCCCTATGTCTGGATCGGCGACTTCGTGCGCTGCCATTCGGTGGTGCGGCTGCTGCGGGCGCAAGTTCCCGACCGGCCGGTCGATATCGTCTCCAGCACCCTTTGTCGTCCACTGGCCGACTACATGCCGGGCGTGCGCCGCGCGATTATCGCCGATCTGCCCCGCCGGCAACTGGGCCTCACCCAGAATCGCGCATTGGCCGACCAGTTGCGGCCGGAAGGCTACGGACAGGCGCTGGTGATGTCGCGCAAATGGAAGGCGGCGCTGGCGCCGGCGCTGGCCGGCATCCCCGTCCGGACCGGCTTTGCCGGCGAGGCCCGCTTCGGCCTGATCAACGACATGCGCGGAGGCGAGAAAAAGCACCCGCGAATGATCGACCAGATGGGGGCCCTAGCCCTGCCCAAGGGGGCGACCCTGCCGCCGGACTGGCCGCTGCCGGAACTGAAGGTTCCCGCCGCCGAGCTGGCCACCTGGCGCGACCAGCGCGGCCTGAAGCCCGACGGCCGGCCGGTGGTGACGCTGTCCCCCGGCGCCGTCGGCGCCGGCAAAGCCTGGCCCGCCGCCCATTACGGCGAACTGGCGCGGGCACTGACCCAGGACGGCGCCGCCGTCTGGGTGCTGGGCGGGCCGGCGGAGACGGCGGTGGCGGCGGAGATTGCCGCCACCGGCGGCAACGGCGTCACCGACGTCACCGGCAACGACCTGCGCAACGCCATCCTGGCGCTGGCCGCCGCCGACGTCTCCGTCACCAACGATTCCGGCCTGATGCACGTCTCGGCGGCGATCGGCACGCCGACGGTGGCGATCTTCGGCCCGACCAGCCCGTGGCACTGGAAGCCCCTCAACCCGGTGGCGGCGATCCTGGAGCCGCCCGGCGACGAGCTGGCGCGCCAGCGGGCCCGGCTGGAAGGCAATACTGCCGTCAGCCATCGCCGCACCGACGATGTCGCGGTCGAGACCGTGCTGGCGGCGGTCCGCGACGTGCTGCGGACCCGCCGTTAACATTCGCCTCAGGCGCAATCCTGACGCCTGACCCGGTCCGTGCTACACACCCGGACGTCACCCCAACCCTTACCGAGCGACATGGCCGAACCGAAAACCGCCGACACCAGCCGCCAGCGCGCGCAAGCCGGCATCGACTGCGCCTTGCGCACGCTCGACGCCGAAGGCAGCGGCATCGAGGCGCTGAAGGTGGCGCTGCGCGACGGCCTGGGCGCGCCTTTCGCGGCGGCGATGGACCTGATCCGCAACGCCCCCGGCCGCGTTATCGTCACCGGCATGGGCAAGTCCGGCCACGTCGGCCACAAGATCGCCTCGACCTTCGCCTCGACCGGCACGCCGGCGCTGTTCGTGCATCCGGCCGAGGCCAGCCACGGCGATCTCGGCATGATCACGCAAAGCGACGTGATCCTGGCGCTGTCGTGGTCGGGCGAAACGGCGGAGCTGAAAAGCGTCACCGACTATTCGCGCCGCCACAAGATCGGTCTGATCGCCATGACCGCCAATGCCGATTCGACGCTGGCGCGCACCGCCGACGTCGTGCTGGCGCTGCCGCAGGCGCGCGAGGCCTGTCCGCACAATCTGGCGCCGACCACCTCGGCGCTGATGCAGCTCGCGCTCGGCGACGCGCTGGCGATCGCATTGCTGGAAAGCCACGGCTTCACCGCGATCGATTTCGGCATGTTGCACCCGGGCGGCAAGCTCGGCGCGCTGCTCAAGCAGGTCGCCGACCTGATGCGTAGCGGCGCCGCCATGCCGCTGGCGCCGCTCGGCACGCGGATGTCGGAGGCGATCCTGGAAATCTCGGCCAAGGGCGTCGGCTGCGTCGGCATCGTCGATGCGCAAGGCGCGCTGGTCGGCATCATCACCGACGGCGACCTGCGCCGCCACATGCGCAACGATATGCTCGACGCTCTGGTCGACGACATCATGACCCGCAAGCCGAAGACGGTGCGGCCGGATCATCTTATCAGCGAGACGCTCGAGCTGCTGAATTCGACCAAGGTCACCGCGCTGTTCGCGGTCGAGGCCGGCAAGCCGGTCGGCGTCATTCATATCCACGATCTGCTGCGGGCCGGCGCCGCCTAGCGCAGCAGCGCTTCGGTCGCCTCTTGCACGGCGGCGACCGTCGGCGCTTCGCCCATTGCACCAAGGACGGCGAGCGGGCCATTGCCGACCGGCCCGGTCAGGCTCGGCACGCTGGCGGCGAAGATCGCGACCAGCGGTACGGACAGCGCCGCCGCCAGATGCAGCAGCCCGGTATCGACACCGACGACCAGGGACGCGCCACCGATCAGACGCGCCACCTGATCGAGCGGCGCCCGCGCCGGCACCCTCGCGCCGGGTAGCGCTGCCGCGAGACGCTCGCTGCGCAGGCGCTCATCCTCCGTGCCCCAAGGCAACACCAGGTCGAGCCCCGCGCCGGCCAGCGCCTTGCCGAGCGCGATCCAGTTTTCTTCCGGCCACTGCTTGTCCGCCCGCGCGGTGGAATGCAGCAGCACCGCGTAGCGCGGCCCGGCCGGCGCCGGGCGCGCACGGTCGAGTCCGAAATCCGGCGCGCCTTGCGGCGTGTAACCCAGCGCCAGTCCGGTGAGGATGCGGTTGCGCTCGACCGCATGCAGGTCCCGGCTGACCGTGTGGCGGACGTCGTAGAACCTGGCGCCCAGCGGCTCGCGAATACTGGCGGCGTCGTAACCGTGACGGCGACCGCGCGCGACGCGGGCGATCGCCGCCGAGCGGATCAGCCCCTGGCTGTCGATGATCTCGCCGTAGGGTGTCGCGCGGATGGCCTTCAGGCTTGCCGCGATTTCGCCCAGGGTTGAAGGCGCATACAGCGACTTGCGCCAGCGCCGCCAGGCGACGGGAACGACCGCGTCGACCGCCGGATGCAGCGCCACCAGCGGGGCGAAGGCCTCCTCCACCAGCCATGAAAAACGCGCACCGGGGCGCGCCTTGCGGGCCTCGGTCAGGGCGGGCATGTGGTGGACCACATCCCCGAGAGAAGACGTCTTGATGAACAGAATATCGGCCATATCGCTCCGGGGCACTCATATACCGGCCATTAAGCATGGCCGCCATAACTCTGGCCATCAAACCCTTGATAAGCCGTCTTTCACGCCGATCGGATAGAACGCTTCGGGACTTGCAGGGACATTTACATGACGATTCTGGTCACGGGCGGCGCCGGCTATATCGGCAGCCACATGGTGCACGAACTGGTCGACGCCGGCGAGCAGGTGGTCGTGCTCGACAACCTGTCGACCGGATTCCGCTTTCTGATCCCGGGCAAGGTTCCGTTCGTCGCCGGCAGCACCGGCGACCGCGCGCTGGTCGCCAAGACGCTGCGCGAGCACAACATCACCGCCATCATCCATTTTGCCGCGTCGATCGTGGTGCCGGAATCCGTCGCCGACCCGCTCGGCTATTACGGCAACAACACCATGAACACCTGCAGCCTGCTCGATGTCGCCATCGAATCCGGCGTCAAGCAGTTCATCTTCTCGTCCACCGCCGCGGTCTACGGCAATCCCGAGCACTCGCCGGTGCGCGAGGACGCGGCGACATCGCCGATCTCGCCCTACGGCACCTCGAAGCTGATGTCGGAGATCATGTTGCACGATGCCGGCAAGGCGCACGGTCTGCGCTTCGTCATCCTGCGCTATTTCAATGTCGCCGGCGCCGATCCCAAATTGCGCACCGGCCAGTCGACGCCGGCGGCGACTCATCTGATCAAGGTCGCCTGCGAAGCGGCGCTCGGCAAGCGGCCGAAGATCGACGTCTACGGCACCGACTACCCGACTTTGGACGGCACCTGCATCCGCGACTACATCCACGTCAGCGACCTGGCGCGCGCGCATTCGGCTGCCCTCGGCTATCTGCGGCGCGGCGGCGCCAGCGCGACCTTCAATTGCGGCTATGGCCGCGGCGCGTCTGTCTTCGAAGTGATCGATGCGGTGCGGCGGGCGAGCGGCGTCGAATTTCCGGTTGAGATCGCCGGACGGCGCGCCGGCGACCCGGCCGCTCTGGTGGCCGATGTCGATCGCATCCGGTCGGTGCTCGACTGGCGACCGTTGTACCAGGATCTCGACAACATCGTCGGCCACGCGCTGGCCTGGGAACGGCGCCTGCCCGGCAAGCGGACGCCCGTGCCAGCCTGAACGGCCCGCTGCCGGCCTGTGAATTGGGCTATTTCCTGATATATTCCAAAGTGGTGGGCAAAAAAGCGCCGGCCGCGCCCGCATCTTGACGGGCCCGGATCAATGCCCGACACAGGGCCAATGAACGACCCTAACCGACCCCAAACGGACAACGAGCGTTACCGCGCCACGATTCTGGTCCGGCGACTGCTCACCGAGCAAGGGATGGCGCACTGGCGCCGGTACGCTGTTGCGTTCGTTCTGATGGCGGTCTCGGCCGGTTGCACGGCCTTCAGCGCCTATCTGATCGGCGACGTCATCAACCAGGCTTACGTCCATCGCAACCTGCCCGGCATCATCCTGCTCGGCGGCATTACCGCGGCGCTTTTCTCGGTCAAGGGATTAGCCACCTACGGCCATAACGTCGTGCTGTCGCGGATCGGCAACCGCATCGTCGCCGACAATCAGCGCGCCGTCTTCGCCAAGCTGCTCAATGAAGGCATCGGTTTCTTCTCGAACCGCCATTCGACCGAGTTCATCGCCCGCCTCACCGCCGGCGCCGCCGCCGCGACCCAGGTGATCAATCTGTTGGTGGTGTCGTTCGGCCGCGACCTCCTGTCGCTGATCGGGCTGGTCATCGTGATGGTGGTGCAGGATCCGCTGATGTCGTTCTTCAGCTTCGTGGTCGCGCCGCCCGCCTTCCTCATCCTGCGCAAGCTGATCCGCCGCATCTACGCCATCGCCCGCAGCCAGTTCGACGGCGGCGCCCGCATCATCGAAACGCTGCAGGAAACGCTGCAGGGCATCCGCATCGTCAAGGCCTTCACCCTTGAAGACAAGATGCGCGAGCGCTTCGATGCCAACGTCGCCTCGGTCGAGCGCGACGCCAACAAGATGGCCCGCGTCTCGCACCGCGCCAGCCCGCTGATGGAATCGCTGGGCGGCTGCGCCATCGCCATCGCCATCACCTATGGCGGCTACCGCGTCATTGAGACCGGCGCGACGCCGGGGCAGTTCTTCTCCTTCATCACCGCGTTCCTGCTGGCCTACGAGCCGGCCAAACGCCTGGCCCGCCTCAACATGGAGCTCAACAGCGCGCTGGTCGGCGTGCGGGTTCTGTTCGAGGTGCTCGACAGCCCGCCGACCGAAAAGCCTGACACCGACCGCCCGGACCTCAAGGTCAAGTCGGCGCGGCTGACCTTCGACGACGTCCATTTCGGCTATCACGCCGACGAGTCGGTGCTGCGCGGCATGTCGTTCACCGCCGAACCGGGGCTGCTGACCGCACTGGTCGGCCCATCCGGCGGCGGCAAATCGACGGTGTTCAACCTGATCCTGCACTTCTACGAGGCCCGCGGCGGCAAGATCGTTATCGATGGCCAGGACATCACCGAGGTGTCGCGCCGCTCGCTGCGCCAGCACATCGCCTATGTCGGGCAGGACGTGTTCCTGTTCCGCGGCACCATTCGCGAGAACATCGCATTCGGCAAACCGGACGCCACCGAAGACGAAATCATCGCGGCCGCGAAGGGCGCCTATGCCCACGACTTCATCACCACCTTCCCGCGCGGCTACGACACCCCGGTCGGTGAACACGGGCTGCAGCTGTCCGGCGGCCAGCGCCAGCGCGTCGCCATTGCCCGCGCTTTAATCAAGAACGCACCCATCATTCTGCTCGACGAGGCCACCGCCGCGCTCGATTCAGAATCCGAATTGCAGGTGCGCGAGGCGATGGAACATCTGTGCCAGGGCCGCACCACGCTGGCCATCGCGCACCGGCTGCATACAGTTTCGCATGCCGACCGCATCTATGTGGTGGAGGACGGCAAGGCGCTGGAATCCGGCCGGCACGACGAACTGTTGCGCAAGGGCGGGCGCTACGCGGCGTTCTACCGGCTTCAGTTGAAGGAACAGGAGCGGGCGCAGCCGGTCGAAGCGATCGCCACCGGCAATTGATCGGCAGAGCCGTCGCCCGTTTTTCCGCCTTGTTCGGTCACCGGGAATACGATACCCGATTGACCGTCCGACCCATAAAAACACATCAATTCAACGACAATCTCCAACTGTAAAGGCACATCCCATGAGCGCGGACTATGTCATTCCGGCGCCGCCGCAGGCGACCATCGCCGTGGCCGGCACGACCAAGGTATTCCCGGTTCGCCGCATCTGGTGCGTCGGCCGCAATTACATCGAACACATCCGCGAAATGGGCCAGGACGAGCGGCTGCCGCCGTTCTATTTCGCCAAGCCGGCCGATACCATCGTTCCGGATGGCGGCACGGTGCCCTACCCGTCGCTGACCAAAGACATGCATCACGAGGTCGAACTGGTGGTCGCGCTCAAGAGCGGCGGCCGCAACATTCCGGTCGAGAAGGCCAATGACTGCATCTACGGCTACGCGGTCGGCATCGACCTGACCCGACGCGACCTGCAGATTGCCTCGCGCGACCTCAAGCGGCCGTGGGAAATCGGCAAGGCCTTCGACCATTCGGCGCCGTGCGGGCCGATCAAGCCGGCCTCGGAGTCCGGTCACCCGAAGAAGGGCAAGATCACCCTCAAGTGCAACGGCACCCTCCGCCAGGATGGCGATCTGGAGCAGTTGATCTGGAATGTGCCCGAAATCATCGCGAACCTGTCGGAAATGGTCGCGCTGGAGCCGGGCGATATCATCATGACCGGCACGCCGGCCGGCGTCGCCGCCACCGTGGCCGGCGACAAACTGGAATGCGAGGTCGAGGGCATCGGCAAGCTCACCGTGACCATCGGTCCGGCGCTGAAATAGCCCTCGGAAACGACCGGATCTGGCCAAATAAACGGCCGGCGGATGGAACCGCCGGCCGTTTTTTGCGTTTGTTCAGTGCTTTGGCCGCCTGAGACTTGAGTTAACGCTTTGCTAACGGCTGGGCAGCAGACTGGGTTCGCCGGGGCTTCAGACTGCGATTTGCGACCACGCAAGGATCAGGACCGATGGGCGAAGCCTTCAAATACGACCAGTCCCTGTTTGCTGCCGTATCATCGCCGGAAGACATGGCCGCACGCGTGATGCGCTTTGCCCCGGCCAGCGACGCCGAAGCGCTCAAGTTGCTGCGCGCCAGCTATCCGGATTGCCCGCTGAGTGCGCGGGTCGCCGCCCTCGACTTCCTGATGCGGCGGACCAAAAGCCAGGCCGGCGCGGCGCGCTAAGCGCCTCTCACATTCCCAGATAAGCCTGCCGGACACGGTCGTCGACCAGCAGCGCTTCGCCGGTGCCGGTCAGGGTGATGCGGCCGTTCTCCAGCACATAAGCGTGGCTGGCGAGCTTCAGCGACACCGCCACGTTCTGCTCGACCAGCACGCAGGTCAGCCCGTCGCGGTTGAGGTCGCGCACCGTCTTCAGCACGTTCTGCACGACGGTCGGCGCCAGCCCGAGGGACGGTTCGTCGAACATCACCAGATCCGGCTCGCCCATCAAACAGCGGCCGATGGCCAGCATCTGCTGTTCGCCGCCCGACAGCGTGCCGGCGGCCTGGTGGCGGCGCTCGGTCAGCACGGGAAACAACGAATACATTTTGTCGAGGTTGCGGTCGCGCGAGGCCCGCGCCCGCGGCAGCATCGCGCCCATGGCGAGGTTTTCCGCCACCGACAGGCCAGGGAAAATCTGCCGGCCCTCGGCCACCTGGCCGATGCCGAGATTGCAGACCTTGTGACTCGGCCAGCCGGCGATGTCCTGACCGCGATAGGTAATGCGGCCGCGCGCCGGTTTGTGCATGCCGGCGATGGTGCGGATCAGCGAGGTCTTGCCGGCGCCGTTGGCGCCGACGATGGCGACAATCGCGCCCTGCTCGATGTCGATGGAGACGCCGTCCAGCGCCTGGGCATCGCCATGGAAAACGTCGAGGTTTTCGACCGTCAGCATCAGACCGCCTCCGCCCCAAGATAGGAGTGGATCACGGCCGGGTCGCGCGTCACCTGTTCCGGCGGACCTTCGGCGATCGAAGCGCCGTGGTGCATGACCAGAATGCGCTCCGCCAGCGCCATCACCGCGCGCATCACGTGCTCGATCAGCAGAATGGTCAGCCCGCTCTCGCGGTTGAGTTCCTGCAGGATGGAGACGATGCGGTCGGTCTCGGTCGGGCGCAGCCCGGCCATCACCTCGTCGAGCAGCAGCAGCTTCGGATCGGTCGCCAGTGCGCGCGCAACCTCCAGCCGCTTGCGGTCGGGCAGCGTCAGCGACGAGGCGCGCTGGTCGCGCTTGTCGTAGAGGTCGAGGCGGCGCAGCACCTCGTGCGCATGGGCGCGCGCCGCCTCCACCTGATGGCGGTGCAGCAGCGCGCCGACGATGACATTGTCCTCCACCGACAGCGCCGGGAACGGCCGCACGATCTGGAAGGTGCGGCCGATGCCGCGCCGGCAGATCTTGTCGGGGGTGAGCCCGTCGATGCGCTCGCCGGCGAAGGTGATGGTGCCGTTGTCGGGCGGAAACACCCCGGCGATCATGTTGAACAGCGTGGTCTTGCCGGCGCCGTTCGGACCGATGACGGCGAAGATGCCGCCTTCGGGCACCTCGAAGGTCAGCCGGTCGACCGCGACCAGACCGCGGAAGCGCTTGCTGATGGTGTCGACCGACAACAGCGCGCTCATGAGCCGCGCTCCGTCAGGCCGATGCGCTTGCGCAGCCACGGCCATACGCCGTCCGGCAGCGCCACGATGACCAGCAGCAGGCAGATGCCGTAGAACACCTGCTTGGCGCCCGGCAGGTCGATGCCGAGACCTTCCAGGGTGGCGGACAGCGTCTCGGCCAGCCCGGTCAGGATGAAGGCACCAAGAATCGGCCCGAACAGCGTGCCGACGCCGCCGACAATGGGCCCGAGGATGATCTCGATCGAGCGGGAGATATGAAACACCTGCTCCGGAAACAGGTTGTTGTAGAAGAACGCATAGATCACACCGGCGAACGAAGTCATGCCGGCCGAGATCACCACCGCCACCATCTTGTAATAGAACGTGTCGATGCCGGCCGAGCGCGCCGCTTCTTCGTCTTCGCGGATCGCCTGCCAGAAATAGCCCATGCGGCTTTGCAGCAGCGCCCGGCAGCCGATCAGCGCCAGAACGGTCGCCGTCAGCAGGATGTAATAGAACATCACCGGATGGCCGCGCAGATTCCACAGGTCATTGTGCGTGTACTGCGCCACCGGCAAAAACAGCCCGGCCGAGCCCTTGGTCCAGGTCAGGTGATCGAAGCCGACGCGGGCGAATTCGGCGACCGCAATGGTGAGAATGGCGAAGTAGACGCCGCCGACGCGAAAGCGAAACGCCAGGAAGCCTATGAAGGCGCCGGCCAGCGCCGCGATCGGCACCGCCACCAGAAGGCCGATCCACGGCCCGATGCCGAAATGCACATAGAGCGCGGCGGCAGTATAGGCGCCGAGACCGACATAAAGCGCGTGGCCGAGCGACAGCTGGCCGGCAAAGCCCATCATGATGTTCCAGGCCTGACCGATATAGGCGAAATACAGGATCAGGATCAGCACCGTCAGCAGATAGGAGCCGGCGAACAGCGGCGCCGCGATCAGCGCGACCAGCAGCACGCCGAGCAGGATGAGACCCCGCGCCGGAATGCCGTCGACCAGGCGTGAGAGGAAGCCGCCCATCATGCGGCCCTCTTGCCCATGATGCCCTGCGGCCGGAACAGCAGCACCAGAACCAGGATGCCGAAGGCAAACATGCTCTTGGCCGACGGCGAAAACATGAGGCCGGCCATCGCTTCGGTGAGGCCGATCAGTATCCCGCCAAGCAGCGCGCCGGGCATCGAGCCGAGACCGCCGGTGATGACGATGACAAAGGCGAGAAGCGTATAGGCCGGGCCCGCCGCCGGCGTGACGTCGAAGATCAGCAGCAGCATGGTGCCGGCCGCGCCGACGCAGGCCGAGCCGAGGCCGAAGGTCAAGGCATAGAGCCGCTTGACGTCGAGACCGACCACCAGCGCGCCGGTGTAATTGTCGGCGCAGGCGCGGATCGCGGTGCCGATGTGGGTGTAGCGGAAGAAGGCGAACAGCGCCGCCGTTACCACCAGGGCGGCGGCCGCGGCATAGACCTTGGCAGCATCGACGATCAGCGGGCCGATCTGGAAGCTGTCGTAGGAATAGGCGGTCTGGACGTTCTGGGCGTCCGGCCCGAAAATGATCAGCAGCACGTTGATCATGATGATGGCGACCGCGACCAGGAGCAGAAACTGGCTGTGCTCGGGGCGTGTGATGAAGCGGTTGATCAGCCCGGCCTGCATCACATAGCCAAGGCCGAACAGCAGCGCGGCGATCGGCAACAGCATGATCAGCGGGTCGATGCGGAACGTCGCGAACAGCACGATCGCAATATACATGGCGATGGTCATCATCTCGCCATGAGCGAAGTTGACCACGCGCACCACGCCGAAAATGACCGACAGGCCCAGCGCCATCAGCCCGTAGACCAGACCGGTCAGCACCCCGCCGACGGCGACATTGAGATAGACTTCTGCGGGCACAGATTGGTCCTATCGCGGCCCGGCGCAATGCGCCGGGCGTCTCAGGGGGACGGATCGCATGCGAGCCGGCGTCAGGCGCGCTTGTCGTAGGGCGCCAGCGGCCATTCCGGCTTGGCGTTGGCGGCCACCTTCGGCGCCACCGTCACCAGCTTGCCGGCACGGTTCTGGATCGCCGAGTTCTTCAGCGCCGAGTTCTGGCCCTTGGCATCGAACTGGATGCCGGGGCCGGGGCTGACATTGTTGGTGATATTGGTGGTGCGGATGGCGTCGGCCAGCGCCTTCGGATCGGTCGAGCCGGCGCGCTTGTAAGCGTCGGCGGCCACCAGCAGCGCCTCGAAGGTGTAGACGTGGTTGGTGTTGAGGTTGACGCCGGCATGGGCCTTGGCCAGCGCCGCCTCGAGCTGCTTGCTGAGCGGCTTGTTCGGATCGTACCACGGCACGAAGCTGAGCGGCCCGTCCGACAGTTTGCCGAGGGTCTTCAGATACTGATCTTCGTACCAGCCCGGCCCCATGCTGAGGATGGTGGTCGGCGACCAGCGCTGCTTGACCAGTTCGCGGGTCAGCAGGATCGCGTCATTGAGGCGGCTGACCACGATCATGGCCTCGGCCCCGGTCGCCTTGGCTTTGGAGATTTCCACCGACAGGTCGCGCGCCGCCGGATCGTAGGCGATGGTCTCGACGATCTTGTAGGGCATGTCGAACTTCGGCATCACCGCGCCGATGCCGCCCTTCATCGCCGTGCCGAAGGTGTCGTTGACGTGCAGGAACACCGCGGTCTTCGGCGCCGCGCCGACTGCGGCGAAGATTTCCTTCTGGTTGGCGAAAGCGTCACCCAGGATCATCGGCGCGGTGGGGAAGTTGCGGAACACGAACTTGTATCCCTGCTCGGTGATCGGCGGGGCGGCGGCGATATTGATGACGTAGGGAATGCCCTTCTGCTCGGCCACCTGCGCGATCGCGGTCGACTGCCCGGAGTCGAAAGCGCCGACCAGCAGCTGGGCGCCTTCGGAGATCAGCTTCTCGGCGCGCGAGCGGGCGATTTCGACATTGGTTTCAGTGTCGGCGTTGACGATCTGCAACGACGGCATGCCCATATCCTTGAGAATGCCGGCGGCGATATCGACGCCGCGCTGGCAATCCTGGCCGATGCCGGCCTGATAACCCGAGCGCGGCAGCAACACGCCCACCTTGAGCGCTGCGCCCTGCGCGCGAACGATGTTGAACGGCGCGGTGCCGGCGATAAAGCCCACGGCGCCAAGCCCGGCACTGAACGTGCGGCGGCTGACGCGGGTCGAATTCTGCGATTTGCGGCTCATTGTTGTCCTCCCTGGCCCTGCTCATGGGCTGTTGCGGCAGATGATGCCGGATTCATTCCGGTTCTTACAAGTGAGAAAACCGACGGCGAAATGTCGCCGCGACGCGCCATTTCCGGCGCGACGGCCGACACCCTCGGCATATTGTTGACGTGGACAACAAATCCGTCAACATCGATATTGTCGCCGGAGGATGCTGCAATGCGGTCAAGCAAACGCGCTGCCAAGCTCGCCATCGTCAAGCCTGCCGAAACCGGGCCGGCGGTCGATCTGGACGACCTCAACAACAGGCTCGGTTATTTCGTGCGCCGCGTGCAGGTCTGGGTGTTTCAGGACTTCATCCGCCGCCTGTCCGGCGTTGACCTGAGCCCGGCGCAGTTTTCGGTGCTGGTGGTGATCGGCGCCAATGCCGGGCTGTCGCAATCGGCGCTGGCGGCGACGCTTGGCATCGAGCGGGCCCGGCTGGTGCGGCTGCTGCACGGGCTGGAGCAGCGCGCCTTGACCCAGCGCCTGGCTGACGCCGATGACGGGCGCCGCCACGCCCTGCACCTGACCCGCGACGGCCGGAAGCTGCTGGCGCGGGCGAAGGCGCTGGCAGCCGAACACGAAGCCGCGCTGAAGCAGAAGCTGGGCCCCGAGCGCTACCGCATGATGTTCGAGGCGGCCCGCGATTTCTAACATCACGCGGCCAGCAGGCGCTCCACCGCCGCGGCGATGCGGAACAGCCGGTGGTCGTGGCCATTGCGCGCCACCAGCATCAGGCCGCAGGGCAAGCCGTCGCCCGGCAGCGGCAGCGAAATGGCGCAGGCGTCGAAGAAATTCCAGATCGAGGTGTTGCGGAGCAACATGGCGTTCTTGCGCGCAAAGACGTCCTGCGCCGACATCTCGTCGATGGTCGGCGCGACGATCGGCGTGGTCGGCATCACCAGCACGTCGAGGTCGGCAAGCTGCGCATCCATGCGCCGCACCAGCGCATTGCGCTCGTTCAGCATCGCGATGTAATCGGCGGCGCTGATGGTCCGCGCCCGTTCCAGCCGGGCGCGGACATTGGGATCGACCAGCTCGCCGCGCCGGTCGAGCCGGTCGCGGTGGACGGTGAAGGCTTCCGGCGGCTGCACGCCGCCACGGCTGTTGACGCGGGCCTGGTCCTCCAGCAGCGGCAGCGGATGGTCGGAAAGACGCGCTCCGGCGCGCTTCAGCGCGTCGAGCCCGGCGGCAAAACCCTTGGTCACGGTCTCGTCGAGTTTGTCGAGCGGCATGCCCTGGGCAATGCCGATGCGCAGCCCCGCGAGCGGCGGCGCCTCAAGCGGCAGGAACGCTTCGCCGGCCATCACCGCATCGGCCTTGGCGCAGGCGGCGACCGATGGCGCGATCGGGCCGATCGAATCCATGGTCTGCGACAGCGGGAACGCACCCGTGGTCGGAATCCGCCACGCGCTCGGCTTGTAGCCGACCAGGCCGCACAGCGACGCCGGAATGCGGATCGAGCCACCGGTGTCGGTGCCGATGGCGATCTCGCACATGCCGTCGGCAGCGGCGACGACCGCACCGGACGACGAACCGCCCGGCACACGCGCGCGGTCGGCCGGATTGCCCGGCGTGCCGTAATGCGGGTTCATGCCGACGCCGGTGAAGGCGAATTCCGACATGTTGGTCTTGGCGATGATGACCGCACCGGCCGCGCGCAGCCGCTGCACCACCGGCGCATCGGCGGCGGCAAGCGCGCCCTCCTCGGCCAGAAGCTTTGAGCCGGCCCGCGTCACCTCGCCGGCGACATCGAACAGGTCCTTGATGCTGACAATGACGCCGTCCAGCGGTCCCAGCGTGATGCCGTGACGCGCCCGCGCATCGGCGGCTTCAGCCTGAGCTTTGGCGGCGTCGCGATAGACGGTGAGGCAGGCGCGCGCGCCCTCGCCTTTGGGGTCGTCAATGCGCGCCAGCGCCGCGTCCAGCCGTTCCTGTGCCGTCATGCGCGTAATCCGCCCTTCTGCTCAATGAATGCGGCGATCTCGTCGACGCCCTTGCCCTCGCGCATGTTGGTGAAGACGAAGGGCCGCGCGCCGCGCATCTTTTTGGCGTCGCGGTCCATGACCTCGAGCGAGGCCCCGACATAGGGCGCGAGATCGATCTTGTTGATCACCAGCAGGTCGGAGCGCGTGATGCCCGGCCCGCCTTTGGACGGGATCTTGTCGCCGGCGGCGACGTCGATGACGTAGATGGTGATGTCGGCCAGTTCCGGCGAAAACGTCGCGGCCAGGTTGTCGCCGCCGGATTCGATCAGCACCAGATCGAGTTGGGGAAACTTGGCGCGCATCTCCGCGACCGCGGCGAGGTTGATCGAGGCGTCCTCGCGGATCGCGGTGTGCGGACAGCCGCCGGTCTCGACGCCGGCGATGCGGTCCGCCGCCAGCGCGCCGGAGCGCACCAGATATTCGGCGTCCCACTTGGTGTAGATGTCGTTGGTGATGGCGGCGATCTCGAAGCGATCGCGCAGCTTCTTGCATAGCAGATCCATCAGCGCGGTCTTGCCGGAGCCGACCGGACCGCCGACGCCGACGCGCAAGGGGCCGTGTGGGTTCTTCATTTTCAACCTCTCGACCGTCATGCCCGGCTTTATGCCGGGCATCCACGTCTTTCATCGTCAGACATAAGCAAGACGTGGATGGCCGGGACAAGCCCGGCCATGACGAATAATGTCACGACCGGAACAGCCGAGTGTACTGGGTCTCGTGCCGGGCGCTGGCGAGGTCGGCGCGGAACGCGGCCGAGCCGAGATCGCCGAGCGAGGCAGCGAGCGCGCGTTGGGCCGTGGCGGCGACCAGCGGCTCCAGCGCCGCCATGACGCGCAGGCCGTCGCTTTGTCCGAGGGGAATGAGCCGTACCCCGGCCGACACCCAGTTGGCTAGCACCGCCTGCAGATAAGCCAGCAGCGCCGGCTCAAGCGCCACATCATGACCGCTGGCGGTGACGCCGACCGCCACCGGATAGGCGACCGGGCCATCCCAGACGGTCTTGAGCCGGTCGATGGCCGCGCAGGGCCAGGCCGCCCGCGTGGCCTCGACAAAGGCGTTGCCCTGCGCGGTGGTTTCCAGATGGCGCTCCCGGGTCGGCGCAAAGGCCGCGGCGAGTTCGGCGACGCCGCGCAACGCCGCGTCGTCACCATTTGCGCTGGCGCGGTGCGCCTGCGCCAGGAAGACGGCGTCGCAATAGCCGCCGCCTTCGGCCAGCATGACGGCGAGCCAGTCCTTGAGCGTCACGGCGTCGGTGACGTCGCCGGCCTCGATCGCCCATTCGATGCCGCTGGAATAGGAGAAGGCGCCGACCGGGTACGCCGGTGAGAGCCAAGCCATCAGGCGGTAAAGCGACTTCTCCCCTCCCCCCACGAACGCAGTGAGTGGTGGGGAGGGGTCGGGGGTGGGGGGAGCGGCTTGCGCCGGCGTTTCCGAAGAAGCCCCCCACCCCGACGCACGTCGCTTGCGCGACATGCGTCGACCCTCCCCACCGCTTCGCGGGGGGAGGGATAAAGGAGTTTTGCGCGGCACATCATCCATGATCATGCCCGTGATCATGCTCCTTACCCGGCGCCGGAGACTCCGGATCGAACGCCGCCTCCAGCGGAATCAAAAGCGCGCCGAGGCCGCGCAACATGTCCTCGAGCACATGATCGCGGCGGATGCGGAGATGCTCGCCGACGATCTGCACGTCAGTGTGGCGGTTGCCGAGATGCCAGGCGAGCCGCACCGACTCCACCCCGTGCGCGCAGATTTCGACCAGCCTCTCCGGCGCGCCGACCACGGCGACGATCGCGCCGTTATCGAGCACCAGCCCGTCGCCATCGCGCAGGCTGACCGGTTTTTCAAAGTCGAGCAGGAGTTCGGTGCCCTTCTCGCCGGTCAGCACGATGCGGCGCCGGTTGCGGTCATCGGCGTCGAGCACGACGCGGTCGATGACTTGCGCGGCGTTCCAGTCGGCGGCGGATTTGATGGATGTGACGCGGTGCATGTTTCTTCCTTATCCCTCCCCTGAAAGGGGAGAGTCGGCGAGCGTAGCGAGCCGGGGTGGGGTTCGCCAACGGCCCCCACCCGGCCGCCTCCGGCGGCCACCCTCCCCCGAAAGCGGGGGAGGGATAAGAAGTCAAAACAGAAAATACCGCTGCGCCATCGGCAGCACCTCCGCCGGCGCGCAGGTCAGCAACTCGCCATCCGCCCGCACCTCGTAGGTCTCGGCGTCGATCTCGATGTTCGGCGTGGCGTCGTTGTGGATCATGCTCTTCTTGTTGATCTTGCGCGTGTTCTCGACACCGACGAAGGTCTTCTCGACGCCGAGCTGGTTGCGCAGGTTCGAGCGCGCCGCCGCCTTGGAGACGAACACCAGCGACGAGGCGGTGAGCGCCTTGCCGAAGGCGCCGAACATCGGCCGGTAATGCACCGGCTGCGGCGTCGGGATCGAGGCGTTGGGATCGCCCATCAGCGCCGCGACGATGGTGCCGCCCTTGATCACCATGTCCGGCTTGACGCCGAAGAAGGCCGGCGACCAGATCACGAGATCGGCGAGCTTGCCCTTCTCGACCGAGCCGATGTGCTTCGACACGCCGTGCGCGATCGCCGGGTTGATGGTGTATTTGGCGATATAACGCTTGACCCGCTTGTTGTCGTTGTTGCCTGTCTCGCCGGGGAGCGCACCGCGCTGTTTCTTCATCTTGTCGGCGGTCTGCCAGGTGCGGATGATGACCTCGCCGAGCCGGCCCATCGCCTGACTGTCCGACGACATCATCGACAGCGCGCCGAGGTCGTGCAGGATGTCTTCCGCCGCGATGGTTTCCTTGCGGATGCGGCTTTCGGCAAACGACAGATCCTCGGCGATCGATGGATCGAGATGGTGGCACACCATCAGCATATCGAGATGTTCGTCGAGCGTGTTGACGGTGTAGGGCCGCGTCGGGTTGGTCGACGACGGCAGCACGTTCTTCAGGCCCGCCACCTTCATGATGTCGGGGGCGTGACCGCCGCCGGCGCCTTCGGTGTGGAAGGCGTGGATAGTGCGGCCCTTGAACGCCTTGATGGTGTCCTCGACGAAGCCGGATTCGTTCAGCGTGTCGGTGTGGATCATCACCTGCACGTCGTATTTGTCGGCCACCGACAGGCAGTTGTCGATCGCCGCCGGCGTGGTGCCCCAGTCCTCGTGCAGCTTCAGCGCGCAGGCGCCGGCCTTGACCATCTCCTCCAGCGCCGCCGGGCGCGACGCATTGCCCTTGCCGGCAAAGCCGAGATTGACCGGGAACGCGTCGGCGGCCTGGATCATGCGGCCGAGATGCCACGGCCCCGGCGTGCAGGTGGTGGCGTTGGTGCCGGCGGCGGGGCCGGTGCCGCCGCCGAGCATCGAGGTGACGCCCGAGTTGAGCGCCTCGTCGACCTGCTGCGGGCAGATGAAATGGATATGGCTGTCGAAGCCGCCGGCGGTGAGGATCTTGCCTTCGCCGGCGATGATCTCGGTGCCGGGCCCGATGATGATGGTGACGCCGGGCTGGATGTCGGGGTTGCCGGCCTTGCCGATGGCGGCGATCAGGCCGTTCTTGATGCCGACGTCGGCCTTGACGATGCCCCAGTGGTCGAGGATCAGCGCGTTGGTGATGACGGTGTCGACGGCGCCCTGCTTGCTGGTGAGCTGCGACTGGCCCATGCCGTCGCGGATCACCTTGCCGCCGCCGAACTTCACCTCCTCGCCGTACACGGTGAAGTCCTTCTCGACCTCGATGATCAGGTCGGTGTCGGCCAGCCGCACACGGTCGCCGGTGGTCGGGCCGAACATGTCGGCATAGGCGGCGCGCTTCATTTTCACGGACATGATCAGGCTCCGTCGGAATTTTTGGGGTTCCCTCCCCCCTTGTGGGGGAGGGACAGGGAGGGGGGTAATGCACCGGCGACGGTGGCAATGACGCCTTCGAGATTTCTGAGAACATCATCATTGGTGAAACGCAGCACACGATAGCCTTGCGACGCGAACCAGCGGTCGCGCATGGCATCACGCTGATGCCGGTCTTGAAAGTCGTGCGTCTCGCCATCGACCTCGACGACCAGGCGCATGCGATGGCTGCAGAAATCCGCGATGTACGGACCGACCGGCGTCTGGCGGCGAAATTGCACGCCATCAAGGTGATGCGCTTTGAGATATCGCCACAACAAAGTCTCCGCGCGTGTCATGCCGCGACGAAGCGTCTTCGCCTGACGACGTTTTTGCGGGCTGACAACGGCGTGTGGCATACACCCCCCTCCCTAACCCTCCCCCACAAGGGGGGAGGGAACAGGCTGAGTTTGCCGTTCGACCCTGGCTCGCAACATCGCGTCGACCCGCGGCAGCACCTTATCCCCACAGTTATCAACCGGCCCGCGAAGGCGCTTGCAACGGCACGCGGTCGGCGTAGCCTTCATGTCAGGTCATCCATCTTCGGCTCTGCCGGACACGGAAGGCCGCCGTGACCGAAGCAAGCTTGGGACGTGGACGCTGCTCGCAGCATTCGTGGTCCGTGATTGCCGGTCCTGGCTCTCAGTAACTGGGTACCGAGTGGCGCGCTCACGCGCGCAGCCCGGAAATGGATCCGAGAGCTTGTGACGGGCAGACGACGGTCTGCCCGTTATGGCTTTTGGGGGTCATGATCCGGGGCGTCACAGCTTCCCCATCACATCGCCGCGAAAACCGTAGACCGTACGCTTGCCGGCCAGCGCGACCAGCGTCACGTCGCGGGTCTGCCCCGGCTCGAAACGCACCGCGGTGCCGGCGGCGATATCAAGCCGCATGCCGCGCGCCTTTTTGCGCTCGAATTTCAGCGCCGGGTTGGTCTCGAAGAAGTGGTAGTGCGACCCGACTTGGATCGGACGGTCGCCGCTGTTGGCGACCGTCAGCGTGACCGTCTTGCGGCCGGCGTTCAGCTCGATCTCGCCGTCCTGGACGAACATCTCGCCGGGGATCATCAGATGACCCCCGCGATCAGTCCGGCGCCCACCACCACGCACACCACACCGGCACCGCGGATCGCCGGGCGCAGCGCGTTGCGCGCCATCAGTAGCGCGAAGCCGATGCCGATCAGATGCAGCGTCGCGGTGGCAATAGCAAAGCCGGCCATGTACTCGGCGCCGCCGAGGCCGGCCTCGGTGCCATGCGCATGGCCGTGGAACAGCGCGAAGGCGCCGACCACCGCCGCACCGGCCCACAGCGGCATGTTGACCGCCAGCGCTACCAGCAGGCCGATCGCCACCACCGAGGCGAGGATCGCCGGCTCGACCAGCGGCAAGTCGACGCCCGCCATGCCGAGCCCGCCGCCGATGAGCATCACGCCGACAAAGGCCGCCGGCCACAGCCACAGCGCGCGGCCGCCCTTCAGCGCCGCCCACAGGCCGACCGCGATCATGACCGCGATATGATCGAGCCCGCCAAACGGATGCGCGACGCCCGCCATGAAAGATTCGGTGGCGCCATGCCCGACATGCGCGAGCGCCGGGCTCGCGCCGAGCATCAGAAGTGCGAAGACGGAGAGAATGCGGTTCATCGTAAGGCCCTTTTCAACGGATCGGATTGTGCACGGTGACGAGCTTGGTGCCGTCGGGAAACGTCGCTTCCACCTGGATGTCATGGATCATCTCGGCAATGCCGTCCATCACCTGGGCGCGGCTGATCACCGAGGCGCCGTCGCGCATCAAATCGGCGACCGAGCGGCCGTCGCGCGCGCCCTCGACGATGAATTCGGAAATCAGCGCCACCGCTTCGGGATGGTTCAGCTTGACGCCGCGCTCGAGGCGGCGACGCGCCACGATCGCTGCCATGGCGATCAGCAATTTGTCTTTCTCACGCGGCGTCAGATTCATGCTGCTTTCCCTTGGCGCATCGTCACGCGCCCCTCAATTCAACCACAGCCGCGGCACGCTGGTCCCCAGCGCCGCCAGGACGGCGATCAGATCGTGGCGCAGCTTCGCACCGTCCCGGGCGCAGAGCCGCGCCACCGCGATGCCGTTCCAGGCCGAGATGCCGACCTCGCCGGCAAAATGATCGCCCAGCGCGCGCACATCTTCAAGCTTTTGCGGCAACTGGCTCACATCGGCCGGCGCGATCAGCACGGTGGCGATCGCAATGCCGCCTTGGGTGACGGCGGCCCGCCCGAGCCTCTCGGCAATGGCGCCGTCGAGCCGCAGGCTGTCGGCATAGACCAGCTTTCCGGCGCGGCGCACCCGCCAGCGGTCGGCGAACAGACCCTCGTTCATCGCCTCGCCCATGGCGGCGCGGCCGAACACCACCGCCTCGGCGACCAGCGCCGACGCCCCATCGGCAATATCGATGTCGATGCTCCGCGACAGCCGGGCGCGGTCGAACAAGATGCTCTCCTGCGGCAGCCAGGCGAGGCGCGCGCCGGCGGCCACTTTCAGCCGCAGGCTCATTTCCGCGTCCGGTCCATTGGAGCGGTAGATCTTTTCCGCCGCGGCGGTGCCGGCCACCAGCGCGGCGCCCTCGCCCAGCGCGATATCGATGGCAAAGCGGTCGCCGCCGGTCATGCCGCCGCCGGTGTTGACGATCACCGCCTCCAGCGCGCCGGCCTCGACATTGGGAAAGCGCACGCGCAGCGAGCCGTCTTCATAGACGGTGCCGCGCCGCGTGCGGCCGTCCTGCGCGGCGACCGTGAGGCCGATGTGGCCGGTGGCGCGGTTGCCGGCGAATATCTTGTTGTCTTTGGCGTTGGCCACGAATTCTGACCTGTTCCCTCCCCCCTTGTGGGGGAGGGTTAGGGAGGGGGGTAAAGGCTGGGCCATCGATATCATAAAATCACCCCCACCCGCCCGCCTGCGGCGGGCGACCTCCCCGCAAGGGGGAGGTGAAGAAACCTCAAATCGCCAGCGCCCGCTTCAGCGCCGCTTCGTCCAGGTTCGCCTTGTCGCTGGAATAGACGATCGCGCCGCGGTCCATGACGACCAGATGATCGCCCAGCTCCTGCGCGAAATCGAGATACTGCTCGACCAGCACGATCGCCATGCCGCCGAGCGAGCGCAGATAGCTGATGGCGCGGCCGATGTCCTTGATAATCGACGGCTGGATGCCTTCGGTCGGCTCGTCGAGCAGCAACAGCCGCGGCCGCATGGTGAGCGCACGGCCGATCGCCAGTTGCTGCTGCTGGCCGCCGGACAGATCGCCGCCGCGGCGGCCGAGCATCGACTTGAGCACCGGGAACAGCGTGAACACGTCGTCGGGGATCGTGCGGTCGGCGCGCTTGAGCGGCGCAAAAGCGGTCTCGAGATTTTCCTCGACCGTCAGCAGCGGAAATATTTCGCGGCCCTGCGGCACGAAGGCGATGCCGCTGCGGGCGCGGTCGACGGTGGCCATGCGGGTGATGTCGGCGCCGCCGAGCTTAATGGTGCCGCCGCTGACCGGGCGCTGGCCGACAATGGCGCGCAACAGGCTGGTCTTGCCGACGCCGTTGCGGCCCAGCACGCAGGTCACCTTGCCGACCTCGGCGTTGAGCGAAATGCCGCGCAGCGCCTGCGCCGCGCCGTAGTGGAGACTGATGTTGGTTGCCTCGAGCATACCTAGCCTCTTTTCCCGGACGCGGTGCGGCACGAGCGCAGCGAAGTGCTGCACCGCAGATCCGGGATCGTTACAAGCGTCGCGTTTGGGACGATCCCGGGTCTGCAGCGCACCGCAAGCGCGCTGCGCTGCGCCCGGGAAAAGTCCAGTATCCAATCGCTCATCATCACCGCCCCAAATACACTTCCACCACCCGCTCGTCCGTCGAGACATCGTCGATCGAGCCTTCAGCCAGCACTGAGCCTTCGTGCAGGCACGTCACCTTGACGCCGAGTTCGCGGACGAAGGCCATGTCGTGCTCGACCACCACCACGGTGTGGTGGCGGTTGATTTCCTTCAGCAGCTCCGCCGTCTGCATGGTCTCGACGTCGGTCATGCCGGCGACCGGTTCGTCGACCAGCAGCAGCTTCGGGTCCTGCGCCAGCAGCATGGCGATTTCCAGCCACTGTTTCTGGCCGTGCGACAGGCTGCCGGCGATGCGCGAGCGCAGCGGCTTGAGGCGGACGCGATCCAGCAGCGCGTCGATGCGCTTTTCCTGTTCGGCCGTGCTCTGCCACAGCAGGGTGGCGCGTACGCCGCGGTCGTTCTTCAGCGCCAGTTGCAGGTTGTCCTCGACGGTGTGCATTTCGAACACCGTCGGCTTCTGGAATTTGCGGCCGATGCCGAGCGAGGCGATTTCGGTCTCGTCCAGCTTGGACAAATCGACGGTGCCTTCCTGGAAGTAGACGTCGCCGGAATCGGGCCGCGTCTTGCCGGTGATGACGTCCATCATGGTGGTCTTGCCGGCGCCGTTCGGGCCGATGATCGCCCGCATCTCGCCGGGCTCGACGATGAAGGACAGTTCGTTGAGCGCGCGGAAACCGTCGAACGACACGCTGATGCCGTCGAGGTAAAGCAGCGCCGAGGTGGTTTGCCGGTCGACCATGGGCCCTACTCCGCCGCTCTCGGCGACGCCAGCGGCGGCGCACCGTCCCGTTCGGCGTCCTTGCGCTCGGCACGGTTGGCGCGCCAGTGGTTGTAGGTGCCGATGATGCCGCGCGGCATGAAGAGCGTGGTGCCGATGAACAGCGCGCCGAGCATGAACAGCCAGTACTCCGCCAGGAAGCCGGAAGTGAAATAGGTCTTGGCGTAGTTGACGACGAAGGCGCCGAGCACCGCGCCGGTCAGCGTGCCGCGGCCGCCGACCGCGACCCAGATCACCGCCTCGATCGAATTGGCCGGCGCGAACTCGCCCGGATTGATGATGCCGACCTGCGGCACGTAGAGCGCGCCGGCAATGCCGGCCATGCAGGCCGACAGCGTGAACACGAACAGCTTGTAGGCCTCGACCCGGTAGCCGAGGAAGCGCGTGCGCGACTCGGCGTCGCGGATCGCCACCAGCACCTTGCCGAATTTCGAGGTGACGATGGCGCGGCAGATCAGGAAGCAGATGGCCAGCATCACGCACGAGATGAAGAACAGCGAATTGCGCGTCGCCTCCGACTGTACGTTGAAGCCGAGGATGTCCTTGAAATCGGTCAGGCCGTTATTGCCGCCGAAGCCGAAGTCGTTGCGGAAGAAGGCGAGCAGCAGCGCATAGGTCAGCGCCTGGGTGATGATCGAGAGATAGACGCCGGTGACGCGGCTGCGGAACGCGAACCAGCCGAAAACAAAGGCCAGCAGGCCCGGCACCAACAGCACCATCAGCGCCGCATAGGCAAAGTGATCGAAAAAGTACCAGAAGAACGGCAATTCCTTCCAGTTCAGGAACACCATGAAGTCGGGCAGGATCGGATCGGCATAGACGCCGCGGGTGCCGATCTGGCGCATCAGGTACATGCCCATGGCATAGCCGCCGAGCGCGAAGAACGCGCCGTGGCCGAGCGACAGGATACCGACATAACCCCAGATCAGGTCGATCGAGAGCGCGAGCAATCCGTAGCAGACATATTTGCCGAACAGCGACACCAGGTAGGTCGAGACGTGGAAGGTCGAGCCCGACGGCACCAGCAGGTTCAGCACCGGAATGGCGATGGCAAAGGCGCCAAGCAGCACCAGGAACAGCACGGCGCCGCGGTCGAGCAGATGAATGAGCGGGTGGCGGGAGGTCAGCATGAGCCGCTCCCGCACGGGCGTGGCGCGGCGCTTCTTCCCTCTCCCCGCACTGCGGGGAGAGGGTGGCGAGGACCGGCAGGTCCGAGCCGGGTGAGGGGCGATGCACGGCCCCTCACCCGGCGCGCCATAAAGCATCGAACATTTACATCACCGCGCATACGGCGCGCCGACCTCTCCCCGCACGGCGGGGAGAGGTGAAGAGAGTTCGTGGCGAACGCGCGCGTCATGCCTCTATCGCCCTGCCCTTGAGCGCGAACATGCCGCGCGGGCGCTTCTGGATAAACAGAATGATGAAGACGAGGATGGCGATCTTGGCCAGCACCGCGCCGGCGAAGGGTTCGAGGAACTTGTTGGCGATGCCGAGCGTCAGCGCGCCGACCAGCGTGCCCCAAAGATTGCCGACACCGCCGAATACCACGACCATGAAACTGTCGATGATGTAGCCCTGTCCGAGGTTCGGGCTGACATTGTCGATCTGCGACAGCGCCACGCCGGCGATACCGGCGATGCCGGAGCCGAGACCGAAGGTCAGCGCATCGATGCGCGCGGTGCGGATGCCAACCGCCGCCGCCATCTGCCGGTTCTGGGTGACCGCGCGCATCTCAAGGCCGAGCCGCGTGTAGCGCAGCATCGCCAGCAGCGCGACGAACACGATGCCGGTGAAGATGATGATCCACATGCGGTTATACGTGATAAGGATGCCGCCGAGATCGAAGGCGCCCGACATCCAGCTCGGGTTGCCGACTTCCTTGTTGGTTGGGCCGAAAACGGCGCGCACCGCCTGCATCAGCACCAGCGAAATGCCCCAGGTGGCGAGCAGCGTTTCCAGCGGCCGGCCATAGAGATACCGGATGACGGTGCGTTCGATCAGGATGCCGACCGCGCCGGCGACGATGAAGGCCAGCGGCAAAGCAAAGGCGAGCGAATAGTCGAACAGGCCGGGGAAGCTGGTGCGGATGAGATCCTGCACCACAAAGGTCGTATAGGCGCCGAGCATCACCATCTCGCCATGCGCCATGTTGATGACGCCCATGACGCCGAAGGTGATGGCGAGGCCGATGGCCGCCAGCAGCAGCACCGAGCCGAGCGACAGCCCGTACCAGAAGTTCTGCACGGTGCGCCAGATGGCGAGATTGCTCTGAATCTTGGCGATCGCGTCGGTGGCGGCGGCGCGCACCTCCGGCGGCGCGTTGGCCGGCAGACCGGACATCAGCGCCAGCGACTCCTGGTCGCTGCGGTCGCGGATCACGGCGATGGCGGCGATCTTGTTGTCAGGGCTGGCGTCATCCGACATCACGATGATGGCAGCGCGCGCCTCGGTCAGCGCCTTTTTCACCCGCGCGTTGGTTTCGGCCTCCAGCGCCTTCTCCACCGCCGGCAAGGCGGAGGAGTCGCGCGACCGGAACACCGACTGCGCGGCGCTCAGGCGCCGGCCGGGATCCGGCGCCATCAGCGTCAGGGCGCCGATGGCGGCGTTGAGCGCGCCACGCAGGCGGTTGTTGAGCCGCACGTTCGCGAGATCGGCGGGTGGCGCGCCGACGGCCGGTTCGCCGGTGGCGGCATCGAGCAGCGCGCCATCCCGGGTCTTGATGAAAACTTTTTTCTCGGCGGCGCTGAATTGCAGGCGGCTGTCCTGCAACGCTTCCAGCAGTTGCGCGGCCATCGGACTGCCGCTGGCGACGACGCCGTCGATGGCTTCGAACGTGTCGGTGAAACTGTCGGTGGTGAAGCCGGCCAGAGCGTCTTCGTAAGGACCGGCATGAGCAGAGCCGGCGACGGCGGCAAGCAAGCCGAGGGCGAATACGAGCGCGGTGATGCGGTCGTAGAGGGCACGCATGGCGATCGTTCCCGGCGTCGATGTTGGGAGCTTGGAGGCGGCGGCAGGCCGCCGCCTCCGGGTTCAGTCGATCAGGTCACGTCGTGTGGACAGCCGGCCTCAGGAGGCGCCGCCGCACTTCTTGGTGACCTTGTTGTAGTTGCCGCACTTGAGGTCGACCCAGTCGGCTTCCAGGTCCTTCGAACCGGGCAGGAAGTCGGTCCAGGCATCGCCGGGGACCAGGCCCTTGGTCTTCCACACCACATCGAACTGGCCGTCGGCGCGGATTTCGCCAACGAACACCGGCTTGGTGATGTGATGGTTCGGAAGCATCTTCGACATGCCGCCGGTCAGGTTCGGCGCTTCGATGCCCGGCAGAGCCGCGATGACCTTGTCGGTGTCCGTGGTCTTCGCCTTCTCGACCGCCTTCACCCACATGTTGAAGCCGATCACGGTTGCTTCCATCGGGTCGTTGGTGGTGCGCTTCGGGTTCTTGGTGAAAGCCTGCCACTTCTTGATGAACTCGGCGTTGGCCGGATCCTTGATCGACTGGAAGTAGTTCCAGGCGGCCAGGTGGCCGAGCAGCGGCTTGGTGTCGAGACCGGCAAGTTCTTCCTCGCCGACCGAGAACGCCACGACCGGAATGTCGGTCGCCTTGATGCCCTGGTTGCCGAGCTCCTTGTAGAAGGGAACGTTGGCATCGCCGTTGATGGTGGAGACCACGGCGGTCTTCTTGCCGGCCGAGCCGAACTTCTTGATGTCCGACACGATGGTCTGCCAATCGGAATGCCCGAACGGCGTGTAGTTGATCATGATGTCGGCTTCGGCGACGCCCTTGGACTTCAGATAGGCCTCGAGAATACGGTTGGTGGTGCGCGGGTAGACATAGTCGGTGCCCGCCAGCACCCAGCGCTTCACCGAACCGCCGTCCTTGCTCATCAGGTAATCGACGGCCGGGATGGCCTGCTGGTTCGGCGCGGCGCCGGTGTAGAATACGTTGCGCTCGCTCTCCTCGCCTTCGTACTGCACCGGGTAGAACAGGATCGAATTGAGCTCCTTGAACACCGGCAGCACCGACTTGCGCGACACCGAGGTCCAGCAGCCGAACACGACCTGAACCTTGTCCTTGGAAATCAGTTCGCGTGCCTTTTCTGCGAACAGCGGCCAGTTCGAGGCGGGATCGACGACGACGGCTTCGAGCTTCTTGCCCAGCACGCCGCCCTTCTTGTTCTGCTCATCGATCATGAACAGAACGGTGTCCTTCAGCGTGGTCTCGCTGATCGCCATGGTGCCCGAGAGCGAGTGGAGCACGCCGACTTTGATGGTGTCCTGGGCCGCGGCCGGCGAAGCGGCAACGGTGGCAACAACAGCCAATCCCGCGGCGGCCGACAACCAGCCACGGACATTCGGCCGCCTGGCGGCCGATTTAACGATGTGGAGCATGAGCGAAATCCCCTGCGTTTGACGCGCGCGTTTAATCCCTGCGACTTTCGCGCGGGAAGGGTTTCGCAAGCCCTGTGCCAAGGTTGCAGAAGCGTGTTAACCGTTTGTTTTTTATGGACTATGTAGGACGTGCCCAGAAAGTCATCATTGCGACGGAACTATTACTGTCTAATTATTAGGCATCCCTCTCAAATATTGTGCGCTGCGTTCCAGAGATGTTGCTGCCGCTCCGGCTTGACGCGATGGCCGGTCGCGGCTGAATACGCTCCAACCCACCCGACCTCCCGACCGCACCACACCGATACCGCAGAGAGACCTCAAGCATGGCCGACCAAGGCAAGACCGGGCTCGTCATCACCGCCCACCCCGGCGACTTCGTCTGGCGCGCCGGCGGCGCCGTCGCCCTGCACGCCAAAAAGGGCTACCGGGTCAAGATCGTCTGCATGTCGTTCGGCGAGCGCGGCGAAAGCCAGTTCGCCTGGAAGGAAGCCGGCGCCACGCTGGAGTCGGTCAAGGCCAGGCGCAAGGACGAAGCCGAGCGCGCCGCCGCGCTGCTGGGCGCCGAGATCGAGTTCTTCGACTGCGGCGACTATCCGCTCAAGCTTAACGAGCAGCACTTCGACCGCATGGTCGACATTTACCGCGAACTCAACCCCGCCTTCGTGCTGACCCACGCGCTCGAAGACCCGTACAATTTCGATCATCCGAACGCCGCGCATTTCGCCCAGGAGACGCGCGTTGTCGCGCAGGCCATGGGCCACAAGCCGGGCGCGAAGTACAAATATTCGGCGCCGCCGGTCTTCCTGTTCGAACCGCACCAGCCGGAACAGTGCAACTACAAGCCCGACCTCATTCTCAAGATCGACGAGGTCTGGGATCAGAAATACAAGGCGTTCCAGATCCTGGCCGCGCAGAAGCATTTGTGGGGCTATTACGAGCGCGTCGCGCTGAACCGCGGCATTCAGGGCTCCCGCAATACCGGCGTGCCGATGACCTATGGCGAGGCCTATCAGACCCTGTTCCCGCGGGTGGCGACGGAACTGGGGTAGGCCTTTCTTGTCCCGGGCGCGGCGCAACATGAAATGTTGCGCCCGCAGACCCGGGATCGTCACACTTCCGAATTTGCTAAGGTCCCGGCACCGCGGTGCAACGCTCCCGCGCTGCACCGCGTCCGGGACAATCCAGGAGAACCAAATGAAGCCCGGCGTCGTTCGCAAAATCAGGCGCGCCGATGCCAACGCCATCGGCACCATGCAGGCGCTCGGCGTCTCGACCGTGCATGAAGCGCTTGGCCGCTCCGGCCTGATGAAGCCCTATATGCGGCCGATCTGGGCTGGCGCATCGATCGCCGGTCCCGCCGTCACCATCCTGGCTCAGCCCGGCGACAACTGGATGATCCACGTCGCCATCGAACAGTGCCAGCCCGGCGACATCGTCGTGCTCGGCTGCACCGCCGACAATACCGACGGCATGTTCGGTGATCTGCTCGCCACCTCGCTGAAGGCGCGCGGCGTCAAGGGCCTCGTCATCGATGCCGGCTGCCGCGACGTGGCGACGCTGAAGGAGATGGGCTTCCCGGTCTGGTCGCGGGCGATCTCGGCCAAGGGCACGGTCAAAGCCACGCTCGGCGCGGTCAACATTCCGGTGGTCTGCGCCGGCGTCAACGTCATTCCCGGCGACGTGGTGGTGGCCGACGACGACGGCGTCGTCATCGTGCCGAACAAGCTCGCGGTCGAGGTTGCGGCCAGGGCGCAGAAGCGCGCTGACGACGAAGAAGCCAAACGCCAGAAACTGGCTGCCGGCATTCTCGGGCTCGACATGTACAACATGCGCGAACCGCTGGCGAAAGCAGGCCTCGTTTACGTCGACAATCCCGAAGATGCCTGAACGAACTGGCGTGTGCCGAAAGGTTCCCATTGCAGGTCCGCAAAACCGAAAATTTTACCACCCATCATAAACGCGCATTAACGCATTTGAGGTGATCTCAGAACGCATCGTTAGCTTGTCAGGCCTAGGTTGGCACCCTGTTCACAAAACGGAGTACCACTCATGTCCAAGCTTGTAGCGTTTCTGAAAGACGAAAGCGGCGCCACCGCCATTGAATACGGCCTGATCGCCGCCGGCATCTCGGTGGCCATCATCGCCGTCGTCAACGGCCTCGGCACCACCCTGAACACCAAGTTCAAAAGCATCTCCGACCAGCTCAAGTAGCGCCACACGTGGCTTGAGCTGAAGAAAGCCGCCGGCGTCGGCGGCTTTTCTTTGTCTAGCGTCCGCTGGGGCCGAAACGCTCGGTCTTGATCAGATGCGCCGTGTGGCCGAGGTCGCGCAGATGAGTCGCGGCGGTTTCGACGAACGGTGTCGGTCCGCAGATAAAGATGCGCGGGCTGGCCTCCGGCGTAAAGGCCGTCTCCGCCAGCATGGCGCGATCGATCCGGCGCGCCAGGCCGGTCCAGCCGGACGGTCGCTCGCGCGTCAGCGTGTGCACGAGCCTGAACGCGTCGCCCTTCCCCGCCAGTCGGTCGAGCTCGCTCCGGTATATGATGTCGGCTGCGGTGCGCGACGAATACAGCAGCGTCGCCGCAACCTGCGATGACGCCGCAGCCCGGTGCCGCAGCATCGCCATCAGCGGCACGATACCGGAGCCGCCGCCGACCAGAAATAGCGGGCCGCCGAGCGCCGCGATCCAGACGAAGTAGCCGCCGATCGGCCCGCGCAATTCGAAGCTATCCCCCACCCGCAGGTCGCCTGCCAGATAAGACGACACTTCGCCGTCAGGGAGCCGTTCGACCGTCAGCATCACCTGCGGCGCTTCCGGCGGCGAAGCGACCGAATAGCTGCGCTGCGCCTGATAGCCGTCTTCCGACGTGAGCCGGACATCGACATGCTGGCCGGCGCGATGACCAGGCCAACCGGGAATGTCGAGCACCAGGCTGCGCACCCGCGGCGTCTCGTCGAGCACATCGCGAACCGTTGCCGTCATCCACTGCAGACGCCGCGGCGCCGATGTGGACTTTTCAGTCGCCGTCATAACGCTGCTCGCGCCACGGGTCGCCGTAGATGTGATAGCCGTTCTCTTCCCAGAAGCCGGGAACCTCGCTGTCGAGGAACTGGATGCGCTGCACCCATTTGGCGCTCTTCCAGAAATAGAGATGCGGCACCAGCAGCCGCGCCGGTCCGCCGTGTTCGGGATCGAGCGCTTCGCCGTCGAATTGCGTCGCGATCATCGCCTTGCCGTCGACCAGATCTTCGGACGGAACATTGGTGGTATAACCGCCGTCGCAATGGATCAGCGCGAACGGTCCCGGCGGCTCGGCCAGCCCGGCCGCCTCCAGCAACGCATCGATCGTCACGCCGCGCCAGCTGGTGTCGAGCTTCGACCAGGTGGTGACGCAGTGGATGTCGACCGTCAGGTCGGTTTGCGGCAGCGCGTTGAACTGCTCCCAGCTCCATTCACCCACCGGGCTGTCGCCATCGTCGATGGCGAAGCGCCAGTTGGCCAAATCCGCCGGCGGCGTCGGTCCCGCCGACAGCACCGGAAAGTCGGTGACCAGATGCTGGCCCGGCGGCACCCGCGCGCTGGCGTCACTGCCGCGGCCGCGCCCGCGAAAGCCTCGCGAAATCGGTGGCCCGTTCATGTTGAAGTGTCCTGTTGTCCCGTTTCAGTCTGTGCCGAGCGACCGATGCGCGCAATAAGCCCTTTGCCCAAGGGCGACGGCCGGGGGGCGGGATACACGTCAAATTAACCGGAAAACCCTTCAATCGCCGTCATGCCGGACGCCGCCAAACGATATGACTTCCTCGACGGCTTGCGCGGCTGGGCTGCGGTGGCGGTGCTGTTCTATCACGTCTTCATCGACGGCCTGCCCGCCAACGCGCTGATGGAAGACCGCGCGCTGTGGGCGCGGGTGTTCTTTCTCAATGGCACGCTGGCGGTGTGCGTCTTCTTCGTCGTCTCCGGCTTCTCGCTGTCGATCCGCTATCTGAACACCGGCGACGCCCGCGGCCTCGTCCGGATCGCCGCCGGACGCTACGTCCGGCTGGTCATTCCGATCTTCGCGATCTGCGCCATCACTTATCTGCTCATGATCACCGGCGTCATCGGGCCGGCAGAGCTGCGCCCGGCACCGCTCGGCAATTTCCTGCAATTCACTCCCAGCCTCGAAGGACTTCTGACGTTCTCGCTGGTCACGGTGTTTTTCGATTACTCGGACGCGGCGACCTACAATCCGCCGCTGTGGACGATGTCCTACGAGTTCTTCGGCTCGTTCCTGGTGTTCGGAATTTTGGCGCTGGTGCGCGGCTGGCCGCTGCGGATGTGGGTGTTCGCGCTCACCTTCATCGTGCTGACGGCGTGGCAAAGTTTTTACGCGCTGTTCATCGGCGGCATCATCATCGCCGAGGTCTACAGGCACTTCGAAGGGAGCAATGGCCTAGCGCGGATCGGCGTTGCGCTTTGCGCGGGGGGCATCGTGCTGAGCCTGTTCCTGAACCTGTGGTTCGGAATGCACTACATCCTCTGCGCGACCGCGCTCACCGCCGGCGTCGCCTTCTTTCCCCCGGCGCGCCGCCTGTTCGAAAACCGCCTCGCCCATTTTCTCGGCTGGATTTCGTTTCCGCTCTACCTGGTGCAGGCGGCTGTGATCTATGCCTTCTCCGTGCGCGGGCTGGATTTTGTGTCCGCGCTCGGCTGGGAGGCATCGGCGCAGCGCTGGATCGTCGGCGCCGCCACCATCCCGGTGGCCTTCCTCTGCGCCATCGCTTTCAGCCCGTTCAATGACGCCGCCGTCACGCTGTCACGCAAGGCCGGCGCCTGGTTCACATCGCGGCTGGGCGGCTTTGCCAAACAGCCGGCGCCCCGGCCCGTGGCCTGACGCCGCCTTTGACCACGGCGGTCGACCGTGGCTTTATGCGTCAACGAAAACCCGCTGGAAGCGAGCGACGCCTGTGCAGCCGGAACAGATCTACGACATCGCCCATCTTGGGCATCTCGAACTGCTGACGCCGACCTTCGACGCCAGCGCGCGCTTCTTCATCGACGTCATGGGCATGACCGAAAGCGGCGCGAAAGGCGACAGCATCTATTTGCGCGCCTATGACGACTACGAGCGCTATTCGCTCAAGCTGACGGCGTCCAAGACCAACGGCATGGCCCATGTCGCCTATCGCACCCGCTCGGAGCAGGCGCTGGAACGCCGGGCCATGGCGCTGAAGGGGTCGGGCTTCGACGTCGGCTGGACCGACGGCGATCTCGGCCACGGCAAGACCTTCGTCTGCAAGGATCCCGACGGCCACGTCATCGAACTCTATTATGACACCGAATGGTACGAGGCGCCGCCCGAACTCAAGCCGTCGCTGAAGAACCAGGCGCAACGGTTTCCCGGCCGCGGCTGCAACGTGCGCCGGCTCGACCACTGGAACGGGCTGGCGGCGGACATCTCCGCCTGCCGCAAGTTCTTCGAGGACTATCTCGGCTTCCGGCTGACCGAGCGCATCGTGCTCAATGACGGTTCCGAGGCCGGCATATGGTTCACCGCCACCAACAAATCCTACGACTTCGCCTATACGCGCGACCACACCGGCATTCCCGGCCGCTTTCATCACATCACCTACGCGCTGAACTCGCGCGAGGAGGTGCTGCTGGCCGCCGACATTTTCCTGGAGAACGGCGTGCACATCGAGACCGGGCCGCACAAGCACGCGGTGCAGCAGACATTCTTCCTTTACGTCTACGAGCCGGGCGGCAACCGCGTCGAAGTGGCCAATGCCGGCGCGCGGCTTATTCTGGCGCCGGACTGGAAGCCGATCACCTGGACCGAGGCGGAACGCATGAAGGGCCAGGCCTGGGGCCTGAAGACCATCGAGTCCTTCCACACCCACGGTACGCCGGTGGCGGAACACAAGTAAGGACCCGAATTATACGCAAACTGCGGTTTGCGTATAACGACACGGACAGCCATGCCCCCCATCCCCACCGTCACCCTCCCTTCCGGCGCGACGATGCCGGTTTACGGCCTCGGCACCTGGCGCATGGGGGAGAGCGCGCCGCGCCGCGCCGATGAGGTCGCCGCGCTGCGACACGGTCTGGCGCTTGGCGTGACGCTGATCGACACCGCCGAGATGTATGGCGATGGCGAGGCCGAGGCGATTGTTGCCGACGCGGTCGGGCCGCGGCGCGACAGCGTGTTCATTGTCAGCAAGGTGCTACCCGAGAATGCCAGCAGACGCGGCACCATTGCCGCCTGCGAGGGCAGCCTGAAACGGCTCAAGACCGACCGCATCGATCTCTATTTGTTGCACTGGCGTGGCGCCGAGCCGTTGGCCGAAACGCTGGAGGCCTTCGCCGCGCTGGTGAAGGCCGGCAAGATCGGCGACTGGGGCGTCAGCAATTTTGGTATCGACGATATGCAGGAGGTGGCCGCCCTGCCCGGCGGCAGCGCCTGCGCCACCAGCCAGGTGCTGTACAATCTGACGCGGCGCGGTATCGAATTCGACCTGATGCCGTGGTGCCGGCAGCACAAGATGCCGGTCATGGCCTACTCGCCGATCGAACAAGGCCGTCTGCTCGGCCATGCCGCCTTGCGCGCGGTCGGTTTGCGGCATGGCGCAACGCCGGCGCAGGTGGCGCTGGCCTGGCTGCTGCGGCAGGACGGCCTCGTCACCATTCCCAAGGCGTCGACGCTCGCCCATGTCGAGGAGAACCTCGCGGCGTTGGAGCTGCGGCTGACCGCCGCCGATCTCGCCACGCTGGACCAGGCGTTTCCGCCGCCGCGCAAGGCCACGCCGCTGGCGATGCTGTAGCTGCCTCACCTGCCGGGGACGCGCGGGCCGGAATGCTCTACGATGGCGGCAATCAATAAACGACCCAGGGATCACCGAGCATGACTCGCCGCAACACGCCCCGCATTTCCTTCATCGGCTTCGGCGAAGCCGGCCAGGCGGTCGCCTCCGGCCTGCGCGAGGCGGGCATTGAGCGCATCGCCGCCTGGGACATCCTGTTTCCGGAAAGCGCGGGAGCCAAACTCAAGGCCGCGGGCGAACAGGCCGGCGTGCGGCTGGCGGAGTCCGCCGCCGATGCGGTGCGCGACACCGACATGGTCATCTCCGCGGTCACCGCGGCCTCCAGCCTGGAGGCGGCCCGCTCGGTCGAGCCGCACCTCGCCGGCAATCCCTATTACCTCGACATCAACTCGGTGTCGCCCGGCCGCAAGCAGGAGACCGCGAAACTTCTCGACGGCAAGGCGCGCTATGTCGACGTCGCGGTGATCGCGCCGATCCATCCGGCCCGGCACAAGACGCCGCTGCTGATTGCCGGGCCGCATGCTGACGAAATCGCGCCGCTGCTGGGCGAACTGGAAATGAAGCTCAAGGTCATACCCGGCGGCACCGGCCAGGCGGCGGCGATCAAGATGATCCGCTCGGTGATGATCAAGGGGATAGAGGCGCTCACCCTCGAATGTTATCTGGCGGCATCGCGCGCCGGCCTGCTCGACGAAGTGCTGGTCTCGATGAAGAACAATTACCCGGCGCTCGATTTCGGCCAGATGGGCGATTACAACATCGAACGCATGGCCAGCCATGGCGAACGGCGCGCGGCCGAGATGGAAGAGTCGGCCGTCACCCTGCGCGAGCTTGGCCTTGAGCCCTTGATGGTGGAGGCCACCGTCAAGCGGCAGCGCGAAATGGGCGCGCTGGGCAAGCATGACAGTGTGCGCGCGACGCTCAACGACGGCCGCGCCGCCATGCTCAAGGCCATCAGTGGCGCGGCCAAAGATCGTCATTGAATTTCATGAATGCGGCATGAACGGCGGCGTCAGAACGCCGCGGCTCAATGACACGCGGCACGCGCGGTGTTTACGTGACGCGATTCTCCGTCGCTCGCCTACATTGCCGGCATTCAAACAATGCTGGGAGGCAAAGATGATCTTGAAGAACCTTGGATATATGGCTGCGGTCGCGGTCGCGGCAATCGGCTTGGTGCTCGGTGCAGCGGGCTCAAGCGAAGCCAAAGGCAAGAAGAAGCCAGCTGCCAAAGCGGCGCCACCGGCAATCTTCTGCCTCGGACGCGCACCGGTCTGCGCCACGCGCGGCAACATGAAGTTCACCTATGCCAACGCCTGTTTCGCGACCAAGGACGGCGCCAAGGTGACGTCGGACAAGGCGTGCCCGGCCCCGAAGGCTGCGAAGGCGAAAAAGGGCAAGAAGAAGGTGGCCAAGAAGTCCTCGAAGAAGCCGGCCAAGAAGTAACAGGCGGAGCGTTTCTTTCCCTGCCGGCAAATACAAAAGGGCCGCCCGATCGGGCGGCCCTACGCATTTAATATCGCTACGCCGGCTATTTCTTGCGCGGCGGAATCTGGATCAGTTCGGCGATCTGTTCCTTGGTCAACGGCTTTTCCAGGAACTTAAGCTTGACTGCATCGGCAATCGCACCTTCGAGATCGGCAAACGTGTCAGTCTGCATCGTCTCTTTCGGCTGGAACTTGTCCATCGATTCCTTGAGCAGCGGGACCGGCCGCTTGATCTTGACCGAGTACATCTCGATCGCCTTGGGGTCGGAATACATCCAGTCGACCGCCTCGCGATAGGCCTCCATGAAGCGCATGATCGCTTCGCGCTTGTTCTTCAGCGAGTCGGCATTGACGATCAGCGTCCGCACGGTCTGCCCGCGCAACGACGGCACATCGCTGCCGCGCGCCAGAATGCGGATCTTGCCGTCCTGAATTTCCTGCAAGCCGAACGGCGGCGCCGCCCAGCCGATATCGATTTGACCTGACATCACCGCGGTCAGCGTGCCCGGAGGCCCGCCGGTCGCGGTTGGCTTGGCCTTGGCGCCCAGTTCCTGGATAAAGGCCGTGACAAGGTTGTGGGTGCTCGAGCCGTTGGTGGAATAGGCAATGGTGTTGTCGGCGGTCGCGTCCTTCAGGCTCTGGAGCTTGGAGTCGGCTTTCACGTACCAGTATAGATCGCCGGTGCCGGTAAAGGCCGGCGCCAGAATGCGCACCGGCGCACCTTTCGCGAATGCCCGCATGACGCCGGCGGCGCCGACGCCGGCTCCAATATCGGCACTGCCGGAGATCACCGCCTGAATGGTTTCGCCGGCGCCCTGCGTGCCGGTATTGTCCAGCACCAGGCCATGCTTCTTGAAGATGCCGGCTTCCTGACCGAGCGTCGGCGCCTGATTCTCCCAGTTATTGATCTGCCCGATGACGACCTTGAGCGTGTCCTGCGCCATCGCCGGCGCGGCCGCCAGCGCCAGCGGAACCATGAGCCCCAGTGCCACGGCAATTTTTTTGTGAACCTTCATTGCGATCCTCCCTTGTTGTTTCTGTTTTTCGCATGAGCCGCATGATTGGGGCCCCCACGATTGGGCGACATTCAACACCGGCGCAGCCTGACGAGGAAGCGGAAACTGTCAGCGCCGGCGCGGTGTGCCGGCCTTGGCCGCCTTGCGTTTCACAGCGGGCGTTAATTTCGATGCCGTGCGCGCGGTTTTGCCGCCCTCAGCTTTCAGGCCGCCCGCCTTGTTGGCCACCCGCATCGACCAGTACTCCCAGGCGCGCGCCAGTCCCGTGGTTTGGGTGCTGATCTGCCCGGCCAGTTGCGCTTCGCCCGGCGTCAGCGACGCGACGCTGTGGCCGATGCACAGGGCCCGCACCTGATATTCGGCGTTCATCGCGGAAAAGACGCAGCGGAATATGCAGTCTTTGACGCTGGTGCCGGCAACGGTGACGCCGTGCCGGTTCATCAGCACCATCCAGCCCTCACCGAGCGCGCGCGCCAGCGACGCGCCCTCCTCCGGCTTCACCACCAGCATGTTGGTGTCGCCGAACTCGTCCTGCTGGTCCCAGTAAGGCGGCTTGATGCCGCCGACCGCGCCGAGGTGGAACACAGGAACATAGTCGGAGCGGGTGGCGAGCAGCGGCATGAAGGCCGGCGCATGGTGATGGCACACCGCCATCACGTCCGGCCGCGCCTTGTAGATCTCGCCGTGGATCACCCGCTCGGAATACTGCCCGACACCCGGATCGCGCGCCGGCCGGGAGTCGAGGTCGTATTCAATGAAGTCCTCCGGCGTGACCAGTTCCGGGGCCCGCGAGCGCGACAGCAGATAGCGGCCCGGATCGTTGGGATGGCGCATGCTGACATGGCCGAAGGCATCGATGACGCCTTCGCTGGCGACAATCCGGTTGGCGAGTGCAAGCTCGCGGCGGGCTTCGAGGAGGGTTTTGGCCACTGGCGTTTCCTTTGAACGATACCGGCTCATTGACCGCCCGGCCCGACACTTTTGGTCCCTGCCAGAACCCTACAGCGCTGTCCGGCGGCGTCAAAAAGCGGAAGCCGGACCTGAGGGGACGCGCCGGACCGGATGCAACCGGTCCGACGCCAAACGGGAAACTACAACATGTAGGGGCCAAAGTTCCAACCGAACCCTGTGTATGGGGGTTCGCGAAATATGGTTAATTTTGTTCTTTACATGGCTCACGAAAGGCTGAAAAATGGAGCTTGGTAAATAACTTAAATGGTTAACGGGGCGTTGAACATGAAACATCTTGCTAAGGCGATCGGCGCGGCGGTCCTCATGCTGGGGGTCTATGCCGGCACTCCGACACCGGCCGCGGCCGGCACCTATTATGATCCGGTCTGTAACTGCCGCAAGCCGGACCACCAATTCAACACCAGGAAGGTGGTTCGCGGACCGGCTCAGGTCAACACGCGCGTCCGCTACAAGGACCACACCAAAGTGGTGAAGCGCACCAAACTGGTCCAGGAAAACCGCCTGGTCGTTCACGTCAAGCCGGTGGTCAACCGCGAAATCGTCGTGCACCGCCAGAACACGGTGGTGCGCAACATCACCCTGCGCAAGGTGAACACCACCAACCGCGTGCGGGTTGAACACCGCAACGAGGTTGTGAACCGTTATGTGGCGGGCAGCGTCCGGCACGTCAACGAAGTCCGCAACGTCCGCGGCGTCGACTGTAACTGCCCGGACGATGGCCAGTATCGCCGTAGCGCCCGCCAGTATCGCGGCGACGTCGTCTCCTACCGCAACTAAACGCAGGACGGCCTCGTTACACCGAAACCACTCCGCCGGGGAACCGGCGGGGTGGTTTTCGCCGTTTGAGACGTAAAATCGCGGTTGACCGGGCGGTCCCGGGACGGACTATGTCGGCGCGCCGGACGCCCGGCCTGAGACGCCCGCCATGGATGCCCCTACCACGGTCGCCCGCCTTGCCTGCGACCAGCAAACCGCCCGGCGGATCTCGTCCTATCTGGGCGAGATCTTCGGCGACGATGATGTTGCCTGCGACGCCTTCGAGGGCGAAAACGAGCAATGGCAGGTGGCCATCCATTTCCGCGAGCCGCCCGACGAAGCGGTGCTGCGGTCGCACGTTGCCGTCGCCGCCGGCGATGCCGCCGCCGTCGCGCTGACGCTGGAAAAAGTGGCCGCCGCCGACTGGGTGGCGCAAAGCCTCGCCGGTCTCAAGCCGGTGCGGGCCGGACGCTTTCTGGTGCACGGCGCCCATGACCGGGCCCGCGTCAAGACCAATGACATCGGCATCGAGATCGAGGCGGCGCTGGCGTTCGGCACCGGCCATCACGGCACCACGCATGGCTGCCTGCTGGCGCTGGCCGGCCTGGCCAAGCGGCGGCGGCCGCGCCGCGTGCTCGATATCGGCACCGGGTCCGGCGTGCTGGCGATGGCGGCAGCGAAGGCACTGCGCCGGTCCGTGATCGCCAGCGACATCGACCCCGTCGCCGTCACCTCGGCGCGGATCAATGCCCGCAACAACCGCACCGCGCCCTTGATCACCTTCGTGCACGCCACCGGTACGCGATCGCAGACGATTTCAGCGCATGCGCCCTACGATCTGATCTTCGCCAATATCCTGCTCGGGCCGCTGATGCGCCTGGCGGTGGCGATCCGCCGCCTGACCGGCCCGAACGGCCGCGTCGTGCTGTCCGGCCTGCTGCCATCACATGCCAATGCGGCGCTGGCCGTGTATCGCGCGCAAGGCTTTGCATTGGAACGGCGCATCCCGCGCGATGGCTGGATGACGCTCGTGCTCAGGCGGGGCGCCACACAAAACTGCCCCGGACGCGGACGGCCGGGGCAGTTTCGAAGGTAACGATACGGCGGACTACCAGCCGCCGACCGGCATATCGCCGGACGCGGTCTTGATGCGCACGTTGCCGTCGGCATCGACCGTGTAAGGCAGCAGCCGGGTGTGCAGCCGGATCTCGCGCCGGGCCTGCTCCATGCGCGACTCGACCAGGGCCTCGAAGAAACGCGTGAACCAGCTCTTGCGCGGCGCGGCATCGGCAGGCCGCGCGGCCTTCGTTGAAGCGACGTCGCCAACGCCGGCGACGCCATAAGTGACAGCTACCATGTGAAGTTCTCCTGCAGCGGTGTGACAACAAATTCCTTGGTGCCGTCCCTGACTATTGCAATGCAACATAGGCTATCTCGCAGTTGCGAACTATGCGTGACAACGCATGGAAGCCCTGTAATCCCGGCATGAACGGTTAATTGCCAGTGACATCTATGGCTTCTTTGTGATTCGAAAATTTGCACTGCACAAAACCGAGTCAGCGAAACGTTAGTTTTGCTCCGGCAAACGACCGCAGCACACTTATTCGGGCAGACCGTGCCTATCGGCGCGACACGCATGGCTCGCTGTGCGTCACGCGCATGGCTGCATTGCCCGCTTCGATTTGGACGCTAGAGTGCCGCCCATGTTCGAAGCCCGGTTTCAGACCTTCGATGAGTCCAGCGACGGCGCGCACAGCGCGGCCCGAATCGCGGCCTTGCGTGCCGGGCTGAAGCAGCGCGGGCTTGATGGCTTCGTGGTCCCGCGCGCCGACCGCCAGCAGAACGAATATTTGCCGGCGAGCGAGGAGCGCCTCGCCTGGCTCACCGGGTTCACCGGCTCGGCCGGGCTGGCGATCGTGCTTGACGATTGCGCGGCGCTGTTCGCCGACGGCCGCTACACCGTGCAGGCGGCGATGCAGGTCGACGCCCAAACCTTCGCCATCGAGCACCTCGTTGACAGCCCGCCGGACCGCTGGCTGGACAAGAACCTCAAGAGCGGCATGAAGCTGGGCTTCGATCCGTGGCTGCACACCTCGGAAAACGCCGACAAGCTGAAAAAGACCTGCGCGGAAGCCAGCGCCACATTGGTCGCGGTCGACAGCAATCCGATCGACGCGCTGTGGAGCGACCGCCCGGCCCCGCCGCGCGGCGCGGTGGTGGTGCACGACATCAAGCTGGCCGGCGAGAGCGCGGCCGACAAGATCAAGCGCATTCGCACAGAACTCGCCAAACTGCGCGCCGACATCGCCGTGGTGTCCGATCCGCAAAACGTCGCCTGGGCGTTCAATATTCGCGGCGCCGACGTGGCGCATACGCCACTACCGCTCGCCTTTGCCACCATTCCGCGGGAGGGCCGCCCGGCGCTCTATGTCGACGCCGCCAAGCTCGACAACGCCGTCCGGCACGCGCTGGAGGAAGTCACCGATGTCCGAGCGCCCGACGACCTGACGCGCGACCTCGCCGCGATGAAGGACAAGACCGTCCGGCTCGACTCCGCCAGCGCCGCCGACGCCCTCACCCGCCTGGTCACCGGCGCCGGCGGCAAGCCGGTGCGTGGCGCCGATCCGATCACGCTGATGAAGGCGGCCAAGAACCCCGCCGAGATCGCCGGCGCCCGCGCCGCCCATCTGCGCGACGGCGTGGCGATGGTGCGGTTTCTCGCCTGGCTCGATGCCGAGGCGTTGTCCGGCGCGGTGACCGAGATCGGCGCGGTCGAGGCGCTGGAAAGCTTCCGCCGCGACAGCGGCCTGCTCAAGGACATCTCGTTCCCGACCATTTCCGGCTCGGGCCCGAACGGCGCCATCGTGCATTACCGCGTCACCCGCGCCACCGACCGCAAGCTCGGCCTGAACGAACTGTTCCTGATCGACTCCGGCGCGCAGTACGAAGACGGCACCACCGACATCACCCGCACCGTCGCTATCGGCACGCCGACCGGCGAGATGCGCGACCGCTTCACCCGCGTGTTGAAAGGCCATATCGCCATCGCCTGCGCGGTGTTCCCGGAGGGCACAAGCGGCGCCCAGCTCGATTCCCTGGCGCGCACGGCGCTGTGGCAGGCCGGGCTCGACTTCGACCACGGCACCGGGCATGGCGTCGGCAGCTATCTGTCGGTGCACGAGGGACCGGCGCGCATCTCGAAGCTCGGCACCGTGCCGCTGTTGCGCGGCATGATCCTGTCCAACGAGCCCGGCTACTACAAGACCGCGGCCTATGGCATCCGTATCGAGAATCTGGTGCTGGTCACGTCGGCGCCGGCGCCGGACGGCGCCGAGAAGCCGCTGCTCGAATTCGAGACCCTGACGCTGGCGCCGATCGACCGCCGGCTGATCGACACCCGCCTGCTCACTGCCAAGGAACGCGTCTGGACCGACGCCTATCACCGGCGCGTGCGTGACGCACTCGGTCCGCTGGTCGATGCGCCGGCGCAGCGCTGGCTCGACGCCGCCACCAGGCCGCTCTGACCTAACCGGCGATTATCGCCGCCGACCATTTGCCGGGAACTGTTCGTGAAAGACACCTATCTCAAAACCGCGGCGACCGCGGACAAGCCCTGGCCTTTGCTGATTTTGCTGATGGCGCTGACCGCCATCGGCCCGCTGACGCTCAACATCATGGTGCCGGCGCTGCCGAACATGGCGGTGCGCCTCGGCACCGACACCGCCACGGTGCAACTGACGCTGTCGCTGTTTCTGCTGAGCCTGGCCGGCGCGCAATTGGTGCTGGGGCCGTTGTCCGACCGCTACGGTCGCCGGCCGGTGATGCTGTGGGGGCTGGCGGTGACGGTTATCGCCTCGCTGGCCGCCGTGGCCGCCACCTCGATCGGCGCGCTGATTGTCGCCCGCATCATCCAGGCCGCCGGTGCGGCCACCGGCGTGGTGATCGGCCGCGCCATCATCCGCGACCTGTTCGACCGTGACCGCGCCGCCGCCATGCTCGGGCTGGTCACCACCGCCATGGTGATCGCGCCAATGGTGGCGCCGCTGATCGGCGGCCTGCTCGACACGATGTTCGGCTGGGAAGCGAGCTTCCTGTTCACGGCGCTGTTTGCCGCCCTGCTGCTGGTGTGGACCACGTTGCGGCTGCCGGAAACGCGGCCGCAGAGTATCGCCGCTTCGCCCGGCAAGCTGTGGCACGAATGGCGCGCCCTGCTGAAAAGCCGCGAATATTATGGCTACATGCTGTGCGGCGCGCTCGGCTCAGCCTCGTTCTTCACCTTTCTCGGCGGCGGCCCGCATGTCGTCGTCACCATCATGGGCCGCAGCTCGGCCGAATACGGCATGTGGTTTGCGATCATGTCGCTCGGCTACATGGCCGGCAACTTCACGGTGTCGCGGCTGGCGCAGCGCTACGGCGTCAATGCCGTGATCCTCACCGGCATCGCGATCCATTTCGCCGGGACCTGCGTGACGCTGACGCTGGTGTCGCTGTATCCGGACGGCGGACCGGCGACCGTGTTCGTGCCGCAATTCGTGATCTCCTACGGCAGCGGCCTGCTGCTGCCGAACGCCATGGCGGGCGCCGTGAGCGTTCGCCCGCAAGCCGCCGGCACCGCCGCGGGGCTGGCCGGATTTGTGCAGATGGCGGTGGGTGCTGCCGCCGCGCAGATCGTGTCGATGCTGCTGGCGGGCTCGACCACCGCGCTGCCGCTGGCGTGGATGATGCTCGGCGCCGCGGTGTCGACGGCGGTCGCCTATGCGGTGCTGGTGCGGCGCTAGGCTGTGTCTAACCCGCCACCATTGCCAGCCATTCGTCCTCGGTCAGCACCGGGACGCCGTGCTTCTTCGCCTCGGCGAGCTTGGAGCCGGCGCCGGGGCCGGCCACGACGTAGTCGGTCTTCTTCGACACCGATCCGGCCGCCTTGGCGCCGAGCCGCTCGGCCATCGCCTTGGCTTCATCACGCGTCATCTTCTCCAGCGCGCCGGTGAAGACGACGGTCTTGCCGGCGATGGCGGGCAGAACGAATGGCGCACTACGTGAAAACTCCGGGGAAACCTTAGTGACCGGATCACGAAAGTGAGACGTTCTCCGAGGCTGATCCCGTGGCTCAACTTCAACGCCGACACCCCACGCTGCAAGAGTTTCGACGTCGGCGACATTGTCTGACAGCAGATTTTCAATGACGCCGTCGAACAGGGCCGTCAGATGCTTGCACCAAATGCGGTTTCGGCCTGCCTGACATGTGCAGGACACGCGAAGCTTTTGGGATACCTTCCGCGCAGTCACTTCATAAACATTTCCCGTGCTACCCCGAACCGAGAAACACAATACATCTTGTAGAAAGTCTTCTGACAGATCGGGTACGCTCTTAACGCTTCGCGCGACACTTGGCCTGCACCCGGTTTCGTTGACACCCGCCTAAGCTAATCCAGCCTGCCTCTCGAACTCCATAGGGCTCATATAGCCGATCGTCGAGTGTCGCCGTTTGGGATTGTAGAAGCGTTCGATGTAGTCGAACACGTCCGCCT
>JAUXXH010000026.1 GCA_030684935.1 Pseudolabrys sp. | reverse complement strand
ACCGCTCGCCGCCGATGAACGGCGAGGCCGAGGTGAAGTACCTCGATGGCGATTTTCGCGTGGTGCGGCCAGGCGCTTTCGTGCGCTGTGCGGTCACCGGCGTGCCGATCCCGCTTGAGGAACTGAAATACTGGAGCGTCGACCGGCAGGAGGCCTATGCCTCGCCGGAGGCGGTGCTGCAGCGCCTGGCGCCGCAGCGCTAGCGACGGACCTTTTCGAGCACCAGCCGCCGCAACGCGTCCCCTTCATTCACCGCCAGCGTCACCGGCAGCACATGCGACTTGGCAGCGAGCGCCGCCAGCAACGGATCGCCCGCCATGCGCGCGCGGTCCTTCTCCGTGGTGAGCAGCGACAGGCCGTCGTGCTCGGCCTGCATGATCAGGTCGCCGGCCTCTTCGCCGTTATATCGATGATGGTCGGCAAAGCTGCGGCGCTGCACCACGTTGAGGCCGGCGCCGATGGCGGTGGCGAAAAACTTTTCCGGATCGCCGATGCCGGCAAAGGCCAGAACCTTGCGCGCCTGAAGGGAGGCGATGGCGGCCTGATCCGGCATCAGGCGGCCGCGGAAAATCGTCAGGTGCGGGGCCGCGGCGGCGATGCCGTCGGCCCCTGCGCCGTCGCCGATCACCAGCAGGGCATCGCTGCGCCTCAACTGCGCATCGAGTGGGGCGCGCAAGGGGCCGGCGGGAAACACGCAGCCATTGCCGATGCCGCGCCGCGCATCCACCACGGCCAGCGAAAAGTCCTTGGCAAGCGAGCCGTTCTGCAAGCCGTCGTCCATGACGATGACATCGGCGCCGGCGGCGACGGCGGCATTGGCTCCGGCGACGCGGTCGCGCGCCACAATGGTCGGCGCCGTCCGCGCCAGCAGCAGCGCCTCGTCGCCGACCGTCGCGGCGCTGTCCGTCTCCAGGTCGACGCGCTTCGGTCCGGCGATGCTGCCGCCGTAGCCGCGCGTCAGGCAGAAAGGCTTCAGGCCCTCGGCCGTCAGCATCTGCGCGATCATGATGGCGGTCGGCGTCTTGCCGGCGCCGCCGAGGGTGAAGTTGCCGACGCACAGCACCGGCACGCCGCAACGCGCCCCGGCCTTCTGCATGCGTTTGGCCGAGACCGCGCCGTACATCATGCCGAACGGCGATAATAGCGCGGATCGCAGCCCCGGTTCTTCCCACCAGAAGCCGGGATCACGCATGGCCGACCCGCTGGCGCAACGCGATTTGCATCAGATAAGGCTCGATCGCCTGCAGCGTTCGCTCCAGTGCGCCGCCGAGCGTATCGACGGTGTGGCGCGCGGCCTGGGTCATGCGCTCCCGCGCCGCCGGTTGCCCCAGCATCGCGGCGAGGGCGGCGGTGAGCCGGTCGGCGTCCAGTACTGTCTCGGCGCCGTGCGCTTCGTCGAGCGCTTTGTATATCTCGGCAAAATTCCCGACATGCGGGCCATGTAGAATGGCGGCGCCCAGCTTGGCCGGCTCGATCGGATTCTGTCCGCCATGCCGCACCAGCGAACCGCCGACAAACACCACCGGCGCCAGGCGGTAGATCAGTCCGAGTTCGCCCATGGTGTCGGCAACATACACATCCGTGCTGCGCTTCGGCAGGTTGCCCGCCGAACGCAGCGTGGCCGACAGTCCCGCCGACGCCGCGATGTCCATGACGTCGGGGCCGCGCTCCGCGTGGCGCGGCGCGATCAGGGTCAACAGGCCGGGGAAGTTGGCCCGCAGCCGGGCATGCGCGGCGATCATGAGCTCTTCCTCACCCGGATGGGTCGAGGTGGCCGCGAGCACCGGCCGGTCGCCGATGGCGTCGCGGAGCGCGTTCAGGCTGGCGGTGTCGGCCGGCGGCGCCGGCACGTCGAACTTGAGATTGCCGGTCGTGACGATGCGCGGCGCGCCGAGGTCGTCGATGCGCAGAGCGTCGGCCGGCGTGCGCGCCAGGCAGAGATCGAACCGGTTCAGCAGGTTGCCGATCGAGCGCGGCAGATAGCGCCAGCGCTCAAACGAGTGCTCCGACAGCCGGCCGTTGACCATGATCATCGGCACGTTGCGCCGGGCGGTTTCGATCAGCATGTTGGGCCACAGGTCGGATTCGACGAACAGCGCCAGGTCCGGCTGCCAGTGTTCGAGGAAGCGGCGCATGTAGCGCGGCACGTCCAGCGGCACAAATTGATGGATGACGCCCGGCGGCAGACGCTGCTCCGCCATCACGCTTGATGTAACGGTGCCGGACGTCACCAGCAGCCGGATATTGCGGGCGACGATCCGGCCGATCAGCGGCAGCACGCAGATCAGTTCGCCGACGCTGGCGCCGTGGATCCAGACCAGCGGACCGTCCGGCCGCTCGAAAGCGGCTTCGCCCCGCCGTTCGCCAAGCCGCGATTGAATTTCCTTGCCGCGCTGGAGCCGCCGCGCCAGCAGGAGCGGCGCCAGCGGTCGCGATGCGGCCGACAGCAGCCGATAGGCGCGCAACGGGACCGGGAGTTTGTCGCTCACGAGCCCTGGCTCCCGTCGGCGATCTCATAGGCTCGCGCCGTCGCGGCGTTGAGCTCGCTCTCCACCTGTTGACGATACGTTTCCAGCGCGGCGGCGTCGGCGTCGGCCGGCACATGAATCGGATTTCCCGCTATCATCGCCAGGCGGCCGAACGGCAGATTGATGGCGCTGCGATCCCAGTTGTCGAGCACTTTGCGGCGTTGCGTCGCGATCGCGACGGGATAGACCGGCCGTCCCGAGCGCTGCGCCAGCTTGACCACGCCCATGCCGGCGACGCGCGAGATCTTCGGCACGTCGGCGGTCAGCGCGACATTGTAGCCGTCCTGCAGCGCGTCCAGCATTTCGTTGAAGGCAGTAGCGCCGCCCTTGCGGTGGAATTCGCCGTTGTGCGAGCCGGAGCCGCGGATGGTGCCGATGCCCAGCCGCTCGGCGGCCCGCGCGTTCATTTCTCCGTCCCGGTGACGTGAAATCAGCACCTTGGTGCGGTGGCTCGGATGGTCGCGCTTGATGAACGGCGCCATGAAGTGCTGACCATGCCACATCGCGATGATGACCGGCATCTGGATCGTCTCATAGATGTCCGCCGGCTCGAGGATGACCCGGCTGGTGCGCCAGACCAGACGCAAATAAGACGCCGCTGTCGCTCCAACGGCGCCCAGGAAGGCGGGCGAGGCGGCGATCCGCGAGAACGAAGGCATCTGTCCCTTTCGGGTTCTGAACGCTAGCGCGCCGGTTTGGCGGGATTGTCGGGGTCGAGCAGTCGATGCAAATGAACGATGAAGTAGCGCATATGCGCATTGTCGACGGTCTGCTGCGCCTTTGCCTTCCAGGCAACATAGGCGCTGGCATAATTCGGATAGATCCCGACGGTTTCCACCGCGTCGAGGTCCTTGAATTCGCTGCCGCCCAGTTCGGTGAGCTCGCCGCCGATGACGAGATGCAGCAACTGTTTTCCGGGCACTTTGTCGGACATGGCTCGATCCCTGGCTTGATTCTATGGAGAAGCCCCGGCGGACTTATATGGACGACGATAGCGAAGATTTAGCGGCAGAACCGGGGTCCATGCAAACCCGGCATTATGCCGATCCTCGCATCAAGCGAAATCGGCCTGGCGGTTGCGCATCTGTTCGAGCAACGCGCCGTGGCGGGCGGGACCGGCGGCAATCAGCGCGCCATGCACCACTTGCGGACGATTATAAAGTGGCGTCCGGCCGAAAAAATCGGTCATCGCGCCACCGGCTTCGTGCACCAAAAGGTCGGCTGCGGCAAGGTCCCAATCGTGGCTGCCGGAGGAGGCGAAGGCGACATCGAGGCCGGCATGCGCCACACGGGTGAGCCGCAAGGCCAGCGAATGCACCTTGGGCTGCGCGAGAATACCGTGATGGCGGTCGGCGAGGCGGTCGAGGTACCGCTTCGGCCCGGCCATGCTGGCGCCGTCGAGCGTATCGCTGCGGCTGGCTGAAATCGCGACCCCGTTCAGGGTCGCGCCGGCGCCGCGCACGGCGAGAAACATTTCGTCGGTCACCGGGGCATACAGCGCGGCGAGTATGGGACGGCCGTCATCCACCAGCGCCACCGAAATGGTCCAGTCCGGCTTGCCGGAAATGAAGGCGCGGGTGCCGTCGATCGGATCGACGATCCAGGCCGTGCGCATGGATCGGCCGGCGAGGCTGTCTTCGGTCTCTTCCGACAACCACCCGGCCTGCGGCGCCAAGGCGGCGAGCCGCGTCTGCAGCAGATTGTTGACGGCAATGTCGGCATCGCTGACCGGTGAGCGGTCCTCGCCTTTGGTCCAGTGTTTGTAATCGAGACGTCGCGTCACCAGCGCCAGTGCGCCGGCCTCGCGCATCACCGCTTCAAGGGGCGCGCGCAGGAGCGCGCATTCACTGGCCGGCAACGGTCAGGCCCTCCAGCCGCACGGTCGGCGCATTGATGCTCGAGCGGAATTCCAGATCGTTGGCCGGCGTCATGCTGCGAAAGATATCGAACAGATGGCCGGCGATGGTCACCTCGCTCACCGGATAGGACTTCCGGCCGTTCTCGATCCAGAAGCCGGAGGCGCCGCGGCTGTAGTCACCGGTCACCATGTTGACGCCCATGCCGATCAGGTCGGTGACATAAAAGCCATCCTCGATGTCGGCGATCAGCTGTTCGGGCGTCACCGCGCCGGGATCGAGATGCACGTTGCTGGCGCCGGGCGAGGGTGAGGACGATACCCCGCGCTGTGCGTGCCCGGTGGTGACGAGGCCGAGTTCGCGTGCGGTGGCGCAATCGAGCAGCCAGGAGCGCAGCACGCCGCCGTCGATCAGCGCCAGTTTCTTGCCGGCGACGCCTTCGCCGTCGAAGGGGTGCGAGCGCAGGCCGCGCTTGCGCAGCGGATCGTCGATGATGCGGATGTTGTCGGCAAAAAGCTTCTCGCCCATCTTCTCGCGCAGAAAGCTGGTTTTGCGGGCGATCGACGCACCGTTCACGGCGCTGGCGAGATGCGATACCAGCGTGCTGGCGACGCGGCGATCGAACACCACCGGCACCTTGCGAGTCGTCACCTTGCGCGGGTTGACGCGCTCGACCGCGCGTTCGCCGGCGGTGCGGCCAATTTTTTCCGGGCTGTCGAGATCGGACGCGTGTAGCGCCGAGGAGAAATCGTAGTCGCGCTCCATGCCGGTGCCCTCGCCGGCGATGGCCGTCATCGACACGCCGTGCCGCGAACCGAGATAGGCGCCGCGAAAGCCGTGGCTGGTCACCAGCACCATGCCGCCGATGCCGGCCGACGCCGAGGCGCCGCCGGATTTGGAGACGCCCTTGACGGCGAGCCCGGCCTGTTCGGCGTCGCGCGCCAGTTTTTCAAGCTGCGCCACCGTCGGCAGATCGCGGTCGATCAGGTCGAGATCGGCGAATTGACGGGCCAGAAGGCTTTCATCGGCCAGCCCGGCATATTTGTCTTCCGGCGCGACGCGCGCCATCGCCACCGCACGTTCGGCCAAAGCCTGGCTGCCGTCGCCGGACAGGTCGTTGGTCGAGACCACCGCCTGGCGGCGGCCGACCAGAACCCGCAGGCCGAGATCGTCGCCTTCGGAGCTTTCCGATTCCTCGACCGCGCCATCGCGCACCTCGATCGAGCGCGAGACGCCGCGCACCACGACGGCGTCGGCGGCATCGGCACCGGCGGAACGGGCGGCCTTCACCAGCCGTTCGGCGCGGTCGGTGAGGGCGGATTGGTCGAACAGGGAGGCGGTGGGGGCGAGCATGATTACTTTCAGATGGCGCTTGAAGCGCTCCGGTTCAACCGGCGGATCGGAACAATTCGGCGGCGGATCGCAACACCTCGTCAATCATGCTTCGCAACGCGCCGTCAATCATGGAGGGCGATACCATTTTTGCTAACGGCGATTAACCGCGAACTTTAAGCAGATTCGGACGCCATTCCGCCATCATCCCCCTGCGACCGGGCACATAAGCCTGGCGCGGGAGAGTTTGAGGCGTCAAATGAGAAGTGGCCGATACCCCGGCGGGTCGGGTCGCGCAATGCGACTCGACCCGTTCAGCCTACCTGTGCGCTTTGCGGCGACCGACGCCGCGGCCGACGAGCGGGTCAGGCACGTGGAACTGCACCGCGAACGCGTGGTGGTGCGGCGTTCGCTGTCCGGCATGCGCATGGCGCTCAACATGCCGGTGACCGCCTTCACCGGCGTCGCCATCAAGGTCAAAGCGGGCGAGGGCGACACCGGCGCCACCGTCTGGGTTGTGCTCCAGCACCGGGACCCGGCGCTGGCGCTGCCGCTGTTCGTCACACGCGAGACCGACGAGGCCTTCGCCGAATGGCGTACCTGGGCCAGGGTTCTCAGCCTGCCGCTGCTGGTGGAAGAAGACGGCGCCTTGACCGAGCCGTTCGCGCGGCTGGGCCAGATGCGGCTCGAGAGCGTCAGGCCGCGCCGCCGCCGCCGCAGTGCCTTGAAGCGCCGGCGCCCGACCATGCCGCTGCGCCGGGCGATGGGCATGCTCACGTCGGCCACGCCGGTTCATCGCGGCGAGCGCGAGATCATTGCGCGGAATTAATCGCCTGGTGGCTCACGCCTTCCCATACCCCCCCGCCGTCGGCGTCTGGATTATGATCGCCTCGTCGGCATCGATGGTGGTGGCATCGCAGCCTTGCAGCCGCTCCATCCGCCCGTCCTTGCGCCGCACCCAGTTCTCGCCGATCTGGCCATTCTCGCCGCCGGCCAGGCCGAACGGCGGCACGCGGCGATGGCCGGTGAGCAGCGTGCATTCCATCGTCTCGCGGAAGCGGATGGTGCGGCGGATGCCGTCGCCGGCGCTCCACTGGCCCTTGCCGCCGGAGCCCTTGCGGATGTGGAAATCCTCCAGCACCACGGGATAGCGGAATTCCAGCACTTCCGGATCGGTCAGCCGGGTGTTGGTCATGTGCGTGTGCACGGCATCGGTGCCGGGGAAGCCGGGGCCGGCCGGTGAGCCCGAGCAGATGGTCTCGTAATACTGATAGGTCTTGTTGCCGAAGTTCAGGTTGTTCATGGTGCCTTGCGCGGCGGCCATGGCGCCGAGCGCGCCGAACAGGCAGTTGGTCACCGCTTGTGACGTCTCAACATTGCCGGCGACCACCGCGGCCGGGTATTCCGGCGTCAGCATCGACTTCTTCGGCACCACGATGTTGATCGGCCGCAGGCAGCCGGCATTCATCGGGATGTCGTCGTCGACCATCACCCGGAACACGTAGAGTACCGCGGCGCGCGTCACCGGCTCGGGCGCGTTGAAATTGGTCGGCTGCTGCGGCGAGGTGCCGGTGAAGTCGACGGTGGCCTCGCGCTTCTTCTTGTCGACCGTGATCTTCACCTTGATCACGGTGCCCTGGTCCATCTCGTAGCTGAATTCGCTGTCGTGCAGCCGGTCGATGACGCGGCGCACGCTCTCGGCCGCGTTGTCCTGGACGTGCTGCATGTAGGCCTGCACCACCGGCATGGTGAACAGCGTCACCATCTTGCGCAGCTCGGCCACGCCCTTTTCATTAGCCGCGATCTGCGCCTTGATGTCGTTGATGTTCTGCACCGGATTGCGCGCCGGGTATTTCGCGCCGGTGAGCGCCGCCAGCAGTTCCTTCTCGCGGAAGCGGCCGCGATCGACCAGCTTGAAATTGTCGAACAGCACGCCTTCTTGCTCGATGGTGGTGGCGTTGGGCGACATCGAGCCCGGCGATATGCCGCCGACATCGGCGTGATGGCCGCGCGAGGCGACCCAGAACAGGATCTTCCTCTTTTTATCGTCGAATACCGGCGTGCAGACCGTGATATCCGGCAGATGCGTGCCGCCGTTGTAGGGCGCGTTGATGACATAGACGTCGCCGGGGCGGATCTTGCCCTTGTTGTCGCGGATCACGGTTTCAACCGAGCGGTCCATCGAGCCGAGATGCACGGGCATGTGCGGCGCATTGGCGACCAGCGTGCCGTCATGGGCGAACACCGCGCAGGAGAAGTCGAGCCGCTCCTTGATGTTGACCGAATAGGCGGTGTTCTGCAGCGACACGCCCATCTGCTCGGCGATCGACATGAACAGGTTGTTGAACACCTCCAGCATGATCGGGTCGGCGTGGGTGCCGATGGCGTAAGTGCGCTTCAGCGCCTTGATGCGCGTCAGCACCAGGTGATTTTTCGGCGTCAGTTCAGCCTGCCAGCCCGGCTCGACGACGATGGTCTGGTGCGGCTCGATGATGATGGCCGCGCCTTTGACCTTGGCGCCGATTTTCAATTGGTCGCGGGTATAGACATTGGCCTTGTGCCATTGCCCCTGCGAAAAGAACCGGGTGCGCCGCGCCGGCGTCGGCAGCTTCGTGGCTGTGCGCCGGACATTCTTTTCATTGAACTTGGCGCCGCCACCGACCGCTTCCACCGAGACGGCTTCGACCACCATCTGCTTGTTGCGGTCGATGAAGCCGAAGCGCGCCTTGTGCGCCTTCTCGAAGGCGCGCTGCATGGCGGGCAGGGCACCCGCCTGCACCACCAAAGCGGTGTCGGTGCCGGCATAGCGGATGTGGGCGCGCACGATCACCTTGATTTTGGCCGCCACCACGCCCTGGCCGGCAACTTCGGCCTTGACCGCGCGGCCCAGCGTGGCGCCGGTCTTCTTCAGGGCGACGAGTGCCTTGGCGCCGAACGGCAACTCGATCGCCTGTTCGCGGGTGGCGCGGATATCGGCGAGCCCCATGCCATAGGCCGACAGCAGCGACGAGAACGGATGGATCAGCACCTTGGTCATGCCGAGTGCATCGGCCACCAGACAGGCGTGCTGGCCACCGGCACCACCGAAGCAGTTGAGCGCATAGCGGGTGACATCATAGCCGCGTTGCACCGAAATCTTCTTGATCGCGTTGGCCATGTTCTCGACCGCGATCTTGATGAAGCCGTCGGCGATTTCCTCGGCTGACTTGCCGTCGATCTGCGTCGCCAGTTCGGCAAAGTCGCGTTTGACTGCGTCGGCGTCGAGCGGCTGGTCCTGGCCGGGGCCGAAGATTTTCGGAAAGAACTCCGGCAGCAGCTTGCCGGCCATCACATTGGCATCGGTGACGGCCAGCGGCCCGCCGCGGCGGTAGCAGGCCGGGCCCGGATTGGCGCCGGCCGAGTCGGGACCGACGCGGAAACGCGCGCCGTCGAAATGCAGGATCGAGCCGCCGCCGGCGGCGACCGTGTGAATGAGCATCATCGGCGCCCGCATGCGCACGCCGGCCACCTCGGTTTCGAAGGCGCGCTCGTATTCGCCGTCGAAATGCGACACGTCGGTCGAGGTGCCGCCCATGTCGAATCCAATGAGCCGGTCGAAGCCGGCCTGCCGTCCGGTCTCGGCCATCCCGACCACGCCGCCGGCCGGACCCGACAGGATGGCGTCCTTGCCCTGAAACAGTTCGGCCGCGGTCAGACCGCCCGATGACATCATGAACATCAGGCGGATGGCGTCTGCTTTTTCTTCTTCTTCTTTACCTCCCCCTGGAGGGGGGAGGTCGCCGCGCGAAGCGCGGCGGGAGGGGGTGATCTTCTCTGCGTGGCTTTCACCCCACCCCGACTGCTCCGCAGTCGACCCTCCCCCTCCAGGGGAGGGTAAGGAAGAGGTGCCCTGCATCTCATTGGACACCCGGCTCACGTACCGCTTCAAGATCGGCGACAGATAAGCGTCCACCACCGTCGTATCGCCGCGGCCGACCAGCTTGATCAGTGGCGAGACTTCATGGCTGACCGACACCTGCGCGAAGCCCATGTCGCGGGCAATCGCGGCCACGTGTTGCTCGTGCTCGGGGTAGCGGTAGGCGTGCATGAACACGATCGCGACGGCATCGATGCCGTCGGCCTTGGCCGTCTCAAGTGCGATGCGCACCGCGCCGAGATCTGGTTTGCGCTCCACGGTGCCATCGGCCAGCACGCGCTCGTCGACTTCGGCGACGCGCTCGTACAAGAGCTCCGGCTTGACGATGTGTTTGGCGAAAATCTTCGGCCGCGCCTGGTAGCCGATCTTCAGCGCGTCGCGGAAACCCTTGGTGATCAGCAGCAGCGTGCGGTCGCCCTTGCGCTCGAGCAGCGCATTGGTGGCGACCGTGGTGCCCATCTTGACCGCGCCGACCCGGCCCGGAGGGATCGCCTCGCCGGCCTTCAGGCCGAGCAGGTCGCGAATGCCTTGCACCGCAGCATCGGCATAGGCTTCCGGGTTTTCCGACAGCAGCTTGTGCGCCGTCAGCGAACCGTCCGGCCGGCGTCCCACCACGTCGGTGAAAGTGCCGCCGCGGTCGATCCAGAAGTCCCATCCTGCCGGTATGTGCCTCTTCGCCATGCGTCTTCGCCTCATTTACGGTCTTGCCACCGGGCCGTGCTTCGCCCCATGCTTGGAGGTCAATGGTAGGGCTCATGCGAGAAGCCTGCCACACGTCCTCGGCATTTATGGAGGGTACAATGAACATTTTTGTGCGGGCTTTGGCGGGCGTCGTGCTTGCCGGCGCCCTGGCGACGCAGGCATCGGCGCAGACCAAGTGGGACATGCCGGTCCCTTACCCGGACGGCAATTTCCATACCAGGAACGTGGCCCAGTTCGCCGCCGACATCGACAAGGCGACCGGCGGATCGCTCAAGATCGCGGTGCATTCGGCCGGATCGCTGATCAAGCATCCCGAGATCAAGCGCGCCGTGCGTCAGGGCACCGCGCCGATCGGTGAAATTCTCGCCTCGCTGGCCTCCAACGAAGCGCCGGTCTACGGCCTCGACTCGGTGCCGTTTCTGGCAACCGGCTACGATGCTGCCAAAAAACTCTATGACGCGCAGAAGCCGGTGCTGGAAAAGCAGCTCGAGTCGGAAGGTCTGATGCTGCTCTATTCAGTGCCATGGCCGCCGCAGGGCCTCTATGCCAAGCGCGAACTGACCAAGATCGAGGACCTCAAGGGCACCAAGTTCCGCACCTACAACGCCATGATCGGCCGTATCGCTTCGCTGGCCGGCGCCATTCCGACCCAGATCGAAGTGCCGGATCTGCCGACGGCCTTCGCCACCGGCCGCGTCGACGTGATGATCACCTCGGCCTCCACTGGCGTGGACACCAAGGCGCAGGATTACCTGACCCACTACATCGACGCCCAGGCCTGGCTGCCGCGCAACATCGTCTTCGTCAATAAAGCCGCGTTCGACAAGCTGTCAGCTGCCGAGAAGAAAGCCGTCACCGACGCCGCCAAGGTTGCCGAGGAACGCGGCTGGAAGGCCTCGATCGAGGAAATGACGATCAAGACCAATGCGCTGAAGGCCGCCGGCATCAAGGTGATGCCGCCGAGTGCCGAGTTGAAAGCCGGTCTCGCCAAGATCGGCGCCACCATCACGTCGGAGTGGGAGAAGTCGGCCGGTGCCGACGGCGCAGCCATGTTGGCGGCGTTCAGGAAGTAATCGTCACCTCTCCCCGTGCGCGGGGGGAGGTCGCTCGCTGTGGCCAAACGGAGCCGGCGCTTGAGGGGGCGTCGCTGCATGTTCAATTCGTCTGACAGCACAGCGGCCCATGGATACCTTCGTCCTCTCTCCGCGCGCGGAGAGAGGACGAAGGCCGGCGCATAGCGCATGCGCCGAATCCTCGATGCTCTTTATCGCGCGACGCTCTGGGCCTCGGCGTTGTGTCTGCTGTCGATCGCGCTCATGGTCGGGGCGCAACTCGCCGGGCGGCTGATCGACGGCGCCCTGAAACTCGTCGGCCTGGAGCCGGTCGGCATCGTCATTCTCTCGCTGGCGGAAATCTGCAGCTATTTGCTCGGCGCCGCCAGCTTTCTGGCGCTGGCCGGCACGCTGAAGGCCGGTGCGCATATCCGCGTCACCATGGCCATCAATGCCCTGGGCGAGCGCGTGCGGCGCTATGTCGAAATGTGGGCATTCGGCTTCGCCGCCGCAGGCGCCGCTTATATGACCTACCAGCTCGCCAACTTCGCCTGGGTGTCGTTGCGGTTCAATGAAGTGTCGACCGGCGTCATCCGCGTGCCGCTGGCCTATCCGCAGGCGGCGATGGCGGCCGGTGCCGCGGTGCTGACCATCGCGCTGATCGACGAGTTGATCGTCGTCATCCGCAGCGGCCGCCCGACTTTCCGGACCGCCGAAGACACGGTCACGCTCAGCAAGGAGGGTTGAGTCGATGTCCGTGCTCGAACTCTCGCTGCTGCTGATGCTGCTGTTGTTTGCGATCCTCGGCTCCGGCGTGTGGATCGCGGTGGCGCTGGCGGTCTGCGGCTTCGCTGCGGTGTTGACCAAGGTGGCGACGCCGGCGGGCCAGGTGCTGGCGACCTCGATGTGGACGGCGTCGAGCTCGTGGGACCTGACGGCGCTGCCGATGTTCATCTGGATGGGCGAAATTCTCTATCGCACCAGGTTGTCCGACGACATGTTCGCGGGTCTGGCGCCGTGGGTGCAGAAGCTGCCCGGCCGGCTGCTGCATGTGAATGTGATCGGATGCGCCATCTTTGCGGCTGTGTCCGGCTCGTCCGCCGCCACCTCCGCCACCGTCGGCCGTATCGCGCTGCCTGAATTGCAGCGGCGTGGCTATGACGAGAAGATGTCGATCGGCACGCTGGCCGGTTCCGGCACGCTCGGGCTGCTGATCCCGCCATCAATCATTCTTATCGTCTACGCCACCGCGACCGACCAGTCGATTGCGCGGCTGTTCATTGCCGGCGTTGTCCCGGGGATCATGCTCGCGGCCTTGTTCATGGGCTACATTGCCATCTGGGCCTTGCTCAACAAAGAGCGCATGCCGCCGCCGGATCCCCATGTGCCGTTGCTGGCGCGCATTTATGCGTCGCGTCGCCTGATCCCGGTGACGCTGCTCATTCTCGGCGTGATCGGTTCGATCTATGGTGGGCTGGCGTCGGCCACCGAGGCGGCGGTGGTCGGGGTGGCTCTCGCGCTGGTGTTGTCGTGGTGGTCGGGCACCCTGACGATGGCGGGATTTCGCGAGTCGCTGCTGGCGGCGACGCGCACCTCCTGCATGATCGCGTTCATTCTGGCGGGCGCGGCCTTTCTCACCGCCGCGATGGGTTTCACCGGTATTCCGGTCGCGCTGGCCGAATGGATCAGCAGCTACAATCTGCCCGGCTGGGGCCTGCTGATCGTGCTGACGATCTTCTACATCGTGCTCGGCTGCTTCCTCGACGGCATCTCGATGGTGGTGCTCACCACCTCGATCATCATTCCGCTGGTGACGAAATCCGGCTTCGACCTGATATGGTTCGGCATCTACGTCGTGCTGGTGGTGGAGATGGCGCAGATCACGCCGCCGGTCGGCTTCAATCTCTACGTCCTGCAGGGCATGACGGGTCGCAATATCTTCACCATCGGCGCCTACACGTTGCCGCTGTTTTTATTAATGTGCGTTGCGGTCATGCTGGTGGCGATGTTTCCGGGCATAGCACTGTGGCTGCCGTCGACGATGTTCGACGCGCGCTAGGAAAGCATGCGCGACGAAGCGATCAGCAGAGCCGGCGCTGGTTTTTCATCTGGCTGACGACAACAAGCGATTTGACCGGGCCGCAGGCCTCGCAGTGAAATCCGAGAATGGCCAGACCGGCCCGAATCGGATGAGGTTCGACTTCGGCGAGCCGGATGCGGGCGCCACAGACCGGACAATCATCCTTGCTCTCGCGCGCGAGCGACATTCCCTGCAAACGCATTTTGCTACCCCACCTGAAAATTCAGGAACACGCTTTCCAATAAAATGGCGTGTATAGATTTGCTCACAGCACGGAGTGAGTCTGTATAAAATTGAACATGTCGCAAATCCTTTGCAGATATTTCTGAATCGGTATCCCATTCTGCCGCGGCCGGTGTCATCCACAAAAAACCAAGCCGCGTTACCGCGGCCTGGTGATTTTGTTAGCGTTCCCGGGTGCTTCTGTTGCGGTATTCAGTGCCCGCAAAGCGCCGCGTGGTATCGACGTGTGCGGCCGGCCGCCGCTTTGCGCCTACCGGTTCGTTCCGCCCGACATTTCCTGGGCCATGAGCGGGGTGATGCGGCGTACCGCCACACGCCGGTTGGCGGGCTCAGCCGCCTCGGTCTGCACCTTCAGATAGTCCTCGCCATAGCCCTGCGTAATCAGGTTTTCCGGCGGGACATTGAACTGCTCGGTGAGAGCGATGGCGACCGTTTCGGCGCGACGATCGGACAAAGACAGATTGTCTTCGTTGGTGCCGACCGCGTCGGTGTGACCTTCGATCAGAAACACCTCGCTGGGCCGCTCGTCGATCGCGCGGTTCAGCGCCTCGGCAATGATGCTGAGGCGATCGACCTGCTCGCGATTGAGCTGCCATGAGCCCGTATCGAAGTTGATGTCGAGATCGACGCGCGGCATGCGATCGCGCAACGGCTGGCTGTAGCGAACCTGATCAACCGTGTAGCGCTGTTCGATCTCCTGCACCGGCGGCGCGATGAAGACGTCATAGATCTGCGCTGGAGATGCGCGCCGGGCATCGACGATGTAGCGGTCGCGCGGCATACGAACATTCGGCGGCGGCAGATTGACGAACATGTCGCCGCGGCGCGCACCGGCAAAGCTGTTGTCGATGATCACCACCTCGCGGCCGTTCTTGTCCCGGCGCGAGCGCCGGATCAGCTGGCCATTGAGGTCGGTGGTGGTGACAATGCTGATGCCGTTCGGTCGCATAATCACGCTTATATTCTCGTTGCCGCGCCGGTCGTTGCGAACGTCACGCGCACCGACCGCGAAGCGGTTCGACTCGCTGTGACGAATGATGGTGCGGTCGCCCTCGCGGATGATGGTGCGGTCGCCGTCGCGGGTTTCACGCCGCTCCTTGCGCACATCGTCCATGCCGCGGCGCGACGCCTGGCCGTCGCCGCGCAGGAATTCGCTGGCGTCGCGGGTGCGCGTCGCCGGCGCCGGTGCGGCTGCGGCGGCCGGCGCCGCCGCAGGAGCTGCGGCCGGAGCGGTGGTGGTGGCGGCTGGCGCGACCGGCGCTGGCTCCGCGGCCGGCCGCGTGCGGCCCGGGGGGCCGCTTTGCGTTGCAGCGGGCGGCTGTGCCGCCGGTGCGGTGGGCTGGGCGGTTGCGGGTGCAGGCGGGGCGGCTTCGGGCGCCGGGGCGGTACGCGCTGCCGGAGCAGGCGCCGGCGCAGCCGGCGCTGCGGTGGCGGGCGGCGTTGCAGGCGCTGGCGATTTGCTGTCGGCGGCGTCCGGCGAACGGCGCTCGCGGCGATCGTCGCGCTTTTCATCACGCTGTTGCGCCCGCTGCGGCGGCGCGGCGGCGTCCG
>JAUXXH010000014.1 GCA_030684935.1 Pseudolabrys sp. | reverse complement strand
CGCTTGTGTAGCGCGGGCGGTCCCGTCGATAGTGTGCGCGAGTGGTCCCAGTCCAGGCCATCGTGATCTCCCTCGAATCTTTGCAAATCCGATGGAATCACAGCCCGCTGGGATCACTCACCGCTTTTTCAGTCAGGCTCTGAGGAGCGTACCGCGAGGTGCGCGTCTCGAAGGATGGGCGGCCACCCGATCTCGGGTTTACCCGAGATCGGCAATTCAAGATGCGCAAGTCGCGCTATAGCCGACTTGCGGTTTTCGAGACGCGTCGCAAGCGCGACGCTCCTCACCATGAGGCCGGGAGAGGCTGTGCCTACCTGTTCTAACTCTTCTTCGGAATCGCCACGATCATGTCGAGTTCGACCCGCGCGCCGGGCGACGACAACTGGTTGATGCAAATTGTGGTGCTGGCGGGCTTCCAGTCGCCGAAATACGGCGCCAGCGCCTTGCTCATCCCTTCCATGTCCCGAATGTCGGTCAGGTATTTGGTGATCTTGACCACGTCGGTCCACGTCGCGCCGACGCTGTCCAGCACTTCCTTGGCCGCGGTCATCGCCCGGTCGACCTGATCGCCGATGCCGATCGGATGCTGGTGCTCTTCGTCGACATGCGGATGAAAATGATACAGCGGCGACGGCGTCACCCCGGACACGAACATCAGGTCGCAGGCGCCGACAATGCGCACCGCCGGCGCGTAAGGCATGTCCTTGGCGCGCGCCGGATTGGGCTGAATGGTTTCGACGGTGGGCTTATTGGATCGGGGCGTGGCGGTCATAACTACTCCGGCTTCGGGTAAGGGTCGGAAATCGGGAAAAAACTGTCCCGGGCGATAGTGCCTTCGAGTTGATCGCCCCGCAAGAAACGCTAGGGTGCACCCCGTCATTCCCCGGGAGACTCCGATGCCCTCGACCATCCTCGATTCAGCGGTATTTCGCGACATTTTCACCACGCCGGCGATGCGGGCGGTGTTCTCCGACGAGAACCGGGTGCAGAAATATCTCGACTTCGAGGCGGCGCTGGCGCGCGCCCAGGCGCCGCTCGGCATCATCCCGCAGGACGCCTGCGACGAGATCGTCAAGCATTGCGACGCCAAGCTGATCGACATGGCCAAGCTCAAGGAAGCCACCGAGCGCATCGGCTATCCGGTGCTGCCGGTGGTGCAGCAGCTGGTGAAACTCTGCAAGGACGGTCTCGGCGAGTGGTCGCACTGGGGCGCCACCACCCAGGACATCACCGACACCGCCACCGTGATGCAGATTCGCGAGGCGCTCGACATCGTCGAAGGCGAGATCAACGCCATCGCCGACGCGCTCGCGGCGCTGGCGAAGAAGTACCGTGACACGCCGATGGCCGGCCGCAGCAACCTGCAGCAGGCGGTGCCGATCACCTTCGGCTACAAGATCGCCACCATCCTGGCCGGCTTCGAGCGGCACAAGGAGCGCCTGCAGCAGCTCAAGGCGCGCGTGCTGGTCGGTGAGTTCGGCGGCGCCGCCGGCACGCTGTCCTCGCTCGGCCAGGACGGGCTGAAGGTGCAGGAAGCGCTGTGCAAGGAGCTCAAGCTCGGCCAGCCGGTTGCGACCTGGCACACCGTGCGCGACTGCATCGCCGAGGTCGGCTGCTTCCTCGGGCTGGTCACCGGCTCCTGCGGCAAGATCGCCTTCGACGTCAAGCTCTTGATGCAGACCGAGGTCGAGGAAGTCTACGAGCCGTTCCATCCCGGCCGCGGCTCGTCATCGACCATGCCGCAGAAGCGCAATCCGATTTCGTCGGTCTACATCACCGCGCAGACCGCAATGGTGAAGCAACTGGCCGCCGCGCTGCTGGAAGCGATGATCGAGGATCACGAGCGCGCCACCGGACCCTGGGAGATCGAGTGGATCGCACTGCCGGAAATCTTCATGCTGTCGGCCGGCGCGCTGGCGCAGACGCGCTTCCTTGTCGAGGGCCTGCAGGTCAACGAGAAGAAGATGCGCGACAACCTCGACATCACCAAGGGCCTGATCATGTCGGAAGCGGTGATGATGGGCCTCGGGCCGGCGATGGGCCGCAACAAGGCGCATGACGACGTCTATGACATCTGCCGCGAGGTGGTGAAAACCGGCCGGCCGCTGATCGATCTGCTCGCCGAGGACAAGGAAATCAGCAAGCACGCCGACCGCAAGCAACTTGAGGCGATGGTCGATCCGGCCAACTATCTCGGCGTCGCCGGCGAGATGGTCGACCGCGTGCTGGCGGCGAGGAAGTAGCGGCCTCTCTCGGCCTCATGCTGAGGAGCCGCCGCAGGCGGCGTCTCGAAGCATGGGGCCGCCTCACCCACTCTTCGGCATGGTCCGCGCGATCGCCAGCGCCACGCCGGCCGTGGCCACGCCGATCATCATGAACAGCACCGGCAGCGTGACGCCGAAGCTCTGCATCAAGGCCACCACCACCGTAGCGCCGGTCATGAAGGCGGCATTGAGCACATTGACCGCCGCCACCGTCCGGGCGCGGCGATCGGCGTCCGACCAGGCCTGCACCGCAGCGAAGGCCGGCACGATGAATAGCCCGCCGGCAATTGCTAAGCCGGCCAGATCGATCGCCACCCGGATGCCCAGCGCGGTCGAGAACACCGCCGCCGGTCCCTGCGGCGTCGTGGCCGGCGCAATACCGTAGGTCGTGAAGGCGAGATCGAGCGCGAAGACCGCCATCAGGATGCTGCCCGCAAATGTCGTGCGCAGCACGATGCGGCCGCGTGCAATCGCCGCCGCCAGCGCGGAGCCTATGCCGATCGCCACCGAGAACAGCGCCAGATAGGCGGTGACGGTGGCCTCGTTGCCGCCAATCAACACCTTGATCAGCGGCGGCAGCAGCGACAGGACGACGATGCCGACCAGCCAGAACCAGCTTGTCACCAGCGCGCCCCACCACAGCCGCGCATCGCCGCGCAGATAGCGCATCATGCCGATGGTCGAGCGCGCCAGGTTGGCCGACACGGTGAGATGCGGCGCGCCCGAACCGGTCGGCGGAATCAGCAGCGCCGCGCCCCAGCAGGCGAGCGCAAAGCCCATCACCAGAACCGAGAATTCCCACATCTGGCCGCCGCCGCGCGCGGCAATGCCGCCGACAATGGTGCCGGTCAGAATGGCGACGAAGGTGGCCCCCTCGACCAGCGCATTGGCGGTTGGCAGCTGGTCGCGCCGCAGGTGGTCCGGCAGGATGCCGTATTTGATCGGCCCGAACAGCGCCGACACGATGCCGAAGCCGGCCAGGGCCATGAACAGCACCGGCAGCGAGGCCAGGGCATAGCCGGCGACTGCGATGACTGCGACGAAGATCTCGGCGAACTTCAGCCACTGCGCCACCCGCGCCTTGTCGTAACGGTCGGCGAGTTCGCCGCCAAGCGCGGAGAGAAAGAAATAGGGCGCGATGAAAATGGCGCTGGCCAGCGTCACCAGCACTTCGGCACCCTCGGCGCCGGAGCGGAACAGGATCAGAAAGACCAGCGCGGTTTTCAGAAAATTGTCGTTGAAGGCCGCGAAGAACTGGCACCAGAACAGCGGCGCAAAGCGCCTCGACAGCATCAGGGGCGATGACGGCATGCCCCTGATTAGAGCATCCGCCGCCGAAGTGGAACCGGGCCGCTAGCGGGAATTACGCCAGAGATCAGGCGCGTCGTCGGCCGCCTGCATCACCCAGGCGCCCAGTCCGAGGCCGGCAGCAATGCCGAAAACCACCGTGAACAGCAGGAACCACATGACCGTCCTCCTCGTACACCGGAGCAGGCGGGAAGAACGCGTGTGAACAGTTATGGTTCCGGCTGACCCGGTTCCCGCTCAGGAACCCCGCAACGATGACTGAAGATCGGCCATCAAAATGCGCAGATCGAGATCGCGAAACTCGAGGTAGACCCGGCGCAGCCAGCGCTGCAATTCGTCCCGCGCCTCGGACGGTATGTGCGTCGCGGCGTCCAGCCCGTCGTCGGAGAAGGCGAACGGCGGCGTCTCGACATATTTGCGCAAGGCCGCCGCCAGCACCGGCAGCCGCACGATGGCCGATCCGCTGCCACTGGCCGGATACTTGGCTTGGTGCGGCATCGCGCCGAGCAGTTCGTTGTGAACCGGTGTCAGGATCGCGGAGGGAAATGACGCGCGCAGCTGGCGATAGGCTTCGACCGAGGTGGCGTCAGGCGTGCCGATGAACAAAATAGCCGGCGCAATGCCGCGGCGATGCGCTTCCCCGGCGAAATCGAGCTGCGCCGCCAGCGCGAAGAAGGCTTCGAAGGAAGCCTGACCGAGATCGACCACCTTGGCGACATCGTCGGCCGCGACCAGCCGGTCGAACAGCGCCATCTGCCCGGCGGTACTGGCCAGATCGGATTGAACGGTTTGCGCGGGCGCGAACTGCGCCAGCGTGTTCTTGCCAACATTGACATCGAATGCCCTCACCGCGCGACTTTCGGCGCCGTGGAAACCCGTCAGCAGCCGCGCCAGCAGCGTCTTGCCGACGCGCGGCCGCGGTGAGGCGACGATGGTGACGGAATTGCGGAATGACATCGGTCAAGCGGCCCCAGCTCATGTCCCGGCGGGCGGACCCGGTCTCCGCTCACTCCCGCGCAAGCGGGAATCCAGGACCACGATCACAGGATCGGCGACTAGTCGCACTGGGTCCCCGCTTCCGCGGGGACGAGCGGTGATTGTATCGCGCGCCGCGCGCCTTCAGCCCGCAGCCTGGCGAACGCTGTTGTCGGCCTTGGGCGCGACCAGGTCGACCACCTTCAGGCGGTCGAACTCGCCCCAGACCTGGCCCAGCCAGTGGCGGACATAGCCGCGCAGCACGAACGAGTAATTGGCCGGGGCGCCCTGGGCGTTCTTGTTGCCGACAAAGGACATGAACGGCACGCTGGCGACTTCGACCTGCTCGCAGGCCATTTCGTTGAGCTTCGGAATGGTGATTTCCGCCGCGCCCTTGATCTGCCGGAAGTACGAATTGTAGGTCGCCGGATCCCAGTCGAAAAACGTGGTGTTGTTGATGAAGTTCTTCACCAGCACGTAATTGGCGTCGCCGATGCCGCGCGCGGTTTCGGCGATTTCCTCCAGCGAGGCGATCGACGGCCCGAGAATGTGGAACACCGCGAAGGTGATCTGGCCCTTCTTGGCCGATTCGATGAAGCCGATGTCGTTCAGCGCCTGCAACGTCGGCGACAGCAGACCGGCGCGGACGTCGATGATCGTCACCTTGGCGTCGGCGCTGCCGAGCGTGTCGAAGATTTTCATCTGGTCCGGGACCGACGTCACGTCCACGACTTCGGTCACGTCCGGATGGAAGCGCTTCAGCGTGCCGCGCGGCGCTTCGGTGTCGAAAGCACGTGTCGGCGTCTGATGCGCGCCGAAATAATCGAGCAAGGTGCGGGCGACCGTGGTTTTGCCCACGCCACCTTTATCGGCACCGACGAGAATCACTGCGGGTCTGACCATGCGCGGATTCTACTGCAAGTTTCCCGGCTTGTGTTGGCCTGCCGCGCGCAAGGGTGTGGATAAAGCTAGCCGGGCACCGCCCGGCGCGGCTGCCGCAGCAACAACGTCAGCAGCAGCGCCAGCACCGACGACGCAAACATCAAAGCGAAGGCCATGTCGTACTGGCCGGTGGCGTCGAATACCGCGGCGCCGACATAGGCGCCCAGGCCGCCGGCGATGTGATGCACCATGGTGATGATACCGGTCAGCGCGCCGAGATGACGTGTGCCGAAGCTCTGCGACACGAAGATGACCGTCAGCGGCGCGGTCACCAGGAAGGTCAGGCCGAACACCAGCGCGAATATGGCGATCGAGAGGGGTGACTGGTCGACCATCACCAGCGCAAAGACCGCAATACGGGCCAGGAAGGCGAGCGCAGTCGGCCACACCGGACCGAGGCGATCGCTCACGGCGCCCGCGGCCAGCACGCCGATCAGACCCGTCAGACCCATCAGGGCCAGCAAATTGCCGGCCAGAAACACGTCGATGCCCTGGTCCTGGGCGAAGGCGACGACATGGGTGCCGACAAAGAAATCGTCGAAGCCGCAGATCGCATAGATGGCAATCAGCAGCCAGAACTGCCGCGTGCGCGCCGCTTGCCGCAACCCCATACCGTCGCCGGGGCGTGCCGCCTTGTTCTGTATGGGCGTCGATTTCGGAATCGCCACGATCAACAGCGGCACCAGCACCAAATGGGCGACGCCGAGCCACAGGTAGACCGACTGCCAGCTGATGGCGACCAGCACCGCCGCCAGCGTGGCGATCATCACCAACTGGCCGACGCCCATCCCCGACATCACCACCGCATTGGCAAAGCCGGTGCGGTTGGGAAAGGCGCGCGTCACCATAACGCCGACGGGCACCATCGACGCCGCGCCATTACCCAGCGCAAACACGACGCCATACAGCACCAGCGCATGCCAGGGCGCCGACATCAGGCTCATCAGGCCGATGCCGACGCCGCTGAGCAGTAAACCACCGCCCAGCACCAGCCGCGGGCCGGCAGTATCGGCGAAGCGCCCAGCCATGAACATCGCGCCCGCCGACACCACCTGGAACAGCGCCACCGCCAGACCGAGTTCGCTGCGGCCCCAGCCGAGATCGTCGACGATCGGCTTCAGCGTCAGGCCGACGGCGAAACGCGCGCCGCCGCCGATGAACAGCACGAGGAACCCGGCGGCCAGAACAAGCGCCGCGCTGGTGATGACCGGTTGTCGGGGCAAGGGCTTAATCACTTCGGGATGGAGGAGTGTCGCGGCCGCAATCTTACCAGCCCCACCAAAATTGTCCCGGCTGCTCGGCCTGGTTGCTCGAGCGGCGGTTGTCGCACCGCAGCAAAACGTTCTTTCAATCCGGATGCGGATTGGTTACGAGGCGCGGAGCATCCCCAAGCGCCTCCGCCTCTTCAGCAAACGAGTTCAGGCATGACCCAGTTGAGCGATCTCACCGGCAAAAAAGCCATCGTCACCGGCGGCAGCAACGGCATCGGCGCCGCCACCGTCCGCATGCTGGCGGAGCACGGCGCGCGTGTCATGATCGGCTATCACAAGCGTGAGGATGCGGCGCGCGATTTGATGGCCAGCCTGCCGGGCAGCGGCCATGACATCGTTCAGGTGTCGCTCGAGGATCTGGCGACGGTTGAAGCCATGGCCCGGAAGGCCGCCGACGCCTTCAAGACCGTCGACATTCTGGTGAACTCCGCCGGCTTCACCAACCCGGTACCGCACAAGAATCTCGACGCGCTCGACATTCCGCAATTCGACTCGATTTTGCTGTCGAGCGTGCGCGGCCCCTACTCGATCATCCGGGCGCTGCTGCCGCTCCTGCGCGCCTCCGGCGAGGCCACCGTCATCAACGTGTCGTCGATCTCGGGCTTTACTGGCTCCGGCAGCAGCGTCGTCTATTGCGCCGGCAAGGCGGCGCTGGACAACATGACGGTGTCGCTCGGCCGCGCGCTCGGTCCCGAGATTCGCGTTCTGAGCGTATCGCCAGGCGCGACCGCGACCGACTTCGTGCCCGGCCGCGACCGCGCGCGGCTTGAAGTCGAGGCCGCCAAAACGCCGCTGCAGAAAGTCGTCGAGGCGGAAGACGTCGCGCTGGCTATCTTGGCCTGCGTCACGCATCTGCGGCGCACGACAGGCACGCGCATTATCGTCGACGGCGGGCGGCATCTGTAAGCGGCTTGCGAACTGTTTCCGGCGTCACTACCGTTCGGATTGCAACAACTGAACGAGGTCCGGCATGCGCACTAAACGAAGGCACCGCTTTACAGTCAGCATGGTCGCCGCGATCGCCTTCTTGACCGGCGTCTTTGCTTTGACGCCTGGCGGTCACGCCAAGGAGAACGAAGCCGCCTTCAAGGCCCGCTGCGCCGAGTGCCACGGGCCGAAGGATATTCTGTACTGGGGCCGCCAGCGCGCCGACGCCGCGGCGCGCGCGACATGGCTGGACCAGTTCCTCCGCAAGCACTATCCGCCGTCCGAAGCCGAACGCGCCCTCATCATCGCCTACATCCAGGCGACGATCGCGGCGCCGAAATAGCCGCCGGCATGGGCCGGGCGCCTACTTCGGATAGCCGACCGGCTGCGTGAAGGTCAGGATCTGATTGCCGCGAAGTTTCATCTTCTCGGCAAGCTCCTTTTTCTCGACGTTGCCGAGAACGACGGTTGCCAGTCCCTCCGACGCGGCAAACAAGTAGACATTCTGCGAGATGAACGCGCTGTTGACGTGCGCGTACAGGGTCTGGTCCTGCGCCGGCGCTTCCGCCATCCGGGTGCGGTCGGCCACATAGATCAGCACCAGCGGCGCGGTCGCAGCGTAAGGCTGGCGGCCCGTGTCGGCCCGGATGTCGCCGTCCATGACATGCCGCAATGTATGCGTGGCCGGATCATACATGCGCACCGCTTCGGCGGTGGCGACGTAGATATCGGTCTCCTTCGAGCCACGCCAGGATGGCGCCGTACGCTCGCTGCCATCCGGTCGATTGATGCCGAACGCCGCCCACAGCAGGTTGGACAGGGTTTCGTTAGTCAACGGTTTGTCGGCAAAAGCGCGCTTCGACTGACGCTTGGCAATTGCCTCCAACAGCGGCATGCCGCCGTCCATCTTGGGTGCTGGCAACTTTATTGTCTGTTGTGCATAGGCTGGGCCGGCGACGACACTGGCGGCCAGCACGGCGGCGGACAACAGTCGCATGACGTTGATGGCAGGAAGCATTTTCGAATCTCCTCAAGCTTGCTGGCTGTTGTTGCGACAATTCGTGCGTCAGGTTAGCGAACGCATCGGCCGACCCCTTGACCTAACTCAAGCACGTTCGTGAAATTCTGTTTTAAGTTGAGCCGATCGACTTCAATCGGCAAATTCGGCGTTCTATGCGGTGCCGCAACGGCGCCATCGCTGAGAGATGCAGCGCCGGGACAATTGGTCGCAGACTGGAAGTTGCGAGGAGAATCGGAATGCAGAAACAGCCCCCCGCCGAGACAACCGCATCGGGCGCTGGCGAGACAAGGTTGCCGTCCGGACTGCCGCCGCTGATGCTGTTTGCCTTCTATGGCCTGCTTTGCCTGTTTCCGGTGTTTCTCGCGTTGCTCCAGGGGCATCCCGCGCGAAACATTTTCCGCGAGCTCTCCTCCGGCCTGGTGATGGTCGGCTACGTGATGACGCTGTTGCAATTCGTGCTGTCGGGGCGGTTCGAATGGATTTCCGGCCGAATCGGCATCGACCGCACCATGCGTTTTCACCAGGTCACCGCCTGGGCGATACTTGCCTTCGTTCTCGTGCATCCGTTTCTCTATGCGGCTCCCCGGCTCTACCCGGAGCCGATGGACGCGGTCAATTCGCTGCAACGAATGTTTGCGTCGCCGAACCTGCGCAGCGGCGTGATCGCCTGGTATCTGATGATCCTGATCGTGCTGTTGGGCGTGTTCCGGGACCGGCTGCCGTTTCGTTACGAGCTCTGGCGGCTGAGCCACGGACTGTTTGCGATCGCCATCGCACTGTTCGGCACTGCGCACACGCTGCGGGTCGGCACCTATAGCGCTGACCCCTGGCTGGCCGGTTTCTGGATTGTCGCGACCGCTGTCGCCGTTGCGGCCATGCTCCATATCTACCTTCTGAAGCCGCTGCTGAAGCGAAGCGCGCCGTATCGCGTGGTATCGAACCGCAAGGTCGCCGACCGCATGTGGGAGGTGGCGGTTGAGCCGGACGGCGGTCCGGCCATGGCTTACGCGGCGGGACAATTCGTCTGGCTCAACCTTGGCCATTCGGCTTTCAGCCTGACGGAGCATCCGTTCTCGATCAGTTCGGCGCCGGCCGAGCGGCCACGCATCGCTTTCACCATCAAGGAGAGCGGCGATTTCACCGGCCACATCGGCGACATCGCCGTCGGCACCCGCGCCTATCTGGACGGCCCGCACGGCAATTTCATTCTGGCCGGCCGCGAGGCCAAAGGCGCGGTCTTGATCGCCGGTGGCGTGGGTTTTGCGCCGATCATGGGCATATTGCGCCAGCTCAAGACCGAGCGTTACCCGCATCCGCTGCGGCTCATCTATGGCAACCGGGTCGAGTCCCAGATCCTGTATCGGGACGAGATCGAAGCCCTCAAGAAAGAGCTCGACCTCCAGGTTCATTATGTGCTGTCCGAGCCGCCGCCCGGCTGGGCCGGTATCGTCGGCGAACTGTCGGCGGACCGCCTGAACGCATGCCTCGACGCCATCGGCGGCGGCGACTGGCTGTATTTCGTTTGCGGTCCGGCGCCGATGATGAACAGCGTCGAACGGACGCTGCTGGACCGCGGCGTGCCGCGCGGTCGCATCGTCTCGGAGCGCTTCAAGTACGACTAGCGGCGGCTAGGCTTCGGCGGGAATGCGCCCGTCCGGTGTGTACTTGTCGACGGCGTCCGGCAGTTCGCGGCACAGTCGCGACACCAGCTCGTCGCGCGTCAGGCCTGTCTGTCTCGTGAGGTTATCCAGCACGTCGGAGCCGATCGCCTTCTCCAGCTGGGCGGCGTCGCACGTTTTGTTGGGGCCTTTCTGGACCCACGATTCCGCCGTGTCGCCCTGACCGTTTTGCTTGAAGCGTTCGAGCAGTTCGCCGAGCCCGCCCGACAGGATGCCGCCGGCGCTGGCGCCGCCCAGCGCGCCGCCAAGCTGACCGAGCAGGCCACCGAGCCCGCCCTGATTGCCACTTGGGCCGGCATTGCCCTGCGCGCCGCCTGATTTATTGGCGCCGCCGAGCATCTCGGCGATCTTGTCCCTGTTCTGGTAGCCCGCAATCGCAAGCAATCCCAGCAAGGCGGTCATCGAAGGCAATCCGCGGCTCATGTCAAACACTCCTGATTTGCGATCAGGAGAAACAGCGGGACCGGCCAATCGTTCCTTTGCGCGGCGGCCGGCGGCGCCGTATTGGGCACCACAGCGTATATTTCAACCGCGACGGAACGCCTGGCCGTCCAGCGACTTGGTCATGCGCTTCCCGACAAAATCCCGACATGACGGCGCGTCCGCGCCGCATGAGCGTTCAGTGGCCCCGCATCGTCCCGGTGCGGCCATTCGCCAATGGAGTAAAACATGAGCATTTTCGGCAGCATCGTGTCGGCCATTTTCGGCACCGCCAAGAGCGTGGCTGCAGCGGTAACCGGTGGCTCTGCCACGGCGGCGACCGCCAAGCCGATGACCCGCGCGGAAGTCGAGGCGAAAATCCAGGACATCGCCGACAAGTCAGGCCGCAAGGATTACAACTGGAAGCAGTCGATCGTCGACCTGATGAAGCTGCTTGACCTGGATTCGAGCCTGACGGCCCGCAAGCAGTTGGCCCAGGAGTTGGGCTACAAAGGTACGCTGGATGGGTCGGCCGAGATGAACACCTGGCTGCACCAGCAGGTGATGGCAAAATTGATGGAAACCGGCGGCACCGTGCCGGATAGCCTGAAATAATCGAGGCCTGAAACGATCCTCATGGCGCAGGCCCGCGCCATGAGGATTGGCCGAATTCAAATGCAGGCTGGTGCCGGCGGAGGGATTTGAACCCCCGACCCCCCGCTTACGAAGCGGATGCTCTACCACTGAGCTACGCCGGCGCGCGCAGGACCCGGAAAAAGGGTCGTACGGCCATCCCAAGCCGCGCCACTACTATCGGCGGCGAACCGGCTTGGCAACCGGCTTGGCAACCGGCTGGCAAGCAATACGCCCCGACCCTTCAAGGACCGATTAACGGCCCTTGGCCGCCTCATCCCCGTTTTCTTCCGCCGCGAAACGGTTTCTGCTGTGTTCTTGAACCTTTAACGGGCACTGCCCATATTAGCCGGGACCGGACGGCAGTCGCCGCCTGGTTGGGGCGCCCGCGAGGGGCCCCGTCAAAGTCGCTTCAAGCGAGGACTTTGAGACCATGTCTAGAGTTCCGTCTCTCTCCAGCCCGTTTCTGCTGGGCTTCGACGAAATCGAGCGGCTGCTCGATCGCGTCGTCAAAGGCGCCGACGGCTATCCGCCTTACAACATCGAGCGGGTGGCACGCGACGCTGAAAGCCCGGAACGGCTGCGGATCACGCTCGCGGTCGCAGGGTTCACCCGCGACCAGCTCGATGTTTGCATCGAGGAGAGCCAGCTGGTCATTCGCGGTCGTCAGCAGGACGACAAGTCGCGTCACTATCTCCACCGCGGCATCGCCGCACGCCAGTTCCAGCGCACCTTCGTGCTGGCGGACGGCATGGAGGTCCTGGGCGCCGATTTGAAGAATGGATTGCTGTCGATCGATCTGGTTCGGCCGCAACCTGAAAAGGTCGTGAAATCGATCTCGATCAAGGAACTGGAATGACGGCCTCAACAACAGGACTCGACACACAGTCGCGCGTCAATGAAAGGAGTCGAGGGCCATGAACACCTTCAAGAATAACGACAAGCTGAACGAAACCACCAGCCCCGTCATCACCCAGGATGCGCTCGCGCATCTCGGCGACGGTCGCTTGGCCTACGTCAAGGCGATCCGCTCCGAAGACGTCGCCACCATGTTTCCGCAGGCGCCGGAGATCGAGCCCGGTATCGAGCTGTTCGCGCTGCATGCCGCCGACGGCACGCCGATCATGCTGACGGATACGCGCGAAGCGGCGCTGGCCAATGCCTGGAGCCAGGAGCTCGAAGCCGTCAGCGTTCACTAAGGCTGGCTGAGAGAAGAACCGGTCATGCCCCGTAGGCGGGGCATGACTTACGCCGCACTGCTCGCCGGCGACATCGCCAATACCGCGTAGAGCGCATCGGCATCGTTCGATTCCCGCAACTTGCGGGCAATTTCAGGATCACGCAGCAGCCGCGCGACACGTGCCAGCGCCTTGAGATGGTCGGCGCCGGCGGCTTCAGGCGCCAGCAACAGAAAGATCAGCTCGACCGGCTGGCCATCGAGCGCTTCGAAATCGATGCCGCGCTCCAGCCGTGCGAACATTCCGAACAGCCGACCCAGTTTGGGCAACTTGCCGTGCGGAATGGCAACGCCGTTTCCGACCGCGGTCGAGCCGAGCTTCTCGCGCTGCAACAGAATTTCCAGAATGGTGCGTTCGTTCTGCCCGGTGAGAGCGGCCGCCCGCGCCGCAAGCTCCTGGATCGCCTGCTTCTTGCCGTTGACTTTCAGCGCCGGAATAATTGCGCTGGGCGCGACGAGATCGGTGAGCGTCATGGACAGGTCCGATGATCGAAATCGCAACGCTGATTTGCACGGTGTGTTGAATGCGGCGGACCATAGGAGCGGTCGCTGCCGCCGTCAATGCCGGCCTGAAGCAGCATTTGCCCGATTTTCTCGCATTTTAGAGGCTTTTCAGCCTCCCCGGCGCACCTGATTGCGTCGGCGCTTGTAGCGCCGGAGCTGCGTTTCAATCCGGCCCGCCGCCTGTTCGGCGCTGTCATAGGCATCGGCCGACATGCCCTCGGCTTCGAGCAAAGCGCCGGAATCCAGATGCAGCACACATTCCGTTTTGAACCCGAACCCGTCCCGCCCGACCGTGGCATGGCCAGAATATCCGCCCTGAAAATATTTGGTTGCCGCTTCGTCTACCCGGTCGGTGATTCGTTGCTGCAGCGTGGCGCCGATATCGATGTTCTTTCCCGAAACACGCAAAGGCATAATGAGCGGCCTCCCTGTCGGGCGCGGCGCGGTGCCGCACCAGGATTTCCACCGTTTAAGCTAAGCATTTGAACGTCTAATTGTTCCTTACGTCAATGCACCGTGGCGCGTTGTGCCATCACGAAATCGCGGCCTGCTTTTCGCGACGGCGTTGCACCGAGGACGGAATGCGCATCGCCTCGCGGTATTTGGCGACCGTGCGCCGCGCGATGTCGATACCCGATCCGCGCAGCTTCTCCACGATGGTGTCGTCAGACAAAACGTCGGCGGCGATCTCGCTGTCGATCAGCTGCCGGATGCGATGACGCACCGCTTCGGCGGAATGCGCTTCGCCGCCGTCGGCGGAAGCAATCGATGAGGTGAAAAAGTATTTCAGTTCAAAGATGCCGCGGTGGGTCGCCATGTATTTGTTGGCCGTCACGCGCGAAACGGTCGACTCGTGCATGCCGATGGCGTCGGCCACGGTCTTGAGATTGAGCGGCCGCAGATGTTGCACGCCCTTGGCGAAGAAGCCGTCCTGCTGGCGCACGATCTCGCTCGATACCTTGAGGATCGTCCTGGCGCGCTGATCGAGCGCGCGCACCAGCCAAGTCGCGGTCTGCAGGCAGTCGGCGATATAGGCCTTGTCCTTGTCGTTGCGCGTCGTCTTCGAGACCTTGGTGAAATACCGCTGGCTGATGAGAACCTTTGGCAGCGTGTCGGAATTCAGTTCGATCTGCCAGCTGCCATCGGGCGCGGCGCGCACAAACACGTCGGGCACGATCGGCTGCACGACGGTCGAGCCAAAGGCGAGGCCGGGCTTGGGATTGAGGCTGCGGATCTCCGCAATCATGTCGGTGAGGTCTTCGTCGTTGACGCCGCAGATCCGCCGCAGCGCCGGTAGGTCGCGCCTGGCCAGCAGTTCGAGATGTTCGACCAGCGCCTGCATGGCCGGATCGAAGCGGTCGCGTTCCTTGAGCTGAAGCGCCAGACATTCGGTCAGGCTGCGCGCGCAGACGCCCGGCGGATCGAAGGTCTGCATCACCTTCAACACCGCCTCGACGGCGGCGCGCGGCGCGCCGAGCTTTTCCGCCACGCCATCGAGATCGCCGCTGAGATAGCCGGCCTCGTCGACCATATCGACCAGATACTGGCCGATCATGCGCCCGACCGGATCGGTGACCGCGAGCGCCATCTGCTCGGCCAGATGATCGGCGAGCGTGATCTCCGCGGAAACGAACGCTTCCAGATTGTAGCTGCCGTCCTCGGCGCCGCCGGTGCCCGAGCCGGTGCCGGATCCCGACCATTCGGTGTTGGCGGGCGGCGGCAGGTCTGCGGCGGATTTATCGCCGCTGTCGTCGGGAAAGACGTTTTCCAGCTCGGTACCGAGGCTCTGTTCCATCGCCGAGCGGCTGGTTTCGAGCTCCTCGCCGTTCCAGTCGGGCGCGCTGGCGCCGTCGCCTTCGGGTTCGCGCGCCGCGGTCTCCGGCTCCAGCCCGAGCGGCGGACCGTCCTCATCGTTGCCGGCGCGCTCAAGCAGCGGATTGCGTTCGAGTTCGCCTTCGACATAGGCCGCCAAATCGAGGCTGGACAGTTGCAGCAGCTTGATGGCTTGCATCAACTGCGGCGTCATCACCAACGCCTGGCTTTGACGGAATTCGAGTCGTTGCGACAGCGCCATGAGGTTTCCCGGCGGAAACTGGTCTAATTCTTGCTTGTGAAGTTATAGCAGGTTTTTGGCAGGAGCGGTATGCAATTCCGCACTGCAGCAATGCACAAATTTTCGGCAATTCACTTGATTGTAACGGACTGCCTGAAATTTCTACAACCGGAATTCTTCGCCCAGATAGAGCCGGCGCACGTCCGGGTTGTTGACGATTTCGTCCGGCCGGCCCTCCATCAGAACTTCACCTGAATAGATGATGTAGGCACGATCGGTCAGGCCGAGCGTCTCGCGCACATTGTGGTCGGTGATCAACACGCCAATGCCGCGGTTGGTGAGATGCCGCACCAGCGCCTGAATATCGCCGACCGCGATCGGATCGATGCCGGCGAACGGCTCGTCGAGCAACATGTAGCTCGGCCGGGTTGCCAGCGCGCGGGCGATTTCGACACGGCGGCGCTCGCCGCCGGACAACGCAATCGCGGGCGTCTTGCGCAGCTTCACGATGTTGAATTCTTCGAGCAAGGCATTGAGGTCGGCGTCGCGCCGGCGGCGGTCCGGTTCCACCACTTCGAGCACCGCGCGAATATTGTCCTCGACGCTCAAACCCCGAAAAATCGAGGCTTCCTGCGGCAGGTAGCCGATCCCGAGCCGGGCGCGCTGGTACATCGGCAGCGCGGTGACATCATAGCCGTCGAGTTCGACACGGCCGCGGTCGGCCTTGATAAGGCCGGTGATCATGTAGAACACCGTGGTCTTGCCGGCGCCGTTCGGACCCAGAAGTCCGACGGCTTCGCCGCGTCGCACATAGAGCGTGACGCCCTTCACGACGGTACGGCCGCCGAAACTTTTCTCCACGCCGTGCGCGGCGAGATAGGCATGCCGCGACGGCTGACGGGCTTCGGGCTGGCGCGCACGACCCGCCGCCTGCTGCGGGCCCGGGGCTGGCTGGCGCGGCGCCTGCTGCTGGCGCGGATCGGCGGCGGCCGCGACACGGCGCGGGGCCGGCTCTGGTGTGCGCCGAAACAGCGATAGAATGTTCAACGGCCTACCCCGCGGCGCCAGTGCCGGAGAGGCGACATTAGCTGATTCCCCAACGCAGCGAGCCGCCGCATCGATCGCGAAACCTGAGCCGGGCTGTCGATCAATTGGACGGCCGCGCCGGTGCCGGACGCGGCGGCTGGGCGGCACCCGGTTTCATCTCCGCCGGGGCACTGCCGGGCAGGAACAGCCCCTGTACCCGGCCCTGGCCGCCCTTGGCCGATTCGACTCGCGACACGCCGCTGGTCAGATCGACCATCAGGCGGTCGCCGCGCAGCACGTTCTTGCCCTGCGTCATCACAACATTGCCTGTCAGGGTCACGGTATTGGTCTTCATGTCGAACAGACCCAAATCGCCGGTAGCGGTCTGCTCCTTTTGCGTCACGATCACGCCGCCCCGCGCTTCCAGCCGCTTGATTCGCTGCTGGCCGCCGGGGCCGGGCGTGGCCGCCTGCATTGTCTTGCCCGGTTCGCCTTGGCCGTCCTCCTCATAGAACACGACGAGCGATTTCGAGCGCATGCCGGTATCGCCTTGCGTGACCTTCACGTTGCCGCTGAAGGTGGCCTCTTTCTGCTTGTCTCTCACCTCCAGCGTCGCCGCCTCGATGTGAACCGGCTCGTCGCGATTCTGCGAAAAGCCCTGCAACGCGTTCGGCGGACCGCTGCCGGCCGGGGTCTGCTGCGCGAGGGCGCCCGCCGCCGGCATCGCCAACGCGGCGCCGAGCAGCAGCCTCAGGGAAAGCTTGCCCACCGCCGTCATTGCGCGGCCGCCTTTTTCTGCGGCGGCTTGGCGGCCAGGTGCGGCGGCAAGGCGGTCCCATTAAGCATCAGATGCATGTCGACGCCGCCATGAAAGATCACGATGTCGCCGGAATCCTTGATCTCCAGGCGATTGGCGTTGAGCTTGCCGTTCAGCATCGACACCTCGACCGGCTGATCGGAAACGACGTGGCCCTTGCGGATATCGACGGTCGCTTCGCTCAGCAGACCGGTGTAGCCCGAGGACGACGACAGGTGGATATCGCGCTCCAGCTTGAGCATCTCGCTCTTGGTATTGTAGACGCCGGTGACGGCGGAAAGATGCATTGTGCCTTCGTCCTGCATGCCAACTTTGGCGTTAATATTGCTCAGTTCGACAATATCCGGCTTGGTCAGGTCCTGGGCCGCCGCATCGGCTGTCATATGATAGGCGCGCGCGTCGTTGGTGAATCCGGACAGGCGCGGTTGCTCCATTGTGATCTTGGTGCCCGAAACAACCAGATCGCCGATATCGACCGGCAACTTGGCGATCATGCGCAGCGGATTTGCTAGAGTGACCAGCGTGACGATCGCAATGCCGGCGACCACCGCGAGCGGCACGGCAACGCGCAGGATCCGCACCAGCCGGCTATGCCGCCGCGCGGCGCGATAGGCGCGCTCGCTGTCGGTGCGTCCCATGGTCCAATGGGACTTCGCCGTCGCCGCATCGGTTCTGGCTGTGATCGGACGGTTCATAATCGCTCGGAAATAACCTCACGCCCCACGGCAACCTGCATGGCGATTATGGCCCTGCAACGGCAGCCCGAGGGCAACAATAGCAGCGTTAATACAATACCTTAAGCGGAATGCGAAAAAATATCCTGATCGGCCCAGCCGGCCAGATCGAGCCGCGCCCGCTCCGGCAGGAAACCGAAACAGGCGGCCGCCAGTGCGGCGCGGCCCTCGCGGGCCAGCATGGCGTCCAGCTTTTCGCGCAGCGCATGCAGGTGCAACACGTCGGTAGCGGCGTAGGCCACCTGCGCGTCCGAGAGCGACTCGGCGCCCCAATCGGACGATTGCTGCTGTTTCGACAGATCGACGCCGAGCACTTCGCGGGTCAGATCCTTGAGTCCGTGCCGGTCGGTATAGGTCCGCGCCAGCCGCGAGGCGATCTTGGTGCAATAGACCGGCGCGGCGAGAACGCCGAAGGCCTTGGCCAGAACGCCGATATCGAACCGGCCGTAGTGGAAAATCTTCACCCGCGCCGTATCGGCGAGCAGCTTCTCGATGTTCGGCGCATGGGCCTGACCCGGCGCAATCTGCACCACATCGGCGGTGCCGTCGCCGGGCGAAAGCTGGACCACGCAGAGCCGGTCGCGGTTGGGGTCGAGGCCCATGGTCTCGGTATCGATCGCCACCGCGCCCTTGTAGGCGTTGAGGTTCGGCAGATCGCCGCGATGCAGGCGGATGGTCATTTAATCTCTGACGTCGTCGCAATATGCGGAAAAAACAATGGTGCCCAGGAAAGGACTCAAGATAAGCACCAAAGAAACCGCTGCTGTATCGGCATTTCTTCCGATCACTCTATGCCCGTTGTGTAGCAGTCGCGTGGGAGGGTTGGCAACCCGAAGCGCTCCTAGGGCTGGATGCTCAACGGGCGTCTTTGCTCGGGAGCGTATACTGCAGGGCAGCAACCGCGTCCATGTAACGGTCACGCGGATGCTTCTTACAATAATCGAGGAAGAAGCCCTCCTGTTCTTTGACGCCACGCGCAGACAGGTCTTTGTAGGTCTGCATGGCGACTGCTGAATATGCGTTCACGCCGCTCATGAAGCCCTGCGCCCAAGAGAAAAACATTGCGCTCGCCAATTTTGGATTGTTCTCATAGAGACGGAGAACGTCAGCACACCGGCTCGTACCTACCCCACTATATGCCGCCTCTGTATGTGCTGGCGGGACCAGCACAAGAACGGCTAAGAAAGACCCAATGCTAATTAAACATTGTTTGCGCAACCCGCCCTCCGCAAAGACTCAACAACATATCCAAAAACACAGATATTCAGACTGCCCCTCACAATAATTCAAGAGGTAGGTGACGTTGCCGCAACTAGCCGCGCTACCTGTATCGCTGTCCACCTGCTATGTCCGCGTGGGGTGGGGATGCCCTTTTCAGTCAGTGCGGCGGCGATAGAGCGGAGCGATGTGGTCCCGTCGCGGCGCATTTCCTCTAGCACTGGAGCAAGGTCGGCGGCGCGCTCCCTAGCTTTGGCGGTTTGCATGGCCCTTCCTTTCTTGCGGGCTGACGAGGACAGCACCGCGCCCCGATTGCCTCCCAACTTCGTGCCTCGGGCCTTCGCCGCTGCAAGCGCCGCTTTGGTGCGGGCTGAAATCATGCGCCGTTCTTCATCGGCTACCATCGCCATGATGCCCACGGTGAGGCGGTTCGCCATCGGCATATCAGCGGCGACGAAATCCACGCCCGCCTTTTCCAATCCCAAAAGGAAATGAGCATCGCGAGAGAGGCGGTCCAGCTTCGCAATCACAAGCCGCGCTCCATAGACACGGCAAGCCTGCAAGGCTCTTGCCAGTTCGGGACGGTCGTTCCTCTTGCCACTCTCCACCTCCGTAAACTCACCGGCAAGCGTCCAGTCTCCACCGTTGAGAAAAGCGCGGACAGCCTCGCGTTGCGCTTCAAGGCCAAGGCCGGACTTTCCCTGTTTTGCCGTTGATACGCGGTAATAGGCGATGAACACTCCTTGCACGGCCATCAGTAGTTGGCCCCTCTGAGCAAGAGGGCGACCACCACCGCAGCCGCAGAAGTGACAACCATGAAGGCCAGCGCTTCAAGCAATATCATCGACACCTCCCTGTTTACAACGGTATCAACGCACGTTGACTAGGATGTCAACATGCGTTCACAGGGTCAATCCATCTTAGGGTGCGGCGCATTGCCTCATCGCTGGGTCACCCCTGCCGCAGGGTGCGTTCGATGTGTGGGGGCGGCGGCGACCGGGGCATGGGGGGACATGGCGGGTCGCGAGGACTAAGGGGGTGTCTCACATTTTTTTGGCGGGAGAATTGCGACCCTACAGAGGGAGCCTAAAGCTCCCCCGATGCCTTGAGGGCAGCGTCCATCCTCTCCCTGTTCCTGCGTTCCGCGGCTTCGGGCGTGTTGCAGGACCGGCAAATTTCAATGCATTCATATCGGTCGGCATCGGTCCGGCGACCTGGCTACCACTGATCTTGGTGAACCCAGCGCTCGGGAAACCAGTTCCTCCGTGTCAGCCTGGCGTGACGGGGGTAGGGCGGGAAGGGGTCACAATGGCTTTTCCTCGGGAGCGACTTCGTTGTGGTAATCCCGGCTTGCCCTGACATAGAAAGGCCTATTCTGTCGGCATTTCCCAACCGAAGCGCGGGTTCTGTTCACCTGTGTGTAAAAACTTTACAGAGGTCAAAAACCAAGCTCGAACGGCACCCAATCGCCTTGGACCTTCATGGCTGCGACGATGGCCTCGGCCTCTGCGATCATCTCTCCCCGCCTAACGGGGTCTTGAATGCCCCTACAGAGCTTGCGGGCTTCTTCAAGGTATCCAAGGGTTTCGGCTAGCATACGGTCCTCGTGGCTGTCCTGTTCGCTTTCGAGCGAGGCATCTTCGCGCTGTGAGCTTTCCTCTTGCCGCATCATTCCCCGTATTCGTGGGAAATCCTGCCCCATCCACTTGAGGATGGTCGCATGGGAGCGAAGGCCATTTAGATCGGAAGCGATCTCTCTCGATGACTTCACGCGCCCGCCGCGCTTTCGGTGCTGCCTCGCATGGACGTAGGCTTTAAAGACGGCTCTTGCCTCACCGCGCCGCAGCGGAAGCCCGTTCTTCATGTTCTCCTGCGCCGCAAGCCACGCATGATGCTCGGGGCGCGCGTCTAAAAGGATTGCTAGTATGCCTGTTCGCCCGATGCTTTTGGCAGCCGCGACGCGGTGCCAGCCGTCGATGAGGAATGGAGCGCCATTGACGACAGCAACTGAAATGGGCGGCAGCTCCGCGCCGGAACGCATTGCGTCGGCGTAGCGCGTGACGGTTGCGGTATCGACGCGACTGCGTATCTGACTCCGCTCATCGCAGATCAATTCGGATAGAGGGACTTCGACGGATGGGTCGGTCGGCCGACAGGAGTTTCCCCTCCGTTGGTTGTTGGTGTTTGTGTTCAAGTTTCCTCAGGAGGTTTTGCAGGTGGATCAACTCCACCGCACGGGGATCGGCGGAGCAGCGGCGACACCTGCAAGGCTGTCCAAATTCCGCGATCTCACCGCACGGGAAGGGGGGGGGGTCCCAGAATGGGGTTGTCTAGGACCTTGTATAAGCTTGTGTGGGCCTGATTGAGCCGTCAGTTTTAGCTCGTGTGGCCCTGTTGGCTCAAAAGGGAACGATCAACACCGTAAGTAATTGCGCAGACTGCGGAATACCGTTCACGCCACTAGGGGAGTCATGCGGGCGGTTTAGTCCTCGGCTAGTGGTGGGTTTCGCCTTGGGCGCTGCAAAACGCCCAGCGACCTCCCTAGGGCCTTTCCGGCCTCACCGGGAATACCCGCTCCAGGGCGGCGATGGGGCAGACTCCAATTTCCGCCACCCCTTCCAATTCCATGAGAGGTGCAGGCGCGGAGAAGATCCTCGTGGGGGGGGGGGGGGATCAGGAACCGGCTGGTATGTCCTCCAAAATGGTGGTGGTTGCCCAAAGGGAGGCGGTTCATCCCTCCGCTAATGTCCGGGGGCGAGGCGGGGGTAGCAACAGTGGCCGCCTGCGGCGGATTGACTAAAGGGGATCACCCCCTACCAATGACATCCAAGACCCGATCCAAGCCCTTCCGTTAGTCCACGCGTTCGAAAAGTGTACAGCGAGCCGTTGTTGATTGAGCGGGGGAGCCGCGCTATTCCGTCACCTCTTTTGCTTCGTCGGCAAAACCGGCACGGTAATCTGTTTGATGGCTCCCGCCATGGTGGCAACACCAATATGTCGGTAGCGCCCGGCTACACCGCTATTGCCCACATGCCCTTGGATTGCGTCGGCGACGCTGTCTTGTATTCCGAGCTTTGAACACTCTGTCTTGAACCAGTGCCGCAAGGCGTGGCTTGGGGCCTTGCGCTTATTAGTGAAGCCGTTCGCTCTGATCCACGCCGCCAAATGGTTTGCAACTCCTTTCGATGCATGACGCGCGGCAGTAGATTTGCCCCGCTTCTTTCGTCCGCCTCCATAGAACAGCGGTCCACTGCCCCGCTCACGAACGAAGGAGAGAAAGCCTCGCTCTATAAGTGCCGGGTGAATTGGGACGGCGCGTTCAGAGCCTTCGTTTTTAAGCGTTCCGCCATCGTCTGCCGGCGCGATCTTCATGACGGGAATGCCGTCAACCCTCACAACCCGATCGCCCCATAATTGGGCGACCTCGCCAACGCGGGCACCACTAAAGGCCATGAGCCAGGGCAGCCACCGCCGCGCCGGGAGCGTTTCTTTGTCAGCAAGCGCTAGGAGCTGGGCGACCTCATCGTCCTCATAAGGAAGCCTGCTGTCGCCTGCCTCACGTCTGCGGCGGGCATTCACATCCTTGGCAGAGTTGTCCTTCAACAGTCCATTGCGGACACCGTAGTTGAACAGCGCCTTGATGGTTGCGAGGTGTCCGTCGTTGATCCCCTTAAGACCACGGGCCAGGAGAATGTCCTTCCACGCCACCACGTTGTCGCGCGTGACGCGGCGCGGGTCGTCATGGCCTAGGTGTCTTTTGAATTGCTTGACGTGCCCGCGCCAGGAAGTGACCGTGCTTGGGGCGGGGCGTGTTTCCTCTTTCCAGCGCTCAAACAGGTTTTCGAAGGTGAGTGTCGTGGCGTTGCCCGGCTCTGCGTTGACTTCTCCTTTCCAAGCCGGGATGCTCGCGGCAAAGGGGTCGGGCGTAAAGTCACCGGAGGCATTGCGCTGTAGCTTCTCTGCCGCCTTTGTCAGCTTCATTCCAGCTTCCGCGAGCAGTGCATTCCGGCTCGCTTTATCGGTAACGACGCCTTCGCGCTGCAATATCAAATCGACAAGCCCACCAAAGCGGCGCTCTAGTGCTTCTTGTCGGCCGTCTGCCTCCGCATCGTAGATGCCCAGAAGCGGACCGGATATCGCATGGTTATTCGCTTCCTGCACCGCTGCCCACAATGCGGGGTCGCCCGGATCATCTTCCAGAGTTTCAGCGAAGGCGAGGTAGAGAAGCCCAGCTAATGCGGAGCGTCGTTTTTGAGACAGCGGACGCGGCCCATTGCGGATTGCATCACACCATTGCTCGAATTGGGCTAGGGCAATCCCGTGGCGCTCATCCTGGGACCTCTTGTCAGACGTCCTTAAGGAGAAAGTTACCTCGGGTCCCGCCTTGGCTGAGATCACAACCTCGTCGCCGTTATCATTGGGAAGGCGAAACGTAATGCGCTGTCCCCTGGCTTTGCGGAGGACATCATCGGGAACACGTTTTCTGAATTGACTGCGAGTTGATCCGCGCCGTCGTGTTGGCCGCGCCATGCGAAGCACCATGTGGGACACCCCTGTGTAGCAGTGGGGTGACCGAAAGACCATTGATGCTCGATATTCTTAGCGGATCAATCGCTTAGCAACATCATGGTGCCCAGGAAAGGACTCGAACCTTCACAACCTTTCGGTCACTGGCACCTGAAGCCAGCGCGTCTACCAATTCCGCCACCTGGGCAAGCGGAGGTCTAGGTACGGAGCCGCTTTCCGCTTGTCAATTGATGCCGGCCCGGAGCCGCCACTATCCGGCCGCCTCTGTACAGCCCCGGGCCGATCCTGTATCTGCCGGATCGCCGAGCCTTATTGCCCCGAGAGCGCGGGAATGCCCGTCAAATGACCGTCAAGAGCAATCACGACACCCTCGTCACCGTCTTCGGCGGCTCCGGTTTCCTTGGCCGCCACGTGGTCCGGGCGCTGGCCAAGCGCGATTACCGCATCCGGGTGGCGGTGCGCCGGCCGGAACTCGCGAATTTCCTGCAGCCGCTCGGCCGGGTCGGCCAAATCCACGCCGTACAGGCCAATCTGCGCCACGGCCCCTCGGTCGAGGCCGCTGCGCGCGACGCCCACGTGCTGGTCAATCTGGTCGGCATCCTGGCCGAGGGCGGCCGGCAGCGCTTCAACACCGTCCACACCTACGGCGCCGAACAGATCGCGCTGGCGGCCAACGCCCACGGCGCCCGCATGGTGCACGTCTCCGCGATCGGCGCCGACGCGAATTCGACCGCCCGCTACGCCCGCAGCAAGGCCGCCGCCGAACAACTGGTGCTGGCGGCCCAGCCGCAGGCCACCATCATGCGGCCGTCGATCCTGTTCGGGCCGGAAGACAATTTTTTCAATTTGTTCGCCGGACTCGCTCGCATCTCGCCGGTGCTGCCGCTGATCGGCGGCGGCCATACCCGTTTCCAGCCGGTGTTCGTCGGCGACGCCGCCTCCGCCATCGCCGCGGCGGTCGACGGCGAGGCGCGTCCCGGCACGGTCTACGAGCTGGGCGGGCCGGAGGTGCGCACTTTCAAGGAGCTGATGCAGTTCGTTCTCGCCACCACCGAGCGCAAGCGGATGCTGGTGCCGGTGCCGTTCTTCTTTGCCAAGCTCAAGGCGCTCGGCCTGCAATTCATGCCGTCGCCGCTGACGCTGACGCCGGATCAGGTTGAACTGCTGCGGACCGACAATGTCGTGTCGGACGCCGCCATTGCCGACAGGCGAACGCTGCAGGGTCTCGGCATCGAGCCGGAGACGATCGAGGCGATCGTGCCGTCGTACCTGTGGCGATTCCGCAAGACCGGGCAGTTCAAAAGCCGCGCCGCCTGACGCTCGGCGCAGACCGCGGACGCGGTCGTCACCAGAAATAAATCGCGAAAATCCCGACCGTGCCGATGAAGATGCGCCACCATGCGAACAGCGCGAAGGTGTGCCGTTGCAAATAGCGCAGGAACGTCTTCACGGCGATGGTGCCGAAGATGAACGCGAACACGAAGCCGACCGCGATCGCGGCGACGTTGTCGGCCGACAGCTCGGCGCGGCTTTTGTAGGCCTCATAGGCGAAAGCGCCGATCATGGTCGGCATCGCCAGCCAGAACGAGAATTCCGCCGCCGAACGCCGGTCGGCGCCGAACAACATCGCGCCGACGATTGTGGCGCCGGAGCGTGACACGCCGGGAATCATCGCCAGGCACTGCAGCACGCCGATGCCGAAATACATCGGCAGCGTGAATGTCGTGGCTTCGAAGTGCCGCGCATGCAGACTCATGCGGTCGACGGCCAGCAGCACGAAGCCGCCGAGAATCAGCATGATGCAGACGATCCGCACGTCGAACAGATAGAACTTGATGGTGCTGCCGGCGAGCGCGCCGATCACCGCCGCGGGCATGAATGCGAGCAGCACGCCGATTACGAAGCGCGTCGCCTCCCATTGCGTGAACATGCCCTTCGCCAGCGCCCAGATCCGAGTGAAATAAACCGTTAGCAACGCCATGATGGCGCCGAGCTGAATCAGGATCGCGAACGACGTACTGAAGGAGTCCTGGCCCCAGCCGAGAAGCCGCTGCATCAGCAGCAGGTGGCCGGTGGACGATACCGGCAGGAACTCGGTCAGGCCCTCGACCGCGCCCAGCACCGCGGCTTTCACCAGGTCGATGTGAGGCGTGATCAGGCCAAAGACGGCGTCGAAATTCATGGGGGACTCTGGGGGCTTGTTGCTTTGGAAAAGCCGCGAACGGCCGCTAGTGAGGGGAATCGGCCGCGTAGCGCCTTGTCGCGCAACATCGCGATTCAGGCAACGAAAAAGCATCATTCAAGGCATTTGCGCGCGCGGCCAATTGCGCCTCACGGGCGGGTTCCTATAGTGCCCCCACCGATTCCCTGATGGGCCTCTCACACGGCCCGTCCGCCTCTGACACCGGACTTTCATGCTGACGCTGCTGCACCACCCGCTCTGCCCCCGCTCGCGCTACGTGCGCCTCATTCTGGGCGAGTACGGCGTCGAAGCGCGGGTGGCCGATGAACCGTTCTGGGAGCGGCGCGAGGATTTCCTGCTGCTCAATCCGGCCGGCGAAATCCCGGTGCTGGTGGCCGACAGCATGCCGCCGATTCCGGGCGCCGCCATTATCGCCGAGTTTCTGGAAGAGACGCACGCCCCGGAGGACAGCGAGGACCGCCAGTTGATGCCGCAGTCGCCGGGCCAGCGGGTCGAGGTGCGGCGGCTGGCGAGCTGGTTCAACGACAAGTTTCACGCCGAGGTCAGCGGCCCGCTGGTCACCGAGCGGGTCTTCAAGCGCCACATGACGCGAGAACAGGGCGGCGGGCCGCCCGATACCGACGCGCTGCGCGCCGCCCGCCACAATATCCGCTATCATCTGCACTATATCGGCTGGCTGGTGCGCACCCGCGACTGGCTGGCGGGCGACCGGCTGAGTCTGGCGGATCTCGCCGCAGCCGCGCATTTGTCCGCCGTCGATTATCTGGGCGATGTGCCGTGGAACGAAGACGAAATGGCGAAGAACTGGTACGCGCGGGTGAAGTCGCGGCCGTCGTTCCGGCCGCTGCTGGCCGACACGCTGGCCGGGATTCCGCCGGCCCGGACCTACGCCGACCTGGACTTCTGACCGCCTCCGATAAAATCAAAGATGCCTTGATTGCGCAGGCCCGCGCCTGCGGCTTCGACGCCGTCGGCGTCACGCGACCCGACGCAACGCCGGAAACCAAGGCACGGCTCGAACGCTTCCTGGCCGACGGCGCCCATGGCGACATGGCGTGGATGGCCGAGACCGCCGAACGCCGCGGCGCGCCGCAGGCGCTGTGGCCCGAGGTGCGCTCGGTCATCATGCTCGGGATGAATTACGGCCCCGACCACAACCCGCTGGCGGTGCTGGAGCAGCGCGATCGCGCCGCCATCTCGGTCTACGCCAAAGGCGATGACTATCACGAACTGATCAAGGCGCGGCTCAAGCAGATCGCGCGCTGGTTAGTCGCAAATGGCGGCGGCGACGTGAAGGTCTTCGTCGATACCGCGGCGGTGATGGAGAAGCCGCTGGCGGCCAGCGCCGGTCTCGGCTGGCAGGGCAAGCACACCAACCTGGTGTCGCGCGATCTTGGATCGTGGCTGTTCCTCGGCGCGATCTTCACGACGCTCGATCTGCCCGCCGACGAACCCACCGCCGACAGTTGCGGCAGCTGCCGCGCCTGTCTCGACGTTTGCCCAACATCGGCCTTCCCAGAAGCCTACCGGCTCGATGCGCGGCGCTGCATTTCATATCTGACCATCGAGCACAAAGGACCGATCCCGCGCGATCTGCGGCCGCTGATGGGCAACCGCATCTATGGCTGCGACGACTGTCTCGCGGTCTGCCCCTGGAACAAGTTTGCGCAGGCGGGACGCGAGGCCAAATTGGCCGCGCGCGATGCCTTGCGCACGCCGGCCCTGGCCGATCTCGTCCGCCTCGACGATGCGCAATTCCGCGCGCTGTTCGCCAAGACCTCGATCAAGCGCACCGGCCGCGACCGCTTTGTGCGCAACGTGCTGATCGCCATCGGCAATTCCGGCGATGTCTCGCTTGCAGCCGGCGCCGAGGGCCTGCTGGGCGATCCATCGCCGCTGGTACGCGGCGCCGCAGTGTGGGCGCTGTCGCGCCTGTTGCCGCGGGACAGTCTGATCGCATTGATGCCGCCGCATCCGGAAGCCGATGACGCAGTCCGGGCAGAATGGGCCGCGGCCCTCGCCTGACCGGTCCTTGATCCGGATCAAAACACGACACTGCACGGCCGCTAGCCTTCTCGTATGGGGGAGAAGTCCGTCATCGTCATCGGCGCCGGCATCGGTGGCCTGTCGACTGCCTGCTATGCGCAGATGAACGGCTACCGGACCCGCGTTCTGGAAATGCACGGCGTGCCCGGCGGGGTCTGCACGGCGTGGCAGCGCGCCGGCTACACGTTCGATACCTGCATCCACAATCTCGCCGGATCGAGTCCCTCCAGCCCCTTCCATGCAATCTGGCGCGAACTCGGCGTGGTGCCGGCCACCGCCATGCATCGCTACGACGAACTGGTCCAGGTGGAGCGCGCCGAGGGTGAGCCGCTCACGCTTTACACCGATCTCGATCGGCTGGAATTTCACCTGAAGCGGCTGCCGCCGGCCGACTCCCGGGTCATCGAGGAGTTCATCGGCACGGTTCGCCGCTTCGCCGTGATCGACATTATGGGCCTCGCCACCGCCACGCCCTGGCAGCGGATGAAGACGCTGCGGCACCTGCCCTTGTTGCTGAAATATGGCCGCCTCACGCTGGCCGGCTACGCCCGTCGTTTCCGCGACCCCTTCCTGCGCCGGGCCTTTCCAACGCTGGTGTACGACTGGCCCGACCAGACCATGATGATGCTGCTGGCCTTTCTGGCCGGCGCGCAGAAAGGCGATCTGGGCTGGCCGGTCGGCGGCTCAAAAGTCTTCGCCCGTCGCATCGAACAGCGGCTGCTCGGGCTGGGCGGTGCGATCGACTATCACGTCAAAGTTCAATCGATCGTGGTCGACGACGGCCACGCCGTCGGCGTGCGGCTGGCCGACGGCCGGGAACTGCGCGCCGACATCGTCGTGTCGAACGCCAATGGCTATACGACAATCTTCGACATGCTCGGCGGCCGCTATACCAGCCGCGCTATCCGCAATTACTATAATGCGCCGGTGGACCGCATCGAGATGGGCATCCATGTCTCGCTCGGCATCAATGCCGACCTGTCGCACGAGCCGCACGCCATTGTGCTGCCGCTCAAACGGGCCGTCTCAATCGCCGGCGAATGGCGCGAACGGCTGTATGTCGAGCCATTCGGCTTTGACGCCAGCCTGGCGCCGCCGGGCAAGACCGCCCTCAAGGTCGTGCTGGCGACCAGCTACCGCTACTGGCAGCAATTGGCGCACGATCCGGGACGGTACGCGGCCGAGAAGGAGCAGATCGCTGACACTGTGATCGACGCCCTCGATCGGCGATTTCCCGGCCTGCGGCCGAAAATCGAGGTTATTGACGTGGCCACGCCGATGACCACGCTGCGCTTCACCGGCAATGGCCAAGGCTACCGCGCGTCGATCGGCGGCGTGGCGATGGCGCTGGTGACCGGACGGCGGTTGAGCCAGACGCTGCCCGGCCTCGCCAACTTCTACATGGTCGGGCAATGGGCCGGCGTGCCCGGCGTGTCATCGGTCGCCGCGATGGGCCGCGATGTCGCCCGCGCCATCTGCCGCAGCGACGGCAAGGCGTTCACGACGAGCGACAGCGGCTAGCCGAATTCCTTCACCGCGCCGATCAGCCGCTCGATATCCTCCGGCCGCGACAGCCGGTGGTCGCCGTCCTTGATCAGCGTCAGAACCACGTCGTCGCGGGCGAACCGGGTCACCAGGCCTTCGGCATGGCGCCATGGTACGTCGGGGTCCTGCACGCCTTGCAGGATATGCACCGGACAGCCGGTCTCGATCAGCCCGTCCAGCAGCAGGTGTTTGCGTCCGTCCTCGATCAGTGCCTTGGTGATCGGATAGGGCCCCTCTGAATATTCCGACGGCCGCAGCCAGAACCCCTTGACCTCGATCTCGCGCTTGATCGCGTCCGGGAACGCCTTCCACATCAGCTCTTCGGTGAAGTCCACCGCCGGTGCGATCAGCACCATGCCCGCCATCGGCGCCGCATCGGCCCAGCTGCGCAGCGCCCGCGCCAGCAGCAATGCCAGCCAGCCGCCCATCGACGAACCGATCACCACCTGCGGTCCCCTAGCAAACTGGCGGTAGACCGCGATGCTTTCCTCCAGCCAGCGGCCGATGGTGCCGTCGGTAAAATCCCCGGACGATTCGCCGTGGCCGGAATAATCGAAGCGCACGCAGGCCCGCCCTTCCGATTCCGCCCAGCGGTCGAGCGCGTCGGCCTTGGTGCCCTTCATGTCGGATTTGAAACCGCCGAGCCAGAACAGCCCGGGACCGCCATCGTTGCCCTTGCTCTCGCGCGTCCGCACGGCGATTGTCCGCGGTGGCGGGGGCGATTCTATCGTCAGGGATGTCAGGCGAGCTTCGCTCATAAGCGCCTTGGCCAATTCGGGATGAACGCGATCACGCTCTCCGCACCTTCTCGCCGCAAGCCGGCCCCTGGCGCAAGGGGGTTGGCCAAGGGACTGGCAAAGGGTTTGGTATGGCCGAAGCCTTGAGCCAGCCCGGCCGCACCAAGGCGCGTTCGCTCGCCGGCGCCACCATTCTGCAGGTCGTGCCCGCGCTGCGCGACGATCCGGCCGGCCATGCCGCGGTGGATATCGCGCTGACGCTGCTGCAGGCCGGTGCCCGCGCCATCGTGGTCGGTGACGGCGGCCCGCTGGTCGGCGAGTTGCGGACCTTTGGCGGCGAATGGCTGCCGATGCCGAACGACACCATCAACCCGCTGCGGATCAAGGCCAATGCGCGGGCGCTGAACAAACTGATCGCCGCCGAGCGCGTCGACATCGTGCACGCGCAAAGCGCGGGCGCCGCGTGGAGCGCGCTATCGGCCATCGACCGCATGCCGGTGTTTCTGGTGACGTCGTTCCCGGACCGGCTGGCGGCGGCATCCTGGTTCGGCATTCGGTTCGGCGCGGCGCTGACACGCGGCAACCGCGTGATCGCGCCGTCGAGTTATGTGTCGCGCGCCATGATCGAACGCTACAAGATTCCGGCAGCGCGCATCACGGTGATTCCGCGCGCGGTCGATACCGCGCGCTTCAGCCCGGCGGCGGTCAGCGCCGACCGCATCGCCGCCATCCGCCGCACGTGGGGACTGCTGCCGCATATGCGCGTGGTGCTGGTGCCGGGCCGGCTGGCGCCGTGGAACGGCCAGATGAGCGTCATCGACGCGGCGCGGCTGCTCATCGCTCAAGGCGATCGCACCCTCGCCTTCGTCTTTGCCGGCGACGATCGCAAGGACCCGCGCTACGCCGCCGCGTTGCGCCGTCAGGCCGCCATTCACGGTATCGATACGCTGGTGCGCTTCGCCGGGCCCAGCCCCGACATGCCGGCGGCGCTGGCCGCCGCCGACGTGGTGGTGGTGCCGTCACTGGAGCCGCCGCTGTCCGGGCGGACGGTCACCGAGGCGCAGGCGATGGGCCGGCCGGTCGTGACCACCTCGATCGGCATGTTGCCGGAAAACCTGCTGTGCCCGCCGCGCATGCAGGATTCGCTGCGCACCGGCTGGGTGGTGCGGCCGGGCAATATCGGCGAGCTGGCGGGCGCCATGACCGCGGCCCTGGCGCTCGACGTCACCGCCCAGGAAGCGCTCGGCGCGCGGGCGCGCCAGTTCGCGGAGTTCATGTTTTCCCCGCAGAGCGTTGCCGAAGCCATTCGCGGCGTCTATACCTCCTTGCTGTCGCGCGATACCTGAATAGGCCCGCGACCATAGCAAGCAGATGACCGCGATTGCGGTACGGCGCTGCCCACGATTTGTGCCGTACAGTCACTCCCTGGCGTGCATTGTTCGCCGATCCGGTCGGCGGCCACTTTAAGGTCTTCGACTGATGTCGCGTTTTCCCGTGTCAGCGTCGCCCGCGGTCAAGGACCGCACGCCGGTGCCCGCTCCGTTCACCGTGCTGATCGTGGTCCCCAGTCTGGATGTCGGCGCAGCCGACACCGGCGCCGTCGAGCTGGTGCGGATCCTGAGCCAGGCCGGTCACCGCGCCATCGTTGCGTCGAGCGCCGGACGCCTGGTCGCCGATGTGACCGCAGCCGGCGGCGAATTCTTCGCCCTCGATGTCGCCAGCAACAATCCGCTGCGCATTCTGCGCAACGCCGCGACGCTGGCGCGGCTGGCGCGCGAACGACACTGCGATGCCATCCATGCCCTCGGCCGCGCCGGCGCCTGGAGTGCCTTCATTGCCGCCCGCGCCCGCGGCATTCCTTTTCTGACCAGTTGGTTCAAGGGCTTTCGCGAGCAGAACTATTTCAAGCGCTGCTACAACGGCATCATGGCCCGCGGCGACCGCGTCATTGCCGTCAGCGAGCAGCTCGCGCAACTGGTCAACGATCGATACGGCACGCCGTGGGACAGGATCGCGGTGGTGCCCTGCAGCATCGACGTCACCCTGTTCGACCCGGCGCAGATCGCGCGCGAGCGGGTCGAAGCGATCCGCCACATCTGGGGCATCGGACGCGACACCAAGGTGATCCTGATCGCCGGCCGCATTCTGCGCCGCAAGGGACATCACGTCGTGGTGCGGGCGGCGCAGCGTCTCAAGCAGATGGGCATGACGGATTTTCTCTTCGTGTTCGTCGGTGAGGACCGCGGCCGCACCCATTACACCGGCGAACTGTGGGATCTGGTGCTGTCGACCGGCACCATGGACGTCATCCGCATGGCGGCGCCGGTCAGCGACATGCAGGCCGCCTATGCCGCTGCCGCCGCCGTGGTGTCCGCCGCGGTCCAGCCGGAAGGCGCCCAGCGCGCCATCCTCGAGGCCCAGGCGATGGCCCGTCCGGTCATTGTGTCCGACCTTGCCGCCGGCACCGACGTGGTGCTGACGCTGCCGACGGTGCCGGAAGGCCGGATCACCGGCTTGCGTTTTGATTCCGGCAGCGATGCCGCGCTGGCGGCGGCGGTGCTGCGGTTGTTCTCGATGCCGGAGCCGAACCGCGCAGCCATCGGCTCGCGCGGACGGGAATGGGCGATCGGCCATTTCAACGCCACGGTGGCCGCCGAGCAGATGCTGCGGGTCTATGACGCGGCCCTGGGGCGCGATGCCGCCTCGGCGGCACACCCCGGTTCCGGCAAAATCAGGGCAATTTAGGCGATTTGACCCGAGAAACCGGTCGCTCTATCGACACAAATAGCGGAACCGCGTTGACTTATTCGCCGTTTCTACCAATCTTTCGCACGCCGGATGCGTTATAGTCCCGGCCGTCGCAACAGCATGAGGAGATAGTCGCCATTCGTCGTCCGATGAAGTCCGCGCTGCCCGCCCAAAAGGACGGCCCGCGCATCAACGAGGAGATTCGCGCCCGAGAGGTACAGCTGATCGATAGCACCGGCGACAACAAGGGTGTCGTCGACTTCCAAACCGCCATGAGTCTGGCGGAAGCGGCTGGGCTCGATTTGGTCGAGATTTCTCCCAACACGACCCCGCCGGTCTGCAAGATTCTGGATTTCGGCAAGTACAAATTCCAGGCGCAGAAAAAGGCCGCCGAGGCCCGCAAAAAACAGAAAGTCGTCGAGATCAAGGAGATCAAGCTCCGGCCGATGATCGACGATCACGATTACGACGTGAAGATGCGTTCGATGAAGCGCTTCTTCGAGGAAGGCGACAAGGTCAAGATCACCTTGCGGTTCCGGGGCCGTGAAATGGCGCACCAGGAGCTGGGCTATAAATTGCTCAACCGCGTGAAAGACGACACCGGGCCGATCGCCAAGGTGGAATCCGAACCGCGGTTCGAAGGCCGGCAGATGGTGATGCTGCTGGCGCCGCGGTAGCGGATCGTGCCCCGGACAAGGCGCCGCCTCAGCGGCACCGATCCGGGGCCTTTTGCTTTTGAATGCACGGATGCGGCAGCGCGCGTCTAGCGGCGCTCGGCTTCCCAGCGGCCGGTACAGGTGCTGTTGGCGGCCGCGCCTTGCCAGGTGCCCGCGCCGGTGGTGCCGGAAATCCGGCCGGTCCCGTTGGCGCCCTTGTCGCCCATGCGGATGGTCACCTTGACCGCGCCGCCCGGCGACACCGTGCCCGTCAGGTCGATCCCGACATTGCCGGCATAGTTAATGCGGCCGTTCGCGACCGTGACCGGATAGCGATAGGCGGCATCGCAGGTCCCCGACTCCGTTACAATCAGCACGCTCCAATTGCCGTCATGAACGGCCGCGTGTGCGGCCGGGGCGCCCAAAAGCGCCGACCCGGCCAGCATGGCCACAGCGGCCACACGATCAGCTAATCGTCCCATCGGATCATGTCCTCGCCATCGAAAGTGGCTGCACCTTCAAGCAGCAATAACGCCGCAACGGGCATCCGGTTGCAAGCGGAAGACTCGCGTCCGGGCGAGCTAGAAATCCGCTTGGACTTGGCTAGGCGCGGCGACGCTCCACCCGCGCGCGCTTGCGCGCGGCCGGCCCGAAGCTCGACAGCACATTGGCGCCGACCGACCACAGCTTGTTGGCGCCGCTGACCACCGAGACCAGATCCTGAATCGGCCGCCGGCGGATTTCCGAGGGCGGCCGCGAGATGAAGAGATTGGCCTGGTACAGCCCGTCGGTTTCGTGGCCGTACGTGTCGATGCCGCGCGCCTCGACGGCGCGGATGGTGGCTTCCATTTCCTCGGGGTTGGCGAAACGGCGCTGCACGAAGGTGGCGCCTTCGTAGGGCTGCGTTTCCAGACCCTGGGCCGCGAGCGTGGCGGCGATGTCGTCATAGGGGAACATGCGCAGGACGAACGAGGCGACCCACGGCGTACGCCCCTGCTGCGCCACCTTCGCCAGCCGCTGGAACGTCTTGCTGGTGACGTAGCCGACGCAACCGGTCGACACGATGATATCGACGTCCGCCAGAATGGCGGCTTCTGCCGGTGTCGGATCGCGGCTTTCCAGATCGGCGGTGAGGCCGTGATCGAGGATGCCGCAGGCTTCGGCGTAGCGAACGGCATTCTCGGACACGTCGAGGCCGATGACGCGGACATTGGGATCTTTCGGCCAGGCCCGATAGAAGTTGCGGTCGAGTTCCAACATCTCGTCGCTGCTGAGGCCCTGGAGGGACGGCGCCGTATAGCGCTCCCGCAGCGCTTCGTAGCCGAGGCCGTATTTCATCAGCGCGCCATTGATGGCGTAGGAGCAGCCGATGTCGAGGACCGTCACCGGCTGGTCCTGAACTTCGCGCCGCGCCCGGATCAGTTGGCTGAAGATCGGCTGCGCCAGATGCGGAATGATATAGTCAAGCTGACCCAAGTATTGGAAGTATTTTCGGGGGTCTTTTGAAGTATACAAATCGTCGAAATTCATTTTATTTTGATTGATCTTAGAATAATTCACGCTCATATTCATCAATACAGCCCCTTTTAGGTGTAGATTTTCGTGCGCCTTTGGCGACTTTGTTGCTTTGCGGCGAGGCTATCTTATTAGGACCGCAGTCGCAACCCGCGAAGACTGTCGATTTCGGCGGAAATAGGCTGCCCGGACGCCGATTTCGCGGAAAAGCAGGCCGTTTCCGCGTCGGATGGCCTCAGACCCGCCGTTCAGCCGTGGCGCTTTCAGTTGTCAAACCAAGGCCCCTCTGCCATAACGCCGCCCTTCGCCGCCCGGCGTGTCAAGGGCTGCCGTGGCGACGATAAAAGCTCAATCCCGAGCACCCGCCCGCAAGCGCAAGCCATGCGGGCAACATCATGGCCAGACGGGGCCTTCGTGCCCCGTGCCGCGCCGATGAGGAGAGCAAAATGCCCAAGTTGAAGACCAAGTCGGGCGCTAAAAAGCGCTTCAAGATCACGGCCACCGGCAAGGTGATGTACCAGCAGTCCGGCAAGCGACACGGCATGATCAAGCGGACCACCAAGCAGATCCGCAACCTGCGCGGCACCAGCGTGCTGTTCAAGACTGACGGCGACAACATCAAGAAGTACTTCCTGCCCAACGGCTAGTCGTACGTCCCGGCCGCATCGCGCGGCTGTCGTTTCCGTCTTTCACCCACGCTTTAGCTGCCGATCTGCAAGGAGATTTCCGATGTCCCGCGTCAAACGTGGCGTCACCGCCCACGCCAAGCACAAGAAAGTCTACAAGGCCGCCAAGGGCTATTATGGCCGCCGCAAGAACACCATCCGCGTCGCCAAGCAGGCGGTCGAAAAGGCCAACCAGTACGCCTTCCGCGACCGCAAGCGCCGCAAGCGCACCTTCCGCGCGCTGTGGATCCAGCGCCTCAACGCCGCGGTGCGGCCGTTCGGCCTGAACTACTCGCGCTTTATCGACGGTCTGGCCAAGTCGGGCCTGGTGGTCGACCGCAAGGTGCTGTCCGATCTCGCCATCCACGAGCCGGGTGCCTTCGCGGCGATCGTCGAGAAGGCCAAGGCGGCACTGCCGGCCGAGCCTGAAGCAGCGACAGCCAGCGCCTAACTCTGCGCGAGAGCGTCGTCCTCTACGCTGTCATGCCCGGCCTTGTCCCGGGCATCCCGCTTAGGGACGCACAGCCCTCCCAAGCGGGATGGCCGGGACATGCCCGGCCATGACAGGGTGAAGAACGATGTCCGACATCGCCAAGCTTGAAACCGATCTGCTCGCCGCCATCACGTCCGCCAAAGACGAGGCGGCGCTGGAGGCGGTGCGCGTGTCCGCACTGGGCAAGAGCGGCGCCATCACCGCGCTCCTGAAGACGCTGGGCGCGATGACGCCGGACCAGCGCAAGGAGCAGGGGCCGGCGATCAACGGCCTCAAGGACAAAATCGGCGCCGCCATCGCCGCCGCCAAAGACGGTCTCGCGGCCTCGGCGCTCGATGCACGTCTCAACAGCGAAACCATCGACGTCACGCTGCCGCTGCGCGAGACGCCGGCCGAGACCGGCCGCGTCCACCCGATCAGCCAGGTGATCGACGAACTCACCGCCATCTTCGCCGACATGGGCTTCGCCGTGGCGGAAGGTCCCGACATCGAGACCGACGACTACAACTTCACCAAGCTGAATTTCCCGGAAGGCCATCCGGCGCGGGAAATGCACGACACCTTCTATTTCCCGCCGAAGCCCGACGGCTCGCGGCTGCTGCTGCGCACGCACACCTCGCCCGTGCAGGTGCGCACCATGCTGAACCAGAAGCCGCCGATCCGCGTCATCATCCCGGGCCGCACCTATCGCAGCGATTCCGATCAGACCCACACGCCGATGTTCCACCAGGTCGAGGGCCTGGTGATCGACAAGACATCGCACATGGGCCACCTGAAATGGATCCTGGAAGAATTCTGCAAGGCATTCTTCGAGGTCGACCAGGTCAAGATGCGTTTCCGCCCGTCGTTCTTCCCGTTCACCGAGCCGTCGATGGAAGTCGACATCCAGTGCCGGCGCGACAAGGGCGAAATCCGTTTCGGCGAGGGCGACGACTGGCTGGAGATTCTCGGCTGCGGCATGGTGCATCCGAACGTGCTGCGCAATTGCGGCCTCGATCCGGACGAATACCAGGGTTTCGCCTGGGGCATGGGCATCGATCGCATCGCCATGCTGAAATACGGCATCAACGATCTCCGCGCCTTCTTCGAGGCCGACGTGCGCTGGCTTAATCATTACGGCTTCCGGCCGCTCGACTTCCCGACCTTGGCGGGAGGATTGAGCCCGTGACGGTCCCGGCGCGCAAGACACCGTTCGAACGGGCGCTGTTCGCGGCCATCACCCGCGGCTGGCATGCCGACAGGATCACCAACTACGAGACCAGTATACGGGTTCGCGATCAGGCGATGTCCGCGGAGGCATCGCACACCTTCGCTTCAATCGACGCCAAGGCGACCGGCCTGCTGACCCACACGTCGATGATGATCGCGGGGCTGGGTTTGCTCGCGCCGCTGGTGGCCAGCAACGATTTCGAGATCGGCATCGTCGTGGCCGAAATCGGTGTTTATCTGCTGATCGCCGTCGGCTGCCTGCGGTGCCTCTCGGTGTTCAGGACGAACGAGTTCGCCGGTGACCGGGCTTGCGCCACAGAGATCGTCCACCATGAGCTGATTGTTCGCGCCGAGCTTTACAGCCTCTGCGTTCGCAGCGCGATTGTTTTCACCATCGTCGTATTCCTGCTGCTGCCGGTTCTCTACCTGTGGACGCCGGGGAAATAGTCCATGAAGTTCACCCTGCCCTGGCTCAAGGATCACCTCGACACCGACGCGTCTCTGACCGAGATCGTCCACAAGCTCACCATGATCGGGCTTGAGGTCGAAAACGTCGAAGACAAGGCCAGGGAGTACGAGGCGTTCAAGGTCGTCTCCGTGGTCTCCGCGGTGCAGCACCCGAACGCCGACCGGCTGCGCGTCTGCATGGTCGACACCGGCGACGGCAAACCGATCCAGATCGTTTGCGGCGCGCCGAATGCGCGCGCCGGCATGAAGGCCGTGCTCGGCCTGCCCGGCACCTACATTCCGGGCAAGAAGATCACGCTGTCGGTCGGCAAGATCCGCGACGTCGAAAGCCACGGCATGCTGATCTCCGGCGCCGAGATCGGTTTCTCCGACGACCACGACGGCATCATGGAAATGCCGGCCGATGCGCCGCTCGGCAAGCCGTTCGCCGAGGTGCTCGGGCTCAACGAGCCGGTCATCGAAATCAACCTGACGCCGAACCGGCCGGACTGCACCGGCGTCAACGGCATCGCCCGCGATCTCGGCGCCACCGACATCGGCACCTTCAAGGACAAGCCGCCGAAGCAGGTCAAGGGCACGTTCCCCTGCCCGGTCTCCGTCACGCTCGATTTCGGCCAGACCCAGTCGCTGTGCCCGGCCTTTGGCCTGCGCCTCGTGCGCGGCGTCAAGAACGGCCCGTCGCCGGAATGGCTGCAGAAGCGCCTCACGGCGATAGGCCTGCGGCCGATCAATGCGCTGGTCGACATCACCAACTTCATCACCTTCGACCGCGGCCGGCCGCTGCATGTGTTCGACGCCGCCAAGGTGCACGGAAATCTGACGGTGCGCCGCGCGAACAATGGCGAGACACTTCTGGCGCTCGACGGCAAGACCTACACGCTCGACCAGGCCATGTGCGTCATTGCCGACGAAAAGGGTGTCGAGTCGCTGGCCGGCATCATGGGCGGCGAAGAGACCGGCTGTTCCGAAACGACGACCGACGTGCTGATCGAATCGGCGCTGTGGGACGCGTTCAACATCGCCCAGACCGGGCGCAAGCTCGGCATCAATTCCGACGCGCGCTACCGCTTCGAGCGCGGCGTCGATCCGAACTTCATGCTGCCGGGCCTCGAACTGGCGACGCAGATGGTGCTCGATTTGTGCGGCGGCGAAGCCTCCGAGGTTGTCGTGGCCGGCGATCCCTTGCCGAAGGAAACCGTCATCGATTTTCCGCTGACCGATCTGACGCGGCTCTCGGGCTTGCGGCTGTCGCTCACCGAGGTACGGCGCATTTTGGAAAAGCTCGGCTTCTTCGCCGCCGGGCAGAGCGACCGCATCAAGGTCGCGGCGCCCTCGTGGCGGCCGGATGTGCACGGCCGCGCCGATATCGTCGAGGAGCTGGTGCGCATCGTTGGCGTCGATCAGGTGCCGTCGACGCCGTTCCCGCGCGGCGCTGACGCCCGCAAGCCGGTGCTGACGCCGATCCAGTCCCGCACCCGCAAGGCCAAGCGCGCGCTGGCCGCGCGCGGCCTGACCGAAGCCGTCACCTGGTCCTTCGTGTCGAAGCGCGAGGCCGAACTGTTCGGCGGCGGCAAGGCCGAACTCGCTCTGGCCAATCCGATCGCGGCCGAACTCTCCGACATGCGGCCGAGCCTGCTGCCTGGCCTGATGATGGCGGCGCAGCGCAATGCCGATCGCGGCTATGCCGACGTGGCGCTGTTCGAGGTTGGGCAGATTTTCAAGGGCGACAGGCCCGAGGACCAGTTCATCGCCGCCAGCGGCCTGCGCCGGGCGCTGGCCAAAAGCAGCGGCATCGGCCGCCACTGGTCCGGCAAGACCGAACCGGTCAATGCGTTCGACGCCAAGGCCGACGCCTTCGCCGCGCTGGCCGCCGCCGGCGCGCCGGTGCAGGCGCTGCAGATCGTGCCCGGCGGGCCGGCCTGGTTCCACCCCGGCCGCAGCGGCACCATCCAGATCGGCCCGCAGACCATTCTCGGCCACTTCGGCGAACTGCATCCGCGGTCGCTGGCGGCGCTGAAGTCGGACGGCCCGCTGGTCGGCTTCGAGGTGACCCTCGACAACATCCCCGCCGCCAAAGCGAAGGCGACCCGCGCCAAGCCGCTGCTCGAACTGTCGCCGTTCCAGCCGGTCGAGCGAGACTTCGCGTTCGTCGTCGACAGCGCCGTGAAGGCTGGCGACGTCGTGCGCGCGGCGCAGAACGTCGATCGCAAGCTGATCGCCGGCGTCACCGTGTTCGACGTCTACGAGGGCACCGGGGTCGCACCGGGGAAGAAGTCTGTCGCCATCGCGGTCACCTTACAGCCGCGCGACAAAACTATGACCGACGCCGAGATCGACGCGCTGGGCGCCAAAATCGTCGCCGAGGTCGCCAAGCGCACCGGCGGCGTGCTGCGGGGCTGACGCACGGCTTGGTAAAGTCCGGCAGCAAGTCCGCAAACGCAAATCCGTCCCGCTCCACCGTCTCGCCGACACGCACCGGAATGCGCCGCGTCAGCATCGGCCCGGCCGAGACGAAGGTGTGGAATTCGCCGTTCTCGCCGCACGGATCGATGGCCGCCGGCAAATCGCCGAGCAGACTTGCGTCGAAGCCGCGGCCGGCGAACGACGCCGGCAATTTCTTCAGATCGACCACCGCCAGATGCGCTTCGACTCCGGCCGCGATCATGTCGCGCGCCAGCGCCACGGTCGGCCGCTGCCACAGCGGAAACACCGCGGTCATGCCGATCGCGGCGCACCTCATGCAGCGCCCAGGCTGAGTCCTTGCCGCTTGACCAGGCAATCATCGCTTTGGGCAAGGCAAGTTGCGACATGGTATCCGAATGCTTGATGAGCGGCGGGGAAGAATGCACAAAGCCGCGTCCCACTGCAATTTCCATGGCTAACGTGCGGTGAATCGCACGCCGCGCCAATGAACCAAATTGCAATGACTCGCCGCTAGATTGATCCGCAGACGCCCGGCAGAAACCGTGCGCCGGGGAGCGAACGTCAACGAGCGTCAAGAATGGCGCCAAGGACAGTGATCATGGGGTGGATGGTCGATCGCGTCGGGCACGTCATTGCCCGCTATCTGGAAAGGCCGGCGGCGGGCTATGAGCCGTTTACGCCGAGCGACCCGGCGGCGCTGCGCGCGACGCTGAGGCCCGGCGACGTGCTGCTGATCGAAGGCAACAATCATATCTCCGGCGTGATCAAGTATCTCACGCAGTCGACCTGGTCCCATGCCGCGCTCTATGTCGGCCCGATTGGCGACCGCACCACCGACGACGGCGAGCCGCTGGTGCTGGTCGAAGCCAATATCGGCGAAGGCGTGGTGGCGGCGCCGCTGTCGAAATACATCCATTGTCATTCGCGCATCTGCCGTCCGACCGGGCTCTGCGACGAGGATCGCGCCCGCGTCTGCACCTATGCGGCCGAGCGCATCGGCTTCGACTACGACCTCAAGAACATTCTCGACCTGCTGCGCTATCTGTTTCCGCTGCCGGTGCCGCAGCGCTGGCGGCGGCGCATGATCGCGCTCGGCTCCGGCCACCCGACGCGCATCATCTGCTCGGCGCTGATCGCGCAGGCGTTCGAATATGTGCGCTATCCCATCCTGCCCAAGGTGACGCTGCTGGAGAGCGAAGCGGCCCGGCAGGAGATTCTGGAAATCCGCCATTCCTCGCTCTACGCGCCGCGCGACTTCGACATCTCGCCCTATTTCGAGGTGGTGAAGCCGACCATCGCGCGCGGTTTCGACTACAAGGCGATGGCCTGGGCCGACCTGCCCGCCACCGCGCCCGAGGCGACGCTGGTGCCGGACACCGTCATCGCTGCCCATTCGTGAGGCGGCGCGGTACTCTCCGCTGTCATCGCCGGGCTTGACCCGGCGATCCATGAAGCGGTTCTTCAAATAAAGACCTACGTAAGCTTTTGCCGTCATCGGCTCATCATGGATGCCCGGGTCAGGCCCGGGCATGACGCCGAGTGTAACGCGCCGCAACGTACTCCGCTCATGCCCGCGGACGCGGGCATCCAGTCTTTGCCGCGGGGCCTGAAGTGCTGGGTTCCCGCTTCCGCGGGGACGAGCGGGCGAATGAGCCGATTCAACTTTCAAACCAAGAACGCACTTGCCCTTTTCAGCCTCCTCCCTAACTGTGGCGGCATGATCGCCTCAGCCTTCAAAGCCCTCAACCAGATGTTCACCCCGCCGCTGCGCCGCGTGCTGCTCAAGGCCGTCGGCCTGGCGCTGCTGCTGATCGCTATCATCGGCATCGGTCTGCAACGCCTGTTCGCCGCCATGGCCAATAGTGGCGCCAGCTGGGCCGAGCAGTCGACCGGCGTCACCTGGGGCTGGGAGGCGCTGACCTGGATCCTGTCGATCATGGCCAGTCTCGGCATCATCACCGGGGCGCTGTTCCTGATGCCGGCGGTCACCGCCTTTGTCGGCAGCTTCTTTGTCGACGAGATCGCCGAGGTGGTCGAGCGCGAGCATTATCCGGCCGAACCGGCGGGCCGCGCGCTGCCGGTGTTCCGCGGCATGATCGAGGGCATCAAGATCGGCCTGCTGGCGCTTTGCGTCTATCTGGTCTCGCTGCCGTTTTTGCTGTTTGCCGGCTTCGGCCTGGTGATCCTGTTCATGGGCACGGCCTATTTGCTGGGCCGCGAGTATTTCGAACTGGCCGCGATGCGCTTTCGTCCGCCCGAGGAAGCCAAGGCGATGCGCAAGGCGCACGCCGGCTACGTTTTCCTCGCCGGGATGGTGGTGGCGCTGTTCGTGTCGATCCCGATCCTGAACTTCGCCACGCCGGTGTTCGCCATGGCCTTCATGGTCCATCTGCACAAGCAGATGTCGGGCGGCCGGGCGGAGCTGATCGAGCCAGCGCGGTAGGCCGTCAACGTGCCTTCTTCACCTCTCCCATAGGGAGAGGTCGACGCGCAAAGCGCGGCGGGTGAGGGGTTAGAGCCTATCGAGAGTCACTTGCCCCCTCACCCCCACCCTCTCCCCCAAGGGGAGAGGGAGCGCGCTTCGATATGCGGCAACGCCCGGGCTACTACCCCCGCAAATCGATCACCCGCTTGGCCTTGCCAAGCGAGCGCGCGATGCTGCCCGGCGCCAGCGTCCGCACCTCGACGGTGACGCCGACCAGGTTCTTGATGTGATGGGCAAGCTCGCCATTGCACGCCGGCCAGACGCCCTCGTCGACGCCGGGGCGCGCCTCGACCAGCACCGTCATGGCATCGAGCCGCTCGCCGCGCCGGAGTTCGATGACGAAATGCGGCGACAGCCGCGCGTCATTGAGGATGATCTCTTCTATCTGGCCGGGAAACACGTTGACGCCGCGCAGGATGATCATATCGTCGGAGCGGCCGGTGATCTTCTCGATGCGGCGGAACGAGCGCGCCGTGCCCGGCAGAAGCCGCGTCAGGTCGCGGGTGCGATAGCGAATCACCGGCATCGCTTCCTTGGTGAGCGACGTGAACACCAGTTCGCCGATCGCGCCGTCCGGCATGGCCTCGCCGGTCACCGGATCGATGATCTCGGGATAGAAGTGATCCTCCCAGACATGCGGACCGTCCTTGGTCTCGACGCATTCGCAGGCGACGCCGGGCCCGATCACCTCCGACAGGCCGTAGAGGTCCACCGCATGGAGATCGAAGGCCTGCTCGATTTCCTCGCGCATGGCGTTGGTCCAGGGCTCGGCGCCGAACACCCCAATCCTGAGCGAAGACTTGCGCGGATCGACGCCCTGGGCGCGGAATTCGTCGAGAATGGCGAGCATGTAACTCGGCGTGACGTGGATCGCGTCCGGCTCGAAATCGACGATCAGCCGCACCTGACGTTCGGTCATGCCCGCCGAGGCCGGGATCACGGTGCAGCCGAGCCGTTCGGCGCCGTAATGCACGCCGAGCCCGCCGGTGAACAGGCCGTAGCCGGCGGCGTTGTGCAGCTTCATGCCGGGCCGCACGCCGGCGGCGCGCAGGCAGCGCGCGATCACATTGGCCCAGGTGTCGAGGTCGCGCGCCGTATAGCCGACCACGGTCGGCTTGCCGGTGGTGCCGGACGAGGCGTGGATACGCAGCACGCGCTCGCGCGGCACCGCGAACATGCCGAACGGATAATGCCGGCGCAGGTCGTCCTTGGCGGTGAAAGGGAAACGGCTGAGGTCAGACAGCGCGCGCAGATCGTCCGGGTGCACACCAGCTTCATCGAACGCCGTCTTGTAGTGCGCGACGTTCTCGTAGGCATGCCGGAGCGACCATTGCAGCCGCTCGAGTTGCAGCGCCGCGATCTCGTCGCGCGAGGCGACCTCGATCGGCTCGAGTTCGTCGCGGCGCGGCGCGAGATCCCTGCCTTTAATGGTCAGGCCGGGCATTTCAACACCTGCTCATTCCCGCGAAAGCGGGAATCCAGGAGTTCAACATTCGGCACTTCCACATAACTCCCTCGGTCCCCGCTTTCGCGGGGACGAGCGGAGAAAGCTGCGATGCTGTTTGCATACGAGTTACAACTTCCGCTGCGCCGCGTTCCAGTGCTTTTCCAGGTTGGCGATCAGCGCCGGGCTGAAGTGGCAATAGGCCTGCTCGCGGCAATAGACCGCCATGTAGCGGCGAAACGTGTCGAGCGGCTCCTCGCCGACGCGGAAGGCGCGGCGGTTGCTGGCGGCGCTGACCACGCCGGAGCCGGTGAAGTCCTCGATCACGCGGTCGATGGTGGCGTCAACCGCATCCGGCGCCACCACCTCGTCGCAGATCAGGCGGCCCTCGGCGCTGTCGCAGTCGAAGCGCCGGCCCATCATGATCGCCTGCCGCGCCGCGCGAGGGCCGACGAAGCGCGGCAGCCGCAGATTGGCGACGCCGGGGATGATGCCTTCCTTGCGCGCCGGCAGCGTCATGTAGGCGTCGCGGGCGGCGACGACATAATCCACCGCCAGCAGATACTGGCAGCCGCCGCCGATGGCGAAGACGTCGACGCCGGCGACCCACGGCTTCTCCTGCGTGCCGCCCTTCATCTCGTCCGCGCCCGGCCCGCCGACAATGGACAGGCCGCGCAGCATCTTGTTGACGATGCCCATGTCGCGGCGGATGTACCAGAGATACGGAATCTTGCCGCGATAGAGGTGCGTCAGGTTGATGCCGCTGGAGAACACCTTGCGGCTCTTGTATTTCGGATGCTCGACCACGCCGCCGCGCAGCACGCAGATTTCGCTCAGCGGATCGAGGATGGCGATGTCGGCGGCGGTCTCGGTGTCGTCGAGCGTGTCGCGGTCCTCGGCGTTGAGGAAACGCGGGTTCTGGATCGTCACCACCGCGGCCTTGCCGCGCCGCTCGACCCGCGCCGGGCCGAAATCGATCACGCCGTCTTTGGCAAATTCGGCGGCGCGCTCTATCGCCTCCGGCTTCGGCTGCAGCATCGCCTCGCACAGATGCAGGCCGCAGTCCGGCAGCGCCAGCACATGCGCGAGAAAAAGGCCCTGATCGACCTCGACGCCGTCCTTCTCGCTTTGCAGTCTGTCCAGTTCGGCATCGACCGCGTCGCGGGTTGGCGTCAGGCCCGGCACCAGTTTGCTGGCGGCATAAGCCAGTTCGTCGACGCGCAGGAACGCGGTCAGGTTCTTGGTCAGCTTGCGATAGACCGCCTCGGCGTGATTCGTCAGGAACTGCTCGCGCGACGCGCGGCCCTGCGCCAGAATGTCATCGGCCGCCTGTTGCTGCGCCGGCGTGCGCTGCGGCTTTGGCGGCAGTGCGGCCAGTTCGCCGGCATTGGCGCGCCAGATCCGCGACGCGGTCGATGCATCGCGCGCAAATGTGCCGGCAAAGCGCGGGGCCTTGCTGCCGGCCCGGCCTGACCCTTCCATGGCACGCTCCCTGACCCGTTTATGCGGCCGTTTTGCCCGGCCATTTGCACAGATCGGCAATGATACACACGTCGCAGCGCGGTTTGCGAGCCACGCAGATGTAGCGCCCGTGCAGGATCAGCCAGTGGTGGGCATGGCTCTTGTAATGCGCCGGCACCACCGCATCGAGCTTCTGCTCGACCGCGAACACGTCCTTGCCGGTCGCCATGCCGGTGCGGTTGCCGACCCGGAAGATATGGGTGTCGACGGCAATGGTCGGTTCGCCGAAGGCGACATTGAGCACGACATTGGCGGTCTTGCGCCCCACCCCCGGCAGCGCCTCCAGCGCCTCGCGTTCGCGCGGCACCTCGCCGCCATGCTCGGCCACCAGCTTCTGCGCCAGCGCCGCGACGTTCTTCGCCTTGTTGCGGAACAGGCCGATGGTCTTGATCAGGTCGCGGATGCGGTCTTCGCCGAGCGCCGCCATTTTCTCCGGCGTGTCGGCCAGGGCAAACAGGGCCGGCGTCGCCTTGTTGACGCCGGCATCGGTCGCCTGCGCCGACAACGCCACCGCCACCAGCAGGGTGAACGGGTTGGAGTGCTTGAGTTCGGTCTTGGGCGCCGGGCTCGCTTCCCTGAAGCGGCGGAAGGCTTCCTCGACCTCGGCCGGCGCCATCGGCGGCACCGCGCCGGTGACGGCCTCGACGTCGGCCTTGGCCTGTTTGGCAGGCGCCTTCCGCCTGGCGGCCGTGCCTTTTTTCGCCTTGGCCAGCGCCTTCTTCACGCTTTTGCGCACTGATCTTTTCGCCATTTTTCCGGTATAGTCGGGGGCATGGCTGCCGACAACGCCGATACCCTTGAACCCACGATCTTTTCCGCCGTGATCACGCCGCACCGGTCGCTGAAGCAGGCCGGCTTCCTGGTGCTGATGATCGCGTTCGGCGGCGTCAGCTTCATCGCCGGCATGGTGTTCCTGCTGCTCGGCGCCTGGCCGGTGTTCGGCTTTTTCGGCCTCGACGTGCTGCTGCTGTACTGGGCCTTCCGGATCAACTACCGCGACGGCCACGCCTATGAGGAAGTGACGGTGACGCCGTCGGCGCTGACCGTGCGCAAGGTCAATCCGCGCGGCCGCGTGCGCGAATGGGTGCTCAATCCGCTGTGGGTCAAACTGGAGCGGATCGAGATCGAGGACTTCGGCATCAACCGCCTGCTGCTGATCTCGCGCGGCAAACAGCTTGTCGTCGGCAGCTTTCTCGCGCCCGAGGAAAGGGCGAGCTTCGCGACCGCGCTCGGCAATGCGCTAGGCGAGGCCCGGCGCGGTGTTTATCCGCCCGGCTCCTGAGGCGCGCAGGAATCGGGTGGGCACCCTATCCGGCCCGCTCTAGACAGCCGTCATGACCATGACCCTCAGAAAACCAGCCAGCGGCCAGCCCTACCCCGGCCTCGCACCCCTGGCGACCGCCGCGGCAGACTACGACGTGGTGCGCCGCGCCATCGCCCATATCCGCGGCCACTGGCGGACGCAGCCGGAGGTCGAGACCATCGCGGAGGCCGCCGGCGTCAGCCCAACGGATCTGCATCATTTGTTCCGCCGCTGGTGCGGCTTGACACCCAAGGCCTTCCTGCAGGCGCTGACGCTCAACAGCGCCCGCGAATTGCTGCGCGCCTCCGCAAGCGTGCTGGAAACCTCCTATGAGGTCGGCCTGTCCGGCCCCGGGCGGCTGCACGATCTCTTCGTCACCCACGAGGCGATGTCGCCCGGCGAATGGAAAGCAGGCGGCGAAGGCCTGACGCTCAGCTACGGCTTTCACCCATCACCATTCGGTATGGCGCTGGTGATGGTGACGCCGCGCGGCCTCGCCGGCCTGGCGCTGGCCGACGCCGGCAAGGAGCGCGCCGCGCTCGACGACATGCGGTCGCGCTGGCCGAAGGCGCGTTACGTCGAGGACGTCGCCGCCACCGCACCGACCGCGCGGCGCATCTTCGACACGCCGCTGTGGCGGCCGGAGCAGCCGTTGCGCGTGGTGCTGATCGGCACCGATTTCGAAGTGCGCGTGTGGGAGAAACTGCTGACGATTCCGATCGGCAATCTCACTACCTATTCCGGCCTCGCCGCCAAGGCCGGTTCGCCGAACGCGGCACGCGCCGTCGGCGCCGCGGTCGGGAAAAATCCGATCTGCTTCGTGGTGCCGTGTCATCGCGTCATCGGCAAGAACGGCGACATCACCGGCTATCACTGGGGCCTGACCCGCAAGCGCGCCATGCTTGGCTGGGAAGCCGGCATCGTCGCCGCATAGCGGAACTGCGGCAACACCAAGACATTGTTTTGGAACAGGAACGCCTCTTGATCGTCGGCGTTATTTCCTGCGGCGGTCGGATCATCGCCGTCGTGAAACATGAGGAGGCGTTGATGAAAGTAGTCATGCTCGCAGCCGCGGCTGCGTTGGCACTGTCCCCCGTGGCCGCGATGGCCCAGGGTTCGACGGTGGGTGGCGCTGTTGGCGGCGCTGCCGCCGGTGCCGTTGTTGGCGGTCCTGTTGGCGCCGTTGTCGGTGCCGGTGTGGGCGGCGCTCTCGGCGCCGCCGCTGAACCGCCGGCGGGCGTCGTGACCTATGTCGAGCGCGGCGACGCGCCGTCGGTCCGCGTCGAAGAGCGCATCGTAGTCGGCGAGCCGGTGCCGAGCACCGTGGTGTTGCGCCCGGTCCCCGAGCACACCGAGTACCGCTACGCGGTCGTCAACAACCAGCGCATCATCGTCGATGCACAGAGCGGCAAGGTCGTGAAGATCATTCAGTAGGCCGACCTGCAGTAACACTGAAAAAGGCTCCGTCCCCGCGACGGAGCCTTTTTTATTGGGCCGTGCCCTTGCGCTGGCCGGTTTCCGGCGCAAGTTGACGATAGAACCGCGATCCTTCAGAAACCGCCTCAACTGGCGGAAACCGGGAATTCTTCGATGCAAAAGCGCCGTCCTGTGATGCTGGTCGTGCTGGACGGCTGGGGCTGGCGCGAGGACATCGCCGACAATGCCGTCCGCCAGGCGAAAACACCGGCCTTCGACCGTCTCTGGGCCGCAAGCCCGCGCGCCTTCCTCAAGACCTGCGGCCTCGATGTCGGCCTGCCGGCCGGCCAGATGGGCAACTCCGAAGTCGGCCACCTGAACATCGGCGCCGGCCGGGTCGCCATGCAGGACCTGCCGCGCATCAACACCGCGGTCGCCTCCGGCGAGATCGCGCACCAGCCGGCCCTCGTCGATCTGATCGCCAGGGCCAAACAAAGCGGCGGCACCTGCCACCTGGTCGGGCTGGTGTCGCAGGGCGGCGTGCATTCGCACGAGGATCACTGCGTCGCGCTGGCGCGCATTCTGACCGAGGCCGGCGTGCCTTCGGTCGTGCATGCCATCACCGACGGCCGCGATACGCCGCCGCAACTCGCCGCCGACGATCTGAAGAATTTCGCCGCCGCGCTGCCACCGTCGGTGCCGATCGTAACGGTGGTCGGACGCTACTACGCGATGGACCGCGACAAGCGCTGGGAGCGTGTCACCAAGGCGTATCACGCCATCGTCGAGGCCGAGGGTCCGCACTTTGCCGATGTTCAGTCGGCGATTGCGGATGCCTATGCCCACGGCATCCACGACGAGTTCATCGTGCCGGCGGTGATCGGCAGTTACGTCGGCATCAAGGATGGCGACGCTGTGCTGTGCTTCAATTTCCGCGCCGATCGCGTCCGCGAGATTCTGGCGGCGATGCTCGATCCGGCCTTTGGCGGCTTTGCCCGCAGGCGTTCCGTTCGCTATGCCGCCGCCGTCGGCATGACGCAATACAGCGAAGAGCTCGATCATCTGGTGCAGACGATTTTTCTGCCGCAGACCTTCCCGAACATCCTCGGCGAAGTCGCGTCGCGCGCCGGACGCACCCAGTTGCGCATGGCCGAGACCGAGAAGTATCCGCACGTCACGTATTTTCTCAACGGCGGCCGGGAGGAACCCTATCCCGGCGAGGATCGCATCATGGTGCCGTCGCCGAAGGTCGCGACCTACGACCTGCAACCGGAAATGTCGGCGCCCGAACTGACCGCCAGGGCGGTCGAGGCAATCGACTCCGGGAAGTACGATCTGATCGTGCTGAACTATGCCAACCCCGACATGGTCGGCCACACCGGTGTTCTGGCGGCCGCCATCAAGGCGGTGGAGACGGTCGACAAGGGTCTGGGTCAGATCGCCGAAGCCATTGAAAGAGCCGGCGGCGCGCTGCTGGTCACCGCCGACCACGGCAACTGCGAGATGATGCGCGATCCGGCAACCGGCGGTCCGCAGACCGCGCACACCACCAATCCGGTGCCGGTCATGGTGATGGGCAGCGGCAGCGCCTCGCTGGCCGACGGCCGGCTGGCCGATATCGCACCGACCTTGCTGGCGCTGATGGAGCTGCCGCAGCCGGCGGAGATGACGGGCACGTCGCTGCTGCGGGGCTAACCTCGGCCTCAGAAATCCTTCAGGCCAAGCACGTCCATCATCGAATAGAGACCCGGCTTCTGCTGGCGCGCCCAGGCCGCCGCATGCAGCGCGCCGCGGGCGAAGATCATGCGATCCTCGGCCCGATGCACCAGTTCGATCCGTTCGGCCTGCCCGGCGAAGATCACCGTGTGCTCGCCGACCACACTGCCGCCGCGCAGCGTGGCAAAGCCGATATCGCCCGGCTTGCGCGCGCCGGTATGGCCTTCGCGGCTGGCGACCTTGTTCTTGTCGAGATTGATGCCGCGGCCTTCCGCCGCCGCCTGGCCGAGCAGCAGCGCCGTGCCGGACGGCGCATCGACCTTCTGGTTGTGATGCATCTCGAGGATTTCGATGTCGAAGGCGGCATCGAGCGTCTTGGCGACACGCCGGGTCAGCGCCGCCAGCAGATTGACGCCGAGGCTCATGTTGCCCGACTTGACGATGACCGCTTTTTTAGCGGCGTCCTTGATCGCGGCCTCGTCGTCGGCGCTCAAGCCCGTGGTGCCGATGATGTGCACCTTGCTGGCTTTGGCGGCCTGCGCGGCGAAGGCCAGCGTCGCCGCCGGCGCGGTGAAGTCGATGATGCCGTCGGCCTTGTCCAGCAGCGCGGTGGCGTCACCCATGAGCTTGATGCCGTTTGGGCCAAGGCCGGCCAACTGGCCGGCGTCCCAGCCGATCAGCGGCGAGCGCGCGTCTTCCAGCGCCCCTGCCAGCGTGAATTCCTTGCTGTCGGCGATGGCCTTGACCAGCGTGCGGCCCATCCGCCCGCCGGCACCGGCGATCACAAGCCGCATTTCGGCCATGGCTCAAACTCCCGGGCTAATGCGTGTCGGTATAGCGGGCGCGCGGAACCAAGGAAAGCCATGCGCTCCCGCCTGCCAATCCTCATTCCTGAGGAGGCAGACCGCTTAGGGCTGCTCGCCGTCATACCCCTCGATAATGATGATGTCCGTCACCGCATTCGCCTGCCGTATCGTAATGTTGGCCTGGTATTCCGGCGAGCGGTAGCAGGCCAGCGCCGCGGCATAATCGGGAAACTCGATCACCACATTGCGCGACCGGGCGGTGCCCTCGGGCGCCTCGTACTTGCCGCCGCGGACGACAAAGCGGCCGCCGAATTTCCTGAAGATCGCCGGATTCGCCAAAGCATAGGGCTTGTAGCCCTCGTCATTGCTCACATCGACGCGCGCGATCCAGTAGCCTTTCGCCATACCGCTCCTCCCTCAGGTTATGGCCTGCTTCATCTCGGTGAAGATGGCCTCCGCTGCCGCTTTCGGATCCGCCGCTTCGACGATCGGCCGGCCGATCACCAGATAGTCTGCGCCGGCGGCGATCGCCCTGGCCGGCGTCATCACCCGCTTCTGGTCGCCCGCCGCACTGCCGGCCGGGCGGATGCCCGGCGTCACCAGCGCCATCGACGGGCCAACCAGCTTGCGCAGATTGGCGGCCTCTTCGGCGGAGCATACCAGCCCGTCGACGCCGAGGTCGCGGGCCTGGCCGGCGCGGTGCGTCACCAGCGCGCTGACGCCAAGCTTCGAGCCGGCCGCGAACAGGTCGGCGTCGTCATAAGATGTCAGCACCGTCACCGCGAGTATGCGTAGCGGCGAGCCGCGCTTCCCCTCGACCGCCGCCTTCATGGTCTGCGGATAGGCATGCACGGTCAGGAATGTGGCGCCGACCTGCGCGACGCTTTCGACGCCCTTGGCGACGGTATTGCCGATATCGTGCAGCTTGAGATCGAGGAACACTTTCTTGCCGGCGCCGACCAGGCTCTCCGCAAACGACAGACCGCCGGCGAAGGCGAGCTGATAGCCGATCTTGTAAAACGATACTGAATCGCCGAGGCGCGCCACCATGGCTTCGGCCTCTTTGACCGTCGGCAGATCGAGCGCGACGATCATCCGGTCGCGGGCGTTCTCGTTCGTTCGTTCGTTCATGCCATCAGCCTTCATGCGAAAAGTCTTGCCATCTCCACCAGCCGCGCCAGTTGCGCCCGCAGCAGATTGGCGGTGCGGAGTTCGATGAGATTGTCCATGTCGTCGAAGGCCTGGTCGGCCTGCTGCACCGCCACCTGCTCCGGGATCACCAGGGCGCCGCAGCCGAGTTCGAGTATCTGCCGCAACGCCATCAGCGAGCGCAGGCCGCCGCTGCGCTCCGGCGAGGCGGCGCTGATGGCGAAGACGCGGTTTCTGAAGGCGGCATACAGCGGGTCGTTGCGCTCGCGCACGCGCGACACCCAGTCGATGGCGTTCTTGAGCAGCGGCGTGACCGAAGCGGAATATTCGGGGCTGGCGATGAACACGCCGTGATGCGCCATCATCATCTGTTTCAGCTTGACGGCGTTGGCAGGCAGATCGTTGCGCACTTCGAGATCGGCGTCATAGAGCGGCAGCGGGTAATCCTGCAGCGAGATGCGGGTGACGTCGGCGTCGATCAGCGTCAGCTCCTTGGCCGCCAGCGCTGCCAGCCTGACGTTGTGCGATCCGGCCCGGTTCGAGCCGGGGATCACCAGTATTTTCGGGCTCGGCATCGGCGGCACTCGATACTGTCATGGCCGGGCATAGCCGTTCATAGGACGGCGTCGCTTCGCGCGCCTATGTCCCGGCCATCGTTCAGGGTGGCACCATGCTCACCCAAGCGGGGTCACCGGGACAAGCCCGGTGACGACAAAAACACAATTGGGTTGCAGCGTCTTTCCGCTGACGGCGGCGTACCGACGGCTTACTTGCCGCGGTAGATCCAGACGCGGGCCGGCGGCAGGTTCATCCAGATCAGCTCGGAGGACTCGGCCTTGATCCCGGTATGCGCTTTCGGAATCGGCGGGCCCATCGCGTAAGTGAACTGAATGAAGGGCGCGCCGGGCTTCAGCAGGTTCATGGCGTCGCCGATCAGGCGCAGCCGCGTGCGCAACGGCTTGGTCACCAGCGGCAGACCCGACACCATCGCTGCGGCGGGTTCACGCACAAACGTCTCCAGCAGGCCGCGGAGCCGGTAGGCATCGCCCTGCACCACCGTCGCCGCCGGATAGCGCGCGCGCAGCAGCGCGCAGAAGTCGGGATTGAATTCAACCAGGATCAGGCGCGCCGGGTCGATGCCGCGCTTGACCAGCGCCTCGGTCACGGGACCGGTTCCCGGCCCCAGCTCGATCACCGGCCCGCTCGACGCCGGATCGACATAGCTCGCCATGGTGCGGGCCAGCGCCCGGCTCGACGGCATCACCGCGCCGGTCGAGAGCGGCTTTTCGATCCACGAACGAATGAATTGCACCTGGTCGTCGAGACGCAGGTTCTTCTTTTCGGCGCGCGCTAGTGAATGTGAAGGCATTGCTGCGGGGTCACGCCTTGTTGCGGGTAAATAAAGTCCCGCGACCCTCACGGGTATAGGGCGCGGAGCGAAGGGTCAAGATACTATTGGCTGCCGCGACTTCCCATTCCGTCGAGAAACTCTTTGACTCTATTGAAGAATCCGGACGATTCCGGCTGCGTATCCTGGGACGACAGTTTTTCGAACTCAGCCAGCAGCTCGCGCTGACGTTTGCTCAGGTTCTGCGGCGTTTCCACCGTTACTTGAACGTACATGTCGCCGCTTTGTTTCGACCGGAGGACCGGCATGCCCTTGCCCGAGAGCCGGAACCGGCGGCCCGTCTGGGTGCCGCCGGGAACCTTGACCCGGGCGGTGCTGCCGTCGATCGCCGGCACCTCGAAATCGCCGCCCAAGGCCGCCGTTCCCATGGAAATCGGCACCCGGCAATGAAGGTCCGCGCCATCGCGCTGGAAGAACTCGTGCGGGGCCAGGGACAGGAAAATATACAGGTCGCCCGGCGGTCCGCCGCGGACGCCCGCCTCGCCCTCGCCGGCGAGACGGATCCGGGTTCCGTCCTCGACGCCCGGTGGAATATTGACCGACAGCATGCGCTCGCGGGTGGTCCGGCCGGCGCCGTCACAGGCCGCGCAGGGATCCTCGATCATCTGGCCGCGGCCCTGGCAGACCGGGCAGGTGCGCTCCAGCGTGAAGAAGCCCTGGGCGTGCCGGATCTTGCCGGCGCCGCCGCAGTGCTGGCAGGTCTTCGGCTTGGTGCCGGGCTTGGCGCCGGTGCCGGAGCAGGTCTCGCAGGTCACCGAGGTCGGGATGCGGATCTGCGCGGTCTTGCCGCCGAACGCATCCTCGAGGGTGATTTCCATGTTGTAGCGCAGGTCGGAGCCGCGCTCGCGCCCGTTGCCCCGCCCAGTGCGCCTGCCGCCGGCCATGCCGAACAGGTCGTCGAAGATGTCGGAGAACGACGAGGCGAAGTCGGCGCCGAAGCCCGGTCCGCCGCCGCCCTGTTCGAACGCGGCATGGCCGAAGCGGTCATAGGCGGCGCGCTTGTCGCCGTCCTTGAGCACATCATAGGCTTCGCTGAGTTCCTTGAACTTGTGCTCGCACTCGGCATTGCCGGGATTGCGATCCGGATGGTGCTGCATCGCCAGCTTGCGATAGGCGGCCTTCAGCTCGACTTCGGTGCAGGTCTGCGAGACGCCGAGAATCTCGTAGTAGTCGCGTTTGGACATTCTCTTAATTCCTCGTCCTGAGGGGCGATCTGAAAGATCGCGTCTCGAAGGACGAAGCCCCGATTGATAGGCCGCGAACAAAATGGCCCCCATCCTTCGAGACGCGCTTCGCGCTCCTCAGGATGAGGGCCATGGTGTGGCTCCGGCCGTTACGCCGACTTCTTGTTGTTCTTGTCGTCGTCGACTTCCGTGAATTCGGCGTCGACAACGTCTTCCTTCTTGCCGTCGGCGCCGGTGGCGCTTTCGCTGTCGTCGGGGCCGGACGACCCTTCCGCATTCTTGTACATGGCCTCGCCGAGCTTCATGGACGCCTGCGCCAGCGTGTTGGTCTTGGCCGAGATGGAGGCTGCGTCGTCGCCCTTCAGCGCTTCCTTCAGGTCGGCAATGGCATTCTCGATCGCGCTGCGATCGTCATCGCCAACCTTGCTGCCGTGCTCGGCCAGCGCCTTCTCGGTCGAGTGGACCAGCGCCTCGGCGTGATTCTTGGCTTCGACCGCGGCCCTGCGCGCCTTGTCCTCCTCGGCGTGCGATTCCGCGTCCTTGACCATCTTCTCGATGTCGGCTTCCGACAGACCGCCCGACGCCTGGATGCGGATCTGCTGTTCCTTGTTGGTCGCCTTGTCCTTGGCGTTGACGTTGACGATGCCGTTGGCGTCGATGTCGAACGTGACCTCGACCTGCGGCACGCCGCGCGGCGCCGGCGGAATTCCGACCAGATCGAACTGGCCGAGAATCTTGTTGTCGGCCGCCATTTCGCGCTCGCCCTGGAAGACGCGTATGGTCACCGCATTCTGGTTATCCTCGGCGGTCGAGAACACCTGGCTCTTCTTGGTCGGGATGGTGGTGTTGCGGTCGATGATGCGGGTGAACACGCCGCCCAGCGTTTCGATGCCGAGCGAAAGCGGGGTCACGTCGAGCAGCAGCACGTCCTTGACGTCGCCCTGCAGCACGCCGGCCTGAATGGCGGCGCCGATGGCAACAACTTCGTCCGGGTTGACGCCCTTGTGGGGCTCCTTGCCGAAGAACTGCTTCACCACTTCCTGGACCTTCGGCATGCGCGTCATGCCGCCGACCAGAACCACTTCGCCGATTTCGGCGGCGGTGAGGCCGGCATCCTTGAGCGCCTTGCGGCATGGCTCGACGGTCTTTTGAATCAGGTCGTCCACCAGCGCTTCGAACTTGGCACGGGTGAGCTTCATGGTGAGATGCTTCGGACCGGTCGCATCCGCGGTGATGAACGGCAGGTTCACTTCGGTCTGCGTGGTCGACGACAACTCGATCTTGGCCTTTTCGGCGGCTTCCTTCAGCCGCTGCAGGGCCAGCTTGTCCTTGCGCAGGTCGATGCCCTGCTCTTTCTGGAATTCGTCGGCCAGGTAGTTCACCAGGCGCATGTCGAAGTCTTCGCCGCCCAGGAAGGTGTCGCCGTTGGTCGACTTCACCTCGAAGACGCCGTCGCCGATTTCCAGCACGGAAATATCGAAGGTGCCGCCGCCGAGGTCATAGACCGCGATGATGCCCGACTTTTCCTTGTCGAGACCGTAGGCGAGCGCGCCCGCGGTCGGCTCGTTGATGATGCGCAGCACCTCGAGACCGGCGATCTTGCCGGCGTCCTTGGTGGCCTGGCGCTGGGCGTCGTTGAAGTAGGCCGGAACGGTGATGACGGCCTGATCGACCTTCTGCCCGAGATAGGCTTCGGCGGTTTCCTTCATTTTCTGAAGGATGAAGCCGGAAATCTGCGAGGGCGAATAGCTCTTCCCGTCGATCTCGACCCAGGCATCGCCGTTGCCGGCCTTGGCGATCTTGTAGGGGACGAGTTTCTTGTCCTTCTCGACCATCGGGTCTTCGTAGCGCCGGCCGATCAGGCGCTTGACCGCGAAGATGGTGCGTTCCGGATTGGTGACCGCCTGGCGCTTCGCCGATTGCCCGACCAGCCGCTCCCCATCATCGGTGAAAGCGACGATCGAAGGCGTCGTGCGCATGCCTTCGGCGTTCTCGATCACTTTCGGCGTCTTGCCTTCCATGACGGCGACGCACGAATTGGTGGTGCCGAGGTCGATGCCGATGACCTTGCCCATGTTCTTCCTCTTTTATTTGCGGCAGGCCGGCCGGGCCACTTGGCGCCCGTATGGGATCGTCCACGGCTCATCCGCAGACCCCCTGATCCAGCCCCCTGGATACACGATTGCCCGCGTCATTCGCGGTGCAAGGCTCATATAGGAGGGCCCCGGGGGGCCGCAAGACGCAAGTGTGGCAGAGTGTTGCAGCAAGTGGCCCCCAAGGTCCGCCCTGGCGCCCGCTACGCCCGCCCTGGCGTCGGAAGCCGGGCCCCGCGGCGAGCGGCCGCCAGTGCCGGGCGCCACGCCCGCGCCTCAGTCGTCCGGCAGATGGGCATGACCCGCCTTTCCCGCCGGTTATTTTTGAAAGCAGCGCTGCCCATGTTGCGCCGACCGATCCTCGTTTTATTGACTTTCCTTGTAACCGCGGGCGCGACTGCGCTGCCCGCAGCGGCCGAACCCGTCTATCCGGCCGGTCTGCGGGTCGGCCTGGAGCCGGTCGGCAAACTGGTGCCGAGCCAGCGCTTTCCGGGATTCGAGGACGCCGAGCGCAAGGTGGCCGTCACCGTGGTCGAACTGCCCGGGATCGCCTATGCGGAATTGGAACGTTCCGCTTTGGCCAAGGACCAGCCCGGCATCGAGGGCGTCGAGCACGAGAAATTTTCCGTCAGCGGCGGCATTGGCGTTCTCGTGAGCGGCCAGTCCACCCAGGACGGCGCCGCCGCGAAAAAATGGATCCTGCTGGCCGGCGGCACCCCGGAGCAGGACCTGACCATGCTGATCAATGTCCAGGTGCCGGAGGCGGCGCGCGACGTTTATACCGACGATCTGATCCGCAAGCTGCTGGCCAGCGTCACGGTCCGGGGCATGCCGATCGACGAGCAGATCGGCATGCTTCCCTTCACGCTGGGCGACATGGCCGGTTTCCGGGTCATGCAGGTGATGCCGGCCGGCGGCGCGATTCTGACCGACGGACCGAGCGACGACATCAGCAAGCAGCCGTACATGATCGTGTCGGTCGGACGCGGCGGGCCCGCCAATGCGAGCGACCGGGGCCGCTTCGTCAACGACTTGCTGATGACGACGCCGCTGCGCGAGGTCCGGCTGCAGCTGTCCGAACCGATGCGCCTCAGCGGCCAGCCAGGCTACGAGACCCGGGCGCAAGCCAAGGGGCCGGCCGAAGAGCCGGTGGCGCTGGTGCAGTGGGTGCGGTTCGGCAGCGGCGGCTTTCTGCGCGTCATCGGCGTCGCCCCCAAAGAGCAGTGGGACACGCTGTTTCCGCGCTTCCGCGCGGTGCGCGACGGGGTCGAGGCCAAATAAGGCCTATTGCTCCGCGCTGCCGGGCGCCTCATTGCCGGAAGCGGCCTGTTTCGGCCGCGGTGCCGCCTTGGCGACCCCGACCAGCGCCGGCCGCAGCATCCGCTCGCCGAGCATGTAGCCGGCCTGGATCACCTGCGCGACGTGCCCCGGCGGCACGTCGGCCTCCGGCACCTCGAACATCGCCTGATGGACGTTCGGATCGAACCGCTCGCCATCCGGCGAGAATTTCTTGACGCCGTTCTTCTCCAGCACCTTCATCAGTTCGCGCTCGGTCAGCTCGACACCCTCGATCATCGCCTTCAGCTTGGCATCGGCCGAGTCGCGCAGTTCGGGGCCGATCGCCTCCAGCGCGCGGTGCATGTTGTCGGCCACCGCCAGCACGTCGCGGGCAAAGCCGGAAACACCATAGGTCCGCGCATCGGCGATCTCGCGCTCGGTGCGGCGGCGCAAATTCTCCATCTCCGCCAGCAGGCGCAGATGCTTGTCCTTGAACTCCGCGGCCGCTTCCAGCGCGGCGGTCACCTGCTCGGCCGGCACCATTTCGGGCGCGCCAACAGCGGCGGCATCGCCCTCCGACCTGGCAACGGTGTCGTTTTCGGCAGGCTTATCCGTCATGTTCTCAATCCGTCCTCAGAATGTTCGATTGCCCGGGATATCAGGGTTCGTGGCGCAAAAATCAAGCTTTCAGCGCGTTATGGGGTCAAAAGCCGCGTCACGACACGGGCGGTATAATCCACCATGGGGATGATGCGGGCATAATTGAGCCGGGTCGGGCCGATCACGCCGATCACCCCGACAATCCGGCCCTCGCCGTCGCGGTATGGCGCGACGATGGTGGACGAGCCGGACAGCGAGAACAGCTTGTTCTCCGAGCCGATGAAGATGCGCACCCCGTCGGCGCGCTCGGCGCGGCCGAGCAGGTCGATGACGCCGCGCTTGGTCTCCAGCGCATCGAACAGTGAGCGCACCCGCTCCAGATCCTCGAGCGCATGCAGATCGTCGAGCAGATTGGAATGCCCGCGCACGATCAGCTGACGCTCGTCGCTTTCGCCGCCCGACCAGCTCGCCAGCCCGGTCGAGATGACCTTCTGGGTCAGTTGATCGAGTTCGGCCTGTCCCTTCACCAGCGCGTTTTCGATTTCGCTGCGCAATTCGTTCAGCGTCTTGCCGCGGAGATGGGCGTTGAGAAAATTGGCCGCCTCGGTCAGCGCCGATGGCGGCAGCCCGGCCGGCACGTTGAGCACGCGATTCTCGACCTGGCCGTCTTCCGCGACCAGCACCGCCAGCGCACGCTCCGGCTCCAGCCGCACGAACTCGATGTGCTTGAGCCGCACATTGTGCTTGGCGGTCAGCACCACGCCGGCCGACCGGGTGAGGCCGGACAGCATCTGCGAGGCCTCGGTCAGCACCGACTCCACCGACTTGTTGCTGGCCGCACCGGCGACCTGCGCCTCGATCGAGCGGCGGTCGGTCTCGTTCAGGTCACCGATCTGCATCAACGCGTCGACGAAAAACCGCAGGCCGAGCTCGGTCGGCAGCCGGCCGGCCGAGGTATGCGGCGCGAAGATCAGGCCGAGCTGTTCGAGGTCGGACATCACGTTGCGCACCGAGGCGGGCGACAGCGAGATCGGCAGGATGCGCGACAGGTTGCGCGAACCGACCGGCTCGCCGGTGGTCAGATAGCTTTCGACGATCGAGCGGAAAATCTCCCGCGAGCGCTCGTTCAGCGCCGCGAGGCTGACCTGGGTCGCGCCGATCGGAACATCGTGGGAAGCCAAGAGGAAACTCCTTAACGCGCCTTAGAATTGACCATTTGAGTGGACATTTTCAAGTTCGGCTTGCCGGTACCTGTTTATCATGGCAGCTTTTGCGGTGGTTGCCGCACACAATCGGCAGCTGCACGGATTGTCCGTATGTTTCGTTGGTTAATCAGTCAGCGGCGAAGGCGTGCGGCAAGCTTGCTTGTCGCACTATACGCATTGTGCCTGATCACGCCGACGGCGGTGTTGGCCCTCGATTCCCTCCCCGCGGCGGCGCACTGCCTCACCGAGAAAAACCACGGCCAGAGCGATCACCACGCCAACCATGATACGGGCGAAAGCCATCACGGCAGCGCTGGGTCGAGCCATCATTCCAACTCGGGCGATGACGAAAAGAACCAAACCGGCAAGTGCTGTGGGCTGTTCTGCATCAGCGCAATAGCGACCAGCGTTGACGTTTTCGGTTGGCGGCACCCGCCGACCACGCACGTCCCTTCACTCTTCGTCGAGAGCCTGTCGGGGCAAGACACCGACCGCATCGACCGCCCGCCGCGATCCCTCCTGTCGCTTTGAACCGTCGTGCCGTTGCGGCGTGAGCCGCCGCGCGCGCGTGCCATCAATCGACGCTTGAGGAATCCGTCATGTCCACGCCCCTGTGGCCGTGGTCGATCGCTGTAATTCAGCGTTCGATCGTCCGGCGCTGTTTGCTGCCTGCCACTGCCGCAGCCGTCGCCCTGCTTCTGCAGGGCTGCGCGACGGTTCCACCGCAGCCGTTTGCCGCCGCCCAGCCGTCCGATCCGGGCGTCCGTGTTCCCGCTGCGGCGTACCGGCCTGTCCTCAGCGGCTATTCGAGCCAGCGTCCTGTCGAACCCCTACCATGGCTAGAGCAGAACCGGCGCGTCGCTCCCGGCCAGAAGCGGTGACGCCATGATGTATCAATCGATCCCGCGTTTGCGTCCGTGCCGTCCGGCAGCCCGCGTTGCCGCAACGATGACTGGCGCATTCCTGCTCGCCGGCTGCGCCAGCTTTTCGCCCGACGGCGGCATGGCGCCGGTGGCGACCTTCGCCGACATCACGCTCGGCAAGGATGTCGCCGTGCTCCGCACCGAAACCGACACGCAGGCCGCGCGCGGCGAAGTCGAGCGCCTGCTCAAGCGCCCACTCACCGCCGACGCCGCGGTGCAGATCGCCCTGCTGAACAACCGCGGCCTGCAGGCCGCCTACAACGAGCTCGGCCTGGCCGAAGCCGGCATGGTCGGCGCCAGCCTGCCGCCCAATCCGGCAATCTCGCTGTCGCGCATGGCCGGATCGGGAGAGGTGGAGATTGAACGCAAGATCGTCGCCAATATCCTGTCGCTGGCGACCCTGCCGGCGCGCGCGGAGATCGCATCGCAGCGCTTTCGTCAGGCACAGCTGATGGCGATCGCCGAAACGATGCGGATCGCGGCCGAGGCGCGCAGCGCCTATGTGCGCGCGGCCGGCGCGCGTGCCAAAGCGGCAGTTCTGGAGCAAGCGCAGACGGCGTCGGGCACCGCCGTGCAGCTTGCCAAACGCATGGGCGAAAGCGGTGCCATGAACAAGCTCGACCAGGCGCGCGAGCAGGTATTCCACGCCGACATCGCCGCGCAGCTCGCCAGCGCCCGCCGTGGCGTCGACACCGACCGCGAACGGCTGGTGCGTGCCCTCGGCCTCTGGGGCGGCGACCTTAATTTCCGATTGGCAGCGCTGCCGCCGCTGCCGGCCCGGGCTCGGGCGCAACCGGCCGTCGAAGTCGACGCCATCCGACGCCGCATCGATCTGCAGATCGCACGCATCGAGGTCGATACATTGGCGAAATCCTACGGGCTCACGCAGGCGACGCGCTTCGTCAATCTGCTCGAGGTTGCCGGCATCTCCAAGACCACGCGCGGCGATGGCGACAGCGTCACCGAACGTGGCGTCGAAGTCGAATTCCAGATTCCCTTGTTCGACTTCGGCGAGGTGCGCGCCCGCGAGGCCGAGCAGCGCTATCAGATGGCGGTCAACCGCCTGGTGGAGAAGGCCGTCAATGTCCGCTCCGAGGCGCGCAATGCCTACCGCTCCTATCGCGCGGCCTATGACATCGCGGCGCATTACCAGCGTGAGGTTTTGCCGCTGCGCAAGATCATCTCGGACGAGATGCTGCTGCGCTACAACGCCATGCAGATCGACGTGTTCGCGCTGCTGACGGAGTCGCGCCAGCGCCTCGCCGCCAATGCCGCCGCCATCGATGCGCGGCGCGATTTCTGGCTTGCCGACGCCGATCTGCTGATGACCGTCAACGGCGGTGCGCCCGGCGCCGCCGGGAGCCAATCATCCTCATCTACCATCGCTGCCGCCGGCGAAGCCGCCGGCCACTGAAGGAGAGCGATCATGTTTTCTCGCAGAGGATTTCTCGGATCGGCCGCCGCCCTCGCCGGCGCCAGCGCGGTCAGCGGCCGTACCGCCGCCGCCGCCATTCCCGAGGCGGCCAGCATGGATTCGGCGGTGATGCAGCCGCCGCTTTATCCCTCAAACGGCCCCGACTATCAGCCGGTTGTGACGCTCAACGGCTGGACACTGCCGTGGCGCATGAACGGCGACTGGAAGGAATTCCACCTCGTCGCCGAGCCGGTGGTGCGCGAGATCGCGCCGGGCATGAAAGCGCATCTGTGGGGCTACAACGGGCAATCGCCGGGCCCGACCATCGAATGCGTCGAGGGCGACAAGGTCCGCATCTTTGTCACCAACAAGCTGCCCGAAAACACCACCGTTCATTGGCACGGCATGCTGTTGCCGAACGGCATGGACGGTGTCGGCGGCGTAACCCAGCCGCACATCAAGCCGGGCAAAACCTTCGTCTACGAATTCGTCATGCAGAAAAGCGGGACGTTCATGTACCACCCGCACTCCGACGAAATGGTGCAGATGGCGATGGGCATGATGGGCTTCTTTGTCGTGCACCCGCGCGACCCGGCTTTCATGCGCGTCGACCGTGATTTCGTCTTCCTGCTGAACGCCTTCGACATCGATCCCGGCGCCTATGTGCCGAAGATCATGACGATGCTCGATTTCAATCTGTGGACCTGGAACAGCCGCGCCTTCCCCGGCATCGACCATCTGGTCGTGCGCCAGGGCGACCGGGTG
>JAUXXH010000010.1 GCA_030684935.1 Pseudolabrys sp. | reverse complement strand
CGCAGCGGTGGATAGGCAATCCTAGAGCAAGAGGAAGCCTGAAAAGGTCAGTCCACCGAGGGCCTTGCGGAGCAAACCTATAAACATCGCGCGCGGAGCGCCGGGAGACCGGCAACTTCGTGGTGACTAACCTGCGTACTTTTTGAAACACATACGCAGGGCTATGGGGTTGTTGCGACCCCGGCGTTCCGCGCGCCCTCGTTTTATCGGGGCGCAAAGAGGATGCACTTCAAGCGACGGCCTGCCCGGGGCCGCTAAAGCATCCGCGCGATGAATCACGTCTGCTAATCTCGCCGCACCAGCAGAGACACACAAACATGCCCAACCACGACTGGCTGCCCGCATCGGTTCGCGCCAAGGCAAGCGAGCGCAAGCTGAAATCCGGCGCGGCGCTGTTTCGCCAGGGCGACAGGCCGGTGAGTTTCTACGAAATCGTCACCGGCCGCGTGCGGCTGTCGCGCGTCGACCGCGCCGGCCGCGAAGTGGTGCTCTATGTCGCCGGCCCCGGCGAGACGATTGCCGAAGCCTCGCTGTTTTCCACCGTCTACCACTGCGACGCCATCGCCGGCAGCGCGGCGACCTTGCGCGCTTTTCCGAAAGCCGCGCTGCTCGCAGCCTTCGACAAGGACCGCAAGGCGGCGCAGGCTTTCACCGCGACCTTGGCGCGCCAGGTGATGAACCTGCGCACGCGCCTCGAGCAGCGCAACATCCGCTCGGCGCGCGACCGCGTCCGCCATTACCTCGGCGTCCATGCCGGCGCCGACGGGCGCAGCGTGACGTTGCGCGGCACGCTCAAGGATTTCGCCGCGGAACTCGGCCTTACGCATGAGGCGCTCTATCGGACGCTGGCGGGAATGGCGCGCGGCGGCGAAATCAGGCGTGACCGCGGCAAGATCACGCTGCTGCGCGCGCCTAAGGTATGATCCGGATCATAGGGGGCTGGCGGCCGATCCGCTAGCAAGGCAGCGGGGCATCATGCGAAGGAACCGGTCCATGTCGAAATTTCCCTGGAAGACCACGATCGCCGGTTTGGCGATCGCCGCCACCACGGCTTACGCGCTTGCGCAGCACGGCGGCATGCACGGCCAGACGATGCAAGGCGGCCAGCACGGCGCCATGGCCGGACATCACAGCGGCGCGCAGCCCGTCAGTCCCGGCCAGGACGCTTTCGGCACTATTCAGGAAATCGTGCAGATTCTCGAATCCGACCCGTCCACCGACTGGTCGAAGGTGAATATCGGCGCCTTGCGCGAGCATCTCATCGACATGAACGAGGTGACGTTGCGCGCGGTTGCGAACGAACGCATGACCGGCACCGGCATCGAGATCGCCGTCACCGGCGAAGGCCGCACCCGCGACGCGATCAAACGCATGGTGCCGGCGCATGCCCGTGAATTGGCCGCGCACGGCTGGGGCGCGACGACGGCGGAGCGGCCCGACGGCGTGACCCTCACCGTCGCTGCGAGCGCCAAGATGCCCTTGGTCAAACTGAAGGCGCTCGGCTTCATCGGCATCATGGCGCAAGGCGGCCATCACCAGCCGCATCATCTGATGATGGCGAAAGGTCAGTTCGCTCACTAGCGCTGGAAGAGAGCCAGCTTGACGCCGAAGGCGATGAACAGCGCGCCGATGCTGCAGTCGATCCAGCGCTGGAACGTCTTGCCGCCGCGCATCATCGAGGCGGCACGCGCCGCCATCCAGGCGACGCCCAGATTCCAGACCGTGCCGTTGAGATTGAACACCACGCCGAGAAACAGGAACGCCAGCGCCGTCGACGGCGCGTTGTTGTCGATGAACTGCGGCAGGAACGCCAGAAAGAACAAGGCCACTTTCGGGTTCAGCGCATTGGTGACGAAGCCTTGCTGAAAGACTTTTGCCAAAGGGAGCAGCGTCTTCAATCCGGCCGGCGCGTTCTCATCGCCGCGTCGCGTCAGGATCATGCGGATGCCGATGTAAATGAGGTAGGCGGCGCCGAGAAACTTGATGATGCCGAAGGCGGTGGCGGAGGCCGCGATCAGCGCCGAGAGGCCAAGCGCGGCGGCCAGAATATGCACCATGATGCCGGCGGCGACGCCGGCGCAGGCCATCGCGCCGCCTTTGAAGCCCATCTGCGTCGAACGCGCGACGATCAGCGCGGTGTCGGGGCCGGGCGTGATGTTCAGCAGCCAGCCGGCGAGGATGAACAGCGCAAGGTCGTGGGTGCCGAACATGAAAATCTATTCCTCCGTCATCCGCCTTGGCGACTAAGGCGCGGTGATTTCTGTCTGCTCCCCTCCCCCTTGTGGGGAGGGGTTGGGGGTGGGGGTGCAGGGCAGGGCTGCTGCGTTATCGCGATTACCCCCCCCCCTCCCTAACCCTCCCCCACAAGGGGGGAGGGAACAGGCTGAGCATGCCGCATCACTGGTGAATCCCATGAGTCAGCCAAACCTCCCCCGATCATGCTTCGCCGCGAAATCGAGTTGCGGTCCGACCGGCACGATGCCCGACGGATTCACATGGCGCTGGCTATGATAATAATGCCGCTTGATCTGCTCCAGGCTCACCGTCTCGGCCACGCCCGGCACCTGATAGAGATCGCGCACATAGTTCGACAAATTGGGATACTCGGTGATGCGCCGCCAGTTGCACTTGAAGTGGCCGTAATAGACCGCGTCGAAACGGATCAAGGTGCAGAACAGTCGCCAGTCGGCCTCGGTCATCACCGGCCCCGCGACATAGCGCTGCCGCGACAATATCTGCTCGATCTCGTCGAGCGTGTTGAAGATGCCGCGGAACGCCTGCTCGTAAGCCGCCTGTCCGGTGGCAAATCCGGCGCGATAGACGCCGTTGTTGATGTTCGGATAGACGAGGTCGTTGATGCGGTCGATCTCGGCGCGCAGCGCTTGCGGGTAGAAATCGGCGCGGCTGTTGGTGAAGCCGTCGAACGCCGAATTGAGCATGCGGATGATCTCGGACGACTCGTTGTTGACGATCGTCTTCTGCGCCTTGTCCCACAGCACCGGCACGCTGACGCGCCCGGTATATTTGGGATCGGCCATTACATAGATGTCGGACAGTCTGTCCTTGCCGTTCACATCGTCGCCGGTCGAGCCTTCTTGCCTGTGAAAGGTCCAGCCGTTCTCCAGCATGTCGGGCGAAACAACCGACAGCGAGATGACGTTCTCGAGCTGCTTCAACTTGCGGAAGATGATGGTGCGGTGCGCCCACGGGCAGGCGAGCGAGACGTAGAGGTGATAGCGGCCGGCTTCGGCCTTGAAGCCAGTCTTGCCCGAAGGCCCGGCGCTGCCGTCCGGCGTCACCCAGTTGCGGAAGCTCGTCGTCGGCCGCACGAAGGCGCCGTCCTTGGTGCGCAGGCCGTCCTGCTGCCAAACGCCGTCGACCAGAAGTCCCATGTCCGTTCTCCGCTGTGCTGCCGTCCATTTAAGGGCTTCCGGCGGGGCGCGCCACCGCGATGGACCGGAATCGTTCAAGGTGCTAATCGCCTTCCCTATGTCCGAACTGCAACTGACCATCCTGCCCGAGACCCTGGGCGACGCCCTGGCGATCGAACGGCTGCACGAGCGCACCTTCGGCCCTGGCCGCTATGCGCGCTCGGCCTTCCGCATCCGCGAGGGCAGGGGCCATATGCTGGAGCTGTCCTTCACCGCACGCATCGGCACCTTGCTGGTCGGCTCGATCCGGCTGACGCCGATCTGCATCGGCGAAACGCCGGCGCTGCTGCTCGGGCCGCTGACGGTGGAGCCGCCGTTCCGCTCGCGCGGCGTCGGCTCCAGTCTGATCGAGCGCTCGCTCAAGGACGCCAAGGCGCAGGGCTACAAGCTCGTGGTGCTGGTCGGCGACGAGCCGTTCTACGCCAAGGCCGGCTTCAAGCGCATTGCCAAGGGGCAGGTCAAAATGCCGGGACCGGTCGACCCCGCCCGCCTGCTGGTCAACGAACTGGCGCCGGGCGCGTTCGACGGCGTCGGCGGCATGATCCGGCCGGACTGGGTGGAAGCCTGATCCCGAAAACCGTTCGGGAAATACTTGTTCAGAATAATTTCAGAAAACCGTCAATGAAAATGCGTTTGCGATACTTGCCCATGCAATGAGCGCGGGCTTAGGTTGTGCCGTCGCGCGTTCCGATGCGCATGTCTCTTGGGGTTTGCAATGAAGAAACTCTCGATACTGCTGGTTGCCGCGGCGCTGTCCGCGCCATTGCCGGCGCAGGCGCAGCAGCTCGATCTCGCCACCGTCACCTGCAAGGATTTCGTCACCAGCGACAAGGAAACCATCGGGCTGATCCTGATGTGGCTGGAAGGCTATTACAGCGACCAGGACGCCAAGCCGATCGTCGACTTCGACAAGATGAAGGCGAATGGCGGCAAGCTCGGCGAATATTGCGGCAAGAATCCCAGCCACAGCCTGATCACCGCCGCCGACGAAGTGGTGAAGTAGTCTTCACCGCGCCTGGAACGACCTTCCGGCGTCGACGATCGACTTGGCGCCGAACAGCACGAAGGTGACACCGATCACCCGCGTGACGATCACGCCGTGGGTGAGAAAGAATCGGCGCACCAGCGGTAATCCGGCCCAGAACAATGTCGCGACATAGCCGAGCACGATGCCGATCCACGCCGACAGCCCCATCAGCGGCAGCGACGACCACGACAGGTCCATCGTGTAGCGCGCGATCAGGGCCGTGAATACCGCCACCGCCACCGGATAGGCCTTCGGGTTGGTCAGGCCGAACAGGAAGCCGGCGCGGTAGGGCCGGTGACCCCGCAGCACCGGCGCTTCGCCGATGTTCCTGGCGAGCATCGCCTTGATGCCGAGATAGATCAGATAAAGCCCGCAGCCGGCGCCGAGAATCTCGAACAGCATGGGCCCCATCTGGCTGACGCCGAGGATCGACGCGAAAGCGAGCGCGCTCCAGACAATGTCGCCGGCCATATGCCCGGCGAGAAACTTCGCGCCCATGGCGCGGCCGTGCTGCGCGGCGAGCGAGAAGACCAGCAGAACGGCGGGGCCGGGGATCACCGAATAGACGAAGCCCGCCATCATCGTGGCCAGAAACAGCGAGAGCGTCATCGGAAGTTACCGACCTTCTCTTGCCCAAGTGGCAGCCAGCGAGCCGATCAGCAGCAGCAAGCCGATCAGACCGGCAAAGATAGGCAGCACGCCGATGCCGCGCACCACGCTGACGTCGCGCATCTTCAGCCCGATCCAGTCGTCGCCCTTGAAGCTCGAGGCGCTACGCACCGGCACGACGCGCGGCACGTTGAGCGTCGAAGCGTCGGCGAGACGCCGGGAGTCGCCGCCGGTGGCGCTGGCAAGCTGCAGCAGCGGCTGCGTGTTCGACGTCACTTCCTGGAATTCGCGCGGATTGGCCGGGCCGACATTGGCCAGCGCGGTCAGCTTGCCGTCGGTCGCGCGCCACAGGCCGAGTTCGTTGGCGGTCAGTTCGGAACGCCACAGGCCGGGCTCGTCCTGCCTGAGGGTGAGCTTGCGCGCCTGTCCGCTCGGCGCGGTCAGCGTGATCTCATTGACGCTGTCGGCCATGGTCTGGCGCTGCACGGTGATGTCGCGGCCGCGCACGATCAGGCGCAACGCTTCCTCTTCGAGCTCGGGCTGCTTCATCAGCCAGTGCGACAGGTTGCGCAGCAGATTGAGATGCGGCCCGCCGCCTTCATAGCCGCGCGCCCATAGCCAGATGTGATCGGACAAAAGCAGCGCGACGCGGCCTTCACCCTCGCGGCGGAGCACGAGCAGCGGCTTGTTGTCGGGACCCTGCATCACGCTGGTGCCGGTGGTGCGCTTGGTGTTGACGAGGCGGAACCAGTGGCTCCAGTGCGGCGGCTCGGTCTCCGAGCCTTCAAGCGCGCGCGTGACCGGGTGGCGTTTGCCGGCGTCGGTCAGCCGCGCCTGGAAGCGCTGGTCGGTCATGTCGCCGGACGGCTCGGCCGGCAGGATGACGTCGAGCGGCGTGCGCCAGATGCTGGTCGGCGAGGCGTAATCCGGACCTGCGGCGATCATCACCGCGCCGCCATCCTGCACATATTTGGCGATGTTGTCGAAATAGACCATCGGCAGCACGCCCTGTCGGGCGTAGCGGTCGAAGATGATCAACTGGAATTCGGAGATCTTCTGCTGGAACAGTTCGCGGGTCGGGAAGGCGATCAGCGACAATTCGTTGATCGGCGTGCCGTCCTGCTTTTCCGGCGGTCGCAGAATGGTGAAATGCACCAGATCGACCGAGGCGTCGGATTTCAGCAGGTTGCGCCAGGTGCGCTCGCCGGCATGCGGCTCGCCCGACACCAGCAGCACGCGCAGCTTGTCGCGCACGCCGTCAATCGAAACCACGGCGCGGTTGTTGACCAGGGTCAGTTCGTTCGGCAGGGCGGCGGCTTCGACCTCGACGATGTTGGCGCCGGCATGCGGAATCGGCACCCGAACATTGATGTCGGTGCGCACGCTCACCATGCGCTGTTCGAGCATCTCGCCGTCGCGGCGGATGGTGACCTGCACGGTGCCGCCGCCGGCGCCCTGATCCTCGACGCGGATGCCGACGGTCTGCGACTGGCCGACAATGCCGAAGCGCGGCGTTTGCGTCAGCACGACGCGGCGGTCGATCTCGTTGTTGTGGCCGGTGATCAGCGCATGCAGCGGCGCGGCGAACCCGAGCGCGGCGGCGTCGGCGGGAATGTCATGCACGCGGCCGTCGGTGATCATGATCGCGCCGGCAATGCGATCCGGCGGTACGTCGGCCAAGGTCGAGGACAAAGCGGAAAACAACTTGGTGCCGTCGGTCTCGCCGTCGGCGGCGCCGGCCTCGGCGACGCGCACCTCAAGGCCGGGAATGCGTTTGAGCCGTTCGACGAGCGTGGCGCGCGCAGCATCGGTCTGCGCGGTGCGATCGCTGAAGTCCTGGCTCGGGCTCTTGTCGATAATAACGGCGGCGACTGACGGGATCGGCTCGCGGTCCTCGCGGGTGAATGACGGATTGGCCAGCGCCAGCACCATCATCGCCATCGCCAGCGCGCGCACCACGGCGCCGCGGCTGCGCACGACGAGCAACAGGATCGAGATCAGCACGGCGACGCCGAACGCGGTCCACACCACATATTCGGGCACCAGAGGAGCGAAGGCGACGCCGAGGTTCATGGTCAACACACCAATGTACGAACGTGGCCGGCACGCGAATAGTCAAGAATCTTGCGGTCGCGCGTCACCACGGTCAGGTCAGTCAACCGGGCCGTCGCTATGATGATCCGGTCGGCGGGATCCTCCGGTGGCGCCCCGGGAAGGCTGCAAGAGCCGGTCAGGATTTCGACACTTAAGGGCGGTAACCCAGCAGCCATTTTGCCGACTGTTTGGTGAAACCAATTTGCGACAGGCAGAGTCGCAGCGACACGCCCTTTGCGAACAAGATTTGCGATCTCCCAAGCACTGATAGGCGACACATTGAGAGGGCGATCAGCAATCGCTGTGCGCGACGCTGGCGTCATGTCCGCGCCTTGGGCCAGCCAAAGGACGGCACAAGTGTCAAGCAGGAGGTCACTCATTGAGCAGCCTCCCTTCTTCGGCGTCCCATTTATCACCGGGCGGGGCCATCAGATCGACCCCGGGCATGATCGTGATCGTCCCGGCCATACAGCCCCACGGGTCCTGCTTTGCTGGCGGCTCAGGAGAAGCCTCAGGTCGCGCCAGTTCGAAAGTGACTTTGCGTCCCTTCAAGTCGATGGCGACGGTACGCCATCCAAATTTCAGCCACGCGCGCGCATGCGAGTGGCCAGTCGCGTTGTTGCTCCACCATGCTTCATGCTGGTACGCACTCTTAGGAAGTTTGAAGCCGAGAATTCGCTCGATTTCGCCAAAGCTCATACGGTGCGATCGACCACCCACCGACGCCAGGAACTGCGGCAAAGGTTCATACTTACTCATCGCGAACTCCTATCGCTTACAGGCGATAGTAACTCTAAATATGAAGTTACTATTGTCAATAGTAACATTACTGCCCCAGCCGTTCGAGCAGCGCCGGGATATGCACCTGATCGGCTTTGTAGTTGCCGGTCAGCGCATACATGATGATGTTGACGCCGGCCCGGAAGGCGAATTCGCGCTGACGCGGCTCACCGGGCACCAGCGGCAGCATTGGCTGGCCGTCCGGGCGCATCGCCCAGGCGCCGGCCAGATCGTTCGAGGTAATCAGGATCGACGATACGCCGTCGCCGGCACGCACCGGGCGGCCCGGCTCGTCTTCGTTCTCGACCGGTTGCGCCTCGACCCACAATTGGCCGTTGGTGAAGCGGCCGGGGAAGTCGGGCAGCAGGAAGAACGTCTTGTTCAGAACGTGATCGCGCGGCAACGGCTCGAGTTCGGGCACGTCGAGCGACGACAGGATCGCGCGCAACGCCACCATGCCGGGGCTCTGCATCGCGCCGCCGGGTCCAGGCGGCGCATCGATGGCGTCGCGGGTGTCGAACACCACGGTGCCGCCGCGCTTCATGTAGCCGTCGATGCGGTCGAGCGTGGCGCGCGACGGCTTCGCCGCCGAGACTGAAATCGGCCAGTAGAGCATGGGGAAGAACGACAGTTCGTCGCGCGAGGGATCGACGCCCATCGCCTCGCCCGGTTCCAGCGCGGTGCGCTGCGCCAGGAACAGCGACAGACTGTCGAGGCCGGCTTTGCTGATGGCGTCGACCGCGGCGTCGCCGGTGATGATGTAGGCCAGATGCGTCTGCTGCGCCGCCTTCATGGCGAACGCTTGTTCTTGCGCGGAGAGTTGCGGCGGCTGGTATGGCTTCGGCGCAGCCGGCGTCGATTGCGCGCCGGCCGGATCGTTGAGCGCGAAGCCTACGAGCACGCCGAGCGCGATCAGCGCGGCGGCGGCGCGGCGCCGATGCGTCAGGCTCGACAACCCGCCGGCGAGCCAGAACACCACCAGCGCGTCCAGCAGCAGCAGCAGCAGCGCCGCGACGAACAACGGCCCGCGCAGGTCGAGCGGTTCGCCCTGGCGATAGGCATCGAGGCGCGCATTGAGCGGCGCGACGTCGAGCGGCAGCGGCCGGTCGGCGGGGCTAAGCGTATTGACGGCGACGAGGCCTTCCGGGGGTCCGTAGAAGCCGGGCGGATGATCGAAGCTGGCGCGGCCGGTAAATCCGGCCGGCACAGGACGCGCGGTCGGCGGCGGCGGCGAAAACGCGCCGAAGCCGTCGAGAACGCGCGTCGGCGGCACCGCCTGCACGACATTGCGGCCGCTGCCGGCGGCATTGCCGGGCGCATCTTCGGTCGCAGTGGCGGTGGCGCCGGCCAGCGCGACGATGCGGCGAAGCATGTCGACGAAGGTGCCGGCGAGCGGCAGATCGGACCAGCGCGTATCGGCGGTCACATGAAACAGCACGACGAGGCCTTTGCCGCGCCGTTGCGCGGTCACCAAAGGCGTGCCGTCGGCGAGCGTCGCCCAGGTGCGGTCGGAGAGCTGCGCATCCGGCTCGGCGAGAACCTGGCGCGTCACCGTGACGTCATTGGGCACCGCCATGCCGTTGAATGGCCCGTCGCGCGAGAACGGCGCCAGTTGCTGCGGCTTCTCCCAGCTTAAGGAACCGCCGAGAATGCGGCCGCCGCGCCGCAGCTTCACCGGCACCAGATCGTCGCTCGCGCCCGCCAGATGTGGACCGGCGAAGCGCACCAGCACGCCGCCGCCGTCGATCCACTTGTCGAGACGCTCGCGCGCCTCAGCGATATTGCCGACATCGGCGAGCACCAGCATCGGCAGGTTCTGGCCGAGGAAGCGGGTGATCGCTTCCGCCGGCGCCACGCCTTCGGCAAGCCGCACATCGGCGAACGGGTTGAGCGCGCGCGACAGATAATAGCTGGCGCCGATCAAAGGCTGCGAGCGGTCGGCGGCCGAACCCGACACGATGCCGACGGTGCGCCGCCGCCAGCGCTTGTCGAGCAGCTGCACGGCACCGGCGGAGCGCTCGCCGGCGATTTCCAGCCGCGCCACGTCGTTGCGGATTTCGACCGGCAGATCGATCGTCGCTTCGGTCTCGCGGTCGCCCGCCTTGAAGGCAAAGGGCGCTTCGCCGAGCGGCAGGCCCTTGAGGTCGATGGCATTGACCAGCCCGTTTTCCATCGTGCCGGTCTGCGCGCGCAGCACCTTCACCGTCAGCGCGCCGGCGGCATTGTCGGCGGCGGCCAGCGCATGCGGCACGGAAATGCCGCCGGCAACCACGGTGAGCGCGCGGCTGCCGATAATGTCCTTGAGGCCCGCCACGAAAGTCGCGCCCAATGTCCCATTGCTCCTGCCGAGATCGACGCCGTCCGACAGCCAGACGATGTCAAGATCGGGGGTGCCTTTGAGGAAGCGCTCGAGCAGCGGCAGCGCCTCGGCGCGGTCGACCGCGTGCGGCTTCGGCTTGATCTGCTTGATCTGGATACGCGCGGCGCCGGCAACCTGCATCGACAGGTCGCGCGTCGTCTCCGACAGAGGCAGCACGGCAACGCCCCGGCTGTCGGCCTCGGCACGCGCGATCAGTTCATCGGCGGTGCGCAGCCGCGCCTCCCAGGTCGAGGCGGCGGCCCAGCCGTCGTCGAGCAGGATCAGTAGCGGCGCCGCCTTGTTGGCGGTGGCGACCGGCGGATTCCACAACGGGCCTGCGGCGGCGAAGATGACGATGGCCGCGAGCGTCAGCCGCAGCAGAGTCAGCCACCACGGCGTGCGCGACGGCGTCTCTTCCTTGGGCGCGATCTCGAACAGCAACCGCGTCGGCGGAAAGCTGACCGTGCGCGGACGCGGCGGCACCAGCCGCAACAGCCACCACAGAACCGGCAGGCTGAGGAGCCCGAGCAGCACCAGCGGCTGTGCGAAGGCAAGCGGGAGTGCGCCCATTATGCGGCCGTCCCTCTTTGCGACGGCGTATGCCGGCTGTTGACGGCGGTCGCCACGGCATTGGCGCCCATGCGGGCATGCAGCGCGAACAGCAGTTCGGTCGGGCCGCGATCGGTGCGGTGCACCGTGAAGGTCCAGCCGAACTGCTCGGTCTCGGCGCGCAAGGCGGCGCGATGCTCGGCCAGCAGTTTCTGATAATCGGCGCGCCAGGTTTCGGCGCGGCCGGCGGTGACGCTGCCGAGGCCTTCGGATTCGACGAATTCGACGCGGCCGGAATAGGGGAAGCTCTCTTCCGCCGGATCGACCACCTGCACGACATGGCCGCGCGCGCCATTGGCGGCGAGCTGGCCGATGGTCTTGCGGTATTCCGCGATCGGGCTCCACAGGTCGGACAGCAGCACGACTTCAGAGAACGGCGCCGGCGCGAAGTTCGGCGGCAGGCTCGGTTTCTCGCTCATATCGTGGACGATGCGCTGCGCCATGCTCTCGATGACGTTGCGGTTGGCGGTCGGCCGCATCAGGTCGGGAATGCCGACCCGCTCGCCGCCCTGCACCAGCACTTCGGCGAGCGCGAAGGACACCACCAGTGCGCGGTCGAGCTTGCTCCATTCGGTCAGCGACGAGGTGAAGTCCATAGACGGCGAACGGTCGACCCACATCCAGATGGTATGCGAGGCTTCCCATTCGCGTTCGCGGACGTACAGATGGTCGTCGCGCGCCGACCGCCGCCAGTCGACATTCTGCGACGGTTCGCCATAGGCGAAATGCCGGTACTGCCAGAAATTCTCACCGGAGCCGGCGCGGCGACGGCCATGCAAACCGTGAATGACGGTGGATGCGACCCTGCGCGCTTCCAGGATCAGCCGCGGGACTCTTGACGCCAGCTTCCGGCTTTTGCCGACAGCCGCCTGGACCGCGACGCCTTCCTTCTCGTTGGGCAGGGCGTCAGCCATTATCCGATGCGCGCCTTCAACTGCTTGATGACGCTGGGGATGGTTTCGCCTTCGGCGCGGGCGGCAAAGGTCAGCGCCATGCGGTGCTTGAGCACGGGCTCGGCCAGTTCCAGCACGTCGTCGATCGACGGCGCGAAGCGGCCGTCGAGCAGAGCGCGGGCGCGCACCGCCAGCATCAGCGACTGGCTGGCGCGCGGGCCGGGGCCCCAGGAGATCGAATTGCTGAGATTGCCGGCGTCCGGACCGGGGCGGGCCGAGCGTACCAGCGCCAGGATCGCCTCGACCACCGACTCGCCGACCGGCAGGCGGCGCACCAGCCGCTGTGCGGCAATCAGGTCGTCCGACGTCATCGCCGCCTTGGCGCGGGTCTCGTCGGCGCCGGTGGTGTCGAACAGGATCTTGCGCTCGGAATCGATGTCGGGATAGTCGACGTCGACTTCCATCAGAAAGCGGTCGAGCTGCGCTTCCGGCAGCGGGTAGGTGCCTTCCTGCTCCAGCGGGTTCTGCGTCGCCAGCACATGGAATGGCTTGGGCAGATCGTGGCGCACGCCGGCGATGGTGACGTGCTGTTCCTGCATCGCCTGCAGCAGCGCCGACTGGGTGCGGGGCGAGGCGCGGTTGATTTCGTCGGCCATCAGGAGCTGGGCGAAGACCGGTCCCGGCAGGAAGCGGAAGCTGCGCTTGCCGCCGGTGCTTTCTTCCAGCACCTCGGATCCGAGAATGTCGGAGGGCATCAGATCGGGCGTGAACTGGACGCGCCGGGCATCGAGGCCGAGCGCGATGCCCATGGTCTCGACCAGCTTGGTTTTGGCCAGGCCGGGCACGCCGACCAGCAGCGCATGGCCGCCGGAGAGCACCGTGACCAGCGCCCGTTCGACCACGAGTTCCTGGCCGAAGATGACGGCGCCGATGGCGGCTTTCGCCGCCCGCACGTGGACGGCGGTCGATTCCGCCGCGCGCACGATCATGTCTTCCAGCTTTTCGATGCTTTCGCCGCTCGACGCCGCCATGGTCCAGATCCCTTTCGTCGCGCTGTTAGAGCCGCCCGCGACCCGGCGGAATGATCCGCTATAAAGCCATGCAACAACCGCACCAGACTCACGTTCAGGTACGGCCAAGCTTACGCTAACTTTTTCCGCTAGGTTTGCGCGTCACAAAGTTGCGAACAGTCTTGAAGCATCTGAATTACGTAGGGAAACAATGGCGAAGACAGGGCAGGACGCGCCGGCAGGCGGGCTGGAAGCGATTGCGGCATCGCTGCCCCGCGAAAAAGGCCTGCCGCCGGTCGAGCGATGGAATCCGCCGTTTTGCGGCGATATCGACATGCGGATCGCGGCGGACGGTAGCTGGTTCTATCAAAAGACGCCGATCGGCCGCCCGGCTTTGGTCAAATTGTTCGCGTCCGTGCTCAAGCGCGAGGGCGATAAGTACTTTCTGGTCACGCCTGTGGAGAAAGTCGGCCTGGTGGTCGAGGACGTGCCGTTCCTGGCCGTCGAGATGACGGTCGAACAGGGTAAAAGCAGCCCGGTTCTGCGCTTTCGCACCAATGTCAACGACTGGGTCGCGGCGGGGCCGGGCCATAGCCTGCGGTTCGAGCCGGAGGCGGACACCGGCGGCCTCAAGCCCTATCTCCATGTGCGCCGCGACCTCTGGGCCAAAGTGACGCGGGCGCTGTTCTACGATCTGGTTGCGCTCGGCGAAGAGCGCACCGTCGACGGCAAGGCGATGTTCGGCGTGGTGTCCGGCGGCGAGTTTTTTGCGATGGCGGATGCCGCCACGGTGCGGGAGTTCGCCTGATGGACCAGCGTGTCGACCCGGTAACCCCATTGTCGTCGGCCGAATTCTTCGCCCGCACGCGGACCCGGCTGACGCTTGACGTGCCGGCCGGCATTGCCGATCCCAATGTGACGCCGGCGCGCGGCGATCACGATGCCGATCCGGTGATGGCGAAAATCGCCGCGGTGCGGCCGATCCGACCGGCCGCGGTGCTGATCGCGGTGATCGATCACCCGGAGCCGACCGTGCTGCTGACGCAGCGCGCGCAGCATCTGCCCAACCACCCGGGACAGATTTCATTTCCCGGCGGCAAGATCGAGAAGGATGATGCCGATCCGCTGGCGGCGGCGCTGCGCGAGACCGAAGAGGAGGTCGGTCTCGACCGTTCGCATGTCGAGCCGCTCGGCTATCTCGATCTCTATATGACGACCCTCGGCTACCGCATCGTGCCGACCATTGCCCGCGTCAAGCCAGGCTTCACGCTGACGCTGAACACCGGAGAGGTCGACAATGCCTTCGAGGTACCGCTGGCCTTCCTGATGGACATGGCCAACATGCAGCGCCATTCGCGGGACTGGCAGGGCATGACGCGTCACTACTATGCCATTACCTTCGGCGAGCGCTACATCTGGGGCGTGACGGCGGGTATGCTGCGGAACCTCTACGACCGGATCTATCGATGACCGGTGCGGCAAAGCGACCTTCCGCCGCCGTCATGGCCATGAATGCGGGCCATGCCGCTGACCCGGCGTTGTGTTTGTCTCGAAGATAACGACATTGGTGACTGAATCGCCCGCTATCGCGGCCGATGACTGCCGGAGAGTACGACAATCATGGCCCGTCCCGTCCTTATCGAACTGATCCTGTTCCTGACGCCGTTTGCCCTTTACGCGCTGTTTTTGTGGGCGACCAGGGCCAAGGTCATGGACCCGGAGTCCTGGCCGGTGTCCCGCATCGTTTCGCTGGCCATTGTCGCGCTGGTGCTCGTGGTCGGCAGCTTCGTTTACTTCGCCCATTTCAGCGGCGCGCCGCCGGGCTCGACCTATATCCCGGCCCATGTCGACGAGAGCGGCAAGTTCGTGCCGGGCAGGACCAGATGACCATGCCGGGCGCCACCGGACGCTCGATCGCTGGCGCCGCCTGGCCGCATTCGGAATCGTTGACGCGCCTGCTCGGCGCGCTCGATCGCGACGGCGAGGAAGCGCGCGTGGTCGGCGGCGCGGTGCGCAATGCGCTGCTCGGCATGCCGGTGCATGAGATCGATGTCGCCACCACCGCGGTACCGGACGAGGTGGTGCGGCGGGTGAAGGCCGCCGGCTTCAAGCCGGTGCCGACCGGCATCGAGCACGGCACCGTCACCGTCGTGGTCGACGGCCATCCGTTCGAGGTGACGACATTGCGCCGGGACGTCGAGACCTATGGCCGCCACGCCAAGGTGGCATTCGGCCGCGATTGGCAGGCCGACGCCGAACGGCGCGACTTCACCATCAACGCGCTGTCCGCCACCGCGGACGGGACGGTTTACGATTATGTCGGCGGCCTCGACGATCTGGCGGAGCGGCGGGTTCGCTTCATCGGCGAACCGTCCAAGCGCATCGAAGAAGACTATCTGCGTATCCTGCGCTTCTTCCGGTTTCATGCCGCCTACGGTCCGGGCGGCCATCCCGATGCCGATGGGCTCAAGGCCTGCATTGCCGGCCGTGCCGGGCTCGACCAGTTGTCGCGCGAGCGCGTGCGCATGGAAGTGATGAAGCTGGTGGTGGCGCCGCATGCGGTGCCGACGCTGATCGCCATGACCGATGCCGGACTGCTGCTGCGGGTGCTGGGCGGCGTCAGCTATCTCGCCTCGTTCGAGAACCTGGCCAAGGCCGAGGCGGCGGCCGGCTTGGCGCCGGACCCGGTGCGCCGGCTCGGCGCGCTCGGCGTTGTCGTTGCCGAAGACGCCGAACGGCTGTGGCAGCGATTGCGGCTGTTCAATGCCGAACACCTGCGGCTGGTGTCGATGGCGGAAGGCTGGCGGCGCATCTCGCCGCTGTTCGGCGCGCCGGCGGCCCGCGCGCTGCTTTACCGGCTCGGGCCGGAGCCGTTCACCGATCACGCGCTGCTCGGCTGGGCGCGGTCGCCGGCCTCGGCGCATGACGCCGGCTGGATGGCGCTGGCGGGCCTGCCGCAGCGCTGGACCGCGCCGGTGTTTCCGCTGAAGGCGGCCGATTTCATCAAGCGCGGCGTCGCCAAGGGACCGTCGCTGGGCCAAGTCTTGCGCGCGGCGGAAGCGGCCTGGATTGCCGCCGGGTTTCCGGACGGCGCCGAGGCGCTGGCGGGTATTGCGGATAACGCGGTCAAGTCATCGTGAGTGTGATGTCAGCGGTCGGGGTGGACGTTGAAACAAACTCGCTATTTCGAGCAGCAAGTGCTCCGAAAGCGCCCTTATATTCGGGTCGAATGGTGTCTCGGCGTGGTCTCAGCGCCGTTAAAGCGTGAGGTGCAGACCGACGGTCGGATTCGCTTCTGGGGACGGATTGTGCAAGAAAACGAAAGCCCAAGATTTCTTCGCGTTGTTACTTTGGAAGACGGCGAGACGATCCACAACGCGTTCTTCGACCGGAATTTTCGGGAGGAGCAGACTTGAAACTCCATTACTATCCGGAAACGGACAGCCTCTACATCGAATTGAAAAGCGCGCCCGGCGTCGAGGTGCGCGAGATCGTCGAGGGCCTGATGGTCGATCTCGATGCGCACGGCGATGTCGTCGGTTTTGACATCGACCACGCGTCACGCAAACTCGACCTGTCCAAGATTGAAACCTTCGCCCTGCCGCCGACGATTGCTGCGGAGTAACGGCGCGGCGGCTTCTGTCATAGCGGAGACACCATGCGCGGGTTCTGGCGCGGCATCGCGATCTTCATGCTCGGCGGTTTGCTCGGCACCGGTTTCGGTGTCGCGCTCGGCTTCTTTCTGTTTCCCTATGTGTTTCCGCCGCCGCCCGCGGTCGAACAGCTTACCGAGGCGGACCGCACGCAACGCGTCGCCACCGGCACGTTCATCCACGCCAATCCGTCGGACCCGATCCACTATGGCAGCGGCAAGGTCAGCGTCTACCAGAATGCGGTGTTTCTCGAGCCGGACTTCGAGGTCGGCCCCGGTCCGGCCTATCACGTCTATCTGGTGCCGAAGGCCAATGTGCGCGACGAGGCCGCGGTGAAGGACGCCATGGTGGTCGATCTTGGCCGCCTGCGCGCTTTCAAGGGCAGCCAGCGCTATCCGATCCCGGCCGGCGTCGACCTGAAGAACTATCCGAGCGTGGTCATCTGGTGCGAGCGCTTCAGCGTGCTGATCTCGCCGGCCGATTTGACGCCAGCGCCGTAGCGCCGGCACGGCGGGGAACCGGCTGGTTTCGGCCTTTGGCCGGGACTACATTAAACCCATGAGCGATGTCCGCCGCCCCGCCGATCTGGCGCTCCGCATGGCCAAGGGCCTTGCCGCCCGCCAGCCGCGCAGCAACGCGTTCCGGCGTGAGACCTTCGCGCTGCCGCGCGAGGCGGCGCGTGCCAAGGCGCGCGAGTTCTTCGACCGCTTCCCGAAGGCGGCTTACATGACCGAGATCGAAAGCTGGCGCGAATTGCCCGGCGACCGCATCGAGTTCACCATGCGGCGGCTGCCGACGGCGGACTGAGCCGCCGCGGCGCGCACGATTCTCGCCGGGTCTGGCGCTCAGGCTGCCTTTTCTTCTTCGTCTTCGTCGTCCTCATCGGCTTCCGCGTCTTCGTCGTCTGATTCGTCCAGCATCAAAGCGGCCTGCAGGGCGATGACCGGGATTGTTTCGCGAAACAGATCGCCATCGTCGCCGGTCCAGAGGCACACGGCGTTTTCGTTCTCGACCGAAACCACGGTCATCGGTTCGCCGCCCGATTTCAGAATGACGACATCGCCCGCTGCAAAAGCCATGACTGCCTCCGTTGGTGTGGTTAACAGGCAGCGTAGGGTTGTTCGATGACAGTTCGATCACGGCGGTTTGACGGCACCAAGTCAGAGACTACGGCCACTTCACCACCGGCGGCATCGACGACAATATCGATTCCACATTGCCGCCGGTGCGCAGGCCGAAAATGGTGCCGCGATCATAGAGCAGATTGAACTCGACATAGCGGCCGCGTCGCACCAGTTGTTCGTCGCGCTCGGCCTCGCTCCATGGCGCAGTGAAATTCTTCTGCACCAGTTCCGGATAGACCCGGCGGAAGGCGCGGCCGACATCCTGCGTGAAGGCGAAGGCGGCGCCCCAGTCGGTCTCCAGGTAGTCGTAGAAGATGCCGCCGATGCCGCGCATTTCGTTGCGGTGCTTGAGGAAGAAATAGTCGTCGCACCACTTCTTGTACCTGTCATAGGAGGCGACGGCCGGGTGCGCGTCGCAGGGCACCTTCATCGCGGCGTGGAAGGCGAGCGTGTCGGGATCGTCCTGGGTGCGGCGGCGGTCGAGCACCGGCGTCAGGTCGGCGCCGCCGCCGAACCAGGCTTTGCTGGTGACGACAAAGCGCGTGTTCATGTGCACGGCCGGCACGTGCGGGTTCTGCGGATGGGCAATCAGCGAGATGCCGGAGGCCCAGAACCGCGGATCGTCGGCGGCGCCGGGGATTTCCTTGCGAAATTCGGGCGCGAACTCGCCATGCACGGTCGAGCAATGCACGCCGACCTTCTCGAACACGCGGCCGCGCATCAGCGACATGACGCCGCCGCCGCCGTGGTGGCCGGTGTGGTCGGTGCGGCTCCACGGCGTGCGGACGAAGCGGCCGGCCGGCCGGCCGCCAAGCGGCGCGTTCGCGGGCAGGGCGTCCTCGGCCGCCTCCAGCGCCGCGCAGATGTCGTCGCGAAGCGCCTGGAACCAGGTCTCGGCGCGGGTCTTGCGGGTTTCGATTTGTCCAGCGTCCATCGTCGCCTCCCAGTCCGTGTCAGTATAACGCCTGCCCGGCGATCTGCACCCGCGCTTCCGTCATCGGGTTTGCCGCAGCGCCTCGCCCGCGACCATGGCCACCGCCACGGCGATGTTTAGCGAGCGCAGGCCGTCGCGGATCGGAATGCGGAGCCGATAGTCGGCCGCCTGGTGCACCGGCTCCGGCACCCCGGCGCTCTCGCGGCCGAACAGCAGGATCTGGTCGGTCCGGAAGGCGTGGTCGAGGTAGGCGGTCTCGGCTGCCGTGGTCAGCAGCACCACGCTCAGGCCTGCGCCGCGGCGCCAGTCCTCGAAGGCGGCAAACGAGTCATGGCGGGTGATGCTGACCTGGTCGAGGTAGTCCATGCCGGCGCGGCGAAACGCCCGGTCGGACACCGGAAATCCGGCCGGCTCGATGATATGGGCCTGGAGGCCGAGGCAGGCGCAGGTGCGCAGAATCGTGCCGGTGTTCTGCGGAATGTCCGGCTCATACAGGGCGATATGCATGGTTGGGTTGCAATTGCATCATTGGTTGTTCCAAGCCCTTCCAAAAGGCCCGCTAACTGTCTCTAGACGAATGATATATGCGACTAAACGCCGGAGCGGCGATAGTGGGCTTGCACTCCTACGGCAAGGGTGCCAATAGAACGCTACCGCCGCGCCGCCCTGCCTTTCCCAGGATTGCCGCATGCGGTCCGCCCCGCCGTCGCGGGATCGTGGTCTCCGGCTTCAAGCCGCGGGCGGAAGACTAAGCCAGCCGGGGAGAGGGATTCGACGTGACGACCGGTTCTTCTGCGGAGCACACGCGCCGCGACTTTCTGTATATCGCCACTGGCGCCGTGGCCGCCGTCGGCGGCGCAGCGGTTATGGTGCCGTTGATTTCCCAAATGAATCCGGACGCCTCGACCATCGCGGCCGGCGCGCCGATCGAGATCGATCTGGCGCCGATCGCCGACGGTCAGATCATCAAGGTGTTCTGGCGCTCGATGCCGATCTTCATCTCGCATCGGACCAAGGCGGAAATCGACGCGGCCCGGAACGTCAATCTTGCCACCCTGAAGGATCCGCAGCCCGATTCGGCGCGGGTCAAGGAAGGCCATGAGCAATGGCTGGTGGTGATCGGCATCTGCACCCATCTCGGCTGCATCCCGCTCGCGCACCAGGGGGACTACAACGGCTGGTTCTGCCCGTGCCATGGCTCGGCCTATGACACCTCCGGCCGTATCCGGGTCGGCCCGGCGCCGACCAACCTGCCTTTGCCGCCTTACACTTTCGTTTCCGACACCAGGATCCGGATCGGCTGATCCGCGACTGATTTTCTGAAGGTTCGACCATGAGCGGGCACGCGACCTACCAGCCGCAAAGCGGATTCATGAAGTGGATGGAGCGCCGGCTGCCGATCGGCGGGCTGATCCATTCATCCTTCGTCGTCTACCCGACGCCGCGCAACCTGAACTATCTGTGGACCTTCGGCGGCATCCTTTCGATGATGCTGGCCATCCAGATCATCACCGGCATCGTGCTGACGATGCATTACACGCCGCATGTCGACCTGGCCTTCAAGTCGGTCGAAGGCATCATGCGCGACGTCAATTACGGCTGGCTGATGCGCTATCTGCACGCCAACGGCGCGGCCATGTTCTTCTTCGCCGTCTATATCCATATTTTCCGCGGCCTCTATTACGGCTCCTACAAGGAGCCGCGCGAGGTGCTGTGGATCCTCGGCGTCATCATCTATCTGCTGATGATGGCGACCGGCTTCATGGGCTACGTGCTGGTCTGGGGCCAGATGAGCTTCTGGGCCGCGACCGTGATCACCAATTTGTTCTCCGCCATTCCCGGCGTCGGCGAGGCCATCGTCACCTGGCTGTGGGGCGGCTATGCGGTCGGCAATCCGACGCTGAACCGCTTCTATTCGCTGCACTTCCTGCTGCCCTTCGTGATCGCCGGCGTGGTCGTGCTCCATGTCTGGGCGCTGCATGTGGCGGGCCAGAACAATCCGACCGGCATCGAGCCGAAGTCGGACAAGGACACTGTGCCGTTCACGCCCTACGCGACCATGAAGGACGGCTTCTTCATGGTGTGCTTCCTGCTGCTGTATTGCTGGTTCGTGTTCTACATGCCGAACTTCCTCGGCCACGCCGACAATTACATCCCGGCCAATCCGGCGGTGACGCCGGCCCACATCGTGCCGGAATGGTATTACCTGCCGTTCTACGCCATCCTGCGGGCGATCCCGGACAAGCTGATGGGCGTTGTGGCGATGGTTGCGGCGATCCTGGTGCTGGCTTTCGTGCCCTGGCTCGACACCTCGAAGGTGAAGTCGGCGCGCTACCGGCCGCTGTTCAAGCAGTTCTTCTGGCTCTTCGTGGCCGTCTGCATCGGCCTCGGCTGGCTCGGCGCCAAGCCGGCGGAAGGCATCTACGTCGTGCTGTCGCAGATCTTCACCGTCTATTACTTCGCCTTCTTCCTGGTCATCATGCCGCTGCTCGGGATATTCGAAAAAACCAAGCCGTTGCCGAATTCGATTTCGGAGTCGGTGCTGGACGCCAAGGCGTGAGCGGGGACATGGCCATGACGATTCAGCGCAACCTTATCGCCCTCGCAGTCGCCGGCAGCCTGGCGGCGGCCGCCGCAGCCCCGGCGCTCGCCGCCGAGGCGGCGCCGCCGCCGCCGCGGGTAAGCTGGTCTTTCAGCGGGCCGTTCGGCAAATTCGACCAGGGCCAGCTGCAGCGCGGCTTCAAGGTCTATCGCGAGGTCTGCGCGAGCTGCCACAGCCTGTCGTTCGTCGCCTTCCGCAATCTCGCCGATCCGGGCGGGCTCGGCTATTCGGCGGCGCAGGCCACGGCGGTGGCGGCCGAGTACCAGATCCAGGATCTCGACGATGCCGGCCAGCCGGTCGAGCGGCCCGGCCGCCTCGCCGACTATTTCCCGAAGCCGTTCCCCAACGCCCTTGCCGCTGCCGCCGCCAACGGCGGCGTCGCGCCACCGGACCTGTCGACCATGGCCAAGGCGCGCACCTATGAGCGCGGCTTCCCCTGGTTCGTGTTCGACATGTTCACGCAATATCAGGAGCAGGGGCCGGACTATATCCACGCGCTACTGCTCGGCTACCGCGATCCGCCGCCGGAAGGCTTCAAGCTGCCGCCGGGCGCGCACTACAACGAGTACTTCTCGGGCCATGCGATTGCCATGCCGAATCCGATGTCGGACGGGCAGGTGACCTATGACGATGGATCGCCGGCGACGGCCGCGCAGTATGCCAAGGACGTGACGGCCTTCATGATGTGGGCGGCTGAACCGCACATGATGGCGCGCAAGCGCATCGGCCTGCAGGTCATGATCTTCCTGATCGTTCTGGCGGGGCTGATGTACTTCACCAAGAAGAAGATCTGGCATCAGGTCGAGCGGCCGCGCGAAATCGCCGCCGGGCAGGACCCGGACAAGACGACGATCTGATCGTCGGTAGGCTTGAGCTACGAAAAGGCCCCGTAATGCGGGGCCTTTTTTGTTGAGCCATAGCCGTCGCAGCCCGGGTTGTGACAGTATATATTCAGGTATATACTTCTGGGATGCAGCGGCTGTTTGGATGTGACCCGGCGAAACGGCGCCGGCTCCTCAGCGAGCGCGGCTTCGATTTGCTCGATGTGACCGCGGTCTTCGCCGACAAGAATCGCCGCGACCATGTGGATGCGCGTTTCGACTATGGCGAGACACGGCGTGTCGCCATCGGCCGGGCGCTGGGACGCGTTTTTACGGTTGTCTACACGATGCGCGGGCCGGTGACCTGGCTGATAACGGCTTGGCCTGCGAGCAGAAAGGAGCGTGAGCACTATGGCGACCGATAAATCCATGACGTTTACCCGCTTGGCCGACGGCACATTGCGCAAGCGGCGCAAGGATGGCAGCTTTCAATCCGTGAAGGGCAAAACCGATCGCGACCGGCTGGCGCGTCTGACCGACGCTGACATCGAGCGTATGGCGGCGTCCGATCCCGACCATCCCGCGCTCGACGACGCTTTCTGGCGGAGCGTGGACGTGGCGCAGCCCAAGGAAGCGATCTCGATCAAGCTGGACAAGGACGTGCTGGCATTTTTCCGTGAACCCGGCCGCGGTTATCAGACCCGCATCAATACGGTATTGAGGCGCTATATGCAGGCCAGCCGCAAGGCGGGCTGACGCCGGAAGGGAAGGCGACGACATGACCAAATCGGTCCTCGGCATCATCGGCGGCAGCGGCGTCTACGACCTGCCGGGTCTGCGCAATGTCCGCGAAGAGCGGATTGTCAGCCCGTGGGGCGAGCCGTCCGGCGCCCTGCGCATCGGCGACATCGAGGGCCTGCCGGTCGTCTTCCTGCCGCGGCACGACAAGGGCCACCGGCTGTCGCCCTCCGACATCAACTACCGCGCCAATATCGACGTGCTCAAGCGCGCCGGCGTCACCGATCTGGTGTCGCTGTCGGCCTGCGGCTCGTTCCGCGAGGAGATGCCGCCCGGCACCTTCGTGCTGATCGACCAGTTCGTCGACCGCACCTACCGGCGCGAAAGCTCGTTCTTCGGCAAGGGGCTGGTCGCGCACGTCTCGATGGCGCATCCGGTGTCGCCGCTGCTGCGCGGGCGCCTGCGCAATGCGGCGCGCGCCGAGGGCATCGAGCCGGCCTGGGGCGGCACCTATGTGTGCATGGAAGGGCCGCAGTTCTCTACTTTCGCCGAGAGCATGACCTACAAGCAACTCGGCTATTCGGTGATCGGCATGACCAACATGCCGGAGGCCAAACTCGCCCGCGAAGCCGAGATCTGTTACGCGACGGTGGCGATGGTGACGGACTTCGACTGCTGGCATCCCGACCACGACGCCGTCACCGTGCAGGACATCGTCAAGGTGCTGATCGACAACGCCACCCGCGCGCAGGGGCTGGTGGCGCGGCTGGCGCGCGACTTTCCGCGCGAGCACGAGCCGTGTCCGATCGGCTCCGACCGGGCGCTCGACACCGCGCTGATCACCACGCCGGACGCGCGCGATCCCGACCTCATCAGAAAGCTCGACGCGGTGGCGGGCCGGGTTCTCAACGGCTAAGGTCCGGTCCATGAACAGCCCCGAAGACCATCTGCGTCAATCCATCCGCTCGATCCCGGACTATCCCAAGCCGGGCATCATCTTCCGCGACATCACCACGATGCTGGGCGACGCCCGCGCCTTCCGCAGCGCGGTCGACGCGCTGGTGCAGCCCTGGGCCGGCATGAAGATCGACAAGATCGCCGGCATCGAGGCGCGCGGCTTCATCCTCGGTGGCGCGGTGGCGCATCAGGTCTCGGCCGGCTTCATCCCGATCCGCAAGAAGGGCAAGCTGCCGCACAAGCGCGTCAGCGTCACCTACGCGCTGGAATACGGCGAGGACGAGATCGAGATGCACGCCGATGCTCTGGTCGCCGGCGAGCGGGTGGTGCTGGTCGACGACCTGATCGCCACCGGCGGCACCGCGGAGGCGGCGGTCAAGCTGTTGCGCCAGCTCGGCGCCGAGGTGCTGGCCGCCTGCTTTGTCATCGACCTGCCGGACCTCGGCGGCGCCGAAAAGCTGCGCAAGCTCGGCGTGCCGGTGCGCACGCTGATTGCGTTCGAGGGGCATTAGTTTCTTTCCTCGCGCCGAGCAGGACCGTCATCCTGAGGTGCTCCCACGGCGCTTGCTGTGGAAGCCTCGAAGGATGGCAGCCAAGGCTTTCAGAATTGGGGCCGTCGCCCTTCGAGGCTCGGCGCTTTGCGCCTCGCTCCTCAGAGTGACGGTATTACTGCCTCGGCCCCCACGGTCCGGTGGCGCCACCGGTCGCGCTGCCCCAGGGGCCGTCGGCCGCAGCCGCCTCGCCGAGCTGCGGCACCTCATCGGGTCCCGGCACCGCCAGCGGGCCCGGATCGCGGCCGCCGGTGAATTTCACCAAGGCGGCGACGCGCTTGTCGATCGACGGATGGGTGGCAAAGATATCGGCGAAGCCCTGGCGGGGATTGTCGATGCACATCTCCATCACCGACGAATTGGCGGCCTGCAATTCGCCGCGGTTCTCGATTTTGCGCAGCGCCGAGATCATCGCATCGGGATTCTTGGTCAGTTCGACCGCGCCGGCGTCGGCGAGATATTCGCGCTGCCGCGACAGCGCAAAGCGGATGACGATCGAGAGGATCCACGCCACCACGATCAGCGCGACGGCAATCGCAATGGCGATGACGGCGCCTCCGCCTTTCTTGTCGCCGCCGCCGGACGACTGGCGCCCGCGGCCGTAGAAAGACGCCCGGAAAAACAGCCGGAACACCATCTCGCCGAAGAACGACACCACACCGGCGATCACCACCGCGATCACCATCATGCGCACGTCGCCGTTGCGGATGTGGGTGAGTTCATGGCCGAGGACGGCTTCGATTTCGGCGTCGTCGAGCGAATTCAGCAGGCCGCGCGTCACCGAGATCGAATACTGCTTCTCGTTCAGGCCGGTGGCGAAGGCGTTGAGCGCGGCGTCTTCGGTGATGCGCAGCTTCGGCATGGTGATGCCGCGCGAGATGCACAGATTTTCCAGCAGATTGTACAGATGCGGCTCATCGGCGCGGGTGATGGCGTGCGAGCCGGTGAGGGCGTCGATCATGCGCTGGTGAAACTTGTAGGCGATGAGCACCCAGATGAGGGTGCCCACGGTGGCGAAGGGCGCCGCCTTCAGCGCGTTGTAGAAGGCGGCCTCCAAGAGGTAGTCGATCGGCGCCTCGACCGAGAGCGCTTCGGCCAGCAACGCGCCGGCGAAGACCAGCACATAGACCAGGAAGAACAGGCCGATCAGCAGCGCGACCGAGCGGCGCCGGTTCGACCGGATGTGGGTGTAGAGACCGTAGGCGGCCATCTCTCTTCCTTATACCTCCCCCTGGAGGGGGGAGGTCGGCGTGCGCAGCACGCCGGGTGGGGGTGAACTGGCGGGCGCCGTGAAGGCACCCCACCCCGGACCGCCTTGCGGCGGTCCGACCCTCCCCCTGCAGGGGAGGGTGACTAGAACTTCACGCTCGGCGCCTGCTCGAGCTGCGGCCGCGCCTCGCCGACATCGAAGAACTCGCGATGGCGGAAGCCGAACGAGGCGGCAAACAGCGCCGCCGGGAACTGCTCGATGCCGGTGTTGTATTCCTGCACCGCGCTGTTGAAGAAGCGGCGGGCGGCGGCGAGCTTGTTCTCGATGTCGGCCAGTTCCGTCTGCAACTGCTGGAAATTGGTGTTGGCCTTGAGGTCGGGATAGGCCTCCGACAGCGCGAACAACTGCCGCAGCGCGCCGGTCAGCATGTTCTCCGCCGCCACCTTCTGTTCGATCCCCGGCGCCGCGATGGCGGCCTGCCGGGCATTGACCACGGCTTCCAGCGTGGCGCGCTCGTGGGTGGCATAGCCCTTGACCGTCTCCACCAGATTGGGGATCAGGTCGTGGCGCTGCTTCAACTGAACGTCGACATCCGCAAAGGCCTGATTGGTCCTCTGCCGCATCGCGACGAGGCCGTTGTAGATGGTGACCGCCCAGATCGCGATCACGACAACCAGGCCGATAACGACCCAGGCGGTGGTGGACATTGGCAATGCTCCTGTAAAAATTCGAACCCGGGCAAAGCCTAGCCCAATTCGCAAAGGCGCGGCCATGGATTGCGCGTTCGCACACATAGACAATTGACGGGCGGTAACGGCGGGCGCGGATATTCGACGCAAACCGTTGAGGGACAAGAAAAAAGGCCCCGAACCGAAGTTCAGGGCCTTCTCGCCAGACGGCTATTCGGGGGGTAAGGGGGGAGCCGCCCGACTTAACTTTACGGCTGGACAACGCCGGTGCCCGGCTTTGGTTCCGGACAATTTTTGCTCACTACGCATTTTTTGCGAAGCCGGGTTCCGGCGTGTGGAACTCCCGGCGCCCTAGACCGATCATCCCCGGATCGATCCCATCGGCAATCTTGCAACACGTCGCCGCAAAACAAGATGGCGATCATGGTCTTTGGCGGTGGTGTCATCCAACCGTCACTGGCGAAATCTACCTAAACCCAACGTTAACAAACCGTTTGCTGTTGGGGGCGTCATGTCGCGTTGGTTGGGTAGTGTTAGCTGCCGGGCTCTTGTTATTTCGGTGGCTGCCCTGGCGGCGCCGGCATCGGGTTTGGCGGCCGATTTCACCGTCAATGCCGGAACAACCGACACCACCGCAAAGACCGTCACCGGCACAGATACCGGTACAGTTCAGAGCGGCGGCACCTTGTCGACCGCGGGGACTGCGATCAGTTGGACCGGCCCGTCGGCAGATCCCGGCGTGACCATCAACAATTTCGGAACCATCACTTCGGGCAATCGGGGCATCGATACGTCGGGTGCCAATCCGCCGCGCAACCTGACGCTCAACAACGCCGCCGGCGCCACCTTCACGACAACCGACGACACGTTCCGCCTCAACACACCGATCGGCACCGGCACCGTCACCGTCAATAACGCCGGCCTCCTGGTCTCGACCGGTGGCCAGGTCTTCGATTTTGTCAGCAACACGTCCGCAACGGGGACAGTCCGGATCAACAACGATGCGACCGGCATAATCCGCGCGATGGGCAGCGACGCCATCCGCCCCGGTGTTGGCTCGATCATCATCACGAATAGCGGGCTGATCGAAGCGAACAACTCCAACCATCGCGCCATCACCCTTGAAGCCCCTACAACTCTGGCAAACGTTCTTCTGTTTCAGGTCTTCAACAATGCCGGCGGCACCATTCAGTCCCGGAACGACGCGATCCGCATAACCGCCCCGGCGAACTTCCTGACCACGACCGGGGACTTTCTGATCGACAATAGCGGCACGATCCTGTCGACCGTGTCGGGCCAGGCGATCGACTTCGACGACATTGCCGGCGCCGGCAGCATCGCCATCATCAACCGCGCCACCGGTGTGATTCAGAGCACCGCCGCCGACGCCGTGCGGCCGGGCGCGAACGCGACCGTGACAAATTATGGCCTGATCTTTGCCGGCGGCGTCGTCGGATCGGGCGATGGCAGCGATGCCGTCGACCTTCAGGCCCACTCGGGTACGGTGATCAACAAGGCGGGCGGCACCATCTCGGGTTTCCGCCACGGCATCACGGTCGGTGCGACCGGCACCCTTGCCGTCACCAACGAAGCGGGCGGCGTCATCCTCGGCCGCAACGGCTCCGGCGTCGGGTCCGACAACCTGGGAATGAACGCGGCGACCATCGTCAATTACGGCCGGATTACCGGCGCTTACGCCGGTGTCGGCAATGGCGATGGTGACGGCGTCGACATCGATGGCAGCGCCACCATCACCAATTACGGGATTATCGAGGGCACCGGCGCGGGCGGGTTCGATTCCAGAAACCGGAGCAACAACAGCGAAGGCCTTTCGATCGGCGGCGGCACCATTATGAACTACGGCACCATATCCGGTGCGACCGCCGCCATCGTCGTCAACAACGACTCCAACCTCGACAATTCGCGCAGCGGCGTCGCGGCGACAAGCCTGACCAATTATGCCGGCGGTACCATCACCGGCCTGAATGGCTACGCCATTCGTTTCGAGAACAAGACCGGCACCGCCGCCGACAACGACACCATCGTCAACTACGGCACGATCACCGGCAACGGCTCCATTCCCGATCCCAACGCGATTATCCTGCTGGGCGATGGCGTCACGCCGGACCCGGGCTCGGTCGGCACGCTCAACGGGGTCACCTATACCGGTACCGGTTCGGCGCGCTTCATTCGCGGCGACGGTTCGGCCATCCAGACCGGCGAAGGCAATGACAGCCTGACCAATTACGGCACGATCATCGGCAACACCGGCCGCGCCATCAACATGGAAGGCGGCGCCGACACCGTGAACATCATGCCGGGATCGAAAATCGTCGGCCTGGTGGATGGTGGCGCCGGCACAGACACGCTCGGCTACAACAAAGTCGGCCTCGGGGCCGACAAAATGGCGGCGTTGCGCGCCGGAGAAACGGTCAATATCGGCGGCACGCTGTATCGCAGCTTCGAGTTCTTTACCGGGATATCAAGCTCGTTCGCAGATGCCGCCGGCAGCAGCGCGGCGAGCGGTCTTGCGCAGCTGTTCGACAACCTGCCGAACACGCAGCCGCAAAGCCTCGCCGCCCAGACGCTGATCGACCAGGTCGCGTCATCCGACAATGTCGCCGCGGCCCTCACACAGCTGACGCCGGTCGCGTTCCTGAGCTTTGGCACGATCGCCATTGAAGGCGCCTTCGAGAGCACCCGGTTCATCGACCAGCGCCTGTCGAATGTGCGGCTTGGCAATGCCCAGGCCTTCGACGTCCGCGGCATGAATACCGTCGCGGCCCTTCTCAATCGCGAGGGCAATGATGCGCCGCTGGCAGCGCAACTCAACACCTGGACCGGCGGGATGGCTACGGCCTATGCCGCCTCGCCCGCGCTCGGCGGACACCCGGCTTTCGCGGCCTTCGCAAAGGCCCCGGCAGCGAACGTCTACAAAGCGCCGGCCATGGACCTCGCGCAGGATTCGCCCTGGGGCATGTTCCTCTATGGCAATGCCACCTTCGCGCGGCAGGACGCGACCGCCACCACGCCGCAGACGAAATTCGACACCGCCGGCCTGTCGTTCGGCATCGATCGCCGCGTCACGCCGGATGTCACGCTTGGCCTGTTCGGCGGCTATTCCCGCACCCGGGCCGATCTCGATACGCTCGGCTCGACTTCGCGGATCAATACCTGGCTCATTGGCGGTTACGGCAGCTGGTCCCGGCAGGACTGGTTCGTCAACGGCGCGGTGGTCTTTGGCCGCAATTCGTATGACAACAACCGGGTCGCGCTTGGCACGTCCAACACCAGCGCGCCGAAGGGCGATCAGCTCGCCGTCCAGGGATCGGTCGGCAAGGATTTGTTCTACGGACGCTGGACGATTACGCCGCAGCTCGGCTTGCAGTACACCACGGTCGGCGTCGACCGTTTCACCGAAACAGGGCCGGTGGCACTCAACGTCGCATCGTTCCGCACGGAGTCGCTGCGCAGCACCGTCGGTGCCCGCTTTCGCTACAACGTCATAATGGATCGTGTGGCCTTCACGCCGGAGCTGCGCGCCAGCTGGCAGCACGAGTTTCTCGACAAGGATCGCGATATCCGCGCCAGTTTCCTCGATTCGTCGCTGCCCGGCACGTTCACAACGACCGCGGCGGGGTCGGGCGCCAATTTTGGCACCGTCGGCGCCGGTGTGTCCGCCAATGTCGCCGAGCGGACCCAGCTGTCCTTCGGCTACGATTTCAAGTTTGGCGGCCACGACTTCACCGCGCACACGCTGAGCGGCCGGCTGCGGCACGAGTTCTAGATGACCTGATGTTCCGTGAGGCTAGCTCGCCTCGCGGAACCGCACCGCGGCTTCGAGATCGACCGAGACCAGCTGCGACACGCCGCGCTCGGCCATGGTGACGCCGTAGAGCCGGTTCATCCGCGCCATGGTGATCGGATTGTGCGTGATGATCACGAAGCGGGTGTCGGTCGAGCGGGTCATTTCGTCGAGCAGATCGCAGAAGCGCTCGACGTTGTGGTCGTCGAGCGGCGCGTCGACTTCGTCGAGCACGCAGATCGGCGCCGGGTTGGTCAGGAACACCGCGAAAATCAAGGCCATCGCAGTTAGCGCCTGCTCGCCGCCGGACAGCAGCGACAGCGTCGCCGGTTTCTTGCCCGGGGGCTTCGCCAGGATTTCGAGGCCGGCTTCCAGCGGATCGTCGCTCTCGATCAACTGCAATTCGGCGGTGCCGCCGTTGAACAGCCGGGTGAAGAGCTGCTGAAAGTGGGTGTTGACCTGCTGGAACGAGGCCAGCAGGCGCTCGCGCGCCTCGCGGTTGAGGCTCTGGATGCCGAGGCGCAGCTTCTTGATCGCCTCGACCAGATCATCGCGCTCGGTGGTCAGCGAGGTGTGCTGGGCCTCGACCTCGGTAAGTTCCTCTTCGGCGCGCAGATTGACCGCTCCGAGCCGTTCACGCTCGCGGCGCAGCCGCTCCAGCGTGGCTTCGACATCGGCCAGTTCCGGCAGCGGCTCGCCGTCCTTGAGTTCGGCCAGTTCCGCGACATTGCCGGGCTCGGTCTCCAGCATGTCGTGGATTTCGCGGGCGATGTCGGTGAGGCGGCGCTTGGCGGCCTCGAAGCGTTCCTCGGCGCGCGCCAGTTCTTCGCGGGCGGCGCTGGCCGCCTCGAGCGCAGCGCGGGCGTCGCGGTCGGCGTCGGCCAGCTGGTTTTCGGCGATCTGCAACCGGTCGGCGCAGTCGCGGCGCTCGGCTTCGGCGCTATGCACTTCGCTCAGCAGCCCCTCGCGCTTTTCGGCGAACAGCCGCGGCGCGTCTTCCAGCTCGGCGCGGTCGCGGGTGGCCTCGGCGATGCGCTGGTCGAGCGTCGCGGTCTGTGCGCGGGCGCCTTCCTGGCGCTGGAGCCAGCCGCTGCGGTCGTTGGCGAGCGCGGCGAGCCGGCGGTCGGCCATTTCCGCTTCGCGGGCGATGGCCTGCTGCTCGGCGCGCACTTCGGCGAGCTTGGCGCGTTTGGCGGCGATGTCGTCGCGCACACCGGCGAGGCTGGTTTCCAGATCGGCGGCCGGCGCGAGCGCGGTCAGCGCCAGCTCGGCCTCGGTGCGGGCGCTGGCGGCCTCGTCGCGGCTGGCAGTCAGACGCTGACGGGCTTCGTCCAAAGCCGACAGGCGCGCGGCGTTGCGGTTGAGTTCGCGCTCGGCGGCGTCGTGCCGGTCGCGCGCGGCATGGGCTTCCTTCTGACGCTCGCGGGCATCGGTGCGGGCCTGGCCTTCGGTCGCGGCGGCAGCCTGCAACACGGTCTCGGCGTTCCTGACGGCATTGCGGGCGGTGTCCGCCTCGGCGCGGGCGATCTGCAATTCGGATTCGATGTCGGCCAAGCGGGCGCGTTCGGCCAGCCGGCGTGCCGCACCGGTCGGCGCATGCGCATCGGCGGCAAAGCCGTCCCAGCGCCACAGGTCGCCTTCGCTCGACACCAGCCGCTGGCCGGGCTTGAGCAGCGCGGTCAGGCGGGCGCCGTCGGCCTTGTCGATGACGCCGATCTGGCTGAGACGGCGGGCGAGTTCGGCCGGGGCCTGCACGTGCTTGGCCAGCGGCTCGACGCCGTCCGGCAGCGCCGGGTCGGCGGCATCGATGGCGGCACCGATCCAGCGCATCGGCGCCGAGGCGTCGACCGGGGCGTCGAGATCGTCGCCCAACGCCGCGCCAAGCGCCTTCTCGTAACCTTTCTCGACCGAAACGTGGTCCATCACCGGCGGCCACATGTTCTTGGTCTCGACGGCGAGCACCTTGGACAGCGTCTTGGCTTCGGTCTCCAGCCGCTGCACGCGGCGGTCGGCTTCGGTCAGCGGCCCGCGCAGGCCGTCGAGATCGAGGCGCGCCTGAAGGTGCGCGGTCTCGGCGTCCATCGCGGCGTTTTCCGCGGCGGCGACGGCAGCCTGCACAGCTTCGACGGCAGCGGTGAGTGCGGCCAGATCGGGGCCGTCGGTGCCCTGCAACGAGGCCACCTCGCGCTCGATCGCCGCCATTTCGGTTTCCAGCTTGGCGCTGCGGTCGCCGTGGCTGCGCACGGCGTTCTCAAGCTGATGACGCTGCGCGGTGAGGTCGGCGAGTCTGGCGGTCAATTCGGAGAAGACCTGCTCGGCCTCGCTCAATTCGCCACCGGCCTCGGCAACGCGGGCATCGACGCCGCTGCGGCGGCCGGCGCTTTCACGCGCTTCGTTGCGCAGCGCTTCTTCCTCGGCGGTCAGCTTGGCCAGCGCCTCTTCGGCATCGGCGACCAGCTTCTGCTCGCGCTCGCTGTCGGCGGCGAATTGCACCAGCCGCAGATCGAGTTCGGCGATGCGGTCCTTGGCGCGCTGTTCTTCTTTGTCGAGCTCCTGCGCCGCAACATTGAGGCGGTGCAGCGCCGCGCCGGCGCGCGCTTCGGCCTCGCGCAAGGCGGGCAGGGCAGCGGCGGCGGTGGCCTGACGCGTCGAGGCCTCGGCCTGCGCGCCGGTGCGGTCGGCGACCTCGCGCACGCACAGATCCTTGGCGTGCTCGGCCGCGGTGACCTCGATGCTCGCGGCGCTCCAGCGCAGATGATAGAGCGTGGCCTCGGCCTTGCGGACCTGCGCCGACACGGTGCGGTAGCGGATCGCCTGTCGGGCCTGTTTTTTCAGCGCTTCCATCTGGCCGGCGAGCTGGCCGATGACGTCTTCGAGACGCAGGAGATTGGCTTCGGCCGCCTTCAGCCGCAGTTCCGCCTCATGGCGGCGGGCATGCAGGCCGGCGACGCCAGCCGCTTCTTCCAGCACGCGGCGGCGCTGTTCGGGCTTGGCCTGGATGATTTCGCCGATGCGGCCCTGATGCACCAGCGCCGGGGAGCGGGCGCCGGTCGAGGCGTCGGCGAACACGATCTGCACGTCGCGGGCGCGCACTTCGCGGCCGTTGATACGATAGGCCGAACCTTCCTCGCGCTCGATGCGGCGCGCGATCTCGATCATGTCGGTGTCGTTGAACGCCGCCGGCGCCGAGCGCTCCGAATTGTCGATCGAGATCGCCACTTCGGCGTTGTTGCGCGCCGGCCGGGTGTTGGAGCCCGAGAAAATCACGTCGTCCATCGACGAGGCGCGCATGGATTTGTAGGACGACTCGCCCATAACCCAGCGCAGCGCTTCGACCAGATTGGATTTGCCGCAGCCATTGGGACCGACCACGCCGGTCAGACCCGGCTCGATCAGGAAATCGGTCGGCTCGACGAAGGACTTGAAGCCGAGCAGGCGCAACCGCGTAAGTTTCATACTTCAGGCCTTATGCATTTTGGCTGGTGCGCGATCGTGTCTCGAACACCGCTGTTCCATCCCGCACCGGAACCGGCTGTCGGGGTCATGCCCGGCGCCGGATAAACGCCCGGCGTCCCACTGGTTTTCGCATTTGAACAGTTCGGTCCCTACCGGGGCTGGCGCGGGGGCGCCAACAAGCTTGCACCGTGCGCCGGAGAATTAATCTTTACGCATCAATGAGCAACAGCGGTGCGGTCGCGCGGGGCCGTTTTCCAGACATTTCCGATGTGGATAAGGCAAAAATAAAGCGGCGGCGCCGTCTCCAGCGCCGCCGCCAAGGCCGAAAAATCGTTGTCAGCCCTTGAGATAGGGGTCGATGACCTTGGCCATTTCATCGATCGAAAGGGCGCCTTCGTGCTTGGTGCCGTTGATGAAGAAAGTGGGGGTCGAGCGGACGCCGAACTGGTTGTAGGCGCGGTCGCGCATGCTCTGGAGGCCATTGAGCAGCTTCTGATTCTCCAGGCAGGCGTCGAACTGCTTTTCGGTCATTCCGGCCTGGCGGGTAATGGCGCGCAACTGCGGGATCGGCTGCTGCACGTACCACTGGCGCTGCGAGCGGAACAGCGTGCCCATCAGGGCGAAATACTTGTCCTTGTCGCCTTCGCCCGCGCAGCGCGCCAGCATGAAGGCGGCGGCGGCCAGCTGGTCCGGCGGGAATTCACGGAAAACGAACCGCACCTTTCCGGTATCGATGTAGCGCTTCTTGAGTTCCGGGTAGGTCGTCTCGTGGAAGGTGGCGCAATGCGAGCAGGTGACCGAGGCGTATTCAATGACGGTCACCGGGGCCTTTTCGTCGCCTAGGATCATGTCGGGCAGGGCGTCCGGCTTCATCAGTTCGGCCGATGAAATCGGCGCGGCCTGCGCGAAAGCCGGGAACGGCTGCAGCGAAGCGGTGCCGATCAGGGCGGTGGCGAGCGCCACGGTGGCGGTGCTCTGGCAAAACTCGCGTCGGGTGAACAGCAATGGAGGCTCCGTGGGCTATAGCGCGGGTGAACGGCACATTGGCTATCTGGAACAGGTAAATGTGGCAATGCCGGGCCAGAGGGCGCGAGCGGCCGCCGGGCTCACTTTCTCTTGATGGCGGCGCCCAGCCGGGCCACCGCCTGACGCAGGTCGTCGTCCGCGATATTGGGCAGGCTGGCGGCAATGCGGGCGGTGACGGCCGGATCGGGCGGGGGCGGCGCCTTGCGCGGTTCGGGCCGCCGCAGCGGCGCCTGGCGCAAGGATATCTTGCCGATCGCCTGCCAGCCGAAAAAGCGGTTGACCCGCTCCAGGATGACCGTCGTCTGATGCTGGATTTCCAGCGCCGCCGGGCCCTCGACGCGCAGCACAAGGGTGGCCGGTTCCGGCGGCGCCTCGCCCATCGAGCCGGACGGGTTGGCGCGCGGCCAGTTGATCTTGATCGGCTCGCTGTGGGCGGCGATTTCGGGGCCGGCGATATCGCCCCAGCGTGCCAGGATTTCGGCCGAGGCAAAGCCCTGGCTCTTGAAGGCGTCGTTCAGCGTCGCGCCGAGCAGATCGGAAAGCGGCCGGGGAAAACTGCGCGCGGGCTTGCTCATGACAGGCGTTCTCGTGCCATCGTCGGCGCCATGAGTGTAGCAGTCCGGGCGGTGCGGCGAAAGAAATCAGCGGGGGTGCCGGAACCGGGCGATCTGCTCGCCTGGTACGACCGCCACCGCCGCGTGCTGCCGTGGCGGGCGCGGGCCGGGCGCAAGGCCGATCCTTACGCGGTGTGGCTGTCCGAAATCATGCTGCAGCAGACCACCGTGAAGACGGTCGGGCCCTATTACGCGCGCTTCCTGGCGCGCTGGCCGACGGTGACCGAACTCGCCGCAGCGCCGCTCGACGACGTGCTGCGGCTGTGGGCCGGGCTCGGCTATTATGCCCGCGCCCGCAACCTGCATGCCTGCGCCAAGGCCGTGGTCGAGCGTCACGGCGGCGTCTTTCCCGCAAGCCTCGAGGCCTTGCGCGCTTTGCCCGGCATCGGCGACTACACCGCGGCGGCGGTCGCCTCGATCGCCTTCGATGCCGATGCGGTGCCGGTCGACGGCAATGTCGAGCGCGTGGTGTCGCGGCTGTTCGCGGTCGAAGAAGCGCTGCCGGCGGCCAAGCCCACGATCAAGAGACTTGCGACGTCGCTGTTGCCGCCGGCGCGCTCGGGCGATTTCGCGCAGGCGCTGATGGATCTCGGCGCCACCATCTGCACCCCGAAGCGGCCGGCCTGCGCGCTGTGTCCGTGGACGGATGCCTGCGTGGCGCGGGCGCGCGGCGACCAGGAGACTTTTCCGCGCAAGGCGGCCAAGCGCGAAGGCAAGCCGCGGTACGGTGCGGCCTTCGTCGTGCTGCGCGCCGATGGCTTTCTGCTGCTGCGGCAGCGGCCGGACAAGGGATTGCTCGGCGCCATGACCGAAGTGCCGGGCACGGTATGGAGTCATGATTTCGTGGTGGCGAATGCGCTCAACGAGGCACCGCGCGTTGGAAAGGCGCCATGGCGCAAGCTGGCGGGCGTGGTCACCCACGTGTTCACGCATTTTCCGCTGGCGCTGACGGTGTTCACGGCGACCGTGCCGCGTAAGGCCAGAGCGCCGGCCGGTGCGCGCTGGGTCAGGCTGGCGGATGTCGCAGGCGAGGCGTTGCCGACCGTCATGCGCAAGGTGATCGCGCACGCGCTGCCGGAGTTGTGACGGCGCTCATCCCGCTTGGGCGGGACGAGCTTAGACGACAACAATCAGATCGCCGGGATGCCCGATGCCGCCACCAGCATGGCGTTCTCGGCGCGCTCGACCGCGTCCGGGCCCGGCTTGCGGCGCAGCATCGCCTTGCGGTTGATCTTGCGCTTGGCGATGTCGCCGAGCTTCTTGTCGGTGGCTTTTTCTTCCTTGAGGTTCATCGCCAGCAGCTTCGCCACGTCGGGGCTGCCGAGCATCTTGGCCCAGGCCACCAGCGTGCCGTAGCGGGTGATCTCGTAATGTTCGACCGCCTGCGCCGCCGCGATCAGCGCCGCGTTGAGCACCATCTTGTCGTCGATCTCGCTGGCGATGTCGTTGGCTTCCTCGATGATACCGTCGATGGCCGGGCACTTGGTGCCGCTCGGCTTGGTCTTGAGCTTCTTGAAGGCCTGGTCGAGCCGCTTGATGTGGCCCTTGGTCTGCTTCAGGTGCATCCGGAAGCCGCGCTTGAGCTCGGCGTCGGACGCTTTCTCGATCATGTCCGGCAGCGCTTTCTGGATCTGATGCTCGGCGTAATAAATGTCCTGCAGCGAATGCATGAAAAGATCATCCATCGTCTGCATGTCGGGTGAAAACCAGCCCATCGTCGTAGCCTCCTGTGGAGTTCCAACGCAATAAGCCGTCAGCCGGTCGTAAAGTTCCGTCGCGACGCGCTTACTCGGCCGCTTCCGCCCGCCGTCCGGCGCCGGCCGGCAGGATGGCCGGCTTGGCATTGAGCGCGTCGACCTGGAAGCCCGCCACCTTCTTGTAGTTGGCGGCGATATCTTCCAGCTCCTGCCGGCTGAGCACGTCGGTGACCTGATCGAAGCCGTCGGGTGCGCGCTCCTCGACCATCTGCATGACCTGCTCGGGGCCGTTTTTGCGGTTGAGCAGCACAAGCTGCGTGGTGGCCGGCCGGCGCTCGTCTTCGTAGGCCTGCAAGGCCGCCGGGGTTTCGCCCCTGGCGAGGATTTCGCGGCCCAGCACGCGGGCGTCGAGAATGGCCTGCGAGGCGCCGTTGGAGCCGATCGGATACATCGGGTGCGCGGCGTCACCCATCAGCGTGACGCGGCCGAAGGTCCAGCGCTCCAGCGGGTCGCGGTCGACCAGCGGATACTCGTAGCAATATTGCGCGTTGCGGATCAGGCCCGGCACGTCGAGCCAGTCGAATGTCCAGTCCTCGAAGTAGGGCAGGAATTCGTCGAGTTTGCCGACGCGGTTGTAGTCCTCGCGGCGCCACTGGTAGTCCGGCGGCAGCAGGCGCTCGGCGATCCAGTTGATGGTCGGCCGGCCGCGTTCGGTGGCGGCGCGCGAAATCGGGTAGCAGACGAATTTCAAGCTCTCGTGCCCGGCCATGATCATGGTGCGGCCGGACAGAAACGGCTCGCCCTCGGTGACGCCGCGCCACAGGATGCGGCCGTTCCAGATCGGCGCGCCTTCCTGCGGATAGAGCTTGGCGCGCATCGCCGAATGGATGCCGTCGGCGCCGATCAGCAGGCTGCCGTCGTAATCACCGATGGCGTCGCCGTCCTTGTTGACGAAGTGCGCGCGCACGCCGTCGGCGGTTTCGGTCCAGTCGCGCAGGTGATGGCCGGTGAGGATGTTGTCGGTGCCGATGCGCTCGCGCGCGGCGTCGAGCAGCACCTGATGCAGGATACCGCGGTGGATCGACACCTGCGGCCACTTGTAGCCGGCGTCCAGCCCGCGCGGCTCCGACCAGATCGGCTTGCCGTGCTTGGAGAAGTAGGCCAGTTCCTTGGTGCGGATGCCGGTCTCGTCGAGGCGCTCGAGCAGGCCGAGTTCGATGAGTTCGCGGCAGGCGTGCGGCAGCACATTGATGCCGACGCCGAGCGGCTTGAGCGTCGTGACGCTCTCGAGCACCTTAACCGGCACGCCGATCTGGTGCAGGCTCAAGGCCACGGTCAGGCCGCCGATGCCGCCGCCGGCCACTAGAACAGTCATGCGCTTCCCCCCTACGCGGAATTGTCGCGGGGTTCTGACGCATCCGCCCCGGCTCGTCCCATCATATCCCATGCCTATGGGCTTGCCAGCGGCCCGTCATTCTTTAGGAATACGCCGCGAGTTTCAGAAAAGGACAAAAACCATGAGCATCCAGCGTTTCGAGACCGGCCCGCGCATGAGCAAGGCCGTTGTGCATGGCAACACGGTCTATCTGGCGGGCATTGTCGCCGATAACCCGAAGGGCAAGAGCACGACCGAGCAGACCAAGGACATCCTGGCGCAGATCGACGGCTTTCTGGCCAAGGCCGGCAGCGACAAGTCCAAGCTGCTGACCGCCAATATCTGGATCACCGACATGGCCAATTTCGCCGAGATGAACGCGGTGTGGGACGCCTGGGTGTCGCCGGGCAACACGCCGGCGCGCGCCACCGTCGAGGCGAAGCTGGCGACGCCGGACTACAAGGTCGAGATCATGGTGGCGGCGGGGAAGTAGCACTTTTTATAGTCATCACCGGGCCGCGCGCAGCGCGTGACCCGGTGATCCCGTTCAAGAAGGCAGTGCGCCCCTGATCGAGATGGCCGGGACAAGCCCGGCCATGACACTCTGAGGCCGGGAGCACCATCATGACATTCGATTTCGGCCCTCTGCTGCCGCCCGGCACGCCAGCGCCGGCGGTGAAATGGACCGGCGCGCCGCGCTACAATTTCACCGGCGGCAACAACGACCCCGACGGCGTGCCGGTCGACGGGTTGCTGGCGGCGGCGCAAGCGGTGATCGCCCGCGAGGGCCGGTCGCTGGCGACCTACGGTCTCAACAGCGGGCCGCAGGGCTACCGGCCGCTGCGCGACTTCCTCGCCGCCAAGCTCAAGCGCGACGCCGGCATGAATTGCAGCGCCGACGACATCCTCATCGTGTCGGGGTCGCTGCAGGCGCTCGACCTGGTGCACGGCGCGCTTCTCGCGCGCGGCGACACCGTGATCTGCGAGCGCGACTGCTACGAGGGCACGCTGAACCGCTACACGCGGCTCGGCGTCAACGTCGTCGGCATCCCGCTCGACGGCGGCGGCCTGAACATCGACGCGCTGGCCGGGGCCCTCGCGGACCTGAAGGCCCAAAACATCCGGCCGAAATTCATCTACACCATCCCGACCGTGCAGAACCCGACCGCGACCATCCTCGACGAAAGCCGCCGCACCGCGCTGCTCAAGCTGGCGGACCACTACGGCGTGCCGGTGTTCGAGGACGACTGCTATGCCGATCTGGTCTGGACCGGCCAGCGCCCGCCGGCGCTCTACGCCATGAGCCAATCCAGTAACGTCATCCACATCGGCTCGTTCTCGAAATCGATCGCGCCGGCGCTCCGCGTCGGCTTCATCGTCGCGCCGTGGGCCATCCTGTCGCGCATGCTGGCCTTGAAAACCGATGCCGGCTCGGGCGCGCTGGAGCAGATGGTACTGGCGGAATATTGCGCCGCGCATTTCGACACGCACCTGCCGGAGTTGCGCCGTGGCCTGCGCGCCAAGCTCGACACGCTGATGGAATCGCTCAACGAGCAGTTCGGCACCGCGGCGGAATTCGACGAGCCAAAGGGCGGCATCTTCCTCTGGGTCAAGCTGCCCGACCAAGTCGACACCATGAAGCTCTATCAGGCGGCGCTGGCCAAAGGCGTCGCCATCAATCCCGGGCCGAACTGGTCGGCCGACAAGACCCACAGCAAGAGCCGCATGCGGCTCTGCTTCGCCAGCCCGTCGCATGACGACATCCGCGACGGCGTGGCGCTATTGGCCGACGTGTGCCGCCGCGAATTCGGCGTGCCGGCGCGCAGCGGCAACATCGAACGCGGAGACTGACCTATGCAAACGCTGATGCCGATCGCCGAAAAAGTCGCGGCGCGCCTGTTCGCCCGCAAGGAAACGGTGTCGGTCGCCGAGTCGTCGACCGGCGGCCTGATCGCGGCGGCGCTGCTGGCGGTGCCCGGCGCCTCGGCCTATTTCGTGGGCGGCGCGGTGGTCTATACGCGGCAGTCGCGCACTGTGCTGCTCGGCATCACCGACGCCGACATGGTGGACGGCCTGCGGGCGTCGACCGAGGTGTTCGCGCTGATGTGCGCGAAGCGCATGCGCGAACGGCACGAGACGACGTGGGGCCTCGCCGAGACCGGCGCGGCGGGGCCGTCCGGCAACCGCTATGGCGATGCGGCCGGCCACAGCTGCATGGCCGTGTCCGGACCGGTCGACCGCGCCATCACGCTGGAAACCGGCAGCAATGACCGGCAGGCCAACATGGACGCTTTCGCCAAGCGGGCGCTGGAGTTGTTTCTGGAAGCGCTCGCGCCGTCCTGACAGGGCGGCGGGCTTCCTCTAGAATGCCGTCAGGCCCGCGCTGTGCGCGCGTGCTCACGTGGCCGATACGACGACAGGGTCTTGCGTTTGCCATAATTGGTAACATATAAGACACCATCGGATGCAGCTTCTTGAACACTTGGATTGGGCCGGGAGAAGCGAATTCGGCCGGTGGTTCGACCGGCTGGAAGTCCAGGCCGCGGCGAAGGTCGCCATCGCGCTGACCCGGCTGCGCAACGGCAACACGTCGAACGTGAAAGGCGTGGGCGGCGGTGTGTTGGAATACCGGATCGATTTCGGGCGGGCTACCGCATCTATCTGGCGCGCGACGGTGAGACGGTGGTCATTCTGCTGGGCGGCGGCACCAAGCAGCGTCAGCAACAAGACATCGAGGCGGCATTCGGTCGATGGATCGACTACAAAAAGCGAAAGCGAAAATGAAATGGCACTGACACGAGACTTCAAGGACACGGTCAAAGCGCGCGTCGAGCGCGATCCGGAATTTCGTGCGGCGCTGCTCACCGAAGCGGTCGAGCAGATGCTGGCCGGCGACCTGGAGACGGGCAAGAGCGTGCTGCGCGATTACATCAACGCGACGGTCGGTTTCGAACGTCTAGCGAGGGAAACCGGTACGCCGGCAAAAAGCCTGATGCGGATGTTCGGCCCGACCGGCAATCCGCGGGCGGAAAATCTGTTTGCGGTGATAAGCCGACTGCAGAAGGCGTCCGGAATACGGCTCGGCGCGGTCGTGCGCTAAACCTACTCCGCCGCTTCCGACATCTCCGAGCGCACCTGGGCGCGCAATTCGTCGATCAGCTTCAGGCCCTTCGGCGTCTCGAGGTGCCAGTAGGTCCAGCCGTTGCAGGCGCCCAGGCCCTGCGCCAGCGCGCCGATGCGGTGAATCGAGCCGACCACTTCGCCCAGCGCCACCGCGCCGTCGGCCCGCACCAGCGCCTTGTGGCGCTTCTTGGCGTCGACCAGGATGGCGCCGGGATTGACCAGGCCGCGTTCGATCAGGAACGAGAAGGCCACCCGCGGCGCCTCGCGCGCGGTCATGAACGGCGCGATCGAAGGCGAGGGCACCTGCTGCACGTCGGCGATGCGCTGCTGCGCCGCCTTGGCGTATTTGGCCTCGCGCTCAACGCCGATGAAGCGGCGGCCGAGGCGCTTGGCGACGGCGCCGGTGGTGCCGGTGCCGTTGAAGGGGTCGAGCACCAGGTCGTCGGGCCGCGACGATGACAGGATCACGCGGGCCAGCAGCGCTTCGGGCTTCTGGGTCGGGTGCAGCTTCTTGCCGTCGGCGCCCTTGAGGCGCTCTTCGCCGGTGCACAGCGGGAAGGTCCAGTCGGACCGCATCTGGATGTCTTCGTTGCCGGCTTTCAGCGCTTCGTAGTTGAACGTATAGCCCTTGGCCGCGTTATCGCGCGATGCCCAGATCATCGTCTCGTGCGCATTGGTGAAGCGCCGGCCCCGGAAATTCGGCATCGGATTGGTTTTGCGCCAGACGACGTCGTTGAGAATCCAGAACCCCATGTCCTGCATGATCGCGCCGACGCGGAAAATGTTATGATAGGACCCGATCACCCAGATCGTCCCCGACGGCTTCAGGACGCGGCGGCAGGCCGCCAGCCATTCCTTGGTGAAGGCGTCATAGGCGGCGAAGCTGGCGAACTTGTCCCAGTCGTCGGTGACCGCATCGACATGCGAGTCGTCCGGCCGTTTCAGGTCGTTGGCGAGTTGAAGATTGTAAGGAGGATCGGCGAACACCAGATCGACGCATCCGGCCGGCAGCTTGGCCATTTCGGCGACGCAGTCGCCGATCAAAATGCGGTGCTGTTGGGTGCTCTCGGAAACTCCACGGGGCGCCCGTGAGGGCGCCCCGCGACGCGACACTACCATGACTCACTACTCTGACTCAGGCGACGCGGTCGGCAGACGCGGGACCTACAACCGACTTGGCCTCACTATGGGAGCGCAAGGTGAAAAAACGGTTTATGAAAGTGTCCCAATACTGGGCAAATTCTGCCTATGTTGCCGAGGCTTAGATCGTTCGCGCACACCTGAAGCGGAACCGTGCATGCGGTCCCGCAAGCGCTGCGCACTGTGGTAACGATGGGTTTGACACGCTGGAGACGGGCCGATGCGCTGGGATGATTTTCGCCGGAGCGACAATGTCGAAGACGCGCGCGGTGGCGGTGGTGGCGGCGGCGGATTCGGATTGCCGACCGGCGGCGGCGGTCTCGGCATCGGCACGGTTGTGGTGCTGGGCCTGATCGGCTGGGCGCTCGGCATCGATCCGAGCATCCTGATCGGCGGCGCCGAGATGGTGTCGGGCAACCGCACGCAATACGAACAGCCGGCGCAGCAGGCGCCGCGCACCGGCGCCCCGAAGGACCAGATGGGCGATTTCGTCGCCGCCGTGCTCGGCAATACCGAGGACACCTGGACCGCGGTGTTCAAGAATTCCAACCAGCAGTACCGGCCGCCGCGGCTGCGTCTGTTCGACGGTCAGGTGCAGGGCGGCTGCGGCTTCGCCACCGCGGCGACCGGTCCGTTCTATTGTCCGTCGGACCGGCGCATCTATCTCGACACGTCGTTCTTCCGCGAGATCAGCGTGCGGTTCAAAGGCTGCACCGGCAAGGCCTGCGAATTCGCGCAGGCTTATGTGCTGGCGCATGAAGTCGGACATCATGTGCAGAACCAGCTCGGCGTGCTGACGAAAGCGCGCGAGGCGCAGCAGGCGTCCGGCAACAAGACAGCGGCGAACCGGATTCAAGTGCGCGTCGAGTTGCAGGCCGACTGTTTCGCCGGCGTCTGGGCTTTCCATTCCAATCAGCGCTGGAAGTCGATCGAGCCGGGCGATGTCGAGGCGGCGCTGCAAACCGCGGCGGCGATCGGCGACGACCGTTTGCAGAAGATGGCGCGCGGCACGGTGGTGCCCGACTCGTTCACCCACGGCTCGTCGGCGCAGCGTCAGCGCTGGTTCACTATTGGTCTGAAAGAGGGCAAGGTGTCATCCTGCAATACGTTCGCAGCGTCACAACTCTAACGAAGCGGCACCCTCGACATGACTCAGACGATCCGGATTATCACGACGGTTGCGATGCAAGGCGCGATCGAAGCGCTCGCGCCCGATTTTCGTAAGGCGAAAGATGTCACCATCTCGATGGAATTCGCGCCGCCTTCGGCGACGGTGGAGAAGGTGCGGGCCGGCGAGGCCGCCGACGTTGTGATCGCGACGCCGGACATGATCGAGGGGCTGGCGCAGGAGGGCAAGGTCGACGGCAGCACCAGGCGCGGCGTCGCCCGCATGATCATGGGGCTGGCGGTCGGCCTCAACGAGCCGAAGCCTGACATCAGCACCGTCGAGGGCTTCAAGAACGCGCTCTTGCAGGCCAAATCGGTGATTCACGCCGATCCCGCGACCGGCAGCCCGAGCGCTGCGCATTTCCTGAAAGTCGTTGCCAGCCTCGGCATCGCCGACGAAGTGGCGCGCAAGACCACGACGCGGTCGGGCCTGGTCGCTCCGGCCGTTGCCAGCGGCGAGTGCGCCATGGCGATCCAGCAACTGGCGGAACTCAAGCTGGTCGACGGCGTCCATGTGCTCGGCCCGTTCCCCGACGCCTTGCAGAACATCATGCCGCTGTCGGCCGCGGTACACGCCGGCTCGAAGGCGCCGGAGGCGGCCAAGGCGCTGATCGATCTGCTGGCATCACCGGCGGCAAAGCCGGTGATTGAAAAGGCCGGATTGCTCGCGCCGGTTTGACGCCCGCGTTGGCTTGCGCGGCGGTCTGTGCAAATGTGACCGCCGCAGACAACGCAAAATCGAAAAGCAGGCGATCATGAAGTGGTGCCGGTTCAGCGCTGACGACAAGATTTCGTTCGGCATCATCGAAGGCGACACCGTCGTTGCCGTTGACGGGTCGCCGTTCGGCGGCGCGTACAAAAAGACGTCCCGGACGTTTCCGTTGTCGGCGGTGAAGCTGGAAATCCCGGTGGTGCCGCCGACCTTCTACTGCGTCGGCATCAATTACGCCGATCACGTCCGCCGCATGGCGATCAAGCGCAACAAGGAGCCGGAATATCCGAAGAAGCCGGATATCGGCTACCGCACCAACAATGCGCTGATCGCGCATGGCGAAGCCATCGTGAAGCCGCGCGATGCCGGCCCGAAATTCCAGTACGAGGGCGAGCTGGTGGCGGTGTTCGGCAAGAAGGCGCGCAACGTCTCCAAGGAAGACGCGCTGGACTACGTGTTCGGCTGGACCATCGGCAACGACGTGTCCGAGCGCGACTGGCAGGCGCTCGACCGCACCATGTGGCGCTCCAAGAACGCCGACACGTTCAAGCCGATGGGGCCGTGGATCGAAACCGACGTCGACCTCGACACCATGATGACCACGATCCGCGTCAACGGCGAGGTCAAGGACAGCTTCAAGACCAACAACATGATCTTCGACGCACCGACCTACATCAGCGAAGTGTCGAAGTACTGCACCATCTATCCCGGCGACGTGATGTGGATGGGCACCGACGGCGTGCCGGAAAACATCAGCCCCGGCGACACCGTCGAAATCGAACTGACCGGCATCGGCACGCTGAGCAATCCCGTCGTTCTGGAAAAGTAGCCGGAACGCCTATCACCAACCACCGCAACTGGAGACCTGTTCCGCGACCAAGATGATCCGAGACGACGGCCCGGCCGGAAACCGGCGGGCTTTGCACAACAAGAACTTGAAAATGGGGAGTGAAATGAAGGACCTTAACGACCGCACATCACAGTTGCGCCTGACCCGCCGCGAATTCGGCCTCGGCGCGGGCGCCGCCGGCGCCGGCCTGCTGCTGCCGCAGTTCACGCTGCCGGCCGCCGCGCAAACCGACTACCCGACCCGCACTGTCACCATCGTGGCGCCGACCGCGCCGGGCGGCCCGACCGACACCATCGGCCGTGCCGCGGCGCAGCGGCTGACCGAGCGGTTCAAGCAGAGCGTCATTGTCGAGAACAAGGGCGGCGCCTCCGGCAATATCGGCGCGCAATACGTCGCCAAGGCGCCGGCCGACGGCTATACGCTGGTGGTGATGCTGGCGCCGCTGGCGCAGAACATCGCCATCTTCAAGCAGCCGGGTTTCGCCATCGAGGAATTCCAGCCGCTGGCGCACATGGCCTCGGTCGATCTGGTGATCGCCGCCCGCAAGGATCTGGCGGTCAACAATCTCGACGAGTTCCTGACCTATGCAAAATCCAACAAGGTCAGCTGCGGCAGCCAGTCGCCGCCGCAGATGGAATATCTCAAGCGCACCATCAAGGTCGACTTCACGGTGGTGCCGTACAAGGGCTCGTCGTTGATCACCAACGACCTGGTCGCCGGCCAGATCGACATCGGCCTGGTGCCGTTTTCGGACATCGCCCAGCATGTCGAGGCCGGCAACGTGAAGGTGCTGTTCACCAACGGCCCGAAGCGCGTGCGCAAACTGCCGAACGTACAGGCGGTTGGCGAGAAATTCCCGGGCTTCTATTTCTGGAGCTGGTACGGCATTGCCGCGCCGGCCAAGACCCCGGCGCCGATCGTGCAGAAGCTGCGCAAAGAACTGGTGGAGATCGCCAAGACGCCCGACTTCGTGGCGTTCGTCGAAAAGCTCGGCCTTTCGCCGGTCGAGCACCCCGAGAAGTTCGATGAAGTAATCTCGGCCGAAGTGGCGCAGTGGAAGAAGCTGGTCGTCGAACTGAACCTGCCGCAGCGTTAGGCAGATCGTCGACCGCTTGCCTCAATGTGATGTAAGGTAAGGGCAGATGGCCGGGAGCGTCCCGGCCATCGCGGAGTTTGCCCATGCCCGGCGTCGACGACACGAGACAGTTCATTCCGCTCCGCATCGCGGTGCTCACGGTGTCCGACACGCGTGAGCTGGCCGACGACAAATCCGGCAACACGCTGGTCGAGCGCATCCGCGCCGCCGGGCATCACGAGGCCGGCCGCGCCATCGTCAGGGACGAGGTCGACGCCATCCGCGCGCAGGTGAAGGCCTGGATCGACGACAAGTCCATCGACGTGGTGATCTCGACCGGCGGCACCGGCTTCACCGGTCGCGACGTGACGCCGGAAGCGGTCGAGCCGCTGTTCGAAAAGAAGATGGACGGCTTCGCCACGCTGTTCCTGATGGTCAGCCACGCCAAGATCGGCACCTCGGCGATCCAGACGCGCGCCACCGCCGGCGTCGCCAACGCGACCTATATCTTCTGCCTGCCGGGTTCGCCCGGCGCCTGCAAGGATGCCTGGGACGATATCCTGGTGCACCAGCTCGACTACCGCTACCGGCCGTGCAATTTCGTCGAGATATTGCCGCGGCTCGACGAGCACATGCGAAGGCCGAAGGCCAAAGGCGCGACGGCGTAGCGACGTGTCATGGCCTGGCTTGTCCCGGCCATCCACGTCTGTGTCGCATTTCTTTAGCCAAGACGTTGATGCCTGGCACAAGGCCGGGCATGACGGCGCTTGCCGATTGCGCGTTCATAGCTGCAAATCCCAGTGCTCGCTGATGACCGGCTGGCCCCAGCTCTGGTGCGGCTCGCTGCGCGTCAGCGTGAAGCCGGCTTGCTTGTAGATGTGACGCGCGGCGGTGAGGACGCTGTGCGTCCAAAGCGTAATCCTCGTGTATCCGGCCTCGCGCGCGAACCGCACGCATTCATCCGTGAGCCTCTTGCCGAGCCCGAGGCCGCGCGCGCCCGGCTCGACCACCAGCAGCCGCAGCCGGGCGACGCCGGGCGTATCCTCAACCAGCAGCACGCAGCCGGCATTCTCGCCGTTGACCTCGGCGATCCAGCAGCGCTCGCGGGCCGGGTCGTGCTTGTTGACGAAGTCGGCGACGATCTGCGCGCACAGGCCTTCGAACGGATTGCCCCAGCCGTACTCCTGCGCATAGAGCTGGGCATGGCGGCTGACCATCCAGCCGAAGTCGCCGTGCTTCGGCGCGCGAAGCCGGACGGTCGGCTTGGCCGCCGGCACCTCGGCGCCGAGCAGGGTGCCGATGGTCTCCATCGCCGCCACCAGCCGTGTCTGTTGTGTGGCGTCGAGCGTGGCCAGCATCGAAGCGACATGGTCCTGCGAGCGCTGCTCCAGCGGCGCGAAGACCTTCCGGCCGCGCGCCGTCAGCGTCAGGTGGCTCTGCCGGGCGTCGGTGGCCGAGGTCTTGCGCGCGATCAGGCCGTTCTTCTCGAAACTGCGCAGCACGCGGCTGATGTAGCCCGCGTCGAGATCGAGCGCGCGGCCGACATCGCTGGCGGTCGGCGCCTCGTCGCCGGCATTGGCGATTTCGTAGAGCACCCGCATTTCGCCCAGCGAGTAGGGGCTGTCGAGATAGTTCTTCCGCAGCACGCCGATCTGCCGCGTGTAGAAGCGGTTGAAACGGCGCACCGCGGCAATGCGTTGCGGATCGGGCGTGGCCTGGGCCATGCCGCCAGCGTCGGCCGGATATTTGATAAAGTCAAGTATGTCGGAAGAGCCTCACGTCAGCCAGGCCGGCGGGGTGCCGCCGCCGGCGGCCAGCGCCAGCACCGCGCCGCGTGCGCCGATGCCGGGCCCTTCGCGCTGGAAATTGGTGCAATAGGCAAACGACATGCGCCGGTCGCGGTCGCACCAGGCAAACGCTCCGCCGGTACCGGAGTGGCCGTAGGACGCCATGTTCTTGCCCATCGGCAGCGTGCCCGGCTCGTTGTGCATGAAGCCGAAGCCCATGCGCAGGAAGCGCTGCGTCATGATGCAATCGCGCTCCCACACCAGCCAGCGCGTGCGCTCGACGGCGGCCGGGCTGAGGATCGTCACGCCATCGAGCGTGCCGTCGCCGGCCAGCATCGCGTAGATGCGCGCCATCGCCCGCGCGTTGCCGTGACCGCCGAAGGACGGCACCTCGATCTCGCGGATCTCGCGCGTGTTCTGGAAGTAGCCGCCGGGCGGCTGCGACTGGAAGGCGCGGCCGAGTGGCGTGGTCTTGTCGGCGGCGATCTGGAAAAAGGTGTTCTTGGGATTCTGGTGCATGTCGCTGACGCGGGCGATTTCGTCGGGACGCAAGCCCAGGTGATAATCGGTGCCGAGCTTCGACGTCAGTTCCTTGCGCAGGAAGCTGCCGACGCTTTCGCCGGTGACGCGGCGCAGCACTTCGCCGAGCAGATAGCCGATGTTGATTGAATTGTAGGCGCCGTAGGTGCCGGGCTCCCAGGCGGGCTCCTGCATCTCGAGCGCCTTGATGTGTTCCTCCCAGCGATACCAGGAGCCGGGCTTGGCGCAGTCGCTGTAGATGACGCCGCAGGTGTGCGACAGGATATGGCGGATCAGCACCTTCTCCTTGCCAGCCTGCGCGAACTCCGGCCAGTAATCGGCGACCGGCGCATCGAACTCGACTTTGCCGCGATCGATCAGCATGTGCATGCACAGCGCCGACATGCTCTTGGCGATCGAGTTCATGATGACGATGGTGTCTTCGGCCCACGGCTCGGTGCGGGCGAGATCCTTGTGGCCGCCCCACAGGTCGACCACCTTCTTGCCGTCCTTGTAGACGCAGACCGCGGCGCCGACTTCACCGCGCCGCCGGAAATTGTCGGCGAAGGCCTCGCGCACCGCGGAGAATGACTCGTCGCAGGAACCTTTGACGATCTCGTCTGCATCGATCACGGAGTCGGCCATTGCAATCTTTCCTTGTACGCAAGGCGGTGCTGTCGCCGCCTGATGTTCGAGACGATGGTGGCTTGCAAGTCTTGCGCCGCTTCGCGCCGGAGAGTCCAGCCGCGCGTCAGGCCACGTTTGTGGCGCCGACGCTCAGCATGGCGATGCGGCGACGGCCGATCGTGCGCAGCAAGGCGGCTTCGGTGTCGGCGACATCGGTATGGCCGCCGGTGGCGTCATAGAAGCGCCGCGCGATCACCAGGCCCTGCTCGGGACGAGCACCGCCGCCGAAGGCGACACGCAGCAGCGCCAGCACTTCGGCCAGTCCGGGGCGCAACAGGTCGGCCGCGGCGGGCGGCCGGAACACCGCGGCGCGCGCCGCGCCGTCGATGCGGTCGGTCGCCTGCACGAAACGATCGACGGCCTCGACCCAGCCCGGCTCGGGCACGCAGCCGACCCGCAGGAACATGAGCCACGGCGTGCGGGCGCCCAGCGCCGCCTGCTTCAGCCGCGCGCCCAACGGTGCATCGGAACTGACAAAGCGGCAGCCGGCGATGTCGGCCACCTCGGCGGTGGCGTCGCGCGAGCCGGCGTCGGCCACCACGGCCTCGGCGATCAGCCCGGCGGTGGCGCCCGGCACCAGCGCCGCCAGTGTCGGCACCAGCGTCCGTTCCGATTCGTCGGTGGCGATGATGACCGTCAGCATGGAACCCGGAACGTCCTCAGGAGATTGACCACCATATCATGTAGGGGCGCGTTGAGGCCCCACGAGATCGGCCCAAACTGCGTAAATTGGTCGCTTTCAACAAATTGTTCTTGTTTCGTTCTTAATCCGGCGATAGGATCACACCATGGCTCGAAATACCGCAGCCCTGAAACACCCGCCGGTGCCGGAGCTGCCCTCCTCACCGGCGGGTGATTTTGTCGACGATCTCACCGGCATCCTCGGGGTGGCGGTCGAGTTCGAGCGGCGCCGCGGCCGCGGCGCGCAGAGCAACGCCTCCGGCCGCTACGAGCCGCTGGCGCGCATCGCCTTCGACGATGGCTGGCGCACGCTGGACGAGCTGCCGCCGTTCAAGACCACGGTCACCAACGACGCCACCCGCAAGATCATCACCCGCAACGACTCGCCGGACATCGGCTTCGACCGCTCGATCAATCCCTATCGCGGCTGCGAGCATGGCTGCGTCTACTGCTTCGCGCGGCCGACGCATGCCTATCTCGGCCTGTCGCCGGGGCTCGATTTCGAGTCCAAGCTGTTCGTGAAGCCGGAAGCGGCCGAGCTTCTGGAAAAGGAACTGTCGGCCGACGCCTACACGCCGAAGGTGATCGCCATCGGCACCAATACCGACCCGTATCAGCCGATCGAGCGGCGCTACAAGGTGATGCGCCGCATCCTCGAGGTGCTGGACCGCGCCGGCCATCCGGTCGGCATTGTCACCAAGTCGGCGCTGGTGCTGCGCGACCTCGACATTCTCGCCCGCATGGCCGAGCGCAACCTCGCCAAGGTGGCGCTGTCGGTGACCACGCTCGATCCCGAGCTGGCGCGCCGCATGGAGCCGCGCGCCGCGACGCCGATGCGCCGGCTGGAGACGCTGCGCCGCCTCAGCCAGGCGGGCGTGCCGACCACGGTGATGGTGGCGCCGGTGATCCCGGCGCTCAACGACATGGAGATCGAGCGCATTCTGGAAGCCGCCTACACCGCCGGCGTGCGCGAGGCCGGCTACGTGCTGCTGCGGCTGCCGCTGGAGGTGCGCGACCTGTTCCACGAATGGCTGAAGGCAAATTATCCCGACCGTGCCAACCACGTCATCAAGCTGATCCGCGACATGCGCGGCGGCAAGGATTACGACGCCGAGTGGGGCAAGCGCATGAAGGGCACCGGGCCCTATGCCTGGATGATCGGCCGGCGCTTCGAGATGGCCTGCGAGAAGCTCGGCATCAACGCCAGCAAGACGACGCTGACCACGGAGCACTTCCGCAAGCCGAAGCCGGGCGCGGAACAGCTGACGTTGTTTTGATCGGATACAGCTCTTTCGTCATGGCCGGGCTTGTCCCGGCCATCCACGTCTTGATTCGAAGCAAGACGTGGATGCCCGGCACAAGGCCGGGCATGACGCGTTAGGCGGCAGGCCGGTCTTCACTCGCTGCAGGATGAGTCTTTTGCGCGGGGCGTGGCTGCCACTGATACCGCCCCCAATCCCCGTCATTCACCGCCGGCTGCGGCCGGCGATTGACAAGGCCTGAGTCGCGCGCGTTGATCGCGCCGCCATGCCGCCCAAACCCGCCAAGCGCCTGCCGCTGAAGGAACCCGTGCTGCGCCCGAGCTTCCGGCGCGAGCGGCGCGCGATGAACAGCGATATCTTCCCCGTGGCCGGTTGCGACGAGGCGGGGAGAGGGCCCCTGGCCGGCCCGGTGGTGGCGGCGGCGGTGATCCTCGATCCGGCCCGCATCCCGCGCGGCCTCAACGATTCGAAAAAACTCTGCGCCGAGGCGCGCGAGGAGCTGTACGAGAAAATCTGCGCCACGGCCCAGGTCTCGGTCTGCTTTGGTTCAATCGCGCGCATCGACCGCGACAACATCCTGCGCGCGTCGCTGTGGGCGCTGGCGCGGGCAGTGAAGGCCCTGCCGGTCAGGCCGAAGCTGGTCTTCGTCGACGGCAACATGAAGATCGACTGCGGCTGCGACTGTGAAACGGTCGTCTCCGGCGACGCCCTGGTGACGTCGATCGCCGCTGCCTCGATCGTGGCCAAGGTGACGCGCGACCGTTTCATGAGGCGCTTGGCGCTGGCGCATCCCGGCTACGGCTTCGAGCGCCACATGGGCTACAGCGTGCCGGAGCATTTCGCGGCGCTGACGCGGCTCGGACCGACGGTGCACCACCGCCGCTCGTTTGCGCCGGTGGCGGCCCGCTTCGCCGCCATGGCGGGGCCGGTTGCCGAGCCGGCCGCGGCGGAGTTGTTGCCTCTTTAGGCTGCGTTCTCTATTCCTGCCCCTTCCTCTTTATCCCTCCCGCCGCCGGGGAGGGGCTCAAGAACCATATGCATTACGTTTCCCTGATCATTGAATGCCTGCGCGGACGCCCGGCTTTGGTTTTCTGGACCGTGGCGCTGACGCAGGCCGCGCTCTGGACGCTGGTGCCGGCGTTCTTGTATGGCGCGCCTCCCGGCGATGTGCCGCTGGTGCTGGCGATCGGCCACGAATACGTGCTCGGCAGTTATCGCGGGCCGCCGCTGGCGTTCTGGCTCGGCGAAACGGCGTTCCGGCTGGCCGGCAGTCCCGGCGTCTATCTGCTGGCGCAGCTCTGCATCGTCATCGCCTACTGGGCGGTGTTCACGCTCGGTCGCCGCATTGTCGGCACGCGGCACGCGGTGCTCGGTGTGCTGCTGATGGTCGGCATCGCCAGTTTCGCGGTGCCGAGCGTCGAGTTCGGACCGGCGGTGCTGGCAGCGCCATTCTGGGCGCTGGCGCTGCTGCATTACTGGCGCGCGGTCGGCGAAGGCCAGCGCGGCTACTGGTTCGTGCTGGCGCTCGATCTCGGCCTGCTGCTGCTGACCAGTTACATCGGCCTGCTGCTGCTGGCGCTGCTGGCCTTGTTCACGCTGGCGGCGCCGCACGGCCGCCGCGCGATGACGGCGATCGAACCGTGGATCGCGCTGGCCCTGTTGGCCATCGTGGTGTTCCCGCATGCGCTGTGGCTTTACGAGCGCCGCGCGCAGGTGATCGACGGCTTCAATGACAGCGTGCCCGGCGGCCGCCTGTCGGCCGGTCTCTGGCTAAGTGTGGCGTTGCTGCTGGCGCATGCCGGTCTGGCGCTGCTGGTGGCGCTGACGAGCGGCTGGCCGCGGCGGCGCGGCGATCGCGCGCCGGAGATCATGCGCAGTCCGGTCGAACGGTTCGCGCGCATCTTTGTCTTGTTCTTCGCGCTGACGCCGGCGCTCGCCGCCGTCGCCTTTGCCTTTGCCACCGGCCGGCTCGGGCCGTTCGATGCGCTGGCGCCGCTGGTGCTGCTGTCGGGTCTCGCCGTGATGGTCGTCGCCGGCGATACCGTGATGCTCTATCGCGAGCGGCTGGCGTCGACCGCCTGGCTCGGTCTCTTGCTCGGGCCGCCGGCGCTGGTCGCGGCCGGCATCGTTGTGCTGCCGTGGATCGCGCCGGTCGATCTCAAGGTGGCGCAGCCGGCGGCGGCGATGGGCCCGTTTTTTGCCGACAGTTTCCAGCGCCGCACCGGCCAGCCGCTGGCCTTCGTCTCCGGCGACGAACGGCTGGCGCCGGTGATCGCGCTGACGGCGCCGAATCGGCCGCGCGTCTATTTCGCCTGGGCGCCGGACCGCAGCCCCTGGATCGGCCCCGCCGATCTGATCGCGCAAGGTGGCGTGCTGGTGTGGCCGGCCACCGACAATATCGGCGCCCCGCCGCCGACGCTGAAGGATCAGTTTCCGGCCATGCTGCCGGAAGCGCCGCGGGCCTTTTCGCGCATGGTGCAGGGCCGGCTGCCGCAGATCCGGCTGGGCTGGTCGGTGCTGCGGCCGCCGGCGCCGTAGTCACCGAGCCTAGTGATAGCTCTCGCCTTCGCGGACCTTGCCGCGGAAGATCCAGTAGATGAAGACCACGTAAGCGAGGATGATCGGCAGCATCACCAGCGTGCCGACCAGCATGAAAATCTGGCTCGACGGCGCCGCCGCGGTGTCCCACACCGTCAGCGATGGCGGCACCAGATAGGGGAAGTTGGAAATCACCAGCCCGGCAAAACCGAGCATGAACAGCCCGATGGCCGCCAGAAACGGCGGCGCGTCGCGGCCCTGCGCCAGCCAGCGCCAGCAGCCGAACGCCAGCAGCGCGGTGATGAGCGGGATCGGCCACAGATAATAGAAGTTCGGCAGCGTGAACCAGCGCTCGAAGATGCGGTCCTGCGACAGCGGCGTGTACAGGCTGACTGCGGCCATGAAGCCGAGCACCACCAGCAGCAGCACCTTGGCCTGGGCGCGCGAGCGCGCCGCCACCGGGCCTTCGGTCTTCATCGTCAGCCAGGTGGCGCCGAGCAGCGCGTAGCCGGCCACCAGCGACAGCGCGCACAGTATCGCGAAGGGCGTCGCCCAGTCGAAGGTGCCGCCGGCATAGGCGCCGTCGCGCACATTGATGCCCTGGATCATGCCGCCGAGGATGAGGCCCTGACACAGCGTCGCGACCACAGAGCCGCCGGTGAAGGCGACGTTCCACCGCGGCTTGTTGTCGGAGACGATGCGGAATTCGAAGGCGACGCCGCGAAATACCAAGGCCAGCAGCATGACGATCACCGGCAGATAGAACGCCGGCATGATGATGGCGTAAGCGAGCGGGAAGGCGACGAATAGCCCGGCGCCGCCGAGCACCAGCCAGGTTTCATTGCCGTCCCAGAACGGCGCGATCGAGCGCATCATCTGGTCGCGTTCGGCTTCGCTCTGCGAGGTCGGAAACAGAATGCCGATGCCGAGATCGAAGCCGTCCATGACGACATACATCGCCACCGCCGTGCCGATGACGCCGGCCCAGATCAGCGGCAGATACCATTCCATGTCCATGGCGCGTCCTCACTGCGGAGACCCGTGACCGGTCCGTCGCCGCTAGCCTTTCTGAACCGCTTCCTTGCCGGCCGGATGCGCGGCGGCGATCGGCCGGCCCGGCGTCGGCGTATCCTCTTCGTGCCGCGTTGCGCCGGGCCCGGCCGCGATCAGCCGGTTGATGTAATAGATGCCGAACGAGAACACGATGCCATAGGCGATCACGAACAGCGCCAGCGTGCCGGCGATGGTGGTGCCCAGCACCGGCGAGGTGGCGTCGGCGGTGCGCATGACGTTGTAGACGATCCATGGCTGGCGGCCGCTTTCCGTCACCACCCAGCCGGCGATCACGGCAACAAAGCCGATCCACCAGGTCTGCGCCATCACCCGCATGTACCAGGTGTTCTGGAATAGCGTGCCGCGCCACCACAGGAAGGCGCCGAAGAGCGCCGACGCGATCATGAAGAAGCCGATGGCGAGCATGATGCGGAAGGCGAAGAACACCATCTTGACCGGCGGCCGCTCCGACGCCGGCACGCTGTCGAGCCCCTGGATCAGTCCGTTCATCCGATGGGTGAGAATGAGCGAGGCCGCTTTCGGGATCGACAGCGCATAGCGATTGCGACCTTCCACTTCATCCGGCCAGGCGAAGATGTGGAAGTCGGCAGGCTTCGAGCCGTCCCAGTGCGCCTCCATCGCCGCGACCTTGATCGGCTGATGCTTGAGGGTATTGAGGCCGTGCATGTCGCCGATGACGAGTTGCAGCGGCGCCAGGATCGCGGTCATGCCGATCGCCATGCGCAGCATGGTGCGGCCTTCCTCGACGAATTTTCCGCCGAGAATGTAGCGGGCACCGACGGCCAGCACGACAAAGCCGGTTGTGAGGTAGGCGGCATTGAGCATGTGGGCGAAGCGATAGGGGAAGCTCGGGTTGAACACGATTCGGAACCAGTCGAGCGGATAGGCGATGCCGTCGCGCATTTCGTGACCGGCCGGCGTGTGCATCCAGCTGTTGGCCGCCAGAATCCAGAACGCCGAAATCGCCGTGCCGACCGCCACCACGCCGGCCGACATCACGTAAAGCCACGGCGGCACCCGCTTGATGCCGAACAGCAGCACGCCGAGGAAGGTCGCCTCGAGGAAAAAGGCGGTCAGCACCTCGTAGCCGAGCAGCGGCCCGATGATGTTTCCGGTTGCCGCCGAGAAGCGGCTCCAATTGGTGCCGAACTGATAGGACAACACAATTCCCGACACCACGCCCATGGCGAAGGAGACGGCGAATATCTTGGTCCAGAACTGCATTACATGGCGGAAGCGGTCCTGGCCGGTGCGCAGCCACAGCACGCCGAGGGTGGCGATATAGGCCGACAGCCCGATCGTGAAGCTCGGGAAAATAATGTGGAATGTGACGGTGAAGGCGAACTGAATCCTGGCCAGCAGGAGGGGATCGAAATCCATTGCCACTCTCCGGCCCGACAGGCGTCGGGCGCCTTTTAGTCCTGCAGAAAGCTTGCGCGCGGGCCCGGTTCCGCGCCATGCGCCATAACGAAGCGCCTCATCCGACTCAAAGACATTTTAACGCGCATTGTCGTCATGTGATGACGCCGGATCGCGGCATGAGTCAATTGGCCAAACGCTCGACGGTAAAGCTCAACCGTCGAGCGCCTTCTTGACCGCCAGGTAATCGCGCCAGGCGAATCGCTTCTGCAACGGGCTGCGCAGCAGGAAGGCGGGGTGGAAGGTGGCGATGGCGCGGATGTCGCGCCGGCCGGTGTTGAATATGACCCAGCGGCCCCGCGCTTTGGTGATCGGCTCCTTGATGCCGAGCAGCGTTTGCATCGACGGCTTGCCGAGACAAACGAGGAAGTCGGGATCGACCAGTTCGATCTGGCGCAGAATGAAGGGCAGGCAGATCGCGGATTCGTGCGGACTGGGGTCGCGGTTGCCCGGCGGACGCCATGGCACGATGTTGGCGATGTAGACCGATGTGCGGTCAAGCCCGATCGCCGCCAGCATCAGGTCGAGCAATTTGCCGGAGCGGCCGACGAAGGGCAGTCCCTCGATGTCCTCGTCACGGCCGGGCGCTTCGCCGACCAGCATGACCCGCGCCTGCGGGTTGCCATCGCCGAACACCACCCGGCTGGCGGTCGCTTTCAGCCCGCAGCCCTCGAAAGTCTCGAGGATGGCGCGCAATTCCGTGAGCGTGCCGGCGCTTTTGGCGGCAGCGCGGGCGCTCACCGCGGCCTCGTCGGGCGCCGCCAGCGCCTGCGGGTCGGCCAAGGGTGCCGGCATGGCCCGTGCAACCCGGTCCGGCGCCGGCTCACGCGGCGCAATCGGGGCGACCGGCGCATCCACGGCGGCAAATCGGTCGACCGGCTCCTCGCCGACCAGGGCGTCGGCGCCGGCGTCCCGGTAGAAGTCGAGCAAATCGCGCGCTGTTGGGTCGCCAAAGGGCATCATCCTTGCATCCTAACATGGCGGCTGCGCGTTTGCCCCCTGCTGTGTAAAACTGGGCACACGAAGCAGGGAGACGATTCATGGCGGAACTACCGGCCCGCGAGGCGATGGAATTCGATGTGGTCGTTGTCGGCGCAGGCCCGGCGGGGCTGGCGGCGGCGATCCGCCTCAAGCAGGTCAACCCCGACATCAATGTGGTGGTGGTCGAAAAGGGCTCCGAAGTCGGCGCCCATATCCTGTCGGGCGCGGTGATCGATCCGTCGGGGCTCGACCGCCTGCTGCCGGAATGGCGCTCGGAAGACACGCCGATCAAGACCCCGGTCACCGACGACCGCTTCTATTTCCTCGGCCAGAGCGGCGCGCTGCGGCTGCCCAATTTCATGATGCCGCCGCTGATGAGCAATCACGGCAACTTCATCGTCTCGCTCGGCAGCGTCTGCCGCTGGCTGGCGACCAAGGCCGAGGCGCTCGGCGTCGAGATCTATCCCGGCTTTGCCGCCACCGAGGTATCGTACGACGGCAACGGCGCCGTCGCCGGCGTCGCCACCGGCGACATGGGGGTCGGTAAGAACGGCGAGCCCAAGGACAGTTTCACCCGCGGCATGGAGCTGCGCGCCAAATACACGCTGTTTGCCGAAGGCGCACGCGGCAATCTCGGCAAGCAGCTGATCGCCAAATTCAACCTCGCGTCGGACAGCGAGCCGCAGAAATACGGGCTCGGCCTGAAGGAGCTGTGGCAGGTCGCACCGGACAAGCACCGCAAGGGGCTGGTGCAGCATTCGTTCGGCTGGCCGCTCGACAGCGGCACCGGCGGCGGCTCGTTCCTCTATCACCTCGACGACAATCTGGTGTCGGTCGGCTTTGTGCTGCATCTCAACTACAGCAACCCGTACATCTCGCCGTTCGAGGAATTCCAGCGCTTCAAGACGCATCCGCTGGTGCGTGACACCTTTGACGGCGGCAAGCGGCTGGCCTATGGCGCGCGCGCCGTCACCGAAGGCGGCTACCAGTCGGTGCCGAAGCTGGCGTTTCCGGGCGGCGCGCTGCTCGGCTGCGATGCCGGGCTGATGAACGTGCCGCGCATCAAGGGCAGCCACAACGCCATGCAATCGGGCATGCTGGCCGCGGAAGCTGCCGCGGCGGCGCTGGCGGCGGGCCGCAGCCACGACGAACTCACCGATTACGAGGCCGCCTGGCGCGGCTCGCCGGTCGGCAAGGATCTGTGGAAGGTGCGCAACGCCAAGCCGCTATGGTCGAGGTTCGGCACCATGATCGGCATCGCGCTCGGCGGCCTCGACATGTGGACCAATACTATCGGCTTCTCGCTGTTCGGCACGCAGAAGCACGGCAAGCCGGACTTCGCGACGCTGAAGCCGGCCGCTAGCAGCACGCCGATCGTCTATCCGCGCCCCGACGGCAAGCTGACCTTCGACCGGCTGTCGTCGGTTTTCCTGTCGAACACCAATCACGAGGAGGACCAGCCGGTTCACCTCAAGGTCGCCGACATGGCGCTGCAGAAAGCATCCGAACACGACGTCTATGGCGGCCCGTCGGCGCGCTATTGCCCGGCCGGCGTCTATGAATGGGTCGAGGAGGCGGGCAACCCGAAATTTGTCATCAATGCGCAGAATTGCGTCCACTGCAAAACCTGCGACATCAAAGACCCGAATCAGAACATCACCTGGGTCCCGCCCGAAGGCAGCGGCGGCCCCAACTATCCGAATATGTGATGCGTGCATGTCGCGACCGGTCACGATGCTGCCACATCGTGGCATTCAAGTTTGCGACAACGTCGCACGGCTTGCGTTCTTGCGGGGGCGGCGCAAAAAGGCCATTCTCGGCCGAACCGCGGCGCTTCGCGCGACTTTCGCGCCGATTCGCCCCATTGGAGCATCGCCAGTGACTTTTTCGAGCCTCGGCCGGTGCGTTGCTGGCACCGCGCTTGCTGCCGTTATCGCCGTCCTTCCAGGCCAGGCTTCCGCCCAGGCGCCGTCCGCAGCCGAACTGTCCCGCGCCACGGCCTCCGGCAGCTATCTGGCCGCCCGCCATGCCGGCCAACAGCGTGACGCCGCCGCCGCCGCCGCCTATTACCGCGCGGCGCTACGGCGCGACCCGAACAACAAGGAACTGCTCGACCGCGCCTTTCTGTCGCTGCTGGTCGACGGCGACATCGACGAAGCCGGCAAGCTGGCCGAGCGCGTCGCGAAGGCCGACAAGACCGACCGCGTCTCCCGTCTGGTGCTTGGCGTGCAGGCGCTCAAGCGCCGGCAATATGTCGCGGCGCGCCGCGAACTGGCGCAGTCGGTGCGAGGGCCGATTACCGACCTGACGGCGACACTGCTGTCATCCTGGAGCACATTCGGCGCTGGCGACAGCAAGGCCGCGGTGGCGGCGATCGACCGGCTGACCGGGCCGGACTGGTATTCGATCTTCAAGGATCTGCACGCCGGCATGATATTGGAGCTGGCCGGCAACCCGAAAGCGGCCGGCAAGCGTTTCGAGAATGCCTATAAGCTCGATTCCACCGCGCTGCGGGTGGTCGAGGCCTATGGCAGCTGGTTGTCGCGGCATAGGCCCAAGGAAGCGCTCGAGGTATTCGAGGCCTTCAACAAGGTGCTGCCGCGTCACCCGCTGGTGATCGATGCGATGACCCGGATCAAGGCCGGCGAGAAGCTGCCGCCGCTGGTGTCGAATGCCCAGGCCGGCGCTGCCGAAGCGCTTTACGGACTCGGCGCCTCGCTCGGCCGCCGCGGCGGCGAGGATCTCGGTCTGGTCTATTTGCAACTGTCCCTGTACCTGGCCAACAATCATCCGCTGGCGCTGCTGTCGCTCGCCGATCTTTATGAATCGCTGAAGAAGCCGGCGCTGGCGCTCAAGGTCTATGAACGCATGCCGGCGACGTCGCCGCTGCATCGCAATGCCGCCATTCAGATGGCCGCCAATCTTGATGCGCTGGAGCGTGACGATGAGGCCGAGAAGCAGCTTGAAGCGCTGATCAAGGAAAATCCCACCGATCTCGAAGCGATCACGGCGCTGGGCAATGTGCAGCGCGGCCGCAAGAAGTTCGCCGACTGCGCCGAGACCTATGGCAAGGCCATCGCCACTCTCGGCACGCCGGACAAGTCGCACTGGACCACGTTCTATTTCCGCGGCATCTGTTACGAGCGCTCGAAGCAGTGGCCCAAGGCGGAAGCCGATCTCAAGAAGGCGCTCGAGCTGTTTCCCGATCAGCCGCACGTGCTCAATTACCTCGGCTATTCGTGGGTCGATCAGGGCGTCAATCTCGACGAAGGCATGGCGATGATCCGCCGCGCCGTGCAGCAGCGCCCGGACGACGGTTACATCGTCGATTCGCTGGGCTGGGCCTATTACCGGCTCGGCAATTACGAGGAAGCGACCAAGCATCTCGAGCGGGCGATCGAACTGAAGCCGGAAGATCCGACCATCAACGATCATCTCGGCGATGCCTATTGGCGGGTCGGCCGGGTGCTGGAAGCTAAATTCCAGTGGTCGCACGCGCGCGATCTCAAACCCGAGCCGGAAGAACTGCCGAAAATCGAAGAAAAGCTCAAAAACGGCCTGCCGGACGAACCGTCATCGCAGGCCAAGGCGGACAAGAAGAGCGGCAACGGCGGGTAGGCGAGAGCCCCCCACCCAATCGAGGGCCTACGCTTGAGCACGGCGCTGGTCGACATTGCTCCCGCCAAGATCAACCTGACTCTGCGCGTACTCGGCCGGCGCGCCGACGGCTACCACGATCTGGAAAGTCTGGTAGCCTTTGCCGATGTTGCCGACCGGCTGACGCTGGTGCCCGGCGCCAAACTCGGCCTTGAGGTCATCGGGCCGTTCGCTGACGCGGCCGGGCCGATCCAGGACAATCTGGTGATCAAGGCGGTCGCCGCCTTGCGCGAGCGCAAGGGCGGGCTGAAGGCCGGGCACTTCACCCTGGAAAAGAATATTCCGGTTGCCGGTGGTGTCGGCGGCGGCTCGGCCGATGCGGCGGCGGCATTGCGCCTGCTGGCGCGCGCCAACAACATGGCGGCCGGCGATCCGAGGCTGGCGTCGGCCGGTTTGCGCGTCGGCGCCGATGTGCCGGTCTGCCTCGACTGCCGGGTGCGGCTGATGCGCGGCGTCGGCGACCTGTTGTCGGAGCCGATCGACCTGCCGCATCTGCCGGCGGTGCTGGCCAATCCGGGCAAGCCGCTGGCGACGCGCGATGTCTTCGCCAAATTCAACGGCATCTCCGGCAAGCGGCGGATCGACACCATCCCGCCGATGGTCGATGCGCTGATCGACTTTCTGAAGCTGCACGACAATGATCTGGAGCCGGCGGCAGTTGTCTGCGAGCCGGCGGTCGGCGATGTGATGATGGCGCTGCGCGCCCTGCCGGGGACGCGGCTGGTGCGGATGTCGGGCTCCGGGCCGACCTGCTTTGCCCTGTTCGGCTCGTCCGCCGAGGCGGCCAGCGCGGCGCGGCGGCTGCAGACGGAGAACAAAGGCTGGTGGGTCCGTGCGGCCAGTTTCGGATCGGTGGCGTTGAACCCTTGAAATTGTCCGATTGCCAGGTGAAACCGTTGCCGCGCTGGCGAATTGCCGTTAGGCAGGGACGCGCAACAGGAGAGTGGAATGAAACCCAGTCTGATCGCCATTGCCGTTGCGGCCATCGCCGCGGTGGCGCTGACCGCCGCGGATCCCGCCGCTGCCGCCCGCGTCAAGGCGAAGGCCAAGGCCAACGTGGCCTGCGCCCCGCAGCCGAAGTCATTCTCCTGGGATTTCGTGACCTCGACCCGCGCGCCGCAGCCGAACGGCTGCGCACCCGCGGTGTTCACGAATGGACATTATGTCGGCCAGGACCCCGACCCCTATATCCGCAGCCAGTTGCTGCGCGACCCGGCGACCGGATACCGCAACGAATTTTAGTCCGCTTTAGTGGGCGCGAGCGATACAGAACGCGACCGTCTCTTCCAGGGCCGTCTTGATCTCCGACTTCTGCACCAGCGCTAGCGCATCGCTGGCGATGGCGCCGTAATGGCGGGCGCGGCCGATGGTATCGTCGAGCGCGTGATGCTTCTGCATCAGCGCCAGCGCGGTGTCGAGATCGCCGTCGCGCACGTCGCCTTCGCCCAACGTGCGATTCCAGAAGGCGCGCTCGCTGTCCGAGCCGCGGCGGAATGACAGCACCACCGGCAGCGTGATCTTGCCCTCGCGGAAATCGTCGCCGACGTTCTTGCCGAGCTTGGCGGACTTGCCGCCATAGTCGAGCGCGTCGTCGACCAGCTGGAAGGCGATGCCGAGATTCATGCCGAACGAGCGGCAGGCGGCGAGTTCGGTGCGATCCTTCTGGGCCAGCGCCGGGCCGACTTCGCAGGCCGCGCCGAACAGCTCCGCGGTCTTGGCGCGGATCACGGCCATGTATTCGTCTTCGTTGGTGGCGGTGTTCTTGGCGGCGCCGAGCTGCATCACCTCGCCCTCGGCGATCACGGAGGCCGCGGTCGACAGGATATCGAGGCAATGCAAATTGCCGACCTCGACCATCATCTTGAAGGCCTGGCCGAGCAGGAAATCGCCGACCAGCACGCTCGCCTCGTTGCCCCAGAGCATGCGGGCGGCGGCCTTGCCGCGGCGCATGTCGCTCTCGTCGACCACGTCATCATGCAGCAGCGTCGCGGTGTGCATGAACTCGACCGACGCCGCGAGCTTGATGTGGCCGTCGCCGCTATAGCCGGCGAGCTTTGCCATGGCCAGCGTCAGCATCGGCCGCAGCCGCTTGCCGCCGGACGAGATCAGGTGGTTGGCGACTTCCGGGATCATGGTCACGTCGGAGCCGGTGCGCGCCAGAATGGTGGCGTTGACGCGCTCCATGTCGGGCGCCAATAACGCGGTCAGACGGTCGATCGACGCGGACTGGTGACTTTCGAACGGAACAATGACGGCCAAGTTGCTTCTCCGGAACGCAAGGACGCGGGAGCATAGAAACGCTATCTTATGCGGGCAAGTGCGTTAGAAGGGGCAATTACGTCACTTTGACGCATGGCTCGGCGGGAGTCTCAGGTTTGGCGATCACAGATTCGACACCAGCGGCAGTGGCGGTCCGGCGCGGGTTGGAGCGGTACCGGATCGCCGTTCTCGTGCCCTGCTACAACGAAGATGTGGCTGTGGCGCAGGTCGTCCGTGACTTTCAGGCGGCGCTGCCCAGCGCCACCATCTTCGTTTTCGACAACAATTCGACGGACAATACCGCCGCCGCCGCCCGCGCCGCCGGCGCCGAGGTGTTCAGGGAGCGCCAGCAGGGCAAAGGCTTTGTGGTGCGGCGCATGTTCACCGACGTCGAGGCCGATATCTACGTGCTGGTCGACGGCGATGCCACCTATGACGCGCCCAGCGTTCGCACCATGATCGACCGGTTGCTATCCGAGCGGCTCGACATGGTCGTCGGCAACCGGATCGACCAGGAACAGGCCGCCTATCGCACCGGCCACCGCACCGGCAACTGGCTGCTGACGGCCTTCGTCGCCTCGGTGTTCGGCGCCTCGTTCAAGGATATGCTGTCGGGTTACCGGGTGTTCTCGCGCCGCTTCGTCAAGTCGTTTCCGGTGCTGTCCGGCGGCTTCGAGATCGAGACCGAACTGACCATTCACGCGCTCGAACTGGGGCTCGCCTCGGCCGAGATCGACACGCCTTATTACGCGCGGCCGACAGGCTCGGCCTCCAAGCTCAACACCTGGGGCGATGGCTTGCGCATTCTGTGGACCATCTTCCAGCTTTACCGCACCGAGCGGCCGCTGCCGTTCTTCGGCATCATCGCCGGCGCGTTGGCGCTGGCCGCGCTGGTGCTCGGGGTTCCTGTCCTCATCACGTTCCTTGAGACGCACACCGTGCCGCGGCTGCCGACCGCGGTGCTGTCGATGGGGCTGGTCGGCATGGCGTTCCTGGCGCTGGCCATCGGACTGGTGCTCGATACCGTGACGCGGGGCCGGCGCGAGATGAAGCTGCTGGCCTATCTCGCGCATCGCGCGCCCGGCGACGAGCGCCGCAGCGCCGCGCTATGAAGGAAATCGTCCGCACCAACGATATGGTTCTGGTCTCGGCCGTGGTGGCGCTGCTCGACGGCGCCGGCATCCGCTCGATGGTGTTCGACCAGAACATGAGCGTGCTGGAGGGTTCGATCGGCGTGCTGCCGCGCCGCGTGCTGGTGGCCGACGAGGATGTGGGTGAAGCGCGGCGCGTGCTGGAAGACGCGCAACTCGGCCACGAACTTCGCCCCGATGCCGGCTGACATCGACATCGGCGGCACCAGCGAGGACGCCGTGCTCGGCGGCAGGCTGCGGCTGCGCCAGCCGTTGCGCGGTCATCGCGTCGGACATGACGCCATGCTGCTGGCGGCGGCAACCGCGGCGCTAGCCGGCGAGCATGCGGTCGATCTCGGCGCAGGCATCGGCAGCGCCGGCCTGGCGCTGGCCCGGCGTGTCGACGGAGTGACGGTCACCCTGGTCGAGATCGATCCGGCGCTGACGGCGCTGGCGACCGGCAATGCCGCGCTGAATGGCCTCGACGGACGGGTGAGGGCGATCACCGCCGATGTCGAAGCTGTCGAGGCGCTCGCCGCTGCGGGACTGGGCGCCGCAAGCGCCGATCACGTGCTGATGAACCCGCCTTTCAACGATGCCCGCAGCCTCAACGTGTCGCCCGATCCGCGGCGCCGTTTGGCCCATGTGGCCGCGCCGGGTCTGCTCGGGCGCTGGGTGGCCAGCGCTGGATGGCTGCTGAAGCCGGGGGGCGTGCTGACGCTGGTCTGGCGGGCGGAGGAACTGGATGGCGTACGCGCGGCTTTGGCGACGTCGTTTGGTGACGTCGCCGTGCGGCCGGTGCAGCCGCGCCTTGGAGGAAATCCGATTCGTGTGCTGGTGCGGGCCGTGAAGGATGGCGGCGATGGCTGGCGCGAATGTCTGCCGCTGGTTCTGAATGGCGTGGACGGCAAGCCGTCGGCTGCGGCGGAAGCAGTGCTGCGCTTCGGCGAACCGCTCGGGTTCGACGATTGACGCTCAGGCGCGGCGGCGGCCGGGCATCAGGTCGCGCCAGCGCAGGCCGGCAAAGCGGAAGCGCCAGCTTTCCAGCCGGGCGTCGGTCAGATGCGACAGCCCGATCATGGTGCCGATCAGCAGGATCAGGAGGGTCAGTTTGGTGTCCATCAACGCGCCTTGTGCGGTTGTTTGCGGAAGAAATTCTACCGCAAAGCAATATGCTTTTCGTAGTTAAAGAATAGACAATAACGGGCACTTTTTGAGCTGTTCACGAAAATTTGCTGCATTGCACAGACTCCTCGACCGGCGTTGTGCAGAAGCGCCTGGAGGGTGCGGCAACGGGGCTCGCCCAAGTCCGGCCCGGGCTTTGACTTGAGTGTGATTGGCTGCCTAACTGACGGCATGACGTCTTCCCCGACATCGCCCATGCCCGACATTCTCAAGCGCCCGCTCGATGCCCTGCGCATGCTGCTGCCGCCGCGCTTCCGCGCCGACATTCCGGTGGTGCCGGTGGTGCGGCTGTCGGGCGCGATCGGCGTGACCACGCCGCTGCGGCCGGGGCTGATGCTGTCCACGGTCGCCAAGGCGCTGGAGCGCGCTTTCGAAACCCGCCATGCCCGCGCCGTGGCGCTGATCATCAATTCGCCGGGCGGCTCGCCGTCGCAGTCGCATCTTTTGTACCTGCGCATCCGGCAACTGGCCGACGAGAAGAACATTCCGGTGCTGGCCTTCATCGAGGATGTCGGCGCCTCCGGCGGCTACATGCTGGCCTGCGCCGCCGACGAGATCATCTGCGACCGGTTTTCCATTGTCGGTTCGATCGGCGTGGTCGGCGCCTCGTTCGGCTTCACCGAACTGATGCAGAAGCTCGGCGTCGAACGGCGCGTCTACACTGCCGGCGACCGCAAGGTGATGCTCGATCCGTTTCTGCCGGAGAAGCCGGAAGACGTAAAGCGCATCACCGCGATCCAGAAGGAAATCCACCAGGACTTCATCGCGCTGGTGAAGGCGCGCCGCGGCGCCCGGCTGACCGGCACGGACAAGACGTTGTTCTCGGGCGAGTTCTGGACCGCGCAGCGCGCCATCGACCTCGGGCTGGCCGATCATATCGGCGATCTGCGCGGGGTCTTGCGCGAACGCTATGGCGACAAGGTGCGCACGCCGCTGGTCGCCGTCGAGCGCAGCCTGTTCGGCCGGGCGCGGCCGGGAATCGGCCTCGCCGGTGCGCTCACCGGGAGCCCGGGTCTGGCCGACGATCTGATCTCGGCGCTGGAAACCCGCGCTTTATGGTCCCGTTACGGGCTTTAGGCGCAGCCGCGAAATCGCCCAGATTGAATCTCAGGCTGTGTTCGCCGCCAACCGCAAGGAGCCGTTATGCCGATTCTGCTGTCGCCGCTGGTGAAATGGACGCTGGTCGCCGTCGGCGGCGCCATGGTCGTGCATTGGGTGGTGCGGGAAGTGCGTCGCGTCAATGAAGAGCTGGATGCGCGCCGTGTGCGCGCCAAAGTGCGGGTGCAGGAACGCCGCCCGACGTTGCGCCGCGATCCGGTGACCGGCGAATACCGGCCGTAGCCGCCGCCTTAGCGGTTCAGACGGGGATCGGTGGTGATGAGGCCGCCGATGAACAGCATGGCAAGCGCGAGGCCGACGAGCTGAAATGCCAGCATTGGTAAATTCCTTCTACCAAGAATGACTTTGCTTTAATTCGTCGTCAGACTAACGGTTCCGGTTCAAAGCCCAGTAAAACGAGTTCCTAAAATTTTCGGAACTCTGACGAATCCGGCCCGGCTTGACCCCCTCCGGGGCCGCCGATAGGTTCCCGCCGTTCCTGTTGCTCCAAAATCCTGTGTCCGATCAAATGGCTGACCTTCTCGCCGGCAACGAAACGCGTCCAGCCAATCTGGACCCGGCGCGCTCGTTCCAGGGCCTCATTCTCGCGCTCCAGCAGTACTGGGCGTCGTGGGGCTGCGTCATCCTGCAGCCCTATGACATGGAGGTGGGGGCGGGCACCTTCCACCCGGCGACCACGTTGCGGGCGCTGGGCCCGAAGCCGTGGAACGCGGCCTATGTGCAGCCGTCTCGCCGTCCCAAGGACGGCCGCTATGGCGAGAACCCGAACCGGCTGCAGCATTATTACCAGTTCCAGGTGATCCTGAAGCCGTCGCCGCCGGATTTGCAGGAGCTCTATCTCGGCTCGCTGCGCGCCATCGGCGTCGATCCGAAGCTGCACGACATCCGCTTTGTTGAGGATGACTGGGAAAGCCCGACGCTGGGCGCCTGGGGGCTCGGCTGGGAATGCTGGTGCGACGGCATGGAAGTGTCGCAGTTCACCTATTTCCAGCAGGTCGCCGGCGTCGAATGCGCGCCGGTCGCGGGTGAACTGACCTACGGGCTCGAGCGGCTGGCGATGTATGTGCAGGGCGTCGACCGCGTCTACGACCTGAATTTCAACGGCCGCACCGACGACAAGAAGGTGACCTACGGCGACGTGTTCCTGCAGGCCGAGCGCGAATACTCGAAGCACAATTTCGAAGTCGCCGACACGGCGATGCTGTTCGAGCAGTTCAAGATGGCGGAATCGGCCTGCCAGAAATATCTCGCCGCCGGTTATGACGCGGGCGAGTCGGCGCACGACATGGCGCTGCCGGCCTACGACCAGTGCATCAAGGCGTCCCACGTCTTCAATCTGCTCGACGCCCGCGGCGTGATTTCCGTCACCGAACGGCAGGGCTATATTCTGCGCGTGCGCGAACTGGCCAAGGCCTGCGGCGCGGCGTGGCTGAAGACCGAAGCGGGCGGCGCTTCTTAACCCTCCCCTGGAGGGGGAGGGTCGCCGCCGCAGGCGGCGGGGTGGGGTGATTTGTGACCGACACGAATCGAACGATTAGCTTTGATATTTCGGGTTGGACCTGCATCGATATTGAAGGATCTTTCGAGGAAGGGCGTTCTCACGAGTTTTCTGATTTCGAACTGAATCTTTCCGTTGATATATCGCTATGAGCATTGGCGCGGAAGTTCACCCCACCCCGGCGCGCTCCGCGCGTCGACCCTCCCCCTCCAGGGGAGGGTAAAGGACAACCATGCTTGTTTGGATCCTCCTGATCGTCATGGCCGCGGTGGCGGTCTATGTCATCGTCACCTTCAACCGGCTGGTGCGCACGCGCCAGATGGGCAACGAGGCGTGGAGCGGCATCGACGTCCAGCTCAAGCGCCGCTCCGACCTGATCCCCAATCTGCTCGAAACCGTCAAAGGCTATGCCGCGCATGAGCGCGATGCGCTGCGCGAGGTGACCGAGCTGCGCGGCGCGGCCCAGGCGGTGCCGGAAGGCGACGTTGCCCGCCGCGGCCAGGCCGAAGGCGCGCTGTCGCTCGGGCTTGGCCGGCTGTTCGCGCTGGCCGAGAACTATCCCGACCTCAAGGCCAGCCGCAATTTCCTTGAGCTGCAGCAGCAACTGGCGACGCTGGAGAACGAGATCCAGATGGCGCGGCGCTATTACAACGGCGCGGTGCGCAACCTCAACATCATGGTCGAATCGTTTCCCGGCAATCTGGTCGCCGGCGCCTTCGGCTTCACGCGGCGCGACTATTTCGAACTCGCCGACCCGGCCGACCGCGCCGTGCCGGCGGTGGCGCTGTAGTCCGATGGCCGCCGCCCGCACGGTTGCCGTCGCGCTGCTGCTGAGCCTGTTCAGTGTCGGCGCCGCCAGCGCGGCGGAGGTGATCCACCGCTTCGACTCCGCCGTCCAGGTCGCCCCGGACGGCACGCTGACCGTCACCGAAACCATCCGCGTGCGCGCCGAAGGCCGCGACATCAAACGCGGCATCTTTCGCGACTTCCCGCTGACCTTCCGCGATGCCGGCGGCACGCTGCGCGAAGTCACCTTCGATCTGCTCGGCGTCACCCGCGACGGCAAGCCGGAGCCCTATTTCACCGAACGCAAGAGCGGCGGTGTCATGCGCATCTATGCCGGCAAGCAGGATGTGATGCTGGCGACCGGCGACTACACTTATGTGTTCCGCTACCGCACGGCGCGGCAGGTGCGCTGGTTCGACGGCACGCCGGAGCTGAACTGGAACGTCACCGGCAATTTCTGGAGCTTCCCGATTTCGGCCGCGAGCTACCGCCTCGAACTGCCCGGCGGCGCGCGGCCGGTGCGCTGGACCGCCTATAGCGGCCAGCTCGGCGCGCGCGGCACCGACTGGCGCGGCGCAGTCGATGCGGCCGGCGTGCTGACGGTGGCGACCACCCGCCCGCTGACGGCGCGCGAAGGGCTGACCGTTGTCGCCGAAATTCCTGATGGCGCGGTGGCGCCGCCGAGCGCCGCCGAGGCGCTGTGGTATGCGGCGCGCGACAACCGGCGCTGGATTTTCGGCGGCGGCGGCTTCGTGCTGGTGCTGCTCTATTACATGGCGGCGTGGAGCGCAGTCGGCCGCGATCCCAAGCCGGGCCTTGTCATCCCGCTGTTTCATCCGCCCAAGGGCATCTCGCCGGCGCTGGCCAATTACATCGAGAACTGGGGCTTCGCCCGCGACAAGTGGCGCGCCTTCACCGCGGCGGCGCTGTCGCTGGCGGTGCGCGGCCTGCTTCGCTTCGACGACAAGGATGGCACGCTGACGCTGACGGCGACCAAGGCAAAGCCCGAGGGCGGCCTGGCGGCGCTGCCGCCGGGCGAGCGCGCCATCTTCGACTGGGTCGACGGGCAGGGCGGCAGCGCCACCATCGACCGCGCCAATGGCAGCGGCGTCGCCACGGTGGCCTCCAAGTTCACCAGCGCCATCGAGAACGAGAACCGTCACCGCTTCTTCCGCCGCAACCTCGGCTATGTCGCCGCCGGCGTGGCGATGACCGCCATCGTCATCGCCAGCATCTTCGCCTTCGGCGGCTTGCGCGACGAGGACATTTTCATCATCGCCTTCACGGCGTTCGGCAGCCTGTGGCTCGGCATGTTCCTGATCCCGATCGGCCTGGCGCTGTTTCGCGCCACCGGCTTTCAATCCATCGCCCGCGCCGCGCTGACGCTTGTGGTGCTCGGCATCTTCATCGCCATCGGCACCAGCATCGTGCAGAGCCTGTTTCCCGAAGGCCTCGGCGAGGTACTGCCGTTGCTCGGCACGTTCCTCGCCGACTATCCGTTCCCGATCCTGCTGGTCGTCGGCTTCGCCACGCTAAACGGCCTGTTCATCTACCTGATGCGGGCGCCGACCGCGCTCGGCCGCCCGGTCATGGATCAGCTCGCCGGCTTCAAGCTGTATCTGGAGACGGCCGAGACGCCGCGCCTCAACATGGAAGCGCCGGAGATCACCACTGAGCGGTTCGAGGCGCTGCTGCCTTATGCGGTGGCGCTCAAGGCCGAGAAGCCGTGGTCGGATGCCTTCGAGACGGCGTTGCGCCGCGCCCATCCGGGCGACGCCGCGCCGATGCGCAGCTATCGCCCGGCCTGGCACAGCGGCGCCTGGTCGGGCCGCTCCTTCGGCAGCGCGGTCGCGGCCACGGTCGCCAGCACCAGCAGCGCGCTGTCGAGCGCGGTGCCGGTGTCGTCCGGCTCGTCGGGTTTTTCCGGTGGCGGCGGCGGCAGTTCCGGCGGCGGTGGCGGCGGGGGCGGCGGCGGCGGGTGGTAGAGAGGGGTTCAACTTCTTCACCCCTCCCCCCGCGCTTGCGGTGGGGAGGGGTCGGGGGTGGGGGGATGAAACGTCCGGTACGCGCGCGTGACGATCGGGTGCCCAACGCGCGCCGCCTGCGCCACGAGATGACCGACGCCGAGCGAAAGCTTTGGCGTTACCTTCGAAGTCTGGCGGTCGAAGGCACCCATTTTCGCCGCCAAGCGACCCTCGGTCCGTTCTTTGCGGATTTTGCCTGCCACCAGCATCGCCTGATCGTCGAAGTGGATGGCGGCCAGCACAACGAGGACACCCAAGCAGCGCACGATGCGGCGCGAACGGCGTACCTCGATCGCCAAGGCTATCGGGTACTGCGCTTCTGGAACAACGAGGTCCTGACGAATGTCGAAGGTGTGTGCGAGGTCATCGCGGCGGCCCTGCGGGAAAATCGTCCCCCCACCCCTGACCCCTCCCCACCGCAAGAGCGGGGGGAGGGGAAGACCCCGCCAAGTGACAATTGACGGTCGCCCTGCTACCGCACTGCCTTGCGCCGCATGATCCAAGAGTAAGTCAATGCCCGATCTTCTGCTCGAATTGTTCTCCGAGGAAATCCCCGCGCGCATGCAGGCGCGCGCGGCCGATGACCTCAAGAAGATGATCACCGACCGGCTGGTGGCGGCGGGGCTGGTCTATGAGGGCGCCAGGGCCTTCGCCACGCCGCGGCGGCTGACGCTGACGGTGCACGGCGTGCCGGCGCGCCAGCCCGACCTCAAGGAAGAGCGCAAGGGCCCCAAGGTCGGCGCGCCCGAGCAGGCCATCGCCGGCTTCCTGCGCGCCGCCGGGCTCACCTCCATCGATCAGGCCAAGGTGCAGGCCGACAAGAAGGGCGACTTCTATATCGCCGTGACCGAGAAGGCGGGGCGTGCCGCCATCGACGTCATCGCCGACATGGTCCCCGAGGTGGTGCGCGGCTTCCCGTGGCCGAAGTCGATGCGCTGGGGCGCAGGCCGGCTCGCCTGGGTGCGGCCGCTGCATTCCATCGTCGCCACCTTCGGTCCCGAGACCGAAGAGCCGGAGATCGTGAAGTTCGGCATCGACGGCATCGCCGCCGGCAACGTCACGCGCGGCCATCGCTTCATGGCGCCGGGCGAGATTACCGTAAAACGCTTCGACGATTACGTCGCCGCGCTGGAGCGCGCCAAGGTGGTGCTCGATCCGGCGCGCCGCATGGACATGATCCGCGCCGACGCGAAGAACCTTGCCTTCGCGCAGGGCTACGAGCTGGTCGAGGACGAGGCGCTGCTGGCCGAGGTCGCAGGCCTGGTCGAATGGCCGGTGACGCTGATGGGCGAATTCGACAAGGCCTTCCTCGACATTCCCGGCGAGGTGATCCGCGCCACCATCCGCGCCAACCAGAAATGCTTCGTGCTGCGCGACCCGCAGACCGCCAAGCTCGTCAACAAGTTCATCCTGGTCGCCAATATCGAGGCCAGCGACGGCGGCAAGGCCATTGTCGCCGGCAACGAGCGCGTCATCCGCGCGCGGCTCTCCGATGCCAAGTTCTTCTACGACACCGATCTGAAGACGCGGCTGGAAGACCGGCTGCCGAAGTTCAGCGGAATCGTGTTTCACGAGAAGCTGGGCACGCAGGCCGAGCGCATCGCGCGCATCACGGCGCTGGCGAAAGAGTTGGCGCCGCTGGTCAAGGCCGATCCGGCCAAGGCCGAACGCGCCGCGCAGCTGTGCAAGGCCGATCTCCTGACGGAGGTGGTCGGCGAATTCCCCGAACTGCAAGGCTTGATGGGCAAATACTATGCCGAGGCGCAGGGCGAGGACGCAGCCGTCGCCCATGCCAGCGAGGATCACTACAAGCCGAAGGGCCCGGACGATCTGGTGCCGGGCGATCCGGTGTCCATCGCGGTGGCGTTGGCCGACAAGATCGACACGCTGGTCGGCTTCTGGGCCATCGACGAGAAGCCGACGGGGAGCAAGGACCCGTATGCGCTGCGCAGGGCGGCGCTCGGCGTTGTTAGATTAATAGTCGAGAACAAGATTTCTATTCATTTGAAAGCAGTTTTTGGCTTAGTCCAAACTTTGTTGATCCAATTCAGCTTCCGCCCGGACCATCGCCGCTATGAGGCCTTGGCAGAGATGTGGGATCCCCAGTCACAAACTGAGCCGACTCAGTCGTGGAATGACCCTCAGCGATACTGGCTGCTCAATGGCGACGGTTTTCTAGATAGGCACGCGGGCGATATTGGTATCCATCAGATTGGCGACCCTGATCTCTCATTTGATGATGAGTATGAGGAAAACTACACTCAAAGAGTAGATGCGTTTGCGGAGCTGACTCGGCGTCTTCGCTATCTCGATAGTATTGATGTACATTTCATGTTTGAGAGCGTGATCGTAGACGGGACTCCGAAGGAACCAGCAGTCGTTAGTGCGTTTAATGTACTTAAGTCGGAAGAATTTTCTCGACTCGCTTTAGAAAAGTTAAGCAGCGATCTCCTGGCTTTCTTCGCCGATCGCCTCAAGGTCCAGCTCCGCGAGCAGGGCGCCCGGCACGATCTGGTGGACGCCGTGTTCGCGCTCTCTTCTTCCACCTCCCCCTGGAGGGGGGAGGTCGGCGAGCGCAGCTCGCCGGGAGGGGGTGACCGCGCCGAAGGCGCGCGTGGCCAGACCAGTCACCCCACCCCGCCGCTTCGCGGCGACCCTCCCCCTCCAGGGGAGGGTGGAAGCGTGCAGGACGATTTGCTGATGATCGTCCGCCGCGTCGAGGCGCTGGGCCAATTCCTCGATACCGACGACGGCAAGAACCTGCTGGCCGGCGTCAAGCGCGCGTCGAACATATTGCGCATCGAGGAGAAGAAGGACGGCAAAAGCTTCTCCGGCGCGCCGGATGCGGCGCTGCTGACGGAGCCCGAGGAAAAGGCGCTGGCGGCCGCGATCGATACCGCCAAGTCGGAAGCCTCCGCCGCCGTCGCCAAGGAAGACTTCGCCGCCGCCATGAGCGCGATGGCGAAACTGCGCCCGACGGTCGATGCCTTCTTCGACAAGGTTACCGTCAACGCCGACGACACGGCGCTGCGCGACAACCGGCTCCGGCTGCTCAGCGAAATCCGCGAGGCAACGCGCGCGGTGGCGGATTTCTCGAAGATCGAGGGGTAGGCGCTTTGCGGCGCGCCAGTTCTCCGCTCATTCCCGCGCAAGCGGGAATCCAGATTTCAGGGCTCTGAGTCAGAGAGAGTGGCTCTGGGTCCCCGCTTTCGCGGGGACGAGCGGTGGGAGCGGCGCGTCATTCCGCTTTCTTCGAACTCACCGTCCCCCACAGCTCCCGCGCCACCTCACCCACCGTCACCCCGCCGCCCGAGGCCCGCGCATTGGCGGCGCGCATGGCGGTGACGCCAATGCGGCCGATCAGCGGCTGCAACGCCGCGATCAGCCGCGCGTCCTCAGCACGGCGCGGCGCCAGCAGCAGGATGGCGTCGTAAGGCGGGATCACGCGCTGCGGGTCCTCCAGCACCACGAGATCGTCGGTGTCGATCTGGCCGTCGCTGGTGAAGGCCGACAGCACGTCGACCTCGCCGTTCGCCGCCGCCTGATACATGAACTCTGGCTGCATCTGCCGCTGCGCGCGGAAGCGCAGGCCGTAGGCGCTTTCGAGCGATTTCCATTCCGGCCGGGCGAAAAACTCGTAATCGCCGGCAATCGACAGTTGCGGCGCATGCGCGGCGAGGTCGGCAATGCTGCGAATCCCGCGCGCCTCGGCCCGGGCGCGCGGCATCGCCAGCGCATAAGCGTTCTCGAAGCCGAGCGAGCCGAGCATGCGGATGCCGTGGTTGTCCGTCAGCCATTGCGACAGTTCGCTCATGACTTGCTCGCGCGGCGGCACGTCGCTGCGCCCCATGCGGTTGGTCCACAGCGTGCCGGAGTAATCGACCGCGATATCGACCTCGTTGCTGGCCAGCGCATCGAACAGCACGCTGGAGCCGAGGCCCTGGCGCTGCGACGACGTCAGACCGTCCGCCGCCAGTTGCTGGCGGATCAAGGCCGCCAGCAGATATTGCTCGGTGAAGGTCTTGGCGCCGATCACATAGGTGGCCGGGGTCCGCGACAGGCCGGGCACCAGCGCGCCGAGCACCACGGCGACGATGCCGAGCATGCCGAGCGCCACAGGCAGCCTGCGGCGGCGGCCGATGCCGTGCTGGATCAGCGCCAGCATCTGGTCGACCGTCAGCGCCAGCACTGCTGCGGCGACGCAGCCGAAGGCGACGAAGACCCAGTTCTGCGTCTGCAAGCCGGTGAAGATGTAATTGCCGAGGCTGGTCTGGCCGATCGGCGTCGCCAGCGTCGCGGTGCCGATCACCCACACCGCCGACGTGCGGATGCCGGCCATGATCACCGGCAGCGCCAGCGGCAGTTCGACATCGCGCAACAGCCGCAACGGCCCGGCGCCGAACAGCCGGCCGGCCTCGAGTAATCGATAGTCGACGGCGTCGAGCCCGGTCACCGTGTTGCGCAGCACCGGCAGCATTGAATAGAGCGTCAGCGCCAATACCGAGGGCAGAAAGCCGAGCGCCGAGAAGCCGGCGCCGAAGGCATTTTCCGACAGCGCCGATAGCGCCAGCAGCAGCGGATAGAACAGCGCCAGCAGCGCCAGGCCGGGAATGGTCTGCACCACGCTGGCGACCGCCAGCAGGGAACCGCGCAGCGCCGGGCGCTGCCGCGCCCAGATCGCCAGCGGCAGGCTGATGCCGAGGCCCAGAGCCAGCGCCGTGAGGCTGACCAGAACATGGCTGCCGAGATAATCGGGCAGACGCGCAAACGCGTCGGCGAGACGAGCATCGAAATTCATTGCGGCGATGATGACCGGGTTTGCATTGGCGAGGCAAGCCGCTAGTTTGCCCGGGCCAAACGGGGAGGCGGGGACGAATGCCGGAGATCGCGCGGGCGCAGACCGATGCGCCGTCGGCCATTGCGCTGGCCGATGTCGATGTCGCGTTCCGCCTCGCCGATGGCGGCGTCTACACCGCGGTCGCGCGCGCCAGCCTCGACGTGGCCGACGGCGAGTTCGTCGCCATTGTCGGGCCGACCGGTTGCGGCAAGTCGACGCTTCTGAATATCGCCGCCGGACTGCTGGCGCCCGCCGGCGGACGGGTCGATATCTTCGGCGCGCCGCTGCCCGGCATCAACCGGCAGGCCGGCTATCTGTTTCAGGCCGACGCGCTGTTTCCCTGGAAAACGTCGCTGGAGAACGTCGCCATCGGCCTCGAGACAGCCGGCACGCCGCAGGCCGAGGCGCGCGAGCGCGCGCAGGCCTGGCTCACCCGCGTCGGCCTCGGCGCCTTCGGCGACCGCTACCCGCATATGCTGTCGGGCGGCCAGCGCAAGCGCGTCGGCCTCGCCCAGGTGCTGATCCGCGATCCGAAAATCTTGCTGATGGACGAGCCGTTCGGCCCGCTCGATGCGCAGACGCGGCAGATCATGGGCAACCTGCTGCTCGATCTGTGGAGCGCCGACCGCAAGGCGGTGCTGTTCGTCACCCACGATCTTGAGGAAGCGATCGCGCTGTCCGACCGCGTCGTCATCATGTCGGCGGGGCCGGCGGCGCGCATCATCGGCGACTGGAAGGTGCCGTTGCCGCGCCCGCGCGACATTTCCGAGATCAAGGCCGAGCCGGAGTTCCAGAAACTGCACCGCGACATCTGGCAGATGCTGAAGGCCGAGGTGCTCAAGGGCTACGCGCAGGCGGAAGGGGTCTAGGCGATGTCGCGGGTCACGCTCACCGCCTTGCAGGTCATGGTCGCGGTCGTCAGCCTGGTGCTGTGGCAATTGCTGACCACGGTGCCGGTGTTCGGCCGCGTGCTGCTGCCGCCGTTCTTCTTTTCCAATCCGCTCGACGTCGCCCACCAGGTCTACATCTGGTTTTCCACCGGCGTGATCTGGAAACATCTGTGGGTGACGCTGATCGAAGCGGTGCTCGCCTTCTTCATCGGCTCGATCGGCGGCGTGCTGGTCGGCTTCTGGTTCGCCCGCCAGCCGCGCACCGCCGCGGTGTTCGACCCCTACGTCAAAATGGCCAATGCGCTGCCGCGCGTGGTGCTGGCGCCGATCTTCACGCTGTGGCTGGGGCTGGGCATCTGGTCCAAGGTGGCGCTCGGCGTCACACTGGTGTTCTTCATCGTGTTCTTCAACGTCTACCAGGGCGTCAAGGAAGTGTCGCCGACGGTGCTGGCCAATGCGCGCATGCTGGGCATGAACGAGCGGCAGCTGATGCGCCACGTCTACTGGCCGTCGGCGCTGTCGTGGATGTTCTCGTCGCTGCACACCTCGGTCGGCTTCGCCGTGGTCGGCGCCGTGGTCGGCGAATATCTCGGCGCCGCCGCCGGCCTCGGCTATCTGATCCAGCAGGCCGAAGGCATTTTCGACGTTGCCGGCGTGTTCGCCGGCATGTTCGTGCTGGCCGCCTTCGTCATCGTCATCGACAGCATCGTCACGGTGATCGAGAAGCGGCTGCTGGTGTGGCGCCCAGTGGCCGAGGCGCGGCCTTAAGGATAGCTGCCGTCATTGCCGCGACCGGTAACGGCGTAGCGCCAGTGCGGCGCATATAAGCGATTGTGCGTATGCCGCCCGGACAACGGTCGTGCAATCTTAGCCATTGCAACGACAAACGCACGACTTGTCGGCACCGGCGAACCATCGCGTTAACATGTCGCTGCCAGTGTCGGCGCCGGCGAACGCTGCGGCGCCCAAGGCTGCCATGAGCATCAAACTTCAGTCGAATCGAACCATACTGCTGGCCTTCGGCTCGGCCATTCTGGTGCTGATTGCCGTCGGCCTGTTCTCCTATCGCGGCGTGGTGGAATCCCGCAGCAGCGCCGGGCTGGTCGAACACACCCGCGACGTGCTGCGGGAGTTCAGGCAGTTAAGCCTCGCCGTGGAGACGATGTCATCCAGCCTGCGCGGATACATCATTTCCGGCGACGAAACCTACCTCGAAGCCATGCGCACCGCCGAGGCCGCGATGAACCGCGAGCGAACGGTTGTTCGCGACATGACGAAGGATAACCCGGAACAGCAGCGCCGCATCGCCGCCCTCGACGTGCTGGTGGTAGAGTGGGAGCAACTGTCAGACCGTATTGTTGCCATGCGCCGGGACAGTGGTCTGGAAGCGACGATCGTCGCCTTTCAGGACGCGCGCGGCGAACTCATCAACAAGTCGTTCCAGGCGCTCAGGGCGGAAATGATCGCCGCCGAAATTAGTCTGCTGTCCGTCCGGTCATTGGAGAAAGAGCAGGACGTCGAGCAGACCAAGCTAATTCTGATCGCCGGAACCCTGCTGGGGCTTCTCATTACGGGGGGCGCGGGCTGGAGCGTTCAGCGCGACAGCGCTAGCCGGGCCAGAACCGAGCTGGCGTTGCGCGAAAGCGAAGACAAATTTCGCCGGCTCATCGACGGGGTCCGCGATCATGCGATCTACATGATCGGTCCGCTCGGTGAAATCAGAAGCTGGAACCCCGGCGCCGAAACGATCACCGGCTGGACCTTCGCCGAAGTCAGCGGTCAGAACTATTCCCGTTTCTTCACCGCCGACGATATCGAAAACGGCCGGCCGGCGGAACTGCTGAGGCGAGCCGCCGCGAACGGTCATTACGAGGATCGCGGCACGCGCGTCCGCAAAAACGGCGAGCAGTTCGCGGCGCAGGCGACGCTGACGGCATCGCATGACGCAGAAGGCAAGCTGCGCGGGTTCACCGTCATCAGCCGCGACCTGAGCGAGGGAAAAGAGTCGGAAGCGCGCTATCGCGGCCTGATGGAGGCGGCTCCCGACGCCATGGTGGTGGTGAACCAGAGCGGCGAAATCGTGCTGCTGAATGTGCAGGCCGAAAAGCAGTTCGGCTATCACCGCGACGCGCTGCTCGGTCAGAAGGTCACCAGTATCATTCCGCAGGGCTTCGCCGAGCGCCTGATCGCCGACGATCTCCGTTCGGCCGAGGACGCGCTGGCGCAGCAGATCGGCACCGGCATCGAGCTGACGGCGCTGCGCAAGGATGGCACCGAATTCCCGATCGAGATCATGCTCAGCCCGCTGGCCAGCGCCGAGGGCATACTTGTGACGGCCGCCATCCGCGACATCAGCGTGCGCAATGCGGCGGAAAAGCATCTCGCACAGATGGAAGAGCGCTATCGTGGCCTGCTCGAGGCGGCGCCCGATGCGATGGTGGTGGTGAACCAGGGCGGCGAGATTGTCCTGCTGAACGTGCAGGCCGAGAACCAGTTCGGCTACCGCCGCGACGAACTGCTCGGGCAGATGGTCACCAACATCATTCCGGTGGGCTTCGCCGAGCGGCTGGTGGCCGACGATCTGCGCTCCGAGGAAGACGCGCTGGCGCAGCAGATCGGCACCGGCATCGAACTGATCGCGCTGCGCAAGGACGGTAGCGAGTTTCCGATCGAGATCATGCTCAGCCCGCTGGACAGCGCGGAGGGCACGCTGGTCACGGCCGCGATCCGCAATATCAGCGTGCGCAAGGCGGCCGATCAGCACATGGCGCAGATGGAAGAGCGTTACCGCGGCCTGCTGGAGGCGGCGCCCGATGCCATGGTCGTGGTCAACGACGCTGGCGAGATCGTGCTGCTGAACCTTCAGGCCGGGAAGCAGTTTGGCTACCGCCGCGACGAACTGCTGGGCCAGAAGGTCAAGAACATCATTCCGGAAGGCTTCGAGGAGCGGCTGATCGCCGACGATCTGCGCTCCGAGGAAGACGCGCTGGCGCAGCAGATCGGCACCGGCATCGAACTGATCGCCCGTCGCAAAGATGGCAGCGAGTTCCCGATCGAGCTGATGCTGAGCCCGCTGGAGAATGTCGAGGGCACGCTGGTGACGGCGGCGATCCGCAATATCACCGCGCGCAAGCAGGCCGCCGAACAACTTCTGAAGAAGGTGGACGAACTGTACCGCTCGAACGAGGAACTGGGGCAGTTCGCCAACATCGCCTCGCACGATCTGCAGGAGCCGCTGCGCATGGTGGCGAGCTACACGCAGTTGCTGTCGCGGCGCTACAAGGGCAAGCTCGATTCCGACGCCGACGAGTTCATCGCCTTCGCGGTCGACGGCGCCAGCCGGATGCAGCGGCTGATCCAGGATCTCCTGACGTATTCCCGCGTCGGCACCAAGGGCACCGAGATGGTGGAGACCTCCAGCGAGGAGGCGTTCCAGCAGGCGATCATGCAACTGCAGGGCGCGATTACCGAGAGTGGCGCGCTGGTCACGCATGAGCCATTGCCCATGGTCATGGCCGACGAAACGCAACTGACCCAGTTGTTCCAGAACCTTGTCGGCAACGCCATCAAATACCAAGCGCCCGGCGTGCCCAAGGTACACGTCTCCGCCACTTCCAATGGCGACAAGAAATGGAAGTTCGTCGTGAAGGACAACGGTCTCGGCATCGATGCGCAGTACTTCGAGCGGATATTCGGCATGTTTCAGCGGCTGCACAAGCGCGAGGAATATGCGGGCACCGGCATCGGCCTGGCGATCTGCAAAAAAATCGTCGAGCGGCACGGCGGCAGCATTTCCGTCGAATCGCAACTCGGGCATGGATCGGCCTTCGGGTTCGACCTCGCTTCCGTCAGCAGGGACACATGAGTACGCGAAAGGCCACCTCCATGGACGTCCTGCTGGTCGAAGACAGCGCCGGCGACGTGCGGCTGACCCAGGAGGCGTTCCGCAACTCCAATCTCAATATTCGTTTCCACGTCGCGGTGGACGGTACTGAAGCGATGGCGTTCCTGAGCAGGACGGGCGCCTATGCCGACGCGCCGCGGCCGGACCTCATTCTGCTCGACCTGAATTTGCCGAAGATGGACGGCCGCGAAGTCCTCGCCCGGATCAAGGCCAATGACTCGCTCAAGCTGATCCCGACCGTGATTCTGACCACATCCGATGCCGAAGACGACATTATTTTCAGCTATCAGCTCCAGGCCAATTGTTACCTCACCAAGCCGGTGCATCTCGACGCGTTCGATGGGCTGGTGAAAAGCATTAGCGAGTTCTGGCTCAACACCGTCAAGCTGCCGCAGCAGTCCCACTTCAGAAAGTCATGAGAACCGCCATGGGAACCACCGAAGAGAAAAACCTGACCGTCGAAGTCCTGCTGGTCGAAGACAATCCCGGCGACGTCCGGCTGATGCAGGAGGTGTTCGGCAAGACCAATGCCCGGGTGCGGATTCATGTGGCGTCGGACGGCGTCGAAGCCATGGCCTTCCTGCGGCAATGGGGCGACTATGCGGCGTGCCCGCGGCCGGACCTCATTCTGCTCGACCTCAACCTGCCGAAGATGGACGGCCGCGAGGTGCTTGCCCTCATCAAGGAAGATGCCGGGCTGAAATCGATCCCGACCGTCGTACTCACCATTTCCGACGCCAAGGCCGACATCAAGAAAAGCTATCAACTGGCCGCCAACTGCTATCTCACCAAGCCGGTGCAGCTGGATGAATTCGAGCGGCTCGTGACCAGCATCAACGATTTCTGGCTGACCAAGGTCAAGCTGCCGCAGCGCGCCCAAGGCGATCATGCATGATATCCATAAAATCGGTTCTGCTGGTCGAAGACAACAGCGGCGATGCCCGGCTGCTGCGCGAGATGTTCAAGGAGCAGGACGCCCACGAAAGCGAACTGACGCATGTCGCGTCGATGGCGGAAGCGGAAGCCTTTCTCGCCAAGAGTACCGTCGATCTGATCCTGCTCGATCTGGGCTTGCCGGATGCGCAGGGGATGGACGCGATCCGGCGTACCCGCGCGATCGCACCCGGCGTGCCGCTGGTGGTAATGACCGGCCTCGACGACGATGCGCTGGCGGCGCAGGCGCTACAGGAGGGTTCGCAGGACTATCTGGTCAAAGGCCAGATCGAAGCCCGCGGCCTGTTGCGCGCCATGCGCTATGCCCAGGAACGCAAGCGGCTGGAACGGCTCAAGGATGATTTCGTCGCGTCGGTCAGTCACGAATTGCGCACCCCGCTGACGTCGATCTGCGCGTCGCTGAGCTTGCTGGTCAACAATGCCGGCGGCGACATACCGGGCCCGGCGGCACGGCTGATTGCCATTGCCCACGTGAATAGTCAGCGCCTGGTCCGGCTGATCAACGACATTCTCGATATCGAGAAGATGGAAGCGGGGCAGATGCCGTTCCGACAGGAGCGCGTCGAGCTGCGCCCGTTGCTCCTGCAGGCGATCGAAGCCAACCGTGAATTCGCGGAAACCTGCGGCGTGCGGCTTCGAATGATCAATGCGGCCGTCGTTGACGACGTGAAGGCCGATGCGGACCGGATGACGCAGGTCATCACCAATCTTCTGTCGAATGCCATCAAGTTCTCGCCGGCCGGGGCGGAGGTTGACGTGGCCGTGGCGAACGACGCGGGCACTGTACGCCTGTCGGTGCGCGATCGCGGGCCCGGCATTCCGGAAGACTTCAAGGCCCGTATCTTCGAACGCTTCGCTCAGGCCGACACCAGCGACAGCCGTCCGCGCGGCGGCACCGGGCTTGGGTTGAGCATCGTCAAGCAGATTGTCGGACGCCTTGGCGGTGAGGTCGGCTTTGCCGACGCGCCGGGCGGCGGAACGGTGTTTCATGTCACGCTGCCGGCCTGGGGCGCCGCCAAGCCGGTCGTCGGCGCCGAGCTTATTCCCGACGGCTTGCAGGTGCTGCTGTGCGACGATGACCCCCAGGCGGCCGCGGTCCTGGAAAAGGAACTGCAAACGATCGTGCGGGCGGCCAACTGATGGCGTCTTGCTGGCGGCCGCAAGCCGGGGACAGTGGTCACCTTGATGGATCGGATACCGATCCGCCTAGTCAGAGTGCCGTCCGCTGCCTATAGTCGCCGGAAAATCACCTGTCAGGGAGGTCTTTATGTCCGGGAAGCTGTTGCGGCGCTGGGTTGCTGCTTTCGCCGCGCTGATGCTGTCGTCGGGTTTCGCGCTCGCGCAAACCAAGGTCACGCTGGCGATCGGCGGCGCCTCATGCCTCTGCTATCTGCCGACCATGCTGGCCTATGAACTCGGCGAGTATAAAAAGGCCGGCGTTGATATCAATCTGGTCCAGTTCAAGGGCGGCTCCGAGGCGCTCCGGGCGGTGATGGGCGGCAGCGCCGACGTGGTGTCCGGCTATTTCGACCACACCGTCAATCTCGCCGCCAAGAACCAGATGCTGCAATCCTTCGTGGTCTATGACCGCTACCCGGGTTTCGCCCTGGTGGTGTCGCCGAAGCACACCGCGGCGATCGGCTCGATCAAGGACCTCGCCAACAAGAAGGTCGGCGTCAGCGCGCCGGGCTCGTCCACCGACTTCTTTCTGAAATACATCCTGGCCAAGAACGGCGTCGATCCGAACTCGGTCGCCGTCATCGGCGTCGGGCTCGGCGCCACCGCCATCGCCTCGATGGAGCACGGCGAGATCGAAGCCGCCATCATGCTCGACCCGGCGATCACGTTGCTGCAGGGCAAGCACCAGGGGCTCAAGATACTCAGCGACACCCGCAGCCAGAAGGACACGCTGGCCGTGTTCGGCGGCGAGTATCCGGGCGGCGCGCTTTATACCCGGACCGACTGGATCGCCAAGAACGAGAAGGCGGTGCAGGGCATGACCAACGCCATCATCGCCACGCTGAAGTGGATCCACACCCACACGCCGGAGGAGATCGCCGACAAGATGCCGCCGGAACTGGTCGGCAAGGACAGGGCGCTCTACATCGCCGCGCTCAAGAACACGCTGCCGATGTTCTCCGAGAACGGCATGATGGACCCGAAGGGCGCCGAAGCAGTGCTGGCGGTGTTCGCGCAATCGGTGCCGGCCATCGCCAACGCCAAGATCGACCTGTCGAAGACCTACACCAACAAATACGTCATCGAGGCGAACAAGATGATGGGCGGCAAATAGACCGCACCAGCTTCGCAGAATCCGGAATGGCCGGGGCTTGCCCCGGCCATTCGCTTTTTTGCACGGCTGCCCCGCCTGATGCGCCACGACAAACGCCGGTCCGGCGGCTAGATTGCCCGCAATGAATCTCCTCTCCATCCAGTCCCACGTCGCCTACGGCCATGTCGGCAACGCCGCCGCGGTGTTTCCCCTCCAGCGCCTCGGCATCGAGGTCTGGCCGGTGCACACGGTGCAGTTTTCCAACCACACCGGCTATGGCGACTGGAAGGGCCAGGTATTCGACGCCGCGCTGATCGGCGACGTGATGGCCGGAATCGCGCAGCGTGGCGTCTTGGCGACCTGCGACGGCGTGCTGTCCGGCTACATGGGCGGCGCCGATATCGGGGAGGCGATCCTGGACGCGGTGGCCGCGGTCAGGCGCGCCAATCCGGCGGCGCGCTATTGTTGCGATCCGGTGATCGGCGATGTCGGACGCGGCGTCTTCGTGCGCCCGGGCATCCCCGAGTTCATGAAGCACAAGGCGGTGCCGGCGGCCGATATCATCACGCCGAACCAATTCGAACTGGATTATCTGGCCGGCCGGCCCAGCGAAACGCTGGCGCAGGCGCGCGACGCGGTTCAGGCGGTGCACAATCTCGGTCCCCGCGCCATTCTGGTCACCTCGCTGCACACCGGCGCGACGCCGGCCGACTGCATCGACCTCCTGGCGTCCGATGCGACCGGCTGTTTCCGGCTGCGCACGCCAAAACTGCCGCTGGCGGTCAACGGCGCCGGCGACGCCATCGCCGCGTTGTTCTTCGCGCACTATCTGCGCGAGCCGATCGAGGTCGCGCTGGCGCGCGCGGCGTCGAGCGTGTTCGGCGTTCTGTCCCGGACGGTGGAAGCCGGGACGCGCGAGATCCAGTTGATCGCCGCGCAGGACGAGATCGTCAACCCGCGCCGGATGTTCGAACCGGAAAAGATCGGCCCATGAACGGCTCGCCCAGCCTCATTCGGCTCGAACGGCTGGAGCTGCGTTTTTCGCCGAAGCCGTGGGCGTTTGCCTTGGAGCGCCAGGCGGAGATCGAGGCCTTCTTCGTGGAACTGCAACGCGAACGGCCGACGGTGTGGAACGGCCGCGTGCTGATGATGCACCGGATGGAGCTCGCCGATGGCGTGCTGCGCGGCGACTACCTCGAAACCGACTATGCGAGTTTCGCGGCGTGGGGCCATTGGGGCCGTCCGCCGGCGGGGGTCTATGACTGTTTCGGCGGCGCTGCGGTTTTGTCCGCCGACGGCGCGTTCTTGCTCGGTGTCATGGCGGCGGAAACCGCGCATGCCGGCGAGATCTATTTTCCCGCCGGCACGCCCGATCCGACCGATATCGTCGACGGCGCTGTCGATCTCGATGTCAGCGTGCGGCGCGAACTGAAAGAGGAGACCGGGCTCGACGAGGCGGCGTTTTCCGCCGAGCCGGGCTGGACCGCGGTGGTCGACGGCAGCCTGATCGCCCTGATCAAGGTGCTGCGGTCGCACGAAAGCGCCGATGCCCTTAACGCGCGCGTGCTCGATCATCTCCGCAGCGAGCAGCACCCCGAACTTGCCGGTATCCGGATCGTGCGCGGCCCGGCCGATTTCGAGCCGGCGATGCTGCCTTTTGTGCAGGCTTTTCTGGCGCACCGCTTCGCCGACGCCTAAGCTTGTCCGATCGAAAGGACGCCCATGAAACTCGACAAAATCGCCAAGCGTTTCCGCATCGACAAACCGGACAAGTTCAAGCTGTCCGATCACGACCCGACTGAGTGCTGCGGGCTCTCGATCGACAAGGAGGACGCGAGGAAACTGCTCAAGGAGAGCATCGAGAAGCTGTCCGAGTTGCAGGAGAAACTCTACGCCCACAACAGATGGTCGGTCCTGCTGGTGTTCCAGGCGATGGACGCCGCCGGCAAGGACGGCGCCATCAAGCATGTCATGAGCGGCGTCAATCCGCAGGGCGTTCAGGTGCATTCGTTCAAGGCGCCGAGCGAGGAAGAACTCGATCACGATTTCCTCTGGCGTATCGCCAAGGCGCTGCCGGAGCGCGGCCGCATCGGCATCTTCAACCGCTCGCACTACGAGGAAGTGCTGACGGTGCGCATCCATCAGGAATATCTCGCAAAACAGCGGCTGCCCGCGGCGGTGACCGGCAAGCAGATCTGGCAGCATCGCTTCGACGACATCCGCGCCTTCGAGCGCCATCTCGCCCGCAACGGCACGCTTGTCCTGAAATTCTTTCTGAACCTGTCGCTGGATGAGCAGCGCAAGCGTTTCCTCGAGCGCATCGACCAGCCCGGCAAGCGCTGGAAGTTCTCGATGGGCGATGTGTCCGAGCGCAAGCTCTGGCCGGACTACATGGCCGCCTACCAGGAGGCGATCCGCGAGACCAGCCGCGACGAGGCGCCGTGGTTCGTCATCCCGGCTGACAACAAATGGTTCACGCGCCTGGCGGTGGCGGGCGCGGTGGTCGCGGCAATGGAACGGCTCGATCTGGCCTATCCGACGGTCGAAGGCGCGGCGCTGGCCGAACTGCAGGAGGCCAAAAAGGCGCTTCTGGCGGAATAGCCGGCGGCTCGCCACGGCGGCGGCCTGCAACCAGTCAGCAATGCTGACCTATTGCCGCGCTTGATTTCGTTGTCCTGTTTCCGCTAGAAGCGGGGATCGGCCGGGATTTAACGCGGATTTCACCTTACTCCGCCATTCTGGCAGCCGAAACGAGGGTTCACTTGCCAATGTCGACGCGGCAGACCACCTGCGCGATCGAACGGGCGGCCGCCAAATCCATGGTGTTGGCCCCCGCGGCGAACCTGATTCTGGGAACGCTCCTTCTCCTTATCCGCCCCTGAGGGCCGGCTGGGCGCTGTGCGCCTGGGCACTCGGGGGATCGACGGACAGGCACCAGGACCCATACAGCGCCGTCAGCGGCGCAAGCGACGAGAAGGACATTCCATGACCACCCAGACCCAGTCCGACAAGGACCGCGTCGTCATCTTCGACACCACCTTGCGGGACGGCGAGCAGTCGCCCGGCGCGACCATGACCCATGAAGAGAAGCTGGCGGTGGCCGAACTGCTCGACGATATGGGCGTGGACATCATCGAGGCCGGCTTCCCGATTGCCTCGGAAGGCGATTTCGCCGCCGTCAACGAGATCGCCAAACGCTCCAAGAACGCCGTGATCTGCGGCCTGTCGCGCGCCTCGCCCAAGGACATCGACCGCTGCGCCGAGGCCATCAAGCCGGCCAGGCGCCGCCGCATCCACACCTTCCTGTCCACCTCGCCGGTGCACATGAAGTGGAAGCTGCAGAAGGAGCCGCACGAGGTCTACGAGATGATCATCGGGCAGGTGACCCGCGCCCGCAGTCATACCGACGACGTCGAATGGTCGGCCGAGGACGGCACGCGCACCGAGCACGACTTCCTGTGCCGTTGCGTCGAGGGCGCCATCAATGCCGGCGCCACCACCATCAACATCCCCGACACCGTCGGCTACACCACGCCGGAGGAATATTTCGCGCTGTTCACGATGCTGCGCGAGCGCGTGCCCAACTCGGACAGAGCGGTGTTCTCCACCCATTGTCACAACGATCTCGGCATGGCGGTGGCCAATTCGCTGGCCGGCGTGAAGGCCGGCGCGCGACAGATCGAATGCACCATCAACGGCATCGGCGAGCGCGCCGGCAATGCCGCGCTGGAAGAGATCGTGATGGCGATCAAGACCCGCAACGACGTTTTGCCGTATGCGGTCGGCGTCGACGCCAGCATGCTGACGCGGGCCTCGAAGCTGGTGGCGGCGGCGACCTCGTTCCCGGTGCAGTACAACAAGGCCATCGTCGGCCGGAACGCCTTCGCGCACGAGAGCGGCATCCACCAGGACGGCATGCTGAAGAATGCCCAGACCTACGAGATCATGACGCCGGAGAGCGTCGGCGTGAAGCAGACCTCGCTGGTGATGGGCAAGCATTCCGGCCGCCACGCCTTCATCCACAAGCTGGAGGAGCTCGGCTATCAGTTGGCCGCCAACCAGCTGGAAGACGCCTTCGTGCGCTTCAAGGCGCTGGCCGACAAGAAGAAGCAGATCTACGACGAGGATATCGAGGCGCTGGTCGACGAGGAAATTGCCACCGCCCATGACCGCATCAAGGTGCTGTCGCTGACCGTCATTGCCGGCACCATGGGCCCGCAATCGGCGACGCTGACGCTCGACATCGAGGGCCGGCACATCACCACGCAGGCGGTTGGCAACGGTCCGGTCGATGCGATCTTCAAGGCGATCCGCGAACTGGTGCCGCACGACGCCAAGCTCGAGCTGTACCAGGTCCATGCCGTGACGGAGGGCACCGATGCGCAGGCGGAGGTGTCGGTGCGGCTGGCGGAGAGCGGCCGCTCCTACACCGCCAAGGGTGCCGATCCGGATACGCTGGTCGCGTCCGCCAAGGCCTATCTCGGCGCGCTCAACAAGCTGACCAGCAAGCGCAACCGCGTGCCGGGCGTGGAAAACCGCATTCACTCGACCGACGTCGGCTGAGCGGCCGTCGCCGGAATGCAAAAGCCGCGCCCGGTGGGCGCGGCTTTTTTTGTCGGGCGAGGGGCGGCGGGCTTTAAAGCGCAGTAGTTGGTTCAAAGCAGATCGACGCACTGGGCGCCCTCCCTCGCCCCGTTGGGGAGAGGGTCGGGGTGAGGGGCCCTAGGACTCTCGATAATCCATAACCCCTCACCCGGATCGCGTTCCGCGATCCGACCTCTCCCCATGGGAGAGGTGAAGAGCGTGCGCCGATCCACTGCCACGCGATACGCGGCGCCCTAGCCGAAGTCGCGCTTGGCGTCGTTCAACAGGTTCGGATCGCCCAGCGACGGCGGCGGCGCGTCGCCGCGATATTCGGCGACGGCCTCCGGCGTGGCGATGGACTTGTGCCGCCAGATGCCGGCGATCGTGGCCGGCACGACGAAGACGGCGGCGACGGTGGCCCAGAACGCGTCCGGGTGGAACATCACGACCATCGAGACCGCCGCCAGTGCCAGACGTATGGGGATGTCGATCGCGGCCTGCTGCATGAAGCGCCCGAACATCGCCAGCGATATGCCGCAGACGCTGATCAGCACCAGCGCGGTCGCCATCAGTTGCGGCCAGCCGGTGGTCACCACCATGTCGGAGCGGGTGAAGATGCCGAAGGTCATCAGCGTGATCGGCAGACAGATCTTCAGCGCCTCCCACATCGTCCGCATGAACGATGCCTCGGCTATTCGCGCCGTGACCGCGGCGGTCAGCGATGTCGGCGGCGACAGCTCGCCCCAGACCGAGATCAGGAACACGAAGAAGTGCGCCACCCACGGGTTGACGCCGAGTTGCTGCAGCGGGCCGACGATGACGACCGCGCCGATGATGTAGGTCGCGGTCGGCGGCAGGCCGGCGCCGACCAGCCAGCCGAACAGATAGGCCATGCCGATCATGGCCATGATGTTCCAAGAGCCGAGGTCGAGCAGCGTGGCGCCCATCCGGTTGATGAAGCCTGTCACGGTGAACAGGCCGATCATGATGCCGAGCGTGGCCAGCAGCAGCGTCAGATAGGAGGTCATGTCGGCGTGCGTCTCCAGGCACATCCGGACATTTTCGAACAGCGACTGTTTGACCACCTCGGGGTCTTTCAGCACGTATTTGAAGTAGAGGAAGTTCGCCAGCAGGACGACGAACATGGCGCCGGCCGTGTAGATGGCGGCCAGCAACTCGCCCATGCCGTCGTAGCCCAGCAGGTAGATGAGAAACGCGACGGCGCCGAAGAAGATCGAGGTCTTGGCGCGGTCGTAGGCCGCCACCGGCGGCGCCACGATGGCATCGTTCGGCAACAGGCGGACGCAGAGCAGGTACACCGCTAGCGCCAGCGCGAGGTAATAGGTGATGGCCAGCGCGAAGCCGCGCGCCACCACGTCCCAATAGGGCACGCCCATGAATTCCGACATCAGGAAGGCGCCGACGCCCATCAGCGGCGGCATCAGCAGGCCGCCCATGGAAGCCGCGGTTTCCACCGCCGCGGCGAAGGCCGGCGGCACGCCATAGCGTTTCATCAGCGGGATGGTGATGCTGCCGACCACGACGGCGTTGGCCGAGCCGCTGCCGCTGATCATACCGACCGAGAGCGAGCCGAGCACGGCGGTCTGCGGCACCATCTGGCGCGAGCGGCCGGCCAGCCGCCGCATCACGTTGATCATGGCGCTCTGCGCGCCGAAGCCCTGGGCGGCGGCCGCCAGCAGCAGGAAGGCGGCGATCAGAGTCAGCGCCAGCTGGCCATAGATGCCGTAGATGCCGGTCGAAAACTCAACGGTGCTTGAGGTGACGATGCGGTAGAACGACGTTCCCGGGTGCCAGAAGAAATCGAACGGGCTGAGATAGCCGTACATCGTGTAGACGACCAGGATGAAGTTGATCCAGAACAGTGCCGGGTGCGCCAGCCGCGACAATTCCATCACCAGCAGGAACACCAGCAGCCCGACGATGAAGTCCTGCGTGGTGTAGGAGCCCTGGCGATAGATCGCGATCTCCTCGAACTGGGTATGAAAGTGCCAGAAGGCGTAGAAACAGATGGCGATGTAGAAGACGACAATGACGTCGTTCACGCGCGGCGGCAGCCACTTGTAGAAATAGTTCTGACGGTAGGTGAACAGGATCTGCAGGATCAGCGCGACCGACATGACGCGCGCCACCAGTTCCTGCGGTCCGCCCGATCCGGTGTAGAAATACCAGGCCAGCCAGAGAAACTGGATCAGCGAGAAAACCAGGATCAGGTTTGTCAGGCTGAGTTGGCTCTTGATCTGTTCGCTCGTCATCGTCTCGTCCCCAGGTCGATTCTTTAAAGTGCAGCCGGCAAGCGATGTCGCTGCCGCATTGGCTTCACGCCTGGCCGATGCCACTCTTCCGGGGGGGCTTGCGGACCGGCGCTGCGAATAAGAGGAGGGCGGGAGCCTGCGCTTGACGCAGGCTCCCGCCCCAATTTTACCGCCTCGGCGATCAGCTTCCGCTGGTCGCGATCTTCCACTTGTCGTTCCAGGCCTTCTGTTCCTTCAGGAACTTGGCGAGCCCCGCGTGCACCGGAATTTCCGGATTGGCGTTGATGCCAGCCACCTGCATGGCGACGAAGTCCTTCGCCATCGGGCCGAAGCCGGGTTCGGCCTTGGCCAGTGCCGCGCTGTTCTTGTTGAAGGCGCTGACCAGCCGGTAGACCACGTCTTCCGGCATGTCGGCGCGCATGTTGTAGCCGAACAGGATCGGCACGCCCTGGATGTTCTTGACGCCGACATCCTTGCCGAACACCTTCGGGCTGACATCGCTCACCGTCATGCCGGCGGCCTTCAGCTTCTCCACTTCATCCGGGCAGGGATTGATCACCGTCACGTCCATGCGCACTTCGGTCTCTTTCCAGTACGGCGCCAGCGACGCGCCGGCGGTCGTGTAGGCCACCGAGCCCGCGATGGTGCCGCCCCGGAGCGCGTCGGACTGAGTCTTTGGATCGATCTGGACGTGCTTGAAGTCGTAGCCCAGCGCCTTGTACATGCGCTGGAAGTTGAGCCAGTTCATGAAGCCGGCCGGTGTGAAGAAGGTCGGCTTGCCGCTGAGATCCTTCAGGCACTTGTATTGCGAGGCCTTGTCGGCCGCGACGGCCATGAACGATTCCATCGGATAGGCGTACCAGGAGTGGACCAGCTTGCCCTTGCCCGGGTTGTAGCCCTTGAAGCCGCCTTCGCCGGCGTAGAGCTGGGTCATGCCGACGTCGGCGGTGTAGCCGATCTCGCCGGTGCCATCCATCGCCGCCTTCATCGAGGCGGTCGTGGACGGGTAGGGGTTGACGGTGATGGTGTATTCGCCGCCGAGCGCTTCCTCGGCTATTTTGACCATCGACGCCGCGATCTTGTAGCCATAGGAATCAACGCTGGACGTCGCCCAGCGGATCGACTTGCGCTCCTGCGCATCCGCCGACTGAATGGCCGAGGCGGTAAAGGCCGCAGCCAGCGTGGCGGCGACGAACGTTGTTGTACCAAGTTTGAACTTCATCAGTGTTTCCTCCAGTCAATCGCTGTGACGAGCCAAGCGCACTAGTCTGCCCGCGAATGCGACATCAGTTTCTGATCGTCAGCCTGTGATCCCGGGGCGATGTGACACGTCCCGTTCAGCGGGCCTCATTTCGACTGCGCCATAAGTATTTGTTCCCCGGCGCGGCGTTTATGTCAACGGTTGAGCACTTTTTTGCATGGGTGGGTGGAACCCGAGGCGCGGAAAAAAGCTGAATCCGGCGTTTATGCGATATTACCTTCGGACGTGGCAAAGCAGCAGGGTAAGGGACTGCGGAAGACGCCGGTCTCCCGGTGGACCGGTCCAGACGGGATAGCCAGTCCGCTGCCTCAATATTGAGCGCGGCTGCGGCGATCCGCCACTGTGATCGTGGCGCGGCGCCGGCCTGGCACCAGGCCAGCCGTCCCGCCGGGTCCGCGCGCGGATTACGCCGCATCCGAACGGCCGGCGATTATCGGTGGGTCGTGATGGGTTCTGCTCGGCCGATTACGGATTTATTTTTCGAATGCGTGCGCAGGTTTTGGTGTGAGCTTCGTTGGTGCGTGCAAAACAAGTGCTTGGATGAACAGATATAAATCAACATTGCATCACGGTAATCTATGTCCAAACCTTAACTTGATAAGGCAACGTCGCGCTCCTCTACTGACATCATCGCAACGTCATTGGAGGATGCCATCATGTTGAAAGCTGTTCTTGCCGGCACGACCGCACTCGTGATCGCCGGCTCCTCGCTGGTCTATGCCCAGCAGAAGTCCGATGCGCGCATGCCTGGCGCCACCGAGTCCTCGCAGCGCTGGAAGCCGAGTGCCGAAGACATCAGCGCGTTCGGCGATGCCCGCATTGCCTCAATCCGCGCCGGCCTCAAGCTCACCGCCGAGCAGGAGAAGAACTGGCCGGCGATGGAGACCGCGCTGCGCGATGTCGCCAAGCAGCGTTCGGAGCGCTTCACCGCCCGCGCCAGCGCCGATCGACCGGACGATCCGGTGCAGCGGCTCGCGATGCGCGCCGACATGATGACGCAGAACGGCGCCGCGCTGAAGAAGCTCGCCGACGCCGCCGCGCCGCTCTATCAGAGCCTCGATGAAGGCCAGAAGCGCCGCTTCGTCGCGCTCGCCCGCCTCAATGCGCGTGAGTTCGCCGGTCCGCGCGGCGGCAAGCACGGTCACCGCGACCATCGCGGACCGAGGCACGAGCAAAGGGGCGAGCGCGGTCCGCGCTAAGCCTTGAGTCAAGAGAAGCGGGCGATGACTGGCGCGGTCCCCGACGCGCCGGTCATTGCCCAGGAAGCCGCCGGGTCCGCCCGGCGGCTTTTTTCGTAGGACGTGATGGTTTTAGTCCGAAGCTGCTCGACACACTGTGAGCGCTCCCTCTCCCCCATAGGCAAGCGAACGCTCGCCGTTCGGCGAGCTATGGGGGAGAGGGTGGGGGTGAGGGGGCCTAGGACTATCGGTAATCCATAACCCCTCACCCGGATCGCCATAGCGCGTCTGAGACGCGCTATGGCGATCCGACCTCTCCCAATGGGAGAGGTGAAGAGAGGTTGCCTCTACTCGGAATCCATCTCAAGCAATATTGCCCTACGCCGCGAAGCGTTCGGCCACGTCGGCGGGAATGGCGACGGCGCGGATCCGGTCGGCATCATTGGCGTCGCGCACCGCCCAGACCCGGGTTTCGCCGCCATCGACCGCGAGTTCGCCGCCGATGGAAATGCGGTGCTCGATATCGAAGCTGGTGCGGCGCACGTCGCTGATGCGCGAGGCGATCTCGATCGTATCGCCGAACCGCGCCGGCTTCAGGAAATTGGCGCGGGCATCGACCAGCGGCGCGCCGACCACGTTATAGGCGGCAGGGAAGTCCTGCTGCCGGACGCCGAGCAGCGTCTGGATCAACTGCCAGGTGCTGACGTCGAACATCTCGAAGAAGCGCGGATTGAACACGATGCCGGCCGGATCGCACTGGCCCCATTCGACGGTCAATTGCCTGCGGTGAATGAAAGTCGCCACGCTGCCTCCGCGCTTTGTCGCGTTCTATGCTAGCCGGACGGCCGCGCGGGGTAAATTGTCAGGCCCGCGCCGCCTTCTTCGCGACGGGTTTCTTTTTGACTTTCGGCTTGCGCGGGTCGGGCCACTCGACCACTTCCTGCGACAGCAATTCGACCTTCGACATGCGGCGCCGGTTGCGCATCGCCGCCGGCGGCGCCACCGGGATGTGCGGCCATGCGTCGAGCGCGTCCATCAGCCAGTACAGCTCTTCTTCCTCGATCACCCAGCGCTTCGGCGCAAAGCGCGTCAGCGAGAACGGCCGCGAATAGGACAGCAGCGATTTCTTACCGCCCGGCAGGCAGTATTCGTGGGCGTAGCTCATCGCCAGTTCGCGAAAGCTGCGGTAGATCGGATCGCGCCAGCGCAGAATGGCGTGGTTGGTCTTGCTGATCGCGCCCCAGAGGCCGCGCTCCTTGAACAGCACGACGATATGGTCGAAGTCGCTCGGCAGCGAGCGCAGGTCCATCAGCCAGGCCTCGCGGCCATGAAACGCCAGTACGGCAGCGGCGAGCAGCGAGCCGTCGGCGCAATGCGCGAGCTTGGTTCGCAAGGTGCGGCGCGGCGACATGATGGTGTCGCCGTCGAGTTCGAAATTGGCCGGCAGGCGGTCGAGATAGGTCTGGATCTTCTGCGGCGTGTCGAGCCGGGCAAAGACCCGGTGCTCGGCTGGCGTCAGCAGCGCGCGAAGCGCTTTGCGGTAGGAAGGGGCTATCATGCGGCGGCAATCTAGGCGGCCTTGGCCCGCGATGGGGCGGCAATGCCGGTGCTTCCACAGCTAAGTGCCGGTTCCCGCTGGAATGGGCAGTGCAAGTGCTGGCTGGACGGCGCTGTTAACGCACCACCACCCGGCCATTGACCAGATAGCGGCGCTGCGGCGGTGCCGGGCGCGCGGGAGCCGCCTGCCGCGGCCGCGTCTGCGGCACCTGGACCTGAACTGCCCGCGGCGCCCGCACCGCCTGGGCGCGAACCTGCGGCGGCAAGGGCGGCACGCGCATCTGGGCCGGCGCCCGGGGCGCAGCCTGGGTCTGGCTGGAGCGCGCCGACAGCCGCTCGACGGGGCTCGGCCGCGGCATAGGCACCTCGACCGTGCGCAGCGGGGAGACATCGTCCGGCGCCGGCAC
>JAUXXH010000009.1 GCA_030684935.1 Pseudolabrys sp. | reverse complement strand
GCGGTCGCCGACGGTTCGACAGCGACGCTGACGGCCGTGCCCATGGCGCCGCGATAGTCGCCCTCGATTGCGGCACCGAGCATCGACATGCCCTCGTCGGCCACCGTGAAGGCATGCGGCAACACCTTGTAGCTCAGGCTGTTCTTGGCCGACGCCGAGGCTTTCTTCCATGGTTCCAGCGCGGCATCGAGCCGTTGCGACTTCATGCGCCGTTGGCTGCCGGTGCCTTCGAACTTGCGGGAGCTGATATGCGTCAGCGTTTCGCCTGCGTCGCCGAATTTGGTGAAAGCCTCGGCGCTGGCCTCGCCATGCCGGCTCAGGCTCTCCCGATCGTCCTGGTCGAGTGCAAGTGCGGGCCTGGCGCAGAAAACGCCGATTATGGCAGTCAGCGCAAAGACCGAACTAAACAGCATGCTGTCGCCTATTTGACAAATTCGAAGTCGATTTATGCAGGTAACGCGGCTGTACTATTTGCCTTAAATCAAAGGGCGGAGCCGTCAACGCGCCTTCCAGGTACCGACCACAGTATGCGCGGGGGTGGCCTTGCTCGGCGGCACCGCATATGGGCAAGAGTTGGAAAGCAGCGTCTGCGTTCCCGCGGACGCCGTCCCGCGCATTTGTCCGGCATCATCGAAATCATATCGCATTTGGAAGCTGATGGCGTAACGCTGGGCGCAGCCCTGCAACCGGGTCTCGATTACTTCGGAGAATTGACCAATTGCGACCGACCCATCGATGTGGCCGTCGAAGCGATAGGTCAACAATAGATTCGGATCGGTTTTCGATCCTTCGCAACGCATCTCGCCGCTGGATATCCGGCATTCAGCCCGTACCCGATAGTCGGGGTACCCGGAATCCCACAGAACAATCTCAATATCGCCATTGACCGAAGACGGGCCGACCGGCGGCAGCGCCGCCTGCTGCTGCGGGTCCGGCAGCGGCGGCTTGGGGATACTGATATAGGGCGTGGACTCCGGTCCGATCAGTTCGACCCCGCCCGATCCGAATCCGGCGGCCCGCAGTCTGTCCCAGTGCGGCTTGAGGTCGTCGGCCGCCTGCGCGTAGAGGAACTCGTGGCGCGTTCGCATCGCCTGCTGTTGCGGCGCCACGTCGAACATCCCGGCAATGCCGCCTTCGACGCCTTTGCCGACCCACTCCTTCACGTAAATGTCGTAGGCGGCGGCACAGATGTAGCCGCCGGCCACGGTGCCGATGGCGCCGCCCACCATGGCGCCGCCGGCGGTGCCGACCACCGGGATGAACGAGCCGACCGTGGCGCCGATACCGGTGCCGATCGCGCCGAACACCGAGGCGCCCGCGCCGGTCAGCGTCGGCGCGGCGCCGATGTTGACTGCGCTGCCCATCGCGCCGCGGTAATCGCCCTCGATCGCCGGCGCGATGATGGAGGTCACGATATCCGACGCCATGAAGGCATGCGGCAGAACTTTATAACTCAGGCTGTTCTTGGTGGCTTGCGAGGCGCCGCGCACCGGGGCCATCGCCCGGCTGAACCGCCCCGCCATCGCCCGCTTCTGGCTGCCGGTGCCCTCGAATTTTCCGCTGGACACGTGCGTCAGCGTCTCGCCGATATCGCCGAATTTCGAGAACGCCTCGAACGTCGCGCCGCCATGCCGGCTCAGGCTGTCGAGGTCGTCCTGGTCGAGGGCCAGAGCGGGCTGGGCAGAGACGGGCAGCAGAACGGCGACCAATGCGGCCATGCGGAGCTGCGACGACCACGTCATTGCTTTGGCTCCCCCGGTTGCCCGGTACCGCCAAGCAGTTTCTTGATGTCCTGACGCGTGGTGAGGTCACGCTCCGCATTCAAGACGTCCGGCATGAGAAATTCCGCCGGGCGATTGCGCCCGGACGTGTATGTTGCGCTCCTGGCGCCGGACCGCAGAATGCCGAGTTTGGCGAGAATGCGGAGCGTTGTGCCGACCCAGCCGGCCGGGCCTTGCCGGTTTTTCATGTGTCCAGTGAAAGGGGACTCAGGCAAGAACGTCTTGCGGTAGATCAATTCGACGCATGCGCCTTCATCAAATCAGCTTCAGCCTCTTGAAGCTGGCGTGCCCCCTTCATGCCGGCGATGGTGTCGTTGTGCACGGCGATGCCCAAATGCTCGGCCAAGTCGATAATCGCCTGCGTCATCTGAATGTGCGCGACAAAGCACCCAGGCGAGAGCGGCTCCTACGAGTCCGGCCAGCTCTCGCACTGGAATGCCGGCTTTTTATGCCGCCTTCCGGTACACCAGCACGCTTTTGTACTCGCCGACGCGCTCGACCCGGCGCTGCTTTTCCCATTGCGCGATGACAACCTTGGCGGGCTCGAAGGCGAAGGAGCCCGTGTAGAAAAGAATATGCCCGCCGGGGCGTGTCTTGTCGGTGAGGAGGTTCGTCACGGCGAGGTCCGTCAATCCCCCATAGGCGTCGGTCTGCGGGCCCCGGAACTCGCAGAGGTGGAACAGCGTCACCACGTCAAACGTGGGCAGCAGCTTCTCGTTCAGGAGATAGATGTCGCCGAACACCACGTTGTAATAGCGCAGCACCTCCGGCCGCCCAGTGACGAGCTTCACGTAGTTTTCGTATTCCTGCGGCGACGCCGTGATGCCGAACACCGAACTGCGGCGCTCCGGTTTGGCGCATTCGATCCCGACATGGTGGTGCCCGCCGGTGCCGAAGTGGTAGATCGCGGCATCCGTGATGCGCTGCTGGTCGAGCCATTCGATGAGGTGAATGTCGCAGTTCTCGCGCCTCATCCAGTTGTCGTCGTAGATCTTGAGTTTTGGGCCTTCCGCCTGTGCGGCCGTGCCGCTCGCCTGAGCGGAGAGCTCCCGCGTGAGGCCGAGGTACGAGGCGCCCGCAACGCCGCCGCTGGCGAGCGTGTGAGACAGGAGACGGCGACGGGTCAGTGAGTCCTTGAACATAGATTCCCCCAGTTGGTTTAAGCTTTTTGTTGAAGTCAGTCTTCAGATCAGCTTCAGCCCCTTGAAGCTGGCGTGGCCCTCCTTGCCGACGATGATGTGGTCGTGCACGGCGATGCCGAGCGGCTTCGCCACGTCGACGATCGACTGCGTCATCTGGATATCGGCGCGCGACGGCGTCGGGTCGCCGGACGGATGGTTGTGCACCAGGATCAGCGCGGTCGCCGACAGCTCCAGCGCCCGCTTCACCACCTCGCGCGGATAGACCGGCGTGTGGTCGACGGTGCCTTTCTGCTGCACCTCGTCGGCGATCAGCTGGTTGCGCTTGTCGAGGAACAGCAGCCGGAACTGCTCCTTGTCCTCATAGGCCATGGTGGTGCGGCAATAATCCAGCACGCTCGACCATGACGACAGCACCGTGCGTTTGCTGACCTGACCGCGCGCCATGCGAGCCGCCGCCGCCTGCACGATCTTGAGTTCATCAATCGCGGCCGGGCCGACGCCCTTGACCTCCTTCAGCCGCGCGCGCGGCGCCGCCAGCACTTCGGCGAAGGAACCAAACTTGGCGATCAGGTCCTTGGCCAGCGGCTTGACGTCGCGCTGCGGGATGGCGCGGAACAGCACGAGTTCCAGCAATTCGTAATCGCTGACCGCGTCCGGCCCGGCGTTGCGCAACCGCGCCCGCAGCCGCTCGCGGTGGCCGTGATAATGCGCGGTCGCCTCGTCGAGACCCTCGGTATGCGCCGTGCTGTTGCCTTTACCCGCCATCGCCAATGCCACCCCGGCGCGTTTGTAGTTCAACCGGTAGCAATCGACGAGGGTGGTTTTGCGTGTTCCCGGTGGACTGTCAGGGGATCGTCGCGCCCCCGTCACGCCGCTGTCATGCCCGGTCCGTAGCTCTCGGGTGCAGTGCAATAGTAACGGAGGGCCGGATGATTCAGGTCGATAAACTTGATGTCGTCTACGCCAACGGCACGCGGGCATTGGCGCCGACCAGCGTCACCTTCCGCGCCGGTCAGTTCACCGTGCTGCTCGGCGCGTCCGGCGCCGGCAAGTCGACTTTGCTGCGCGCGCTGAACGGGTTGGTGGCGCCGACGCATGGCGAGGTCCGGATCGACGGCATCGGTGCACTGTCCGGCCGCAAGGCGATCCGCAGCCACCGCCGCCGCACCGGCATGGTGTTCCAGCAGCATCAGCTGATCGGCCGCCTCACCGTGCTGGCCAATGTGCTGATCGGCCGTCTCGGCTATCACGGCAGCCTGCGCACGCTGTTGCCGTTTTCGGTCGCCGAGAAGCAGCTCGCGCTCGATGCGATCGAGCGCGTCGGCCTGCTGGATTATGCGCTGCGCCGCGCCGATCAGCTCTCCGGCGGCCAGCAGCAGCGCGTCGGCATTGCCCGCGCTTTGGTGCAGGAGCCGAACCTTATTCTCGCAGACGAGCCCGTCGCCAGCCTCGATCCGGCCAGCGCCGACCGTGTGCTCGGCCTGCTGCACAAGATCTGCAAGGACGACGGCATCGCCGCCATCGTCAGCCTGCATCAGCTCGAATTCGCCAAGCGATACGCCGACCGCATCGTCGCGCTGGCGGCCGGTCATGTCGTGTTCGACGGCCCGCCGGCGCGGCTCGGCAACCAGGAAATCGCGCGCATCTACGGCACCACGCCGATTGGCGTCCGCCAAGACACACCGCAACCCTCCACCCTCAAGACAGGAACCTACGCATGATCAACCGCCGCATTCTGCTCGGTGGCGCCGCCACCGCATTCGCGCTGTCGTCGCTGCCGGCCTTCGCCCAAGGCAAGGACCCGTCCAAGCTGCGCGTGGCGCTGCTGCCGGATGAAAACGCCGCGACTTTGATCCAGAACGCCCAGCCGCTGAAGGCCTATCTGGAAAAGACGCTCGAAAAGGACATCGAGCTGATCGTCACCACCGACTATTCGTCGATGATCGAGGCGATGCGCTTCGGCCGCATCGAGGTCGCCTATTTCGGCCCGTTCTCCTACGTGCTGGCCAAGTCACGCGCCCCGGGGATCGAGCCGTTCGCGGTCGGCGTCGAGAAGGGCAAGCCGACCTACCAGTCGATTCTGATCGCGCAGGCCGACGGTCCGGTCAAGGTGGCCGGCGATATCCGTGGCAAGGCTTTCGGCTTCGGCGACCAGGCCTCAACCTCCAGCCATCTGGCGCCGCGCGCGCATTTGATGAAGAAATACGGCCTCGACGGCTCCAAGGACTACAAGCCCGTGCATCTCGGCACCCATGACGCCGTCGCCCGCGCCGTACAGAACGGTCAGATCCCGGCCGGCGCGCTGTCGGAAGCGATCTACCGCGCGCTGGTCGAGCGCAAGACGATCGACGAGAGCAAGCTGCGTCAGATCGATCTGTCGGACCCGATCCCGAACTATCCGATGACCATGCAGGGCGATCTGGCCCCGGCGCTGAAGGACAAGATCCGCAAGGCGTTCCTCGAGGTGAAGGATCCGGCGGTGCTGAAGTCGTTCCGCGTCGAAGGCTTCGCCGCCACCGACGACAAGGCCTACGACATCCTGCGCGAGACGGCCAAGATCCTCGACCTCGATCTGGCGAAGATGGGCTGATGGCACTCGTCGAGAACCGTCACCTCGACATTCTCGCCGACGACCGGCGTGCCGCATTCCGGCACGCCGGCCTCGCCGGCGTGATCGTTGTCGTTTGCCTCATCGCGTTGTGGATTACCGGTTTCTTCGATGCCCAGCGATTGATGGAGGGCCTGCCGGCGCTCGGGCAACTTGCCTCGGAAATGGTGCCGCCGGATTTCACCCGCTGGCAGCACTGGATCAAGCCGCTGATCGATACGCTGGCGATGTCGATCGCCGGCACCGTGCTGGCGGTGGTGCTGTCATTGCCGCTGGCGCTGCTGGCGGCGCCGAACATCTCGCCCAATGCCGCCGTCTATCACATCTGCCGCGTGGTGCTGAGCGCGCTGCGCTCGGTGCCCGAACTGATCATGGGCATCATCTTCGTCGCCGCGGTCGGCTTCGGCGCGCTGCCCGGCGTTCTGGCGCTGGCGCTGCATTCGGTCGGCATGGTCGGCAAGTTCTACGCCGAGGCGATCGAACACGTCGACCCGAAGCCGCTGGAGGCGGCGCGCGCCGCCGGTGCCGGCCCGTTCCAGGTCATCACCCACGCCGTGCTGCCGCAGGTGCTGCCGCAACTGGCCGACATCACCATCTACCGCTGGGAGTATCACTTCCGCGCCTCCGCGGTGCTCGGTATCGTCGGCGCCGGCGGCATCGGCTTCGAACTGATCGCGGCGCTGCGTGTCATTCGCTACGACCAGGTGTCGGCCATCCTGCTGACCATCCTGGCCTGTGTGATCGTGGTCGACGCGATCGGCGCCTGGCTGCGCAAGCAGCTTAAATGACGGCGCCACCGCGTATCTTGGTGACCAACTGGGCCTATCCGGAGACGCTGCAGCAACTGGCGGCGGCCGGCACGGTCGATGCCAATCCTGAACGGACCGTGTGGCCGCGCGAGGAGATCATCCGCCGCGCGGCCGAGGCCGACGCCATCATGGCCTTCATGCCGGATTGCATCGACGCCGCCTTTCTCAAGCATTGCGCCAAGCTGCGCGTGGTGGCCTGCGCGCTGAAGGGCTTCGACAATTTCGACGTTGCGTCCTGCACCGCCGCCGGTGTCTGGCTGGCAATCGTGCCGGATTTGTTGACCGAGCCGACCGCCGAGCTCGGCGTCGGGCTGGCGATCGGCCTCGGCCGCATGATCCGCGACGGCGACGCCATCGTCCGCGCCGGCCAGTTCGAGGGCTGGCGGCCGGTGTTGTATGGCACCGGCTTGCACAAGTCGACGGTGACAATCATTGGCATGGGGAAGGTGGGCTGCGCCATCGCGCAGCGGCTGTCAGGCTTCGGCTGCACGCTGCTCGGCGTCGATCCCGGCGCCGAGATGCCGCCGGGCGTCACCGGCCGCGATCTCAGGAGCGCCTTGGCCGAGAGCGACTACGTGGTGCTCGCCGCGCCGCTGACGCCGGCCTCGCATCATCTGATCGGCAAGGCGGCGCTGGCGGCGATGAAGCCCGGCGCGCTTTTGATCAATATCGGACGCGGTTCGGTGGTGGATGAAAACGCGGTCGCCGACGCCCTGGAGCAGGGCCGGCTCGGCGGTTACGCCGCCGATGTGTTCGAGATGGAGGACTGGGCGCTGCCGGACCGGCCGCTGACCATCGATCCGCGGCTGCGCACGCATCCGCGCACGCTGTTCACGCCGCATCTCGGTTCGGCGGTGGCGCAGGTGCGCCGCGCCATCGAGGCCCGCGCCGTAGTCAATATTCTCGATGCGCTGGCGGGGCGGCGGCCGAGGGATGCGATCAACAGGCTGTAGTTCGTTGTGGTCACTGCAGCGCCGCAGATTCTGAAGGCTCCCCTCCCCCTTGTGGGGAGGGGTGGGGGGGTGGGGGTGGATGCATAAGCAACCGATTGAGTGACTGCCCCCCTCCCTAACCCTCCCCCACAAGGGGGGAGGGAACAGGCCAAGTGTGGGGCGGCCTTGTTTGCGTGTCGCTCGCCTGTCAGGACGAATACTTCACCACGCAGCCATAGGCCCGCGTCGCCGGCGTGGTGACCGGCTTGCCGGCCTTTACTTCCGTCAGCGCCACATCGACGTAGTTCTTGGCCGGCTCGATATCGGCGGCACGCGCGGTCGGCTTGTCGTCGATGGCGCCGGCATAGGCCAGCACGCCATCCGGCTTGATGATGTACATGTGCGGCGTCACCGTCGCGCCATAGGCCCGCGCGATCTCCTGCTTCGGATCGAGCAGCACGGCGGTCGGCGCGGCGTTGCGCTCGGTGGTCAGCGTGTTAGCGCGGGCGGCGTCGGCAAAACCCTGCTCGCCGGGCGGCGACGAGATCACCGACAGCCAGACCACATCCTGCGCGGTCCACTTCTTCTGCAGCGCCTGCATGTTGCCGGCATTGTAGTGCTTGCGGACGTAGGGGCAGCCGTCATTGGTCCATTCCAGCACCACGGTCTTGCCGCGCAAATCGTCGAGGCTGACCTGCTTGCCGTTCGAGTCGACGGCCTTGAAGGCCGGCGCGGGCGCGCCGATCTTCGGCTCGGCCTGGGCGGTTCCGGTCAGTAAAGCGGCGGCGCAGAACGTGGCGATGAAGGCGGCGCCGAAGTGTCGTCGGTTCATGAGGCAGTCTCCTATTGAGGGCGGCTAGAGTTGCGCCAGGCTGTCGAGCACCAGCTGCTCGGTGAGGATTTGCGGCAGCACCACCGGCTCGTTTTTGCCGCGGTAGAGCACGTAGAGCGGCACACCGCTGCGGCCGAAGCGCTCCAAGAGCCGCGTGATCTCCGGATTGCGGTTGGTCCAGTCGCCCTTGAGATAGACGATGTTCTTGTCCTTGAAGGCGGTCTGGACCGCGGGCGCCGCCAAGGTGGTGCGCTCGTTCACGAGACAGGTGATGCACCATGCCGCGGTCATGTTGACGAAGACCGGCTGTTCCGACGCCAGCAGCGTATCGAGTTTCGCCTGCGTGAAGGCCTCCCCGCCGCTGTCGGCGGCGGCTTGCGCGGCCGACGCGGTGGCGGGCCGATCCATGTTGACCGACACGATCAGCGCGATGACGGCAAGACCCGACACCGCGGCGACGCCGCGCCAGGCGCGCGACGGCGTGCCGCTGCGATCCTGCGCCAGCGTCAGCGCGAAGGCGCCGAAGGCGATCAGCACCAGGCCGACGAGCGCCGCGAGCAGGCCGGATGGCCCCACCTGGAAGCTCAGCACCCAGATCAGCCAGGCGACGGTGGCATAGAGCGGGAAGGCGAGAAACTGCTTCAGCGTTTCCATCCAGGCGCCGGGCCGGGGCAAAAAGCGCTGCAGCGCCGGGACGAAAGCGAGGATCAGAAACGGCAGCGCGAGGCCGAGGCCGAGCGCCAGAAACACCGTCACGCCGAGCTGGAAAGGCTGCGTCAGCGCAAAGCCGATCGACGCGCCCATGAACGGCGCGGTGCAGGGCGTCGCCACCACGGTCGCCAGCGTGCCGGCGAAGAACGACCCCTGTAGGCCGCCGCGTTGCAGAAGGCCGCTGTTGCCGACGCGGGTCAGCGACGTGCCGATCGGCAGCAGGCCCGACAGGCTCAGGCCGAAGGCGAAAAGGACGAAGGCGAGCGCGGCCACCACTGCCGGCGATTGCAGCTGGAAGCCCCAGCCAATCTCGTCGCCGCCGGCCCGCAGCGCGAACAGTGCGCCCGCCAGAATGACGAAGCTGACCAGAATGCCGGCGGTATAGGCGGCGCCATGCATGCGGACGCGGCCGGCGCTTTCGTTGGCATGCTGCGTCAGGTGCAGGATCTTGATCGACAGCACCGGGAACACGCACGGCATCAGATTGAGGATGACGCCGGCCAGCAGAGCGAACAGCGCCGCCTGCAGCAGCGTGATCGACGATCCGCCGGCGGCGGCCGCCGACTGCGCCGACAGTTCGAAGGCATGGGTCACGGTCTTGCCGCCGATGTCTTCTTCGACCAGCAGCACGCCGTCGACGCGATCGGGTATCTGCGTCGCCATCTGGCTGCGCGCCATGGCGACCGTCAGGCCGTTGCCGTCGCTCGACCGCTTCTGCTCGGTCGAATTGACGATCAGGTCGTTATTGTAAGGCAGGAACGACGCCGACTTCAGCGCCGCCGCATCGAACGCGGCGCCGCGGACGGTGACGCCGATGGTGTCGGCACTGGCGGAGAAGCTGGCGGGCCACAGCGACGGCTGCGGCAGCTTGGCCCGCGCCGCGTCGAAGGTGCCGGTGTCGCCGCCGCTGCTGGCGCCAACCGCAAGCGGCAAAGCCAGCGACGCCTCGCCGGGGATGCATTCTTTCTCGCAGACGAGGTAATCGATGTCGGCGCGCAGCGACACGTTGCTGCCCGGCGCGAGATTGGGCGGCGGCGTGACCTGCGCCAGCAGGATTGCCTCGCCCTCATAGCCGAAGCTGGTGACCGGGCCGACGCGCAGCACCTGGGGCGCCGGCCAGGACAATTCCGAGACCGTGAAGCCTTCGGGCAGTTGCCAGCGCACTTCGGTCGGCGATCCGGAATCGCCCGGATTGCGCCAGTAGGTGTGCCAGTGCTCCTTCATCCGCAGGCGGATGCCGACCTGGAACGGCTGGCCGGGAACGATGGAGGCCGGTTCGGCGATCAGATCGGCGCGCACCAGGTCGGCGGTGTCTTGCGGTGTGCCGTATTGTGCCTGCGCCGGTGCGGCGAATGCCGCGATCGCCAGCGCGGCGGCGGCAAGAGCACGCCGGAGGGTCCGGCCCGTGGTCAATTGGCGATCGATCATGCGGTCCCGTCGTAGTCCTGCGCCCGCGCCCCTTGTGTCACACAGGCGCGCGAATGGAATTCACAATCACCTGAGCGGAACCGGCGCCCGACTGACGCCAGCGTCATAGGGTTCGGTGTCAGGAATTGGACTGCGGCCAGCGGCGAGACGCCGCATGGGCAGTTGTGGGGTAACGCGTCGCCTCGCGCACTGACTGCTCCCCTCCCCCTTGTGGGGAGGGGTTGGGGGTGGGGGTCTCTAGTGTCGAGCCTTGCGCAATCACCCCCTCCCTAACCCTCCCCCGACAAAAGGGCGTTCACGCCCGTCTTCGACGGGCTACTGGGGGGAGGGAACAGGCTGAGTGTGTGGCGACTGATTTTTGCGAAAGTCAGATTTTATACGGCGGCTTGTCGTAACCGGCCGGCGAGAAGGTGAACACCTCGACGCCGTCGGCCGTGACGCCGACGGTGTGCTCGAACTGCGCCGACAGCGAGCGGTCGCGCGTCACTGCGGTCCAGCCGTCCGACAGCACTTTCACATGCGGGCGGCCGAGATTGATCATCGGCTCGACGGTGAAGAACATGCCCTGCTTCAGCGTCATGCCTTCGCCGGGGCGGCCGACGTGGACGATGTTCGGCTCGTCATGAAACAGCCGGCCGAGGCCGTGGCCGCAGAAGTCGCGCACCACACTCATGTGCTGCGCTTCGACATAGCTCTGGATGGCCGCGCCGATGTCGCCGGTGGTCGAGCCGGGGCGGATGGTGGCGATGCCGCGCATCATCGCCTCGTGCGTGACGTCGATCAGCCGCTCGGCGCGGCGCGGAATGGCGCCGACCGCATACATGCGGCTGGAATCGCCGTGCCAGCCGTCGACGATCAGCGTCACGTCGATGTTGACGATGTCGCCGTCCTTCATCGGCTTGTCGCCGGGAATGCCGTGGCAGACGACGTGGTTGATCGAGGTGCAGGTCGAGCGGCGGTAGCCGCGGTACATCAGCGTCGCCGGGACGGCGCCATGGTCCATGCCGAACTCGAACACCAATTGGTCGATTTTGTCGGTCGGCACGCCGGGCACGACATAGGGGGTCAGCATGTCGAGGCAGCGGGCGGTGAGCTGCCCGGCCTTGCGCATGCCCTCGAAGGCGGCGGCGCCGTGAATCTTGATCTGGCCGGTCTTGCGCAGCGGCGCGACGGCGGCGTCGACGTAGGTCATTTGAAGGCTTGGGTCATGTGCAGGATGGGGTCATGAGAGGGCTTTCATGGCGTCAATTTAAGGAGTGGGGGCGGCCGGGGCAACCCTTGGAATCGCGGCGAAAATCGCGCCTTCGCGCTCTCTCTCCGCCTCATCCTGAGGAGCATGGCGAAGCCATGCGTCTCGAAGGATGGGCGGCCCCTGCTTCGAGACGCGCGCCTGCGGCGCGCTCCTCAGCATGAGGCCGAGAGAGGTCGTCGTCTGGCTGCCGAGAATCGGCAGGACTTTCGCGTCCAGGCGGAACTGAGGCTATAGTCCCGCCGGCAAGGCTCCGAGGTCGCCAGTGGCAACAGGCGCTCCAAATTCCGTCGCACCCGTCATCCGCACGCCTGACCAGCGCCTGCGTGTTTTCATCAGTTCGACGTTGGGTGAGCTGGCGACCGAGCGTATTGCCGTCCGCGCCGCGATCGAACGCCTGCATCTGGCGCCGGTGATGTTCGAGGATGGCGCGCGTCCGCATGCGCCGCGGAGCCTCTATCGCGCCTATCTCGATCAGAGCCATGTCTTTGTCGGCATTTACTGGCAGCGCTATGGCTGGATCGCGCCGGGCGAGGATGTCTCCGGCCTCGAGGACGAATACCGGCTGGCGGGCCACCGGCCGCGGCTGTTGTACATAAAGGAGCCGGCGCCGCAGCGCGAAAAGCGGCTCGGCGCCTTGATCAAGCAGTTCGAGGCGCACGATCAGGCCTCCTACAAGCGGTTCACATCCATCGACCAACTGGTCGGCCTGATCGAGCGCGATTTGGCGCTGCTGCTGTCGGAACGCTTCGAGGCCGCCACCGCGCAGGCTTCCGCAGCGCCGCCGGCGACGACCCCGGTGCCGTTGACGAAGACGCATGGACGTCAAAGCGAAATCAAGGCCGTGCAAGACCTGCTGGCGGCCGGCGCGCGGCTGCTGACGCTCACCGGTCCCGGCGGCGTCGGCAAAACTCGTCTGGCGCAAGCCGCTGCGATTTCGATGGAGGCGAAGTATCCGGATGGCATCTTCTTCGTGCCGCTGGAGACCGTGACCGCGGGTTCCCTGGTAGCGCGGGTCATCGTCGACCGGCTCGGCATCCGCACCGAAGGCAACTGGTCGCCGGAGGTCGCTCTCGGCCATCAATTGAGCGGCCGCCGCGTGCTGCTGGTGCTCGACAATCTGGAACAGGTCGACGGCATCGAGCCCGCGGTCCGGCAAATGCTTGAACGCAGCCCGGGCTTGCAGATTCTCGCCACCAGCCGCCGGGCGCTGCGGGTCGGCGGCGAACAGGAGCTGCCGGTTGCGCCGCTACCGGTGCCGGCCGCCGGCGGCGAGCCGCTGGGCGATCAACCGGCCATCGATCTGTTCCTGGACCGCGCCCGCAGCGTCAATTCACACTTTTCGCCCGACGCCGCGGCACTGAGTGCCGTCGCCGACGTGTGCCGGCGCGTCGATGGCCTGCCGCTCGCCATCGAACTCGCCGCCGCGCGGGTGCGCCTGCTGTCGCCGCAGGACATTCGCGAACGTCTCCGCTCGGGCTTCGACCTGCTGAGCACCAGGAGCGCCGATCTGCCGGCAAGGCAGCAGACGCTGCGCGCCACGCTCGACTGGAGCCATGCGTTGCTCTCGCCGGGGGAGCAACGATTGCTGGCCCGGCTCTCGGTGTTCGAGGGCAGTTTCTCACTGGACGCCGCCACCGCGGTCGGCGGCGACGACACGGTGAATGTGCTGGACGACCTGACCGGGCTGCTCGACAGCAGTCTGGTCGTGTCCGCCGGCGAGTCCGGTCTGGTCGAGCCGCGCTTCCGTATGCTGCAGACCGTGCGGGATTATGCGGCCGGCCGGCTGGTGGACTCAGGCGAGTCCGCCAGCGTCAGAACGCGTTTCATCGCCTGGTTTCTGGCGCTCAGCGAACGCGCGGCGCCGTATCTGTGCGGCCCGAACCAGCGCGACTGGGCGGCGCGTTTCGATGCCGAGCGCGCCAATGCGCGCGCGACGGTGAGGGCCGCGCTGGACAGCGGCGACGTTGCCAGCGCCGTTGCCTTCATCTGGAACGTCTATGTGTTTTATCAAATTCGCGATGCCGGCGCGGAGCTGCGCGCCTGGATCGAGGAGATCGTCGCCCGCAGGCCGTCGCTCGACCCGGTGACGGAGGCCCGGCTTCGCCTGACGGATGTGCAGGGCCGCGTTGGCCTCGGCGATTTCGACGGCGCCGACGCCGGGCTGGCCGCCGCCTATGACGTCTTCACCGCGCGGGAGCTTCATCTCGAAACCGGCGTCACCTTGATGGTGTGGTCCGAAGTGCATCTTCATCTGCGCAACGATCAGGCCGCGGCCGAGACGGCGCTGCAAAAATCCGTGGAGCTCTTTACCGCGGTCGATCATGACTGGGGCATTGCGCACACCCAGATCAGGATGAGCCTGCTGCACTGGATGCGCGGCGACGTCGGGGCCGCGCGGCAATGCCTATCGGACGCGCTCGTTCATGCGCGCCGCATCGCCAACGAACCGCAGATCGCCCGCGCGCTGTCGCTGCTCGCCATGCTGGGACCGGGCGGCGAGAGCGGCGGCATTCCGCTGTTGCGCGAGGCGGCGGCGATCGTGGTGCGCGGCCGCTACCGTACCGAGGCCGCCGTGTGCCTGGAGGCGCTGGCGCTGAGCGGCCAGGCGGCAGCCCGCGAGCAAGCCTTCAAGGCGGCTTCGCTGTCATCCCGCCTGCGCGATCAGTTGCAACTGCCGCGCCCGCCGCCGCTCGCCGGCGCGCTGTCGGCGGCGGGCCTGCTGACGCCGCCTGCCGATCCGGCCGCCAGCCCCGACACCACGTTCACTTTCCTTGCCGAGGCGCTGTTGAGCGCGGCGGTGGGCGAAGCAGGTATGCAGCGCTGACGGGCGGCCTGCCCCTCAACAAAGCTTCCGCTTCTCCCGCGACGTGGCATAAGGGCGCCGCCAACGTCCTCCCGCGCCTTGAGAGCCCATGATCCGCCTCGATAACGTCAGCAAGCAGAACGGCCACCAGATCCTGTTCATCGAGGCCTCGGCGGCCTTTCAGCGCGGCGAGAAGGTCGGCCTGGTCGGCCCCAACGGCTCCGGCAAGACCACGCTGTTCCGCATGATCACCGGCGAAGAGCCGCCGGACGAGGGCCAGGTCGCGGTCGATCGCGGCGTCAGCATCGGCTATTTCAGCCAGGACGTCGGCGAGATGTCCGGCCGCTCCGCGGTCGCCGAGGTGATGGATGGCGTCGGTCCGGTCAGTGTCGTCGGCGCCGAGCTGAAGGAACTCGAAGCGGCCATGTCCGATCCGGATCTGGCCGATCCCGACCGCGCCGACGAGATGAACGCGATCATCGAGCGTTACGGCGAGGTGCAGCACCGCTTCCAGGAACTCGACGGCTATGCGCTCGAGGGCAAGGCGCGCGAGGTCCTGGCGGGCCTGAGCTTCACCCAGGAGATGATGGACGGCGATGTCGGCGCGCTGTCCGGCGGCTGGAAGATGCGCGTGGCGCTGGCGCGCATTCTCCTGATGCGGCCCGACGCCATGCTGCTCGACGAGCCGTCGAACCATCTCGATCTCGAAAGCCTGATCTGGCTCGAAAACTTCCTCAAAGGCTACGAGGGCATGCTGCTGATGACCTCGCATGACCGCGAGTTCATGAACCGCATCGTCACCAAAATCGTCGAGATCGACGGCGGGTCGCTGACATCGTTCTCCGGCAATTACGAATTCTACGAACAGCAGCGCGCGCTGAACGAAAAGCAGCAGCAGGCGCAGTTCGAGCGCCAGCAGGCGATGCTGGCCAAGGAGATCAGGTTCATCGAGCGCTTCAAGGCACGCGCCTCGCATGCCGCGCAGGTGCAGAGCCGGGTCAAGAAGCTCGACAAGATCGAGCGCGTCGAGCCGCCGAAACGGCGGCAGTCGGTGACGTTCGAATTCCAGCCGGCGCCGCGCTCCGGCGAGGACGTGGTCAGCCTGAAGAAGGTGCAGAAAGGCTACGGCTCACGCAGCATCTATGACGGGCTCGACTTCTCGGTGCGCCGCCGCGAGCGCTGGGCGGTGATGGGTATCAACGGCGCCGGCAAGTCGACGCTTCTGAAACTGGTCGCCGGCGCGACGCCGCCGGACGACGGCACGGTGGCGCTCGGCGGCAGCGTCAAGATGGGCTATTTCGCGCAGCACGCCATGGATCTGCTGGACGGCGAGCGCACCGTGTTCGAGCAGCTCGAATACACCTTCCCGCAGGCCGGGCAGGGCTCGCTGCGCGCGCTGGCCGGCTGCTTCGGTTTTTCCGGCGACGATGTCGAAAAGAAATGCCGCGTGCTGTCGGGCGGCGAAAAGGCGCGGCTGGTGATGGCGATCATGCTGTTCGACCCGCCGAACTTCCTGGTGCTGGACGAGCCGACCAACCATCTCGACATGGCGACCAAGGAAATGCTCATCGCGGCGCTGTCCGAATACGAGGGCACCATGCTGTTCGTGTCGCACGACCGGCATTTCCTCGCCGCGCTGTCGAACCGCGTGCTGGAGCTGACGCCGGACGGCATTCACCAGTACGGCGGCGGCTATACCGAATACGTCGCCCGCACCGGCCAGGAAGCGCCGGGGTTGCGGAGTTGAGGCCTATCGGTTGTCATGGCCGGGCTTGACCCGGCCATCCCGATGATTCTGGCACTGCGCTCCCAAGCGGGATCGCCGGGACAAGCCCGGCGATCACAATCTTTACGAACGGGAAAGCGCAGCTCTCTCCGCAACTAGCCCCCTCAGTTCTTCGGCTCGCTGATGCCGGCGGCCTTGATCACCACCGACCAGCGCTCGATGTCATCCTTCAGCATGGCGCCGAGATACTCCGGCGTCGCCGCCTTGCCGGTGGCCGGCAGCGCGCCGAGTTCCTCGATGCGCTTGCGCACGGTGGGATCGGCGACCGCCGCCTGCAGCGCCTCCGACAGCCTGGCGATCACCGGCTTCGGCGTGCCCTGCGGTGCGAACACCGCGCTCCAGCCCTGCAGCAGGAATTTGTCGATGCCGACTTCCTTGGAGGTCGGCACGTCGGGCGTTGCTTCGGCGCGATCGGTCTGCGCGATCAGCAAAGCGCGCATCTTGCCGCCCTGGATATGTGGCACCGCGGCCGGCGCGAACAGCCCGCTGGCGTCGATGTGGCCGGCGATCAGATCCGCCGCCGCCGGTCCCTCGCCGCGATAGGCGACCGAGTTGAACTTCATCCCGGTGAGATGCATCAGCAGCAGCGAGGCGAGGTGGTTGGTCGAGCCAACGCCGGCATGAGCGAGCGACACCTTGCCGGGATTGGCTTTCACGTAATCGGCGAACTCCTTGTAGGTCTTGGCCGGGAAGTCATTTTTCACCGCGAGATAAAGCGGCGTGCCGCCGATCAGTCCGACCGGCTCGAGATCGAGCGGATTGAACTTGATGCTGCTGGCATAGATGGTCGGCGCGGCGGAATGGCTCCCCATGCTGCCGACCGTGAGCGTATAGCCGTCGGGGGCGGCCATGGCGCCGCGCGCGCCGCCGATGGTGCCGCCGGCGCCGGTGACATTCTCCACCACCACGCGCTGGCCGAGCGTGCGGCTCATGTGGTCGGCGGCGATGCGGGCCAGGACGTCGGTGGCGCCGCCGGGCGAGAACACCACGATCATGGTGATCGGCTTGTTGGGAAAGTCCTGGGCCATCGCGGGCGTCTTGGCCGGCGCCACCAGGCACAGGGCGATGAGAAGCATCATCAGGCGTTTCATAGGGTCTCTCTCCCGTGTTGCGCTCGTTGAACCGGCGCTTTGACATCGGCAGCCCGGACCTCCGATGCCACCATGTGAAATGGTGCCTCTCAGGGTGAAATAATGCAAGCCCGGCGGTGCAGGCGCGTCAGCGGCGTTTTGTTGCGGGGTCAGACCCGCGTCATCGCCCGCATGATGAGCGGCACGGCGGCGACCAGCACCGCGGTGAGGCCCGCCGCCGGCAGGCCGCTGTAGTCGATCAGCGGCCCGGTCACGATCGCCGCCAGCACCGCGGCGCCGCCGGCGAAGCTGTCGGCCACGCCGATGGCGCGGCCGCGCTCGGCCGATTCGTAGCGGTCGGCGATCAGCGCGGTCGAGGCGACATTGGCCGCCGCCCAGCCAATGCCGACCAGGAACGTGCCGATGGTGATGAGCAGAAACGGCGTCGTGTAGGTGACGAGGATGGCGCCGGCCAGTGTCGTCGCCACGCCCGGATACATCACCCACTCGCGGCCATAGCGGTCGGCGAGTTTGCCGAGCGGCACCGTGAAGGCGAACATGCCGATCGAGTGCCACAGATGCGAGAACGCGATCGCGGTCAGCGAATGGCCGTGGTGATGCAGCACCAGAGCGGTCAGCACCATGACGATGGCCATGTTGCCCTGGCCGGCGCAGTTCGAGACGATGGCAAGCCGCATGCGCGGATCGCGCAACAGTTCGCGCGGGCTGAAGGCGCGCACCGGCGCGCCCTCTGCGCGGCGCGGCGGCACGTAATCCGGATAATAGGCGGACAGGTTCATGCCGATCTGTTTCGGATCGGGCCGCACCAGCGCGACCACCGCCATGCCCGGCAGAATGAGGAGCGGCAGCAGCAGCCACGGCAGGCCAAGCGCATGGCCGCCGACATGCAGCGACAGATATTCTCCGCCGCCGATCAGCACCGGCATCATCAGCAGCCCGGCCAGCGAGCCGAGCGCGACATAGCCCAGCGCCTGCGCGCGCATCGACGGCGGGAACATGTCGGTGGCGGCGACGCGCATCTGCTGCGCCGCGTTCATGCCCATGCCGAACAGCAGCATGCCGAGCGCCAGCAGCCACGTGCTGGTGACCGCCATCGACTGCCACAGCGCCAGCGCGCCGACCAGCGCCAGCATCAGACCGAGCAGGATGCCGGGCTTGCGGCCATAGGCGTCGCTGATCTTGCCGACCGGATAGGCGACCACAAAGCGGCTCAGCCCGAACAGGCCGACCGACAGGCCGGCGAGCGAGGCCGATCCCGTTAGCGCCACCACCATCAGCGGGCCGATGCCGTAGCCCATCGACATGCCGGCGCCGGTGAAGGACTGCGACAGCGCGAACAAAAACGTGTTTCGCTTGATGAGCGGCGGAATGTGCATGGGGTTGGGTCGTCGCAAGGCGGGGACGGGAGCGCGGTGTCTAGCGGTAGCGGAACGTGGCGCTGGGTCAAGCGGGGCGTGTGTCGATGCCGCTCGGCTGTCATGGCCGGGCTTGACCCGGCCATCCATGATGAGACGCATCGCGGCAGGGCTAACGTAAGTCGTCATAGTTCCGCACTGCCTCATGGATCGCCGGGTCAAGCCCGGCGATGACAATCGGTGGACGCGGGACCGCTGCGCCTCTCTCCGCCGCGCGCCTTTGGCGCGCTCCTGATCATGAGGCCGGGAGAGGCGTGACACGTCCCCGCGCGGAACTAACATTCCCGTGTCCCGTTAGCCGCACAGTGCGTAAGGAGCATTGCCCATGGAAATCCAGCAACTGCACCGCGGCCGCCTGATCGATCATATCCAGCTGGTGGTGGCCGATCTCGACGCCAGCCGCGCCTTCTACGAGGCAGTGTTCGGCGTGCTCGGCATTCCGGTCAGCGGCGGCGGCGACGGCTTCTTCTGGGCCGACGAACTGGTGGTGTCGTCGGCCGACAGCGAAGCCGCGCTCGGCAAACTGACCGGGCGCTGTCATCTGGCGTTCCAGGCGAAAGACCGCGCCATGGTGGAGGCGTTCTACAAGGCCGGGCTGGCGCAGGGCGGCCGCGACCACGGCGCGCCGGGCGAGCGCCCCTATCACCCCGGCTACTACGCGGCGTTCCTGCTCGATCCTGACGGCAACAACATCGAGGCGGTGTTTCACGGCGAGGCGGAGCGTTCGGCGGAGAGTATCGTGGTGACGTTCGAGGGGTAGGGGTTTTCTTCTTTCACTTCCCAATGCAGCGTGTCATGGCCGGGCTTGTCCCGGCCATCCCGATCAGGGGCGCACGGTGCCTGCCTAAGCGAGATCGCCGGGACAAGCCCGGCGATGACAATAGGTATGAGCAGGACCGCTGTACCTCTCTGTCCGCGGACCACGGTTGATCTGCCCAAACGCCCATGCTAGGCGCATGTTGCGGTGCAACATTGATGCGCCGAGGCCCCTTTCTGAGAGCCCGATGTAGATCCGGCGACGCCCATTTGCCCGTTGAAGTGCCCCTTTGAGGGCTGCGCGCCGCCATTCGCGCGCGCGACCGCTGCGCGCCGCCTTTCCCATCACTGACGTGCCCAAGACCCCGCCCGGGGTGGGTTGTTTATTTCAGGAACTCCCTATGCATCTCGCTCTGTCCCGCCTGCGGACCGAATGGTTCGGCAATATCCGCGGCGATCTGCTGGCCGGCATGGTCGTCGCGCTGGCGCTGATCCCGGAGGCCATCGCCTTCTCGATCATCGCCGGCGTCGATCCCCGGGTCGGGCTCTATGCCTCGTTCTCCATCGCCGTCATCACCGCCATTGTCGGCGGCCGCCCGGGCATGATCTCGGCCGCGACCGCGGCCACTGCCGTGCTGATGGTGCTGCTCGTCAAGGAGCACGGCCTGCAATATCTGCTGGTCGCGACCATTCTCGCCGGCCTCATCCAGGTCGCGGCCGGCTTCATGCGGCTCGGCTACGTGATGCGCTTCGTGTCGCGCTCGGTCATGACCGGCTTCGTCAACGCGCTGGCGATCCTGATTTTCATGGCGCAGGTGCCCGAACTGATCGGCGTGCCGTGGCTGACTTACGTGATGGTGGCGGGCGGGCTGGCCATCATCTATCTGTTTCCGCGTCTGACCAAGGCGGTGCCGTCGCCGCTGGTCTGCATCGTGGTGCTGACCGCCATCACCATCGGCCTCGGCCTCGACCTGCGCACCGTCGGCGACATGGGCGAATTGCCGTCGACGCTGCCGGTGTTCCTGCTGCCGGACGTGCCGCTGACCGTCGAGACCTTCATGATTGTGCTGCCCTATTCGGCGGCGGTCGCGGCGGTCGGCCTGCTCGAATCGCTGATGACGGCGCAGATCGTCGACGAACTCACCGACACGCCGAGCAACAAGAACCGCGAATGCGTCGGCCAGGGTGTCGCCAACATCGCCACCGGCTTTCTCGGCGGCATGGCGGGCTGCGCCATGATCGGCCAGTCGGTCATCAACATCAAATCAGGCGGCCGCGGCCGGCTATCGACCTTTGCGGCCGGCATCTTCCTGCTGTTCCTCATCGTGGTCACCGGCGAGTGGGTGAGCCGCATCCCGATGGCGGCGCTGGTCGCCATCATGATCATGGTGTCGATCGGCACCTTCAGCTGGGCCTCGATCAAGAACCTCAAGACCCACCCGCGCAGCTCCAGCATCGTCATGATCGCGACGGTGGTGACGGTGGTGGCAACGCACGACCTGGCCAAGGGCGTGCTGATCGGCGTGCTGCTGTCCGGCATTTTCTTCGCCTGGAAGGTGGCGCAGATCTTCCGCGTTACCTCGACGCTGTCGGACGACGGCGCGACGCGGACCTATCGCGTCGAGGGCCAGGTGTTCTTCGCCTCGGCCGATGCCTTCGCCGCCAGTTTCGACTACAAGGAGGTGCTGGAGAAGGTCATCATCGACGTCAGCCGGGCGCATATCTGGGACATATCCGGCGTCACCGCGCTCGACATGGTGGTGCTGAAATTCCGCCGCGAAGGCGCCGACGTCGAACTGATCGGTCTCAACGAAGCGAGCACGACACTCGTCGACAAGCTCGCCATCCACGACAAGCCCGGGGCGCTTGACAGCCTGATGGGGCACTAGGGAGATGCGCGTGACCAAGATTATCGCCTGCATTGATGGATCGGTTTATGCGCACAGCGTCAGCGACCACGCCGCCTGGGCGGCGGCGCGGCTTCAGGCCTCGGTCGACCTGCTGCACGTGCTCGGCCGCCGCGACCTGTCGACCGCGCCGGCCGATTTGAGCGGCAGCATCGCTGCCGATGCGCAGCAGACCTTGCTGGAAGATCTCGCGAAGCTGGACGCCGATCGCGCCAAGCTGATCCAGAAGCGCGGCCGCATGCTGCTCGACGAGGCGAAGGCGCGCATCGCGGCGGGCGGCGTCACCGACGTCACCGCCTATCTGCGCCACGGCGATCTGCTGGAGACGATCACCGAGCGCGAGGGCGGCGCCGATCTCATCGTCATCGGCAAGCGCGGCGAGGCGGCAGACTTCGCCAAATTGCATCTCGGCTCCAATCTCGAGCGCGTCGTGCGCGCCACGCATCATCCCGTGCTGGTGGCGTCGCGCGCCTTCCGGCCCATCAAGCGCATGCTCATTGCCTTCGACGGCGGTCCCAGCGCCGGCAAGGCGGTCGAGCACGTCGTCGCGTCGCCGCTGTTTGCCGGGCTCGAGGTTCACCTGGTGATGGCCGGCAGCGAAACCGCCGACGGCCGCCGCAAGATCGACGGCGCCGCCGCGCGCATCGCCGCGGCCGGCATGACGGTTCACGCCGCCATCGAAGCCGGCGCCGCCGAAGCGGTCATCGCCGACAAGGTGGTGCGCGACGAGATCGACCTCCTGGTGATGGGGGCCTATGGCCACTCGCGCATCCGCAGCCTGGTGATCGGCAGCACGACCACGGAAATGCTGCGGCTGTGCAAGGTGCCGGTGATCTTGTTCAGGTAGGGGCGGGCGCGTCCCGCCTCAGCCGGCGCGCCGGCAGGCCCAGCCGCCGAGCGCCAGCAGCAGCACCGTGCCGGCCGGGATCGCGACCGTATACAGAAAGTCTTCGTAGCCCATGGCCCAGGGCGGCCTGAACGAGCAGCGGCCGCCCACCGCGCCGGTCGAATAGGCGCAGCCCATGCCGGATGCATAGAGGTAGAGCAGAACGCCGAGCCCCGCGGCGACGATGGCCAGCGCGAACAGCACATACGACAATATCCGCATCCGCCACGCGTCCCCGCGATCGTTGCTGTCTGTGCGCAAGACTGGCCGAGCCGGCGGCGCTTCGCAATGACGTGGCGTAAATGCCGCGTGTCAGCCTCACCTTCCGTTCGTCCCCGCGGAAGCGGGGACCCAGTGCTTTGGCGAAGAACTGGATTCCCCATGCTCAAGACTCCGCGCGGTGAGCAAAATGCTCGTCTAACTTGCAGTAAATCCGGAGGGCCAATAACCTGTTGGCTATGGCAGTACGATTAATTCTAGCGGTCACCGATGGCGATTGGTTCGATCAGCTTCGTCTAAGGCCTGAATTGTCAGAGGTGAACTTTTGGTCCCCCTCCGATTCTCCCTTTCGGGCGTTGCAGCCCGGCGAGCTGTTTCTTTTCAAGCTGCATTCTCCCAATAATTTTATTGTAGGGGGAGGCGTATTCGCACATGCAAACTCGATGCCTTGTTCATTGGCTTGGGAGGCGTTCAAGGATTCTAATGGTGCCCGATCTCAATCCGAGATGCGAGCGCGTATCGCCAAGTACCGAAAAGCGAAACCCGATGATCGCGAAGATTTCGTCATAGGATGTCGAATCCTCACGCAGCCGTTCTTCTTTGAAAGGGAGCGATGGATTCCCGCGCCGAAAAGCTTTGCCCTCAATACCGTGACGTTCAAGGGCTATACCACGGCCGATAGTGAGGGCCTTACGCTATGGGAATCTGTACAGGATGCCTTGACGTCGAACCCTGTCATGCCGGCGGGGATTAGTGATGTGGTTCAATCCAGATACGGAGAGCCCGTTCTTGTTCGTCCGCGTTTGGGTCAGGGCGCGTTCCGAGTACTGGTAACCGACAACTATATGAGACGATGCGCAGTTACAGGGGAGCGTACGCTTCCCGCGCTTGATGCCGCTCATATCAAGCCTTTTTCCGAAGGCGGCTCGCATGAGGCTTCAAATGGTATTCTGATGAGGCGGGACATTCATAGTCTGTTTGACTCAGGCTACGTCACAGTTTCCCCAGATATGAAATTCGAAGTGAGCAAAAAGATTCGGGAAGAGTTCGAAAACGGTCGACACTACTATGCGTTACACGGTACGGACATTGTTCTGCCGAAAGATATTCAACGCCGCCCGGACCGTTCCGCGCTGATTTGGCATAATGAGAATGCTTTCAAAGGCTAATGTGCTCGCATATCTCGGTTAGGAGACATGCTCCCTCGTCGGCTGCAAACTTAGCTTGCCCAACCCGCTGATTCATCTAGTGTTTTTTTAGATGATTCGTGGAGCGCCCGATGGCAGACCCGACATACAATCTAAATGGCGGTTTCAAACCAACGCTAAAGCGGTTTGCCGATTTGCAGGGGCCAGATTTTTTCCCGACCCCACGTTGGGCAACATTCGCGCTTGTTGAAAATGAAAAATTCACAGGCGATGTTTGGGAGTGTGCTTGTGGAGACGGAGCAATGTCTCGTGTGTTTGAAGAGACTGGGACGCGCGTGATTAGCTCTGATCTTTATGATCGCGGTTACGGAGAAGTTGGCGTCGATTTTTTAAATCCGCAACGCTCCGCAGACAATATTGTGACCAATCCCCCGTACAATTGCGCGGAAGGCTTTGTCGCAAGCGGGGTCCGTCATTCAAAGCATAAGTTTGCGCTTTTGCTGCGCTTAGCGTTTCTCGAAGGAGCCAACCGCGCGAGTACAATATTCTCCCGTACACCGCCTTCGCGTGTGTGGGTGTTCAGTGAGCGGATAACCTTTTACCCAAAAGGCGTCGATCCCAAGGGAAGCGGCACAACCGCTTACGCTTGGTTTGTGTGGGATAAAGATGCCCCAGGCTCAACCGAATTGAAGTGGCTTAAGCCCGGATATAAGGCCCGGTTCGCCTAAGCCGCTCGTCTAGCGAGCCGCAATCCACCTCGGATCGAGACGAGTTTGCCGTCATAGATTGCGTTGCCGGGTGATCCCTTATGCGACGTTATATTGCGAACCTGCTGCTCCCAAATAGCTTCGTTCCGGCGTGTAGGTGACGGAGCCAAGTCTTCGGCCGAGAGGTGAATGCGGCTCGGAATTTCTGCGATCAACTGAGCTATTGTTGCTTCTCCGCCCGGGCGGCCCACGAGAATAGCCACCACTGCATCGGCAATTTCAGATTCGGTAACACGAGACATCCTTACCTCCATGATTTTGGCTTTAGCTAAATGGGAACCTCTCATGCATAAATCGAGTAAGGGGTGCTGACCTAATTGCATTTTTCCTCAGCTCAACTCTGCCGGGGCGCGCTTCTCAGCATAAAGCCGGGAGAGGTGCGATCTCAGGAATGGACCACCGGCGGAAGTCAGGCCCGAAAAATCTACCGCTCCCACCTCAAGCCCTTGATCCTCGGATCGGGCTCAAACGCCTCCCGGCCGAAGTCGATCGTGCCTTCGGGCATTTCGCAAAGCGCCCGTGCGCCGTTGCGGCCGAACAGGATGCGCCAGGTCTGGCGATCGACGGGCTCGTGCCTGGCGAACACCGTGCACGTGAGAAGGGCGAGATTGAGTTTGTGCTGCGGATCGCGCACCGAGGCATAGCGGATCATATCGATGCCCTCTTGGCGCGCCATGTCGGCGAGGTTCTGGCACGCGTCATATCGCGTGAGGTGCATCCAATCCTTCGAACGCGCCCGAAACGGGGCCAGCGTCAGGTCGATGGCGTTGCGCGTTTCGTATTCCGCTGCGAATGCCGTGAACTCGCCGGCGCTCGTCGGCCACTTGGTGTCCGGCGAGTCGGCAAAGAACAGCAGCCGGCCGAAACATAATTCGGCGATGGCCGTATCGACATGTTCGGAGGCGTAGAAGACGCCGGGTGTTCGGCCGGCCCGGCGAAACCGCGAGCCGTGCGGGTACGGCGCGCCGTAGCGGAAGGGCGTCGACAGCAGAAAATTCAGGCCCGCGCATTCGGGCGGAAGGTTCGGCTTGGTTTCTTCGATCAGGTCTTCGAGGATGCGTTGCTCGGCCGCGTTGTCGGTGATCTTGGCCGTCGAAACCTTGTGCTGGGCCTCGACAATGCGCCAGCACCGTCCTGCGGCGCGCCGCCGGCTAGACGACAGCGCGGCGGGAGTCGAGATAGGCGATGACATTGGCAAGTCCGGCGACGGTTTGAATCAGGTCAATCGGTTTTGAATCAAGAGCGGCGTTGCTGTTCTTGATCCAGTCCGAGGCGACCGCCTCATCGCCGCCGACGATGGCATCCAGCGACCGGTAGAACCGGACGAACAAAATGGCCAGTTCGAACGCCTTCTGCCCACGCTCGAGCACGTATTCGCCCTTGCGCATCCTGCTTACGGTAGGCTCGGACACCCCCACGATCTTGGCCAGGACATTGTTTCTGATGCCCAGCTTTTCTGCCGCCCGCAGCGTTGCCTTGGTGATAACGCCGGATTCCTTCGGCTCGGCACTGGGGCTTGTTTTCAGTCGCATCGCCGTCCTCCTCATGGAGAAGTTTTATCACGGGGTTCATTTCCCAGGGAAGACAAAAATTTCTATAGAAATTTTCTATATAAAGTATTCCTACAGGAAGTCAGGAATTTATGCTTGCGGCGCTTGACATCATCAAGGTCTTAGGTATATCCTCCTCTCACTTTCCCCTCGCGAAGGGGCGTTCTGCAGGGCACTGCCGGAACGTGGGGAAAGGGCGGCGCCTGCCGCCGGGGCTTGCACCCCTGGCGCCGGGAGGCCCCGGGCGACCGTCCGCCGGCACTATGACCGGCTGCCATGAGGCTGGACGTGGCCCGGACTGAAGGAGGGCCAAAGCCCTCTGGATCAGGGTGGCCCAATTAACCCCCGTCCGGCCCGGAAGTGCGGTCCGGGGCCCAAGGAAAAACGCCGCGGTGGAGCGCCGGAAGGCGACGCGCCCCCCGATAGCGGGCGCGCCCGTCAGAGCCGAAAGGCCGCGACGGGGCATGAAGGTGGCGCCTTTCGGCGCTTCACCCCCTCGCGTTCGCGCGGGGGCCGCGGGCAAAGCCCGGCGCTCCCCGAGCGCGCGGCGATGCAGACGCGTGCCTGCACGCAACCCTCAACCCCGTCGATGGAGATCGCATCATGCCAGGGCCGGTCCCGATGAATCCCGCCGCGAAGCCCAAGCCCAAACGCAAAGCGTTGCGCCCGCCGCGCAAGCTGCGTCCGAAACGAGACCGCGCGCTTCCACTACGGGCCTTGGCGAGCCATGCCCCGATCCGCTGGACGCTGTGTCCGTACCGCCTGTGCCGGCGCAAGCGTTGTTGCGTGTTGGCGGAACGATGCCTCAATCCGCGCGCGCCCTGGCGGGATCGGCGCCCGGTCTTTGTCCAGCGCACGCTCGCGAAATTAAAACGGTGGCTAGACGAGGATATTCAGATCGCAAAGCAGCGGGCGGAGGAGCGCAATCGCGCGCTGTGGCGGGCGAGAATTGAAGCTTTCGAACGTCCGAATACCTGGCCCCGGTACTGGAAGTGAGGGCCATTCTTCACCTCTCCCCGACCTCCGTTTGTCATCGCCGGGCTTGTCCCGGCGATCCCGCTTGGGGACGCATTGCCTTGATAATCGGGATGGCCGGGACAAGCCCGGCCATGACAATCGCTATTAGTTGCGATCCCTCACGCCGCCACGCGTCCCCCGAGATCATCCTCGATATGCACCCGGATGATCTCGTCGAAATCCTTCTCCACCGTGAAACCGAGCGCCAGCGCGCGGCGGGGGTCGAAGCGGTGCGGCCAGCCGGCGACAATGCGCTCGACCAGCTCGTCCTTGGCGCGGCGGATGCGCGCCGCGACTTTGTCGCCGGCGACGCGCCTGAGCGCGTCGATCTGTTCGCCGACGGTGCAGCACACGCCGGGCATCGCCAGGTTGATGCGGTCGCCGAGCTGCCCGCGCGTCAGCGATGCCGCGTGCACCAGGAAGCCGGCGGCGGAACGCGGGCTGGCGAAGGTATGCAGCACGCTCTCGTCGACCGGCAGCAGCGCCTCCTGGCCGGCCAGCGGCTCGCGGATGATCGACGAGAAAAAGCCCGAGGCCGCCTTGTTCGGCTTGCCGGGCCGCACGCAGATCGCCGGCAGCCGAACGCCGACGCCGTCGAGGAAACCGCGCCGTGTGTAATCGGCCAGCAGCAGTTCGCTCATGGCCTTGGCGGTGCCGTAGGAGGTCAACGGTGTGAGATGAAAGTCGTCGCCGATGGTGTCGGGAAACGGCGCGCCATAGACCGCGCAGGACGAGGTGAACATCACCTTGGGTTTGTAGCCGTCGCCGGTCAGGCGGATGGCGTCGAGCAGTTCGCGGGTGCCGTCGAGATTGACGCGGTAACCCTTCTCGAGGTCGGTCTCGGCCTCGGCCGACACCACACCGGCGAGATGAAACACGGCGTCGGGCCGCGCCGCGATCACTTCCGCCGCGGCGCCGTCGTCGGCCAGATCGCGGGTGATCAATTCGACCGTGCCGTTAAAGCCTTGCGGCCGCTCCGGTGCGACGACATCGACCAGTGTGAGTTTGTCGATCGGCTGACCGTTGAGCCCGCCATCCGTTGTTAGCCGCGTCATCAGCTTGCGGCCGATCATGCCGGCGGCGCCGGTGATCAAAATATGCATCGCGTTCTCCCCTCGTGTTCAGGGCCGCGTGTTGGGTCACGCACGCCGTTCTTTGCCGGGCTCCGCCACCTCGAAGCGGTCGACGCGGCGCAAATCCGGAAACATCAGCATCCACAGGCCGACGACCGCCAGCGCGCCGACGCCGCCGATCAGCACCGAGGCGGCGGCGCCGAGGCCGGCCGCCATCGCCCCGGCGCGGAATTCGCCCAATGTATTGGAGGAGCCGACGAAGAGATAGTTGATGGCGCCGACCCGGCCGCGCATGGTGTCCGGCGTCTCGAGCTGCACCAGCGTGAAGCGGATGACGACGCTGATGGCGTCGAAGCCGCCGAGCAGCACCAGGGCGATAAGCGACAGCGGGAACGAGGTCGAGACGCCGAACACGATGGTGGTGAGGCCGTAGACCGCCGACACCGCGAACATCTTGATGCCGATGTGGCGCTCGACCGGAAAGCGCGTCAGCACCGCCGCCGTCACCAGCGCGCCGACGGCCGGCGCCGAACGCAGCAGGCCGAGCCCGAGCGGGCCGACGTTGAGAATGTCCTTGGCGAAGATCGGCAGCAGCGCCGTGGCGCCGCCCATCACAACGACGAAGAGATCGAGGGTGATGACGCCGAGCAGCCGCGGCCTTGTGCGGATGTAGTGGAAGCCGGCCAGCACCGAGGCGAGCGTCGGCGGCTCGCGGTCGGCGGGCCGGCCGGCGGCCTGGATCAGGGTGATGAGAACGATGGAGGTCGAAAACAGAATGACGCAGGTCGCCCCCACCAGCACAGGGCTGACGAGATAGATGAGACCGCCGAGCGCCGGGCCGGAAATCACCGCCACCTGGTTGGCCGAGGTCCAGGCCGCCACCGCGCGGGGCAGCAGGACGGATGGCACCAGAGCGGGCACCAGCGCATGCGCCGTCGGCAGTTCGAAGGCGCGGGCGCAGCCGATCAGGAAGACGACGCCGAACAGCAATTCGCGGCTGAGCGCACCGGCCCAGAGGCCGACCGCGATAATGAGCGCGGACAGGACGTAGGTGCCATGGGCGATGCGGACGATGGTGCGGCGGTCGTAGCGGTCGGCGGCATGACCGACCGCGAGCGTCAGCACCACCGCGGGGACAAACTGGATCAGGCCGACCAGCCCGAGATCGAGCGCGCTGTTGGTCAGTTCATAGATGGTCCAGCCGATGGTGATGGCCAGCATCTGGTAGCCCATCGTGGCGCACAGCCGGGACAGCCAGAACAGGATGAAGGGCCGCTGCTGCAGCAGCGCCGGCGTCGGCGTAATGCCTTCGGTCATGAAGCCGCGGCGTTCAGCGCGCCGAGGCTGAGTTTCTGCCGGCCGTCGGCGCCGAAATTCTCCGGCGCCAGCCAGCGTTCGAAGTTGGCCTTGCGCAGCGGCCATTCGCTGTCGAGCATCGAGAACATCGCGGTGTCGCGATTGCGGCCCTTGGCGATGATGTTCTGGCGCAGGATGCCTTCGAAGACAAAGCCGTATCGCAACGCGGCGCGGCGGGAGGCGGCGTTATGAGCATTGCACTTCCATTCATAGCGCCGATAGCCGAGCGTCTCGAAGGCGTAGCGCGCCAGGAGATATTGTGCCTCGGTGCCGAGCGGCGTGCGCTTCAACACCGGGGCATAGACGATGTGGCCGACCTCGATGACGCGCATGGCGGGGCGGATGTCCATCAGGGTGGCGATGCCGACGGCGTGGTTCTCCGTATCGACGATGGCGTAGGCATAAGGATCGTCCAGCGCGGCGCGGGCCGCGACCCAGGCGCAGAATTCCGCCTCATCGGCGAACGGGCCGTAACTCGACATGTAGGTCCAGAGCGAGTCGTCGTCCTTGACCGCCTGCCACAGCGCGGCGGCGTGTGCGGCGGTCAGCTTCTCGACGCGGCCGTAACGGCCTTGCAGCGTCACCGGGCCGGGACGTTGCGCCGGCCGGTCGTCGACCGGCGCGCCGACCGGCTGGCCGGTCTGCGGATGGACGTGATCGCTCATGGTTTGGGCCGCCGGGGCAAATCGTCATGAAAGAATTTGTTCAGTTCGGCGTTCGGCATCACCCCGGCAAAGCTGGCAAAGGAGCCCTGTTCGGCGATCTCGCGCGCCGATGTCATGAAGGCCTGCATGGCGACGCGGGCCAGCGTGCCGCCGACGCTGATGCGGCGCACGCCAAGCGCGGCGATGTCGTCGACGCTCAAGCCGGCAAACGACATCAGCAGATTGACCGGCAGCGGCGCGACCGCCTTTACCACGGTGTCGATCTGCTCGGCGGTCTTGATGCCGGGCGCATACAGGCAGTCGGCCCCGGCGTCGGCGAAAGCCTTGAGGCGGCGCACAGTCTCGGCCATGTCGGGCCGGCCGGCAATGAAGCCTTCGCTGCGGGCGGTGAACACCACATCGCCGCCGGTGGCATCGATGGCCTGGCGCGCGGCGCGGACGCGGGCCAATGCGATGTCGAAATCGTACAGCGGCGCGTTGGCGTCGCCGGTCGAATCCTCGATCGACAGGCCGGCGACCCCGGTCTCGACGCAGCGCCGCACGTTCTCGGCGACGCCGGCCGGATCCTCGGCATAACCGGCCTCGAAGTCGGCGTTCACCGGGACGTCGGCAGTCTGTGCGATCTCGCGGCAATGGTCGAGCACCATGTCAAGCGTCACGTCACCGTCGGCATAGCCGGCCGAATGCGCGTAGCCGGAACTGGTGGTGGCCAGCGCCTTGAAGCCGAGGCCCTGCAGATAGCGGGCCGTGCCGGCGTTCCAGGGATTTGGGATGACGAAACATCCGCGCTCATGCAGGGCGCGGAACGTGCGGCGCTTGTCGGCGATCGATGGACTGGACATGGGAAGCCCCCGGGCGATACGACATCGACGGTGCCACGATTGCGCGCACGGGGACAATGCCATTCCGTGATGCATTCGATGAACACCGCTCATGCGCCGCGAACCACTGGCGTGGACGCTCCGGCTGGGCCAGTGTCCAGCCAAACAAATCAAACTTTGTCGGGGGAAGTGCCTGTGGGTCTCATTATGGACAGTGTCGATTTCGATGCCCTGGAAGGGCAGGCGGAAGTCAAAATGCTGCCGGCCTCGTGGGCGTTCTGCGCCACCGGCGCGGATGACGAGATCAGCGTCAACGAGAACATCACGGCCTGGCGCAATCTGCGGCTGCGGCCGCGGGTGATGCGTGACGTCGACAAGGTCGACACCAGCGTCACCGTGCTCGGCCAGAAGCTGTCGACGCCGATCATGGTGGCGCCGACCGGCCGTCACAAGCTGTTCCATCCGCAGGGCGAGGCGGCGACCGCGCGCGGCGCGGCGGCGGCCGGCGCGGCTTTCGTGCTGGCCAGCAATTCCAACATCACCATCGAGGATGTCGCGGCCGAACGGCGCGACGCGCCGCAGTGGTTTCAACTCTACTACTGGCCGGAGCGGGCCGAGGTCGAGGCGCTGATCGACCGCGTCGCCGCCGCCGGTTTCACCGCGCTGGTGCTCACCGTCGATGCGCCGACCGGCGGCTGGAGCCCGCGTGCCGCGCGCGCCCAGCACGAGCCGTCGCCTGACATTCTCAACATCAACATGCCCGGCTCGCCGATGGCGCGGACGTTCTATCACCCGGATTTCGCCGGCAAGGTGATCTATCCTGCGACCTGGAACGAACTGGAATGGCTGGTCAAGCGCTCGCCGATCCCGGTGCTGGTCAAGGGCGTGCTGCGCGCCGACGACGCCGTGCGCAGCGCCGATTGCGGCGCGCGCGCCATCATCGTCTCCAATCACGGTGGCCGCCATCTCGATACCACGGTGACGACGGCCGCGGCGGTCGGCGAGATCGCCGCGGCGGTGGGAGCCAAGGCCGAGGTCTATGTCGACGGCGGCATCCGCCGCGGCACCGACATTCTCAAGGCGCTGTCGCTCGGCGCTCGCGCCGTGCTGGTCGGCCGGCCGGCGATCTGGGGGCTGACGATCCATGGCGCGGCCGGCGTCCAGGCCGTGCTCGAGCATCTGCATGTCGAACTGGTGCGGGCCATGCAACTCTCCGGCGCGCGGACGCTGGCGGAGGCGACGCCGGACCTGGTGGCCCGGTAATGGTGTGCGAAACCCGCGAAACCGATCTTTATTCCGACACCGGGTTGTGATCGGCCATGGTGAGGCGCGCCCTTGTGCCGCCCCATGGTTCCGTTAAGGGCAAGGGGTTGTCGGATCAATCAAGCGGGTGCCCTCATGTCGTCCCTTCCGATCAGGCTCATCGTCTCCGCTGTCGCTCTCGCCTTTGTTGCGGCCGGGCCCGGTGACGCCATTGGCCAAACCGGGCCGAAGAAAAAGACGGCCGCCCCGGCCCCTGTGGCGGCTGCCAAACCGGCGCACCGGACCAGAGACAGGTCGGCTTTCCCGCCCGGCCCGGTATATTTCGGCAATGACTACCTCGGCGACGACCCCGATCCGTTCATCCGGTCCCAGATCCTGCGCGACCTCGGCATCCGTTATGGCGGGGAGCCCTGACCGGCGCCGATCCCGGCCACTGCTGCCGCCGAATTGATTTCCGCATACCGCCGGCGTTTACTGCACGGCAACCGGGGCGTATTGAAATCCCAATGTGGTCTCTGCTGCTCTCCGGCGCCGCGGTCAGTCTGGTCAATTTCGCCATTCACGCGCTGATGACAGGCCTGATCGTGCTGGCGACCCGCCACACCTCGCGGGTGACCGGCGAAATGCACATGTTGATCCGCCTGACGTCGCTGCTGCTGGTGACCTTGTCGGTGCTGATGTGCGCGCACGTGATCGAGATCGCCGTCTGGACCTTTTATTACTTCTTGATCGATCTGAAAGTCGTTCACGGCAGCAATTTCGAATTCGCCTTCGAGAACTACACCGCGCTCGGCTACGGCGACGCGCTGCCGGCCGACATCAACAAGCGTCTCGTGGGGCCGATCACGTCGCTCAATGGTGTGCTGCTGATCGGCTGGTCGGTGGCCGTCATCTTCGAGGTGATGCGGATGGCGGAATTGCAGTTCGGTCACGTTCGCAAGCGCGCCAATTGACGGCGGCAGCCGCGGCCCGGCAAGATCGGGCAACGAACACCGGGGGAACGTCATGCTGAAAACCATTGCCGCCTTCGACCGCATCGGCGAGGAAAACGCCTTCGCCGTGCTGGCCCGCGCCAATGCCCTGATCGGGCAGGGCCGCGACATCATCAATCTCGGCATCGGCCAGCCAGACTTCCGCACCCCCGATTTCATCGTCGAGGCGGCCGTGAAAGCCCTGCGCGACGGCCACCACGGCTACACCGCAGCCAACGGCATCGTGCCGCTGCGCGAGGCGGTGGCCGCCGATCTCAACAAGCGCTTCAAGGTCGAGGTCTCGCCGGACAGCGTGATGATCATGCCGGGCGGGAAGCCGACCATGTTCATGTCGATTTTGATGTTTGGCGAACCCGGCGCGGAAATCCTCTATCCCGATCCCGGTTTCCCGATCTATCGTTCGATGATCGAGTTCACCGGCGCCACCCCGGTGCCGGTGCCGATCCGTGAGGAGAATGGCTTTGCCTTCTCGGCCGAGGAACCGCTGAAGCTGCTCACGCCGAAGACGCGGCTGCTGATCCTGAATTCCCCCGCCAACCCGACCGGCGGCGTTACCGGCAAGGCCGAAGTCGACAAACTCATCGCCGGCCTCGAGAAGTGGCCGGACGTCGCCATCATGTCGGACGAGATTTACGACCACATGGTCTATGACGGCGAGCAGCACGTCTGCCTGCTGTCTTATCCGTCGATCCGCGACCGCCTGATCCTGCTGAACGGCTGGTCGAAGACCTATGCCATGACCGGCTGGCGGCTCGGCTATGCGGTGTTCCCCGACAAGCTCTACGACTATGCGCGCAAGCTCGCGGTCAACCTGCATTCCTGCGTCAATGCCTCGGCGCAGTTCGCCGGGCTGGCGGCGCTGACCGGCCCGCAGGACGAGGTGCACAAGATGATCGCCGAGTTCGACAAGCGCCGGAAGGTGGTGGTCGAGGGGCTGAACAGGTTGCCGGGCATATCCTGCGCGGTGCCGAAGGGCGCCTTCTATGCATTCCCCAACATCAAGGCGACCGGGTGGAAGGCGAAGGCGCTGGCCTCATCGCTGCTGGAAGAGGCCGGCGTCGCCATCATCGGCGGGCCGGACTTCGGCATCCTCGGCGAAGGCTATGTGCGGCTGTCCTATGCCAACTCGACCGCGAACATCCTGAAGGCGCTGGACCGCATGGGCGAGTTTCTGGCGAGCCGGAAGGCGGCGTAGGCTGCTTCTTACCCTCCCCTTGACGGGGAGGGTCGCCCGCCGCAGGCGGGCGGGGTGGGGTGAATTTATGGCCAACGAAACAGCGCGCCATCTTCGCACCAACTCGACCAATGCCGAGCGGAAGCTTTGGCGTTTCCTCCGCACGTTGCGCGGCCAGGGATTTCACTTCCGGCGTCAGGTTCCGATCGATCAATTTGTCGTCGACTTCGCATGTTTTTCGGCGCGGCTGGTCATTGAGGTGGACGGCGGCCAGCACAACATGGCCGCCGGGCTTCGTGCCGACTCAACACGCGACGAATATCTTCGTCAAAACGATTTCAGGGTTTTGCGTTTCTGGAATAGTGACGTGATTGCAAACATCGAAGGCGTTGCATCCATCATAACAAATGCTCTCGGGCTGGTTACCCCCACCCCCGACCCCTCCCCGCAAGGGGGAGGGGAGTCCAAGCCCGCGCCGCCTGCATAAGCTCGAATCAATCCAACGGTGACTTGCTGGCATTTGAGGCCGGTGCGAATTGATCCGGTAACCCGGCGTTGCGTTCCGCCGTGCTGATGCGGACGTCGCGGATCGGATACGGAATGTTGATGCCCTCGCGCTTGAAGGCGTCCCACAAAGCCAGCATCACCGGGCCGCGGACATTGATGACGCCGTTGTTGGGGTCGTCGATCCAGTAGCGCAGGCTGAAGTCCAGCGAGGACTCTCCGAAGGCCTCGAAATAGCAATTCGGTGCCGGATCGGTGAGCACGCGGGGCACCGATGCGGCGGCGGCGATCGCGACCGCGCGGACGTGGTGCGGATCGCAATCGTAGCTGACGCCGAAATTGGCTTTCAGCAGCATGCGGTAGTTCGAGTAGGACCAGTTGACCACGTGCTGGGTGACGAAGTCCTCGTTCGGAATCAGGATTTCGCGGCCGTCGCGGGTGTCGACCGAGGTGCAGCGGGCGCCCATGTTGGTGACCCAGCCGAACTGGTCGCCGATCGAGATGATGTCGCCGGGTTTTATCGACTTGTCGGCGAGCAGAATGATCCCGCTGACGAGATTGGACACCACCTTCTGCAGGCCGAAGCCGAGGCCGAGGCCGACCGCGCCGGAGAAGAAGGCGAGGGCGGTGAAGTCGATGCCGGCCGTCGACAGCGCGATCAGGATGGCGAAGGTGATCAGCATCAGCCGGATCAGCTTGCCGATCAGCACCTGGATCGACGGCGTGAGATCGGTGGTGGTTTGCAGGCGCCGCTCGAGGAAGTCGCTGGTCGCGCTCGCCAGCCACAGCGCCACGAGCATCAGCACGCTGGTCTTGATGGCCAGCAGCGGCGTCACACGCAGGCCGCCGATGATGAGGCCGACCGAGTCGAGCGCCACCATCGTCGGTCCGAGCAGGCCCAGAATGCTCAGCGCCGCGATGGTCCAGGCGAAGATCGCCACCAGCCGGTAGACGAAGGCGTTGCGGATCAATCCGGCGACCAGCGCGATCACCACCCAGGCCGTGGCGAGGCTGGCGGCGACGCCGAGCAGGTACGATCGGCTCGGCCAGGTCATGGTCAGCATGACCGTTTGGGCCACGGTCAGCAGCAACACGAAGATGATGGTGCCGATATTGTCGAGCAGCAGCCGCACCAGCAGACGCAGATAGGCCGGCCAGCCCATCACGATCTCGCCTGGTGTGGCGCGGCTGCGGATCAGTTTCCCGGCCAGCGCACCGAGACCGGCGGCGAGCAAGATGGCGCCGAGCTGGATCGGCAGCCAGACCGATGTGAACTCATGACCGAGACTGGTCAGAGCCTTGCCGAGGGCGTCGGTAATCTGCCCGAAATCGTTCATGGCGCGCTCCCGGTTGAGCTGATGACGCGAGCGTTGTGCAAATTGCACGCGAGGCGGAGCAATATCAGACTGGGCCACCGCCCGGCATCCGCGGCGCCATCAGGCCCAGGGTTATGCACATCCGAGATCCGCCTTTATCGCACCACGAAGCGGAACCCGACCACAACGATCGCCAGGCCGATCAGCTGCGCGATGCTCGGAACCAGGCCGAGAGCAAAAAAACCGATGACCAGCGAAAACCCCGGCACCAGCGCCGGAAATGTTGCCGCGCGTCCGGCGCCGAGCAGGGTCACCGCGCGCGCAAACAGATAGATCGGCAGGGCGCCGGCGAGCAGACCCTGCACGAGGATCTGCAGCATGTTGTCGGCCAGGCTCATGCGCAGAATGCCGTCAAAGCCGACAAACACCGTATAAAGGGGAGCGAACACCAGCACCGACAGCGCACCGACGACGGCCGTGCCACGCATGCCGGCCACACCCCAGAGCCGCAGCAGCGTACCGAAACTGGCCCAGAACAAGCCGGCGAGTGCGAACAGCAGATCGCCGCCGACGCCGTGGCCGCCGATGGTCGTCAATGACTCGATGCCGAAAACGATCAGCCCGGCCACCAGGATCATGCAGCCGATAATGCGTTGCAGCGTCGGCCGCTCGCCCAGCACAAGCGTCGCCAGCACCAGGCCGAACAGCGCGGCGCAAGCCGGCTGGATGGTGGTGCCGTGCCCGAGCGGCACCAGCGTGAAGCCGATATAGGCGAGCAAAGCCTGCGGCGGACCGGCCAGGATGGTCATCACCATGCCGCGGCCCCAGCCGATGCCGCCGAGCTCGATGGCGCCGCTGCGCAGGGCCAGCGGGATCAGCAGGATCCCGGACCAGTAGAATCGGTGAAAAGCCAGATCGGCGGGCGAAAAGCCGATCGAGACGCCGTGCTTGGCGGCGACAAAGCCGGCGGCCCAGCCGAATGCGGCACCGATGCCGCACAATGCGCCGATCAGGACGCCGGAAGACTTGGCCGCGACCGCTTGAGCCTTCGGGTCCATGGCATTGGCCTAGCGCATGGTCTCGAATGTGGAAACCGGTTTCCGGCTTGATATGTGCAATTCAAATATCAGCCGTGCAGGTGACGTGACCCCGGCTGATACTCTAAGATCGCCGCGGAAGTCCAATCGGGACATCAGAGCCCAGAACTCGACCGGGATGGAATTGCTCATGGCGAAAACGCGGAAAGTCATCATTACCTGTGCCGTTACCGGCTCGATCCATACGCCGTCGATGTCGCCGCATTTGCCGGTGACCGCCGAGCAGATCGCCGACGCGGCGATCGGCGCCGCCGAGGCGGGTGCTGCGATCGTGCATCTGCACGCCCGCAACCCGCAGGACGGCCGTCCCGACCAGACGCCGGAGGCTTTCGCCCCGTTTCTCAAGGTGATCAAGCAGCGCTCCAACGTGGTGGTGAACATCACCACGGGCGGCGCGCCGACCATGACGGCGGAAGAGCGGGTCAAGCCGGCCGCGCACTTCAAGCCGGAAGTCGCCTCGCTCAACATGGGGACGATGAATTTCGGGCTCTATCCGATGATCCCGCGCTTCAAGGGCAAGTTCAAGCACGACTGGGAAGAGCCCTATCTCGAGCGTTCGCGCGGCGGCATGTTCAAGAATACCTTCGCCGACATCGAATACATTCTCTCGACCTGTGCCGACAACGGCACCCGTTTCGAGGTCGAGTGCTACGACATCGGCCACCTCTATACGCTGCGGCACTTCCTCGACCGCGGGTTGATCAAGGCGCCGGTGTTCGTGCAGTCGGTGTTCGGCATTCTCGGCGGCATCGGCCAGCATCCGGAAGACGTCATGATGATGAAGCGCACCGCCGACCGGCTGCTCGGCGACAGCTATCACTGGTCGGTGCTGGGCGCCGGACAGAGCCAGATGCGGATCGCCGCCATGGCGGCATCGATGGGCGCCAATGTCCGCGTCGGCCTGGAGGACTCGCTCTGGCTCGGCGCCGGCAAGATGGCTGAATCGAACGCCCAGCAAGTCACCAATGTTCGCAAGATCCTCGAAGGCCTCGGGCTGGAGGTGGCCACGGCCGACGAGGCGCGCGAGATCCTCTCGCTCAAGGGTGGTGACAAGGTGGCGTTCTAGCGCCGCGGCGGGGCCAAACAGGCCTGCTTTCCCTCACCCGGACCGGGAGAGGCAAAGCAGAAACCCTGCGACCGATTTACCGTTGCTCTTGAGCGATTGAATCCTTCCTATACGGACGGAAGGAGATTCGTTTCTTATGGCCGCGCTCGATACCTTCAGCCTTGCGATCCTGCTGGGCAGTGTCCTGGTTCTCGCGGGTATACTCTCGAGTCTGGTCGCGCTGCGCTTCGGCGCTCCCTTGCTGCTGGTGTTCTTGCTGGTCGGCATGCTGGCGGGCGAAGGCGGCCCGGGCGGGCTGCGTTTCAACGATGTCGGCGCCGCCTACATGGTGGGCTCCATCGCTTTGGCGCTGATCCTGTTCGACGGCGGCCTGCGCACCAAGATGGCCACTTTCCGGCTGGTGCTGGCGCCGGCCGGCATCCTGGCCACTTTCGGCGTGCTTCTGACCGCGACGCTGACGGCGCCGATGGCGGTCTGGGCGCTCGGCCTGAGCTGGACCGAGGGGCTGCTGATCGGCTCCATCGTCGCCTCGACCGACGCCGCGGCGGTCTTCTTCCTGCTGCACGCCAAAGGGCTGCGGCTGCGGCCGCGCGTCAGCGCGACGCTGGAAGTCGAGTCCGCCACCAACGACCCGGTCGCCATTTTCATGACCATTTTGCTGGTCGGAATCCTGATGCAGGGAGGGCAGACCTGGGGCGCCATTTTCGGCCTGCTGGCGCAACAGATCAGCCTCGGCGCCGCCATCGGCGTGGTTGGCGGCTACGTCATGGTCTGGGTGTTGAACCGGCTGAACCTGCCACAGGGGTTGCACGCGCCATTCGTCGCCACCGGCGGCGTCGTCATCTTTGCGCTGACCGGCGCCTTGCAGGGCTCCGGCTTTCTGGCGGTCTATCTGGCCGGTCTGGTGGTCGGCAACAATTCGACGCGCGCCCACAACATGCTGGTCACGTTCATGGACGCCGTGACCTGGCTGGCGCAGATCGCCATGTTCGTGCTGCTCGGGCTGCTCGCCTGGCCCGAATTGCTGATGCAGCGGCTGTGGCCGGCGCTGCTGGTGGCCGGTGCTTTGACGCTGATTGCGCGCCCGGCGACGGTATTCCTGTGCCTGGCGCCGTTCCGGTTCTCAACGCGCGAGAAGTTGTTCGTCTCCTGGGTCGGATTGCGCGGTTCGGTCGGCGTGTTCCTGGCGTCGATCCCGCTGTTGGTCGGATTGCCCGGCGGGCAGATCTATTTCGACGTCGCTTTTGTGATCGTGCTGTTTTCGCTGCTGGTGCAGGGCTGGACCATTCCCGCCGCGGCGCGCCGGTTGCGCATCGCGCTGCCACGCAGCGACGTCACCGCCCGCCGCGTCGAACTCGATCTGCCCGGCCAGCTTGAGAAGGAACTGGTCGGTTATCCGGTGATCGCCGGCAGTCCCTATTTGCGCCATGGCCTGATTCCGAACTGGGCACGGCCAACGCTGATCGTGCGTAACGAGGAAATCCTCACGCCGGTGGAGGCCGATCCGGTGCAGGAGGGCGACTACGTCTATCTGCTGGCGCCGCCGGAAAAGGCGCAGGCGCTCGACCGGTTCTTCGTCAACCTGCCGCTGCCGGCCGCGCCGGATCCGCGCCTGCTGGGCGATTTCTTCGTGCCGGGCACGGCGACGCTCGGCGCCTTGTCGGAAATCTACGGGCTACAGGTCGCGGCCGATCATACCGAGGTGGCGCTGGCCGATTACTTTACCGAGATATTGGATCACTCGGCCAAGACCGGTGACATCGTCCAACTCGGTCCGGTCGCGCTGCTGGCGCACAAGGTCGAAAACGGCCGGGTTACCACCGTCGGACTTCGGCTGGCGGAGCCGGAGACGCCGAACACCTGGAACGGCCGTATGGTGGCGCTCGGACGCAGTGCCCGGAAGTCGCTCGGCCTGTCCTAGGACGCGCGCCGCGCCAGCGCCGGGCCGTTTTGAATGAGCCAGGCGCCGCCGAACAGCACCCCGGTCCAGAACAGGTCGCCCATGACCGTCTTTTCGAGAAACGGCAGCGCGGCGATATAGCATTGAACCAGCCCCGCCGCGGTCAGCGGGTACATGCCGCTGAAGGCCCAGACGGCGAAATTCGAAGCGGCAAAGAAGATCAGCGAGCAGGTCAGCACCGCGGCCACCACCGGCAGCGGACCGTTCCAGCGCCGGGTCAGCATGCCGGCAAAGGCGGCGACCGAAATCGCCAGCGCGCCGACGGTCGTGATCCGCCAGTCTTCGATGGGCAGCCATAAATTGCTCAGCGCCATGGCCGCGACCGGCACGATCACCGCCAGCGCCGGATAACGCAGCACCCGGCCGGCGAACAGGGCGCTTGCCGCCACCGGCACGAAGCCGGGCGCATGCGGCAGCAGCCGCGCCACGACCACGAAACCAACCAGGAACGCTACCAGCGCCAAGTCCATCCAGATCGGGTGGCGGGCGAGGGTGGATTGCGGCGATTGGGCGGGCATCGATGACGGTTCCTTGTGCGGCAGGGCGAATGTCACTTTAGCACGCGGTTGCCGCCATTTTCCACCCATTCGGCAATGATGGCCACCAGAGCGTCGAGCCCGTCGGTCAGTGCCGCCGGCCCCGGCTGCAGGATCAGCGTCGATTTCACCTCGCGCAGCCAGCCGGTGGCGACCGCCGGCACGGCGGCAAAGCCGGGCCGGGCGGCGACCTTGGCCGGCACGAATTTCTTGCCGCACCAGGAGCCGATAATGATGTCCGGCTCTGCCGCGACAACAGCGTCGCCGGTGACGATGCGGTCTTTGGCATTCTTGCGAAGAGCGAGGTGCGGGAACACCTCAATGCCGCCGGCAGCCTCGATCAGCTCCGAGACCCAGCCGAGCCCGGAAATCATCGGCTCGTCCCATTCCTCGAAATAGACCCGCGGCCGCCGCGGCAATGCCTTTCCGCGCGCGCGCACGGCATCGACGTGCGTTTGCAGCGACGTCGCCAGCGCGTCGGCCTTTGCGAGTTGGCCGACCAGCGCGCCCAGGGTGCGGATCATGTCGTAGATGCCGGCGAGGTCGCGCTGGTTGAAGGCATGGACCGCGACATTGGCGCGGATCAGATCGGCGACAATGTCGGCCTGCAGGTCGGAGAACGTCAGCACCAGGTCGGGCTCGAGCGCCAATATCTTCGGGACGTCGGCGGAGATGAAGGCGGCAACGCGCGGCTTCTCCTTGCGCACGCGCGCCGGCCGCACCGCATAGCCGGACACGCCGACAATGCGCGCATCCTCGCCGAGCAAATACAGCGTCTCGACGGTTTCTTCGGTCAGGCAGACGATGCGGGAAGGCGGGAACATGGTGGCAGTGTAGCCTATTGCTGTCGTCTCCGCGCAGGCTCAGCACGCCGCGGCTACGTTCTCAACTCCATGTCGTCAACCAGGTCCAGCAACTCCACCACGGTTGCGCTGGCTGGTTGCGCCATCACGTCCTGAACAGTGCCCGCTTGAAGAATGCGGCCCTCATGCATGACGCACATGCGGTCCGCGAGCCGCACTACGTCGTCCAGGTCGTGCGTGACCAGTACCACGGGCATTGGCAGTTCGCGCCGAAGCTCCACGAGTTCGGCGCGCAAGCGGCGGCGCGTCACCCGGTCCACCGCCGAGAACGGCTCGTCCAGCAGCAGCAACTCGGGCCGCCGCGCCAGCGCACGCGCCACCGCGACACGCTGTTGCTGCCCGCCGGACAGCAACGCCGGACGGCGGTCGTCAAGACCGTCGAGATGCATCCGCGACAGCAGTGCGGCGGCCTCCGCACGGCGTGCGTCCGCGGGCATCCCGGAAAGCGACTCCATGACGTTCTCGATGGCGGTCAAATGCGGAAACAGCGCGTAGGATTGCAGCACCATCCCGACCTGGCGTTGCCGTGCGGGGATCCAGATGCCGGATTCGGAATCGAACCAGACCGATCCATTGCAAACGATCCTGCCGCCGGCTGGCCGGTACAGGCCTGCGATGGTCCGCAGCGTCGTCGTCTTGCCGCTGCCGGATGGACCGACCAGCGCCAGAATCTCGCCGGCGCCGACCGACATTTCCGCATCAAGAGATATCGGGCTTTGCTGCCGAAGCCGGACCGTAACGCCGGCGGATCGTGACGCGGCATTATGCATAGCGCCGCCCCAGACGCTGGGTGAGCAGATAGCTCAGCGCGATCGTCACCAGCGATATCGCCAGCAGAAGTGCTGACATTTTGGCCGCAGCAACATCGTCGAACGCCTGCACCCGGTCGTAGATCGCAATGGCGACGGTTTTGGTCTCGCCCGGAATGCTGCCGCCAACCATCAGCACCACACCGAACTCTCCCAAAGTGTGCGCAAATGTCAGCACGACGCCAGTGAGAATGCCGGGCCACGCCAGCGGCAGTTCGATGCGCCAGACCATGCGCCACCACGACATGCCGCAGGTCGCTGCGGCGTCGCGCAGGTCCGGCGAAATCGCCTCAAAGGCGCGCTGCACCGGCTGCACCGCGAACGGGATGTTCACAATCACCGATGCGACGAGAAGGCCCTCGAAGGTAAAAACAAGGCTATGGCCGAACAGCGACTGATAGGTCTGCCCGAACCACGATCCCGAACCGAACGCGACGAGAAGATAGAAGCCGACCACCGTCGGCGGCAGCACGAGAGGCAGCGCGAGCGCGGCCTCCGTGACCGCCTTGCCGCGGAAGGATGTCACCGCAAGCCATCGGCCGACCGCGATGGCGAGTGGAATCAGGACTAGGACCGTCAGGCCGGCGAGCTTGAGTGTCAGCCAGAGCGCTTCCCAATCCATTGTCCGGTGCTCAGGACTGTTCGCCGGGGAGGACGAAGCCATAGCGCCGCATGATCGCGCGGGCGCTCGGGCTCTGCATGTAGGCATAGAACGCCTTGGCGGTCTCGCCGGCTTTTTTGAGTAGCACCATTTGCTGGCGCAAGGGCTGGTGCCCCGTGTCGTCGATCAGCGCATAAGGCCCGTGCTTCGAAACATTGGCTGACAAAGCGAGGGAATAGGCGATGATGCCGCCCTGCGCGCCGCCGGCAGTGGCAAATTGCGCGGCCTGCGACACGTTTTCGCCGAGTACCAGTTTGTCCTTGATGGAGTCCCATAGCCCGGCGTGACGCAAGGCCTCCTCGGCGCGGGCTCCGTAGGGGGCGTGTTCCGGATTGGCGATGGCGAACCTCTTGACCCGGCCATCGGCCAATCCCGCTTTCAGATCGGCCAGCGTTCCGTCCGCCTTCAAGGGCGAGCCGTGCGGGACGATGATGACGATCCGGCCGATGGCATAGAGGGTGCCGCGATCGAGGGTGAGGCCCTTGTCAGCAAGGCTGAACACGAACTGCTCGTCGGCCGACAGATACATCTGAAACGGCGCGCCTTGCTCGATCTGCCGGGCGAAGTTGCCCGACGAGCCGAACGTCAGCTTCAATTCGCGTTGGGTATCTTTCTTGAAGGCATCGGCGATTTCCACCAGGGCAAATTGCAGGTCGGCCGCCGCCACCACTACAGGCACGTCCTGCGCGCGGGCAGGCAAGGGCGCCGCGATGAGAATGGCGAGCAGGCCAAGAATGGCGGGTATACGTTTGAACATCGGGCGCTCCTTGATAACGGACGCGGCGCAGCGAAAACGCCACGCGCGAGCGTCATGTGCGGGTAGAGACCGAACCGGAAGCGCCGTTCCGGGTCCGCGGAGCGCACTTACGGCAGGCTCCGGGTCACAAGGCTACGCTAGCAGGCAGCGCAGCCTGCCGTAAAGCGTTCGGCAATGGGGCGCCTTCGCCAACGGACAAGGCTGGCTCGCCGACTTGCCGATTGTCGTCCGCCGCGGCTTCACGCAAGGTCGGCGCCATCGCCAAGGAAAGGCCGGCCGGTGGATCCATTGCTCATTCTCGCCATCACGGCGGGCGCGTTCTTGCTCGCAGGCATGGTCAAGGGCGTGATTGGGCTTGGCCTGCCGACGGTTGCCATCGGACTGCTGGGTCTGGTGATGCCGCCGTTGCAGGCGGCGGCGATCCTGGTGGTACCGTCGCTGGTCACCAACATCTGGCAATCGGCCGTCGGCGGCGACTTGCTCGCGCTGGCGCGGCGGCTGTGGCCGCTGTTCGCCGGCATCACCATCGGTACCTTTGTCGGCGCGACGGTGCTGCCGCACGATACCACCGGCCAGTCGACCGTCTGGCTGGGCCTTGCTCTGGCGATCTATGCCGCGCTTGGGCTCATCAAAGTTCAATTCAAGGTGCCGCCGCAGTCCGAAATCTGGATGGGGCTGTTGATGGGTTTTCTGACCGGAACCATCACGGTGGCGACCGGCATCTTCGTGCTGCCGCTGACGCCCTATGTCCAGGCATTGAAACTGGACCGCGACCGCATGGTGCAGGCGCTGGGTCTGTCCTTCACGGTATCGACCGTCACGCTGGCGCCGGCGCTGGCCTATGCGGGCGAAATACGGATGGCGCTGGCGGTGCCGTCGCTGGTGGCGCTGGCCGCGGCCTTGCTCGGCATGGTGGCCGGACAATGGATACGCAAGCGGGTGGCGCCGGACACGTTCAGGCTATGCTTCTTTGCCGGCCTGCTGTTGTTGGGGCTGCATCTGGCGTCCCGGGGATTGCTGTGATTGGCTAGGCCAACGCCCCTCAACCGCATCGGGATCAAGCCATGAAAGTCGTCGACCTCTCCCACGTCATGAACGTGCATACGCCCGGCTGGGTCGGCTACGCCGGCAACAAGATGTATTACGCGCAAAATCTGCAGACGGTGCGCATCGTGGCACAGCGCATCGACACCGCGCTGCATGTCGGCACCCATTTCGACGGGGCGATGCACGCGACCGACAATCGCAAGGGCGACATGGCGCATCTGCCGCTCGACTACCTGATGAACCGCGGCGTCGTCGTTGACATCTCAAAGCATATGCACGACTGGGCGGTGATCACCCCGGAGATGATCGAGGGCGCCGGCGCCGATATCCGCGAGGGCGACATTCTCATTCTGCACACCGGCTGGCACAAGCATTACGAAGGACAGCCGCAGCAGGATCTGGTGAAATACTTCTGCTACCACCCGGGGCCAAACCTCGACACGCTGCACTGGATGCTGAAAAAAAAGATCAAGTGGTGGGGCATGGACACCGGCTCCTGCGATCACGCCATGAACACCTCGATCCGCTACATGCGGCCCGATCTGGCGGAGGAGTTCACGAAGAAGCATGGCAAGACGCCGGGCGAGTTCTTCGGCACCTTCGAATACACGCACAAGAAGTCCGGCCGTCAGGTCTCGGCCGATGTCTTCCCGTTTCACAACTGGGCGTTCCAGGAAGGCCTGCTGCATGCCGAGAATCTCGGCGGCGACATCGAGCTGATGCTCGGCAAGCGCTGCATCATCGGCGCGTTCCCGTGGCGCTACGAGGGTCTGGAAGGCTGCCCCTGCCGGATCGTCTGCTTCCTCGACACCGACGACAAGGTGGAGGCGGTCGGCGACGCGGCGAAGGCTATTTTGCGCAGTTAGTGGTTCTCGACCGTCATGGCCGGGCTTGTCCCGGCCATCCACGTCTTAACAGCCCATCGAGCGAAGCAAGACGTGGATGCCCGGCACAAGGCCGGGCATGACGGAGGATATTGAACGGCTCAACGCCAACGCGGCACGCCTGCGTCGCTTCACGAGTGCGTGGAACTCCAGCCCACCGCATTGAAATCCGCCGGGGCGGGCATCACTTCCGGTTCGTCTGTCGCCAATCTGAAAATAGTATCGCCGCGCTTCCCTTCCGGCACCTCGACCGGAACCTCGTCCTTGTTCACGGCGAGCACCCCCACCAGGCTCGGCGAAGCGCTCATTATATATTTATCGGCAAGTTCGATGAGACGGAGCGCTTCATCACGTATGAAGTCTGCGGTCCAGTCTGGGGGAAGGCCCTTCACCGCCGCGAATTCTTCGGCCGGAATGGAGAGCGCGTGCCGGCGTACTTCGTCGATGGTGCGCCGTGGCGAAAAATTTGGCGGCTTTCCGGCGGCGGCCAGCACCAGGGGACCAAGCGGGCAATAGTTTTGCCCGATGGCAACCAGATCAGCGATATCCCGGGCTTTCGAGCGCCCGGCCGCAGCAAGAATTTTGTTCACCGCAAGGTCGGCCTGATGAAGGCGGGCACCCCACGCTTCGTCCTTCACGAGGGGAAAGAAGCGGCGCTTCGTTTCGGCGAACCACTGGATGATCGTAGACGATGACCCGTCGGAGATTGTCGCATCGACACAGCCGTATACGATGAAGTCAGTATGGGTCTTGAATCCCGCGGCTTCGAGGAGAGCAAGGTCTGCTTCTGCCGCTGCGGTCACTTCTTCGTCGGTGTCGTGGAAGATATCGATGTCGTCGGATTGTCTTTGCCAGTTCTTATTGAGCATCAAGCCACCGGCCAGATAGCTTGAGTTCGAGCGATTCCCGGCAAGGTGACGGAGGATGGCGCTTTGCAGGTGCGTCAGTGCCATCTCAGCCCCCCAATGCGTCCACGCGATCAAGCAGCTGCCGACCCATGGCAAAGGCACGAGCATCGCCGCGGTCGATCATGGCACGGGCGACGACGGCGGCACGCGATCGCAGATCGGGAAGCCGGTCAAGATCGACGTTATCGAGGATGCGCGTCCGGTACGACTGGAGTGCCTTATCAAGGAGAAGCCCCAGCTCTTTGTGGCCGCGATATTCCGCGCGCAGCCGGGAGGCGATGGCTAGAATCTCGTCGCGGGCCGAGGGCGGCACAAGCACCTCGACCCGGGCAAGGCCGGCTGCCCCACCTTCGCTACGGTATTTCCTGACGCGCATTTGGACGGCGGCCATGCCGACTCCCAATTTGTAAAGAGAGCTAACATGCGTATCCCGGTTACGCAAGATCGTATCCCGGTTACGCTACATAAGCCATTGTAATAAATACTGATTCAACTCACGTGAGTCTCGGATCAGGGCTGTTGGCCTGCAGCGTCGCCTGGATCGCCTCGCGCAGCACGCCGTATTGCGACTTGTCCCAGTGCGCAACGTGGATATCGGCCAGCAATTTGGCCGACTTGCCGAACACGATGATGCGGTCGCCGACGCCAATGGCTTCTTCCAACTGATGCGTGATCAGGATCGCGGTTGATCCGCTCTCGCGCGCCAGCGCCAGGAAGGTGTCGCGCAACTCCTGTGCCGTCACCTCGTCGAGATGGCCGAAGGCCTCGTCCGCCAGCATGATGTCGGGCTGCACCGAAAAGGCCCGCGCGATCGCCACGCGCTGGCGCATGCCGCCGGACAGTTCGTGCGGATAGGCGTTGATGAAGCTGCCGAGCCCGAGCCGGTTGAGCCAGGTGAGGGCGCGCTCGCGCTGCTCTTCTTCGGGCAGGCCGATCAATTCGAGCGGCAGCTTGGCGTTGTCCAGCGCCGAGCGCCACGGCAGCAGCCGGTCCTGCTGGAACACGGTCGCGATCTTGCCGCGGAAGTAATCGAAGTCGGCGTGCGGGCTCTTGTCGCCGATGCGCAGCGTGCCTTCGCTCGGCGCTTCCAGTCCGATCATCAGATCGAAGAAGGTCGACTTGCCGCAGCCGGTCTGTCCGACAATCGCCACCACTTCGCGCGGCGCAATGGTCAGGTCGAGGCGATCGATGGCCACCACCGACTGCCCGGTGGTGGTCTGCCGGAACACCTTGCGCACGCCGCGCACTTCGATCGGCGGTGGCCCGCCTGGGTCGCGTGTGTTCATGCGCGCCACCGCAGCAGGCGATGCTCGACGCGCGAGACGATCGCCTCAAGCAGGAACAGCAGCGCCACCAGCACGATGGTCCAGGCGAACACGTCGGCGACCGAGAACAGCTGCTGCGCATTCGACAATTGCGCGCCGATGCCGGTCACCGCGCCAACCAGTTCGGCAATGGTGACGACGCGGATGGCCAGGCTGATATTGACCTTCCAGCTGGTGAAGATGGTCGGGACGATGGCCGGCATCATCAGCTTGGTGAAGAATTGCAGCGTGGTCGGCCGGAACGAGCGCATCATGTGACGCAGCTCGCGCGGCACGCTGCGCATGGCGTCGAGCGTGTCGATCATGAACACCGGCCCGCACACCACCACCAGCACAAAGCCGATGCGAAATTCGACGCCGGGAAACCACAGTACCGCGAACAGAATCCACGACACCACCGGCACCGCCATGAACAGGCGGATGATGGGACTGAGATATTTCTCCAGCGGGTCGGAGCGATACATCGCCATCGCCAGCGCCAGGCCGGCAATGAACGAGACGATCAGCGCGGCGATCACCCGCGCCAGCGTCACCACCACGTCGATTGGCGTGATGGTGCCGATGGCCTTGGCGATCCGCACCAGACTGGGGATCGCGAACGGCGGAATGCCGAGGAAAGGTGCCAGATTTGACAGCACCTCCCACGTCGCGGCGAAGATCAGAAGGGAGACGAGCGTATGCCGCGGAAATCCAAGCGACGCGACAGGCTCGCCAAGCTCCTTATGGGACATAGATGATATTCGCGTCCGGCATCTTCGGGTAGAATCCGGCCTTGACCGCACGCTCCATCATGTCGGTGATCGACTTGCGCGTGGCCGGCTCCCAGGCGGGCTCGACAATCATCATCAGCCGCTTGCTCTCGACGGCAGCAGTCAGAATGCCCGGCGGCAGCTTCAGCGTCTCGTTGGCGATCTTGTCGGCAGCCGCGGTTTCCTTGTGCATGACGTCGGCGACATCCTTCAGGGCCGCGAGCAGCATCTTCGGGCCGTTCGGGATACGCTTGATCGAATCGGTACGCATCGCCGGCACGATCTCCCAGCCGTCGACGCCGGTGATTTCCTTCCAGCCTTCGGCGCCGTTGAAGATCATCTTCCAGTCGGGGTTCTGCTTGACGATGATGCTGGCCAGCGGCTCGATCACCAGCGCGGCGTCGACGCGGCCGGCTTCGAGCTGGGCGCGGGCGACGGCGAAGTTGGCGTTGACGACGGTGATGTCCTTGCCGAGATCGATTCCCTTGGCGGCGGTGTACATCTTCACCACCTGGAACTGCGAGCCGCCCATGTCGATGGCGAGCTGCTTGCCCTTGAGATCGGCCAGCGACTTGATGGCGGGGTCCTTGGCGAAGATCACAAGATCGGCCAGCGTGAAGCCGGTGCCGATGATCTGCAGCGGCACGCCTTCCTGCACCAGTTTCTGGAAAATGGTCGGGCCGCCGATCAGGACATCGGTCTCGCCGGTGGCAAACGCCGCGTAGAAGCCGGCGATCGACGGATAGGGGCGGATATCGAGTTCGAAGCCGTGCTTGGCGTCGAAGCCGCGCGCCTTCATGATATTCCAGACCAGCGGATTGAACACCGGCAGCGTCAAGCTGGAAACTTTGATGACCGGCTTCTGCTGGGCGTGTGCCGGGGCTGCGAAAATTCCGGCGGCAGCGATTGTGAGGCCGAAAGCGAGTGCGGCGAGGCGGCGTCGAGAGGTCTTGAACATCATCATCTCCCCCGGTTTGATTTTCAGCCGATAGTTCAGACTTCAGCTTGAAGGCGACTTTACTCTGTATTCATTTGTGTGCAAATAATTAGTCGTCGGTCGACGGGAGTACACGATGCCACATACGCCTTCGCGCGATGGCACCCGATTGTATTACGAGGAAGCGGGCGAAGGCACGCCCATTGTTTTCATCCATGAGTATGCCGGCGACTATCGCACCTGGGAGCCGCAGATGCGGTACTTCTCCCGGTCGCACCGCTGCATCACCTACAGCCAGCGCGGGTATCCGCCCTCCGATGTGCCGACCGACGGCGCTCTTTACAGTCAGGATATTCAGCGCGACGACGTCATCGCGCTGATGGATGCCCTGAAAGTCGACAAGGCCCATATCGTCGGCCATTCGATGGGCGCATCGACCGCGCTGCATGTCGGCATTCATTTCACCGACCGCTGCCTGTCGGTCACGGCGGCCAGTTGCGGCTATGGCTCAAGCCCCGATCCGAAAAAAGTCGAGGAGGGACGCGCGGCCTCGCGCGAAACCGCCAGGATGTTCGAAACGGTCGATTTCCCAACGGCTTCCACGCGTTATGCCGACGGCGCGACGCGGCAGACGCACAAATTCAAGGATCCGCGCGGCTTTGCCGAGTTCGCCAAGATGCTGAGCGAACACTCGGCGCAAGGCCACGCTCTGACCATGCGTTACGTGCAGGCCGAACGCCCGACGCTGTGGGACATGCAGGCTGATCTGAAGAAATTCACGGTGCCGCTGCTGATCCTGGTCGGCGACGAGGACGACTGGTGCCTCGAGAGCAGCGTCTTTCTCAAGCGCACGGTGCCGACCGCCGGCCTGCTGGTCATTCCGCGCTCCTGCCACACCATCACCAGCGAGGAGCCGGCCGCGTTCAACGCGGCGCTGGCCGAACTCATCGCCGCATCCGAAGCGGGCCGATGGCTCGCCCACAAACCTCCCCAATAGTCACAGGAGAGAATCATGGACCTCAAGCTCAAGGGCAAGACGGCGCTGATCACCGGCGGCAGCGAAGGCATCGGCAAGGGCATCGCGCGCCTGTTCGCCAAGGAAGGCGTCGATGTCGCTATCTGCGCCCGGCGCAAGGAGCCGCTGGAGGCGACAGCGAAGGAGATCGCCAAGGAATTCGGCACCAAAGTCATCCCCATTCCGGCCGATCTGCGCAAGGACGCCGACGCCAAGGCCTTCATCGAGCAGGCCCACAAGGCGCTCGGCCGCATCGACATCATGGTCAACAATGCCGGCTCGGCCGCCGGCGGCGTGATCGAGCATCTGACCGAGGACGACTGGGAAAAAGGCTTGCAGCTCAAGTTCATGGGCTATGTGCGCTGCCTGCGTTACGTGCTGCCGATCATGGTCAAGCAGGGCGGCGGCCGGGTGGTGAACCTGATCGGCAATGACGGCGTGAAGCCGTCCTACTGGGAAATCTGCCCGGGCGCGGCCAATGCCGCCGGACAGAACCTGACGCTGTCGCTGGCCGGCCAATATGGCCGCGAAAACATCAGCTTTGTTGCGGTCAATCCGGGTCCGGTGCGCACCGAGCGCTGGGCCGGGCTGGTCGACGCCATGGCGCGCGACATGAAGATTTCGCGCGAGGAAGCCGACAAGCTGGCGCCGGCCTCGATCCCGATGGGCCGCATCGCCGAGGTGGAGGAGGTCGCATCGCTGGTGGTAATGCTGGCTTCCCCATTGATGGAAATGGTCAACGGGACCATGATCGAAATCGACGGCGGACAGGACAAGCCGTTGATGGACCGTTTCCGGGATCGGCCGAAGGCTTAGGCACACCGCATATAAAAAGTACTGCGGTGGCGCGTTTCACGGCAGCAAGTACGCTTGACAAGCTTGGGGGTGCGGACGGATTATTTGCGTACAAACAAGTTCGCCATGCCGGAGGCGACGGGACATTTGCAATTCACGTGCGGTCAACCGCGCTATGACGCGCTGATCGCCAGCAGGGAGTCTTCGTCATGACCACCAGGCGTCACGTGCTTTCGTTCGCGCTTGCATCGACTATCACCGCCGTTCTTGTCTTGCCTGCGCTGGCGCAGGAAACGATCAAGATCGGCGAACTCAACAGCTACAAGGCGCAGCCGGCCTTCCTCGATCCCTACAAGAAAGGCATGGATCTCGCGCTCGAAGAGATCAACGCCAAGGGCGGCGTGCTCGGCAAGAAGCTGGAATTGATCGTCCGCGACGACGGCGCCAATCCCGGTGAGGCGGTGCGCGTCGCCGAGGAACTGGTCACCCGCGAAGGCGTGCCGCTGATCGCCGGCACCTTCCTGTCGCATATCGGCCTGGCGGTGACGAACTTCGCCGGTCAGAAGAAAGTGTTCTTCCTCGCCGCCGAGCCGTTGACCGACAAGATCACCTGGCAGAACGGCAACCGGTACACCTTCCGCCTGCGCGCGACGACCTACATGCAGACGGCGATGCTGATGCCGGCCGCGATCGCTGCCAAGAAGAAGCGCTGGGCGCTGGTCTATCCGAACTTCGAATACGGCCAGTCGGCGGCTGAGAATTTCAAGACGATGCTGAAGGCGGCGCAGCCCGACGTCGAGTTCGTCACCGAGCAGGCGCCGCCGCTCGGCAAGGTCGACGCCGGCGCGGTGGCGCAGGCCATCGACGATGCCAAGCCGGACGCAATCTTCAACGTCCTGTTCGGCGCCGATCTGACCCGCTTCGTGCGCGAGGGCACCACCCGCGGCGTGTTCAAGAACCGCACGGTGTTGAGCCTGCTGTCGGGCGAGCCCGAATATCTCGATCCGCTCAAGGAAGAAGCGCCGGTCGGCTGGATCGTCACCGGTTATCCCTGGGACAAGATCAAGACCCCGGAACATATGGCCTTCGTCAACGCCTACCAGAAGAAGTTCAACGACTACCCGCGACTCGGCTCCGTCGTCGGCTATGCGACCATCAAGTCGCTGGCCGCCGGCATCGAGAAGGCCAAGGGTACCGATACCGAGAAGATGATCGCGGCGTTCCGCGGCCTGAAGGTCGACAGCCCGTTCGGTCCGTTCGAATACCGGGCCAGCGACCACCAGGCCACCATGGGCGCCTATGTCGGCAAGATCGCGCTCGAGAACGGCAAGGGCACCATGGTCGACTTCAAGTATGTCGACGGCAAGGACGTGCTACCCGGCGCCGACGAGGTTAAGAAACTGCGTCCGGCAAGCGCGAATTGATTTCCTTCTTTCCCTCCCCCCTTTTGGGGGAGGGTGGCCGGCGAAGCCGGCCGGGTGGGGGGTGACTCGTTCAATGCGACCCCACCCGGCTGTTCACTTCGTTCACAGCCACCCTCCCCTTTCAGGGGAGGGATAAAAAGCGCCCATGACCCTCGACGCACTCCTCTTCCAGGCGATCAACGGGCTCTCGTCAGCCTCCGGCCTGTTCTTCATCGCCGTCGGCCTGTCGCTGATCTTCGGCGTCACCCGCATCATCAATCTCGCGCACGGGTCGCTCTATATGATGGGGACCTACATCGCCTATTCGTTCGCCACCAAGATCGGCGGCGTGATCGGCTTCTGGGGCGGCATCCTCGCCACCGCGATCATCGTCGGCTGCATCGGCGCGCTGATCGAGATCCTGCTGCTGCGGCGGATTTATCGCGCCCCCGAACTGTTCCAGTTGCTCGCCACCTTCGCGCTGGTGCTGGTGTTCAACGACATGACGCACTGGATCTGGGGCTCCGAGGATCTGCTCGGGCCGCGGGCGCCGGGTCTGGCTGGATCGGTCGAACTGCTCGGCCGGAGGCTGCCGAGCTATGATCTGTTCCTGGCGCTGGCCGGTCCGGTGGTGCTGCTGATCCTGCATTTCACGCTGAAGGTTACGCGGTTCGGCCGCCTGATCCGTGCGGCGACGCAGGATCGCGAAATGGTCGGCGCGCTGGGTGTCAATCAGGCGGTGCTGTTCACGTCGGTGTTTGCGCTGGGCGCGGCGCTCGCCGGGCTCGGCGGCGCGCTGCAGGTGGCGCGGGAGCCGGCGACGCTCGCCACCGATCTGATCGCGCTGGGCGACGCCTTCGTGGTGGTGGTGGTCGGCGGCATGGGTTCGATCACCGGCGCCTATCTGGCCGCCGTGATCATTGCCGAGGTCAAGGCGTTGTGCATCGGCATCGGCGTGGTCAATTTCGGCGGTATCGCCGTCAACTTCTCCAAGTTCACGCTGGTGGCCGAATTCCTGGTGATGGCGATCGTGCTGATCGTGCGGCCTTACGGTCTGCTCGGCAAGCCGCAGGGCGCGGTGCGCTCGGTCGCCGAACCGGAGGAACCGATCCGCGCCGCCACGCCGATGCTGAAACTGCTGGCCGCGGTGGTGCTGGGGCTGTTGCTGTTCCTGCCGGTGCTGGCGCAGTCCTCGCCCTATCTGATGATCCTCGGCATCGACGTGCTGATCGCGGTGATCTTCGCCACCTCGCTGCACTTCATCATGGGGCCGGGCGGCATGCACTCGTTCGGTCACGCCGCCTATTTCGGCCTTGGCGCCTACGGTGCGGCGCTGCTGGTCAAGTGGCTGGCGGCGCCCATGGGCATTGCGCTGGCCGCCGCGCCGCTGGTGGCGCTGGCCGGCGCATTGTTGTTCGGCTGGTTCGCGGTCCGCCTGTCCGGCGTCTATCTGGCGATGTTGACGCTGGCCTTCGCGCAGATCGTCTGGGCCGCGGTGTTTCAGTGGGAAGGGTTCACCGGCGGATCGAACGGCGTGATCGGCGTTTGGCCGAAGCCGCCCTTCGACCAGGGATGGGCCTTCTTCCTGCTCACGCTGGCGCTCGCGACCATCGCCGTGCTGCTGCTGCGGCGGTTCCTGTTCGCGCCGTTCGGCTATGCCATGCGGGCCGGGCGTGACTCGCCGCTGCGGGCCGAGGCCATCGGCATCGACGTCAAGCGTATCCACTGGCTGGCCTTCGCCATTGCCGGCTGCATCTGCGGCGTCGCCGGCGGCCTGTTCGCCTTTGCCAAGGGGTCGATCTCGCCGGAGTCGATCCATGTCGGGCGCTCGATCGACGGCCTGGTCATGGTGCTGCTCGGCGGCATCCAGACCCTGACCGGACCGATTGTCGGCGCGTCGGTGTTCGCGCTGCTGCAGGACACCATCATGCGCCAGACCGAATACTGGCGGGCGTTGCTCGGCGCGGTCATTCTGGTGCTGGTGCTGGCGTTCCCGAGCGGCATCGTCGGCGCGTTCTCGAACCTGTGGCGCAGACTGCGGGGGCCGTCATGAGCGTGCTCGCCATCCGTGGATTGTCGAAGGCGTTCGGCGGCGTGCGCGCCGTCAACGACGTCAGCTTCGCGATCGGACCGGGCGAATTCCTCGCCATGATCGGGCCGAACGGCGCGGGCAAGTCGACCTGCTTCAACATGATCAACGGGCAGCTCGCGCCGGACTCCGGCGAGATCCTGCTCGGCGACCGCAACATTGCCGGCATGGCGCCGCGCGCCATCTGGCGGCTCGGCGTCGGCCGCACCTTTCAGGTCGCTGCTACTTTTGCCTCGATGACCGTCGTCGAGAACGTGCAGATGGCGCTGCTGTCATACGCCGGCGATCTGTACCGGCTGTGGCGGCCGGCCGCGGCGCTGCACCGGGAGCGTGCGCTCGAACTGCTGGCGCAGGTGGGTATGCAGGATGCCGCCGACCGGCCGAGCCGCGAACTCGCCTATGGCGACGTCAAGCGCGTCGAGTTGGCCATCGCGCTGGCCAACGAGCCTCGGCTGCTGCTGATGGACGAGCCGACCGCCGGCATGGCGCCGCGCGAACGCAACGACCTGATCAAGCTGGTCAAGCAACTGGTGCTGGAGCGCGGCATCTCGGTGCTGTTCACCGAGCACTCGATGGACGTCGTGTTCTCCTTCGCCGACCGCATCATCGTGCTGGCGCGCGGCCGGCTGATTGCCGACGGCAATGCTGCCGCCATCCGCGATAACCCGCAGGTGCAGGAAGTCTATTTCGGCACCGGCAAGACCTTCTCGAATGAGGCGTCGCCGGGAGCCGCGCCATGAATTGCATAGGCCGCAGATCCTGCTTTCTTACCCTCCCCCTTGTGGGGAGGGTCGACATGCGAAGCATGTCGGGGTGGGGGGCCTTCGTGCGTCACATCAATTACCCCCACCCCCGACCCCACCCCACAAGGGGGAGGGGAGAAGAAGGAAGCACGCGAGCATGAACAGCCCGCCCATGCTCACGGTCGAAGGTCTGAGCGCCTGGTACGGCGCCGCGCGCATTCTCTATGACCTGAATTTCGAGGTGGGCCGCGGCGAGGTGGTGGCGCTGATGGGCCGCAACGGCGCCGGCAAGTCGACCACCATGAAGGCCGTCATGGGCCTGATCGCCCAGCGCGAGGGCGCCGTCCGTTTCGAGGGCACGGACATTTCGCGGCTGCGTCCCTTCGAAATCGCGCGGCTGGGCCTCGGCTTCACGCCCGAGGACCGCCGCATCTTTGCCGACCTGACGGTGCTGGAAAATCTCGATATCGGCCGCCAGCCGCCGCGGCAATTTCCCGACGGCACGCCGGCCCCGCTGTGGACGCCGGAGCGCCTGTTCGCGCTGTTTCCCAACCTCGCCGAAATGCCGAATCGGCTCGGCGGCCGGATGAGCGGCGGCGAACAGCAGATGCTCACCGTCGCGCGCACGCTGATGGGCAACCCGCTGCTGGTGCTGCTGGATGAGCCCTCCGAAGGGGTGGCGCCGCTGATCGTCGAGCAAATGGCCACGACCATCGTCGAGCTGAAGAAAACCGGCCTGTCGATCCTGTTGTCGGAGCAGAATATTCATTTCGCCAGACTGGTGGCAGATCGGGTCTATGTGCTGGAAAAGGGCCAGATCCACTGGCAGGGCACGATGGCGCAACTGGCCGGCAATCTTGATATTCAGCGGGCCTATCTGACCGTCTAGACGGGCGTTGACTCCTTGTTTCTTAGGAGCCATCGAAGTTAGGCCTTTCGCTGCCCGCCAATCCCGGTCATGATTCGTCACCGTGGGAACCCCAACGATGCCCCGTGAAAAGCTCAAGGTTGTCGCCATCGCGACGGAGACCGCCGACGCCGGGCACTATGTGCTCGACGAGCAGATCGGCTTTTTGCTGCGGGTCGCCATGCAGCGGCACACCTCGATATTCACGTCGCGCATGATCGAGGGGCTGACCCAGACCCAGTTCGCGGCGCTGGCCAAGCTGTACGAAGTCGGTCCCTGTTCGCAGAATCATCTCGGCCGGCTTATTTTTCTCGACGCCGCCACCATCAAGGGCGTGGTTGACCGGCTCGGCGTGCGCGGTTTCCTGACCGCGCTAGCCGACACCAAGGATCGCCGCCGCCGCGCCGTGGCGCTAACCGAGCGCGGCCGCCAGGTGACCGAGGCGGCGATGGTCGCTGCCGCCGGCATCACGGCAGCGACGCTGGCGCCGCTGACCGAGGATGAACGGCGTCTGGCGGCAAAGCTGCTGAAGAAGCTATCCTGACGTCATCGCTTTCAGCCGCATCGGCGTCACCGGCAGCCGCGTGACCGCGCCGGGGCGCTGCAGCGCGTCGTCGATGGCCGCCGCCAGCGCCGCGCCGGCCGGATTGGCGCCGCCTTCGCCGGCGCCCTTGAGGCCCAGCGTGTTGAGCGGGCTCGGCGCGTCCTCTGTGATGAGAATGGTGGATGCGGGCACCTCGCGCGCGGTCGGCATCAGGTAATCGGCGAAGGTCACCGACAGCGGCTCGCCGGCCTCGTCATAGAGAAACTCTTCCAGAAATGCGCCGCCAATGCCTTGCGCCAGTCCGCCGGCAATCTGGCCTTCGACCAGTTTCGGATTGACCGCCTTGCCGATGTCGTAACCGATCACGTAGCGCTCGATGGCGACCGCGCCGGTGGCGGCATCGACCTTCACGGCGGCGACGTGCACGCCGTAAGGGTAGACCATGTGGGTGGACTCGAAGGTGTCCTCGGCGCTCAATCCGTCCGGCAGCGCCCGCGCCAGCTCACGGAGCGGCATCGAGGGGCCGCCGCCGATACGCACCACCTCGCCATCGACAATGTCCAGGCTCTCGGCGCCGGTCTGCATCAGTTGCGCCGCGTGCTGCAGCGCCTTGTCGCGCAATTTATTGGCGGCCATCCTTGTGGCTTCGCCGCACATCACCGTGACGCGCGAGGCGAAGGCGCCCATGCCGCGATCGATGCGGTCGGTCTGGCCGTGGATGACCCGGATGGTGTCGTAGCGCACGCCGAGCGCATCGGCGCAGATCTGTGCGATGACGGTCTCGATGCCCTGGCCGATCGAGGCGACCCCGGTTATCACGTCGACGCCGCCATCCGGCAGAATGTCGACGCGCACGGTGTCGAACGGACCGAGCCCGCTTTTCTCGACGAACATCGCCACCCCGGCGCCGACTTTTTCACCCTGCGCGCGTCGCGCCTGCAATTGTGTCTGCAACTCATCCCAGCCGGCGGCGGCCAGCGTCTTGTCGAGCAGCAAAGCGTAGTCGCCGGAGTCATACACAATGTGCGTGCCGAGCGTTTCCAGCCCGAGCGTGTAGGGCATGGCGCTTTTGGCGATCAGGTTGCGGCGGCGGATTTCCACGGTATCGACGCCGACTTCCGCCGCGATGGCATCGAGCAGCCGCTCGCGCACGAAGGTGGATTCGTAGCGGCCGGGCGCACGGTAGGTGCCGGCCGGTGTCTTGTTGGTGAGCCGGATATGGCCGGCGACGCGATAGGCCGGCACGCGGTACGGGCCCGGCAGCATCGCCGCCGCCAGATCGGGCACGGTGGCCGCATGGGTGCGTATATAGGCGCCGTTGTCGTGGAAGAATTCGTTGTCGATGCCGAGGATGTGGCCTTGCGCATCGATGGCGGCGCGGATGCGGTGGGTCTGGTCGCGCGAATGGTTGGCGGCGATCAGATGCTCGCGACGGTCCTCGATCCACTTGACCGGGCGCCGAAAGGTGAGCGCGGCGGCGCAGACCAGCACATCCTCGGGATAGATTTCGCCGCGGATGCCGAAGCCGCCGCCGACATGGCCCTCGAAGAACTGCACCGAATGGCGCTCGCGCCCGAGCATTTGCGCGATGGTGTCGCGATTCCAGTGCGGCACCTTGGCGGCGCCGTGCATCTCCAGAATGTCGCGCGCCTCGTCATAGCGGCCGATGGCGCCGCGCGTTTCCATCGGCACGCCGGAATGACGGCCGACCGACAGCTCAAGCGACACCACGGCGTGCGCATCGCGGAAGGCGGCCTCGATATCGCCGAAGCCCTTGCGGATCACGCCCGGCTCGGTGCTAAGCCCTTCGGCAAAAGCGCCCGGCGGCTCGGTGGCGCGCACCTGCGCCGGCAGCGGCTCGATGGCGATGTCGATGAGGTCGGCGGCATCCTCGGCGACATAGGCGTCGGCGGCAAACACCACCGCCACCGGCTCGCCGACATAGCGCACGATGTCTTGCGCCAGCACCGGCTGGCGGTACGGCTCCAGCGTCTTCAGCCCGGTGAGGCGGAACGGGATCGGCGGGATATGCGCGACGTCGGCGCCGGTCCACACCGCGTGCACGCCGGGCAGCGCCAGCGCCGCATCCACGTCTATCGACAGGATTTTGCCGTGCGCCACGCCAGAGCGCACCACGCGCATGGTCCATTGGCCGGGAAACGAAATGTCGGCGGCAAAGCGGCCCTGGCCGGTCAGCAGCGGCCGGTCCTCGAGCCGGGGAAGGGATTGGCCGACGTAGGTTTGCTTTGTTCCTGTCATAACGGGCTTAACCCAACACTCCGCTCATTCCCGCGGAAGCGGCAATCCAGTGCTTGCGGCCCCTGGGTCCCCGCTTTCGCGGGGACGAGCGGAGATAAAGTCACTTCCGCATCTCCGCCGCCGCGGCGCGGACGGCCTTGATGATGTTCTGGTAGCCGGTGCAGCGGCACAGGTTCGACGACAGCACGTCGATCAGGTCGTCGTCGCTGATGTCGGGTTCGCGCTCCAGCACGCCGACCGCCAGCATGAGAAATCCCGGCGTGCAGAAGCCGCACTGCAATCCGTGGTGATCGATGAAGGCCTGCTGCATCGGGTGCAGCGTGTCGCCCGCGGCCAATCCCTCGACGGTGCGGATCGCCTTGCCTTCGGCCTGCACGGCGAACATCAGGCAGGAGCGCACCGGCTCGCCGTCGACGATCACGGTGCAGGCGCCGCAGATGCCGTGCTCGCAGCCGATATGGGTGCCGGTCTGGCCGCAATCCTCGCGGATGGCGTCAACCAGCGTGCGGCGCGGCTCGACCGCGATGGCGTGGTCGTGGCCGTTGATGGTGAGGGTGATGGTGGATTTTTCGGTCATCAGTCTACCCGTTCGTCCCCGCGTAAGCGGGGACCCAGAAGCTGCAAATTCATCGCATCATCATCATAAAGTGGCTCCTAGGTTCCCGCTTTCGCGGGAACGAGCGGAGTTTGTAGCGTCGCGCAACGCCGCGCGGATGCGCTGGGGCGTTGCCGGTATTTCGTCGATCTGCACGTTGAACGGTGCCAGCGCGTCGTTGATGGCGTTCACCACAGCGGCCGGCGCGCCGATGCTGCCGCCTTCGCCGAGGCCCTTGGCCTTGGTGATCGACTGCGTGCTCGGCGTCTCCAGATGATGCAGTTCGATCGGCGGCATCTCGTGGGCGGTCGGCGGCATGTAGTCGGCGAGGTTGGCGGTGAGAATGCCGCCGCTCTCGTCGTAGACGATCTCTTCCAGCAGCGCGTTGCCAATGCCCTGCGCGACGCCGCCATGGACCTGGCCGTCGGCGATCATCGGGTTGATGATCCGGCCGGCATCCTCGGCCACCAGGAAGCGTTCGATCCTGACGAAGCCGGTCTCGATATCGACCGCGACAATGGCGACGTGACAGGCATTCGAGAAGGTGCCCGGCGGATCGTAGGTGCCGCTCTCGGTGAGGCCCGGCTCGATCTCGCCTTTGAATCGATGCGTCTGCGTATAGGCCTCGCGCGCCATCGCGGCGATGGTGACCGTGCGGTCGGTGCCGGCGACCTTGGCGCTGCCGTTTTCCAGCACGATGTCCTCGGGCGCAGCCTCCAGCATGTGGCTGGCGATTTTCAGCAGCTTGGCGCGCACCTTGCGCGCCGCCAGCAGCGTGGCGCCGCCGGAAATCACCAGCGAGCGGCTGGCGAAGGTGCCCCAGCCATAGGGCGCGGTATCGGTGTCGCCGTGGATGACCTTGATGATATCGGGCGCCACGCCGATCTCGTCGGCGATGATCTGCGCCAGCGTGGTGCGCAGGCCCTGGCCATGCGGCGAGGAGCCGATGCGCGCCTCGACAAAGCCGGAGGGATCGACGGTGAGATGCACCGTCTCCCAGCCGGGCGTGATCGCCATGCCGCGCGCGGCGAAAGCCGGGCTGCCGTAGCCGGTGCGCTCGGAGAAGGTGGCAAAGCCGATGCCGAGATACTGGCCCCTGGCGCGGGCAGCCTGCTGCCGGGCGCGGAAGGCCGGCACGTCGATGGCCGCGACCGCCATCTCCAGCGTCTCCTTGTACGTCGCCTCGTCGTACACGAGGCCCATCGCCGAGGTGTAGGGGAATGTGCCGATCAAGTTGCGGCGGCGGATGTCGATCGGATCGATGCCGAAGGCGGTGGCGGCCTTGTCCATCAGCCGTTCCAGCGTGAACGTGATGACGGGCCGCGACACGCCGCGATAGGCTGCCATGGTGCAGGTGTTGGTGAGCACGCCGCGCGCCAGACATTGGTACTGCTGTACGTCGTAAGGGCCGGGCATTTCCGCCATCGCCATCAGCGGCTCGACGCCGGAGGTGGTAGGAAAGCAGGAATAGGCGCCGACATTGGAAACGACGTCGGCGCGGAGGGCCAGAAGCTTGGAGTCCTGGTCGAAAGCGCCTTCCAGCGAAATGTACTGATCGCGGGAATGGAAGCTGGCGATCAGATTCTCGCGGCGGTCCTCGGTCCAGGCGACTGAGCTTTTGAGTTTGCGCGCCAGCCAGACCAGCGCCACGTATTCGGCGCACAGCGACATCTTCTGGCCGAAGCCGCCGCCGACATCGGGCGCGATCACCCGCAAATCGGACTCGCGCATGCCCAGCAGGTCGGCGATCGCGGTGCGCATCAGATGCGGCATCTGGGTGGTGCAGGTCAACGTGATGCGGCCGGTCGATGGATCGTAGCTGGCGTGCCCGGCGCGCGCTTCCATCGGCGTGGCGTTCTGGCGGTGCGACCGCGCTTCGATGGCGACAATCTTGGCGGCCCTGTCCCAGACACTGTCGAAGCCGGGCGTCTGGACCTTGCCTTCGAGAATGACGTTGCCGGGCGCCTCGGCATGAATCTGTGGCGCGCCGTCGGCGAGCGCGGCGCGGGCATCGACCAGCGGCGGTGTCTCGTCGATGTCGGCCTCGACCAGATCGGCCAGATCCTCGGCGTCTTCCTCGCTCGAGGCGACGGCGATGGCGACCGGCTCGCCGACATAGCGCACCTGGCCGTCGGCGAGGATGGACTGGCCGACCGGCCGGTAGCTGAACTTGTGCAGCATCGGCGTAATTTTCTTCACGCCTGTCAGATCGGCGGCGGTGATCACGCGCGCACCGTCCGGAAAGCTGACGCTCTTGATGGTCCCGGCGGCGACCGGGCTGCGCACAAAACGCACCCAGTGCGTGGCCGGAAGGTCGGCGGTGAAGCGGCCCTGACCGGTCACCAGCGCCGGATCTTCCAGCCGGCGGATGGCCCGGCCGACCCACTTCAGTCCCGAGCCTTTGGTTTCGTGGGTGCTCATGCATGAACCCGCTCGTCCCCGCGAAAGCGGGGACCCAGGGCAAAAAATTTCATACCCCACAATCCGGGCTCTGGATTCCCGCTTGCGCGGGAATGAGCGGTGTATGGGGCGCCGCTCATATGCTGTGCTCCAGCGCGCGATGCACGACGGCGCGCACCAGATCGCGGCGGTACTCACCCGTGGTCTGGTGATCCTCCAGCGGTTCGACGGCATCGGCGGCGGCCGCCGCGGCGGCGCGGAAATGATCCTCGCCCGGGGCGTTGCCGTTCAGGGCGGCCTCGGCCTCGGCGATGCGCCGCGGCGATGGCTCGGCGCCGCCGACACCGACCCGGGCGTCGGCGATCTTGCCACCGGCCAGGCGATAGGTGACCAGCGATGACGCCATGGCGAAGTCTCCGGCGCGGCGGCTGAACTCGTAGAAGCCGAATTTGGTATCGGCCGCCAGCAGCGGCAGCCGCACCTCGGCCAGCAACTCGTCCTCGGCCAGCGCCGTCGACATGATGCCCTCGAAAAAGTCGGCCGCCGCGATCCGCCGTTCGCCGCGCGTGCTCTTCACCACCATGGTGGCGCCGAGCGTCGCCGACACCAGGCACCATTCCGACGACGGGTCGGCATGGGCGAGGCTGCCGCAGAAGGTGCCGCGCATGCGGATCGGATAATGCGCAATGTGCCGTGCGACATAAGAGAGCAGGGCGCCGAGCGGGCCGTCCACCACCGGCTTGTGAAACGCCGCATGGCGCACGCGGGCGCCGATGCTCAGCGTCTTGCCGTCACATGCGATATGCTGAAGTCCCTCGACCTCGTTGATGTCGACCAGATGCGCCGGCTTTGCCAGCCGGAACGCCATGATCGGCACCAAGCTCTGGCCGCCGGCCAGGACGCGGCCGTCGTCAGGCGCGACGTCGCTCAACACCTTCAGCGCCTCGTCGAGAGTCTTCGGCACATGACGAATGAAGGCGGCGGGTTTCATCTCACGCCTCGTCCAGCCCGACGTCGACCGCGGGCGAGCCCTGGATCATCTTGCTCGACGAAATGAAGTCGACGCCGGTTTCGGCGATCGGCCGCACCGTGTCGTATTTCACCCCGCCGGAAGCTTCGAGCGGAATGCGGCCGTCGGCCAGTTTCACGGCCGCGCGCATGTCCTCGAGCGACATGTTGTCGAGCATGATGACGTCGGCCTTGGCTGCCAGCGCTTCTTTCACCTGTTCAAGCCGGTCGCATTCGACCTCGATCTTGACCAGCGACGGCGCACCGGCGCGGGCGCGCCCGATCGCCTTGGCGATGCTGCCGCAGACGGCGATGTGGTTGTCCTTGATCATGATGCCGCTGTCGAGGCCGAGCCGGTGATTGGCGCCGCCGCCGCAGATGACCGCGTGCTTCTGCAATGCGCGCAGGCCGGGCGTGGTTTTGCGCGTGTCGATCAGTTTGGCCTTGGTACCCTTGATCCGGTCCATCCAGCGCGCGGTCTCGGTGGCGATGCCGGACAGATGCTGGACGATGTTGAGCGCGGTGCGCTCAACCGTGAGCAGGCTGCGCGCCTTGCCCTTGACCTTCAGCAGCGTGGTCTTGGCCGCGACCCGGTCGCCGTCCTTGGCCGTCACCTCGACCGTCAGCGTCGGATCGTAGCGCAGGAAGCAGGCGGCGGCGACGTCAATGCCGGCGAGCGAAATCGGTTCGCGTGCGTTCATGTGGAAGGCGCCTTGCGCCGCAGCATCGATCATGGTGAGCGAGGTCAGGTCGCCGTGGCCGATGTCTTCGGCGAGCCAGAGATCGATTTGCCGGTTGACGAGATAGAGGTCGAGCATGCGGTCCTTTCGCGCGCAGTCAAAAAGCAATCATGCGCTGTTTCGGCACGGCGCGCGACAAGGGGGCGCGCCATGGCACGACTTTTGTATGTGTACAAACGATACTGCCCGTGATTGGATTGTCAAACGCTGGAGAGACAATCCCGGCCCGTTGATGTCTAAGAATGCGGCGACACGGGATGAAAGTTACGGCAAGTCCCTTGCCGGGCCCTGGACAGGAGATTGCAGCATGCGGAAATCGTGGATGAGCGGATGGCGCGGACGCGGCGTTCTGGCGGCGGCCGCGGTGAGTGCTGGCATGGCGGTGGCGCTGGCGGCCACGCCCTTGAAGATCACGCTGGCCGGCGGCTCGGTCGGCGGCGCCTGGAGCACCATGGGCACGGCGATCGGCGAGACCATCCGTCTGGCGGCGCCGGGCTCTTCCTTCACCTATGAGCCGGGTGTCGATGCGGCCAATGTGCAACTGGTGTCGAACGGCAAGGTCCAACTCGGCATCGCTCACGCGCAGATGGCGCTGCGCGGCATCAAGGGCGAAGAGCCGTTCAAGGGCAAGACCGCAGATATCAAGGCGCTCGCGCTGCTCGATCCGCAGGCGGCGGTTCAGATTCTGGTCCGCGCCGATTCCAAGATCACCAGCCTGGAGCAGATCAAGAAGGACAAGATGGCGGTGCGCGTCGCCTTCAACCGGCGCGGCACCATGATGGCGGTAGCGGGCGAAGAAGTGTTCAAGGCCGCCGGCATCACCATGGCCGATATCGCCGCCTGGGGGGGGCGGGTCGACTATGTCGACTACAATTCCGGCTTGGCGCAGATGAAGAACGGCCAGACCGACCTCGTGCTGAACATGCTGGCGTTCCCGTCGGCGCAGGTGAACGGGCTGGCGCGCGACCTGCCGTTGCGTCTGATCGGTCTCGACAAGGCGGTCGCCGACAAGCTGACCACCGATGTCGGCACCAAGCCGATCACGGTGCCAGCCGGCACCTATCCCTTCGCCGCCGAGCCGGTGAACACGGTCACCGGCGTTGTGGTGCTGGTGGCGTCCGAGAAAATGTCGGACGAGGAAGCCGCCATCATCGTCACCGGCATGATCAAGAACTACGACTATCTGGAAAAGGCCTATCCGCCGTTCAGCCGCATGGGCGCCAAGGCGCTGCCGGACGTGGCGCCGCTGACGCTGCATCCGGGCGCGGCCAAGGCCTACAAAGAAGCGGGACTGCTGAAATAGGCGCTAAGCGCCAGTCGCCTCCTGGCCATGCGCGGGTCGAACCCGCGCATGGCCGCGGTCAGAATTGAAGGGGCCGGATGTTCAGCGGCGCAATGAATCTCATCTCGCCCGGCCGCTCGCGGGTCCTGAGCCGGTTCGAGTCGTGGCTGATCTACGCGCTGGCGGCGGTCACCTGCTCGATCTTCATCACCGTCGCCTTCGGCGTCTACTTCGACCGCTCGCTGCTGCTGTACTGGTTCCTCGGCGTCATCATCGCCGTCTCCTATCTCACCACCACCGGCAATCCCGGCCGGCCGGCCCGCGGGTCGTGGTTCGGCTGGGGCGCCGCCGCGCTGGCAATGGCGATCTCGCTTTATTTCATGAGCCGGCAGCCGTTCTACGAGCGGCGGCTGCCGATGATCGACGAACTGAGTGCGCTCGATCAGGCTGCCGCCATCGTCATGATGCTGCTGGTGCTGGAAGCGACCCGGCGCGTGATCGGCGTCACGCTAGTCCTGGTCGTGCTGGTGTTTCTGGTCTACGGCGTGTTCGGCCACCTGCTCGAGGGTCCGTTCTCGCACCGCGAGCTGTCGCTCCCGGAAATGCTCGACCAGCTGGTGTTCACGCCGAACGGACTGTTCGGTTCGGCGCTCAGTGTCGCGGCGTTTCTGGTGTTCGTGTTCGTCACTTTCGGCGCGCTGCTCGACCGTTGCGGCGGCGGCGATTTCTTCTTCGACCTCGCCAACAGCCTGGTCGGCCGCCAGGCCGGCGGCCCGGCCAAGGTGGCGGTGGTGTCGTCCGGCCTCTACGGCTCGATCTCCGGCTCGCCCACCGCCGACGTCGTGACCACCGGCTCGTTCAATATTCCGTTGATGGTCCGCACCGGCCTGAAGCCGGTCTATGCCGGCGCGGTCGAGGCGACGGCGTCGACCGGCGGCGCGCTGCTGCCGCCGGTGATGGGCACCGCCGCGTTCCTGATGGCCGACTTCACCGGCATTCCCTACGGTACCATCGCGGTCGCCGCTATCTTTCCGGCCATGCTCTATTACTTCTCGGTGTTCCTGGCGGTGCACAGCCACGCCAAGCTGGCCGGTCTGAAACCGGTGGTCGACCCCGGCGCGCCGACCTTCCTGACGGTGATGCTGCACAACTGGTACTTCTTCGTGCCGATCGCCATGCTGGTCTGGTTTGTGCTGGCCTATGACCGGCCGGCGTTCTCGGCGGCGATGGCGCTGGCGGCGCTGGTGCCGATCGCGATCTGGCGCATCCGCAATCCGGTCAAGGTCGTCACCACCATCCTCAACGCCTTCGACGACAGCCTCAAGCGGATGACCGGCATCGGCGTGGCCTGCGCCGTCGCCGGCCTGGTCGTCGGCACGCTGTCGATGACCGACCTCACCGGCAAGATTTCATCGGGCATGTTCACGCTGGCCAAGGGCAGCGAAATCCTGACGCTGGCGGTTGCCACCATTGTCGTCATCGTGCTCGGCATGGGCATGCCGACGCCGGCGGTCTATGCGCTGGCGGCGGTGCTGGCCGGTCCGGCGCTGCTGGCGCTCGACGTGCCGATGCTGCCGGCGCATCTGTTCATCGTCTACTTCGCCTCGATGTCGGCGATCACGCCGCCGATTGCGGTGGCCGCGTTTGCGGCCGGCTCGATCGCTCAGGCCAATCCGATGGCCATCGCTTTCCGCTGCTGCCGGCTGGCGATGGTCGCCTTCATTATTCCGTTCGTGTTCATCTATCACCCCGGGGTGCTGTTCATCGGCGATGCCGCCGGCATCGCCGTTTCCGTCATCAGTTCCACGCTTGCCTTCATCGCCTTGGTCGGTGCCAGCGAGGGCTACCTGCTGACGCCGCTGCGGCCGCACTGGCGTGTGCTGTTTGGCGTGGCCGGCGCGCTGCTGGTCACCACCAGCCTCTGGGCCATCGGGCTTGGCGCGGCCCTGCTGTTCGGCGGCGGCCTCTGGCTCTGGGTCGAGCGCCGGCGATTGACCCGGCAGCCGGCCGGTTAGCCGGGCCAGGCCGCGCGCCTGCGACATTCGGTCCGATGCCGCATCAGGGGCCGCGCGGCCGTTGCCGCCACCTGCTAAAATCAAGGCGCGACGCAGAATCGCCACCGCAAGAAAATCAGCAAACGGGGAGGGCTCGATGGAAGTGCTGCTCATCGCATTCGGATCGCTGGCGGCCATCTGGATTATCGTGATCCTTGGATCGCCGATGTTTGGATCGAAATAGTCACGCGCGAGGTTCGGCTTGATGTTGCTGCGCTTGCCCTGATCGTTGCCGGCGCTTATGCGTGTCGGCGGGCGGTCAGGGGCAGGCGCAGACGGACTGAATGGCGAACAGCGACACCGAGGTCGTGATCATCGGCGGCGGTGCGGCCGGCATTGCCGCCGCGCGCCAACTCGCCAGGGCCGCGATCCCCTGCATTGTCATCGAAGCGCGCCCACGCCTCGGCGGCCGGGCCTGGACCGAAGTGAGCGCTTCGGGCTTTGCGCTCGATCTCGGCTGCGGCTGGCTGCATTCGGTCGACCGCAATCCCTGGGTGCCGATCGTCGAGGCGCAGGGCCGCACCGTCGACAAGAGCCTGCCGCCCTGGAAGAAGCCGGCGCTGAACGCCGGTTTCCCGGCCGCGCTGCAGGAAGAGTTCGGCCGGGCCCAGATCGACTACTTCACGCGCATGGAAGCAGCGGCGCAGCACGGCCCGGACGTGCCGGCGTCAGCGCTGCTGGAGCCGGGCTGCCGCTGGAACGGGCTGCTCGCCGCGGTCGGCAGTTATATCAGCGGCGCCGAACTGGAACGGCTGTCGGTGCAGGATTTCGACAATTACGCCGACACCGGCGTGAACTGGCGCGTGGCCGAGGGCTACGGCACGGCGATTGCCGATCATGGCCGCGACCTGAATGTGGTTCTCGATTGTCCCGTGCTGCAGATCGATCATCGCGGCCGGCGCTTGAAGATCGAAACCGCCAGGGGATCGTTTACCGCCGATCAGGCGATCGTGACGCTGCCCAGTGCGGTGATCGCCGACAAGGAATTCCTGTTCTCACCGGCGCTGCCGGACAAGACCGAGGCTGCGCGCGGGCTGCCGCTCGGCCTTGCCGACAAGATGTTCCTGTCGCTGAACGGCGCCGAGGAGTTCGAGGCCGATACGCGCGCCATCGGACACATCGACCGGGCCGCGACCGCGACCTACCAGTTCCGCCCGCTCGGCCGTCCGCTGATCGAGGCCTATTTCGGTGGCCGCCTGCCGGCCGAGCTGGAAGCGGCGGGGGAAGGCGCCTTCTTCGATTTCGCCGTGTCGGAACTGACCGGCCTGTTTGGCGGTGATTTCGCGCACCGGGTGAAGCCGTTGCGCATGCACTGCTGGGGTAGCGATCCATTCGCGCGCGGCTCGTACTCCTTTGCGCTGCCGGGCAAATCCGGCTGCCGCCCGCTGTTGGCGGCGCCGGTCGACGACCGGTTGTTCTTTGCCGGGGAGGCTTGTTCCATCAACGACTTCTCGACCGCGCATGGCGGCTATCTCACCGGCGTCGCCGCCGCCGAGCAGGCGATCGCGGCGCGGCGGAACCGGCGCATCTGACGACGCCTTTATTTGCCTGAAACGCCGGTGTTATAAGCCGGACACAAATTGCGCGTCGCGCAATTATTTGACCATGTCGCAAGTTCAAGGAACGCCGCGTGCTCGACCGGACCGCGAAGAAATCGACCATCAACGAACTCGTTCCCGACAAATTGTATGCGTTGCAGAACACCATGGCGCTCGATGGCCGGGTCAGCGCCTATCCGCACAACGCCACCGGCTATTCGGTGACCAACTGCTATCTGCTGAAGCAGCCCGACGCGGCCTTGCTGATCGACACCGGCTTCGGCTGCGACGAGCCGATCATCCGCGGGCAGATCGAATCGCTGATTCCGAAGACACTGCCGCTGTCGCTGCTGCCGCTGCGTCTGAATGAATTCATGTCGATCCAGAACGTCGAACCGTTCTCAGCCTATTTCAATGTCGAGCAGGTCTACACCGGCAATCCCGACGCCGCGCTTTGGTTCGATTTCGGCGCCGGCTCGGATTCGGGTCAGGACACGCTGCACCGGCTGAAGATTTCCACCATCGGCCGCGACCCGATCCCGATCGGCAATCAGGGGCGCGCCTTCCTCTCCTACAACGCGCCTATCCGCCTGATCGCCACCCGCTGGATCTATGACGAGGCGACCAAAACGCTGTTCACCTCAGACATGTTCTCGCATGTCTGGCGCCAGCAGCTGGACGGGCCCTGGATCATCCAGGACGGCGACCCGGACGAGATCGACTTCGACTGGCTGCGCTCGTACCTGCTGCACACCCGCTACTGGTGGCTGGAGGGCGTCGACACCACCACCCTGCGTCGCGATATCGACAAGATTTTCGACACGCATGACATCGAGACGCTGGCGCCGGGCTATGGCTGCGTGCTGCGCGGCCGCAAGACGGTCGAGAAGCACTACAAGCTCATGGACGATGTGTTGAAGTCACTGGACAAGAGCGTCGCGGTGTCGCGTTACATTTCCCGCGACGAAGTAAGGTAATCGTTATGGCGCCGTCGACCCTGAACCGACCGAATCCCCTGCCGCGCGAAGTCGCGCCCGGCGTCTTCTGGCTGGGCGAATGCCTTGAGCAGCGCCAGCAGAACAAGATCTACCACGCCTACAACGCGGCCTTCCTGATCATCGGCGAGACCGGCTCGATGCTGGTCGAGACCGGCCATCCGAAAGACTTTCCGATCATCGAGAAGCAGCTCACCAGGCTGCTGGCCGGCAAGCCGCCGCTGAAATACCTCTTCATCACCCATCAGGAAACGCCGCATTCCGGCGGGCTCGGCCGCGTCCTGACGCGCTATCCCGAGGCGATCCTGTGCGGCGACATCAGCGATTATCATCTGGCCTTTCCGCAGCACGAACACCGCATGCGCTGGCTGAAGGAGGGCGACGAGCTCGACCTCGGCGGCCGCGCGTTGCGGGTGGTGGAGCCGGTGGTGCGTGACATGCGCACGACCTGGTGGGGTTTCGAGACCCGCGACCGCGTGCTGTTTCCCGGCGACGGCTTTGCCTACAGCCATTACCACGAGGACCATCACTGCGGTCTGGTCGCCGAGGAAGCGTCCTCGCTGGATCTCAAGGACACGACCGCGGTGTTCGCCGACCTGGCGCTGTTCTGGACCAAGTTCGCCGACATGAAGAACTACTGCGACCGGCTTGACGATTTGATCGCGCGGCTCGACGTCAAGACAATTGCGCCGACGCACGGCCTGGTCATCAGCGATGTCGCCCGGACGCTGCCGAAGGTGAAAGAGGGCCTGCTCTACGGCTCCAGCATCGCCGAGCGCGGCACCGACAACGTCTCCTTCGTCGCCAAGGCCGGCTGACGGCTTTATCGCGTCAACTGCCGACCTTCAGCTCCGACACCAGCCCGCGCAGGGCGGCGAGGGTCGACAGCGCCACGACCTTGCCGGTGCGCGGATTTTCCGACGGCACGTTCTCGATCGTCATGGTGAAACGCGCCGAGTCGGCGTCGACCGTGATGGTGTGGGTGTTGCGGGTGACGGTCGGGTCGGCCCAGATCTGCAATCGGGTGCGGTCCGGGCCGATGCCGGCAAGGCTCAGCGCGGCGGCGACATTGACGTTGGTCGGAAAGCCGAGCGCGCCTTCGCGGGCGCTGCCGTCGAACACCTTCTGCGGCGCGGTGATGCCGATGACGGAGATTCCGCGGTCTTTCAGATACTGCGCGCCCTCGAGGCCGGCCGGCGGCTTGCGCGTTACCATCTCGACCGAATGAATGGTGCCTTCGGCGACCGCGCGCATGGCGTCGAGCCCGAGCAAAGCGCCGGTCGGCACCACGATGCGGGCGCCGGTGCCCTTGGCGCGCTCGATCAGGTCGCCGTGCTGGAGCAACTGAGCCACGCTCAACGGCACAAAGATGCGGCCCTTGTCGATGGCGGCGATGGCGACCTCGCGGAACACGGACGGCGGCAGCGCCTCGACCACGATGTCGCAGTCGTCGGCCAGCGCGGCGGGTGTACGCAACGCGATGAGGTCGCCGATCTGCGGCAGTTTGGCGCGCGCCTTGTCGACATCGCGCACCGAGACCGCGGCCAGCGTCAGGCCCGGCACGTCGCCGTCGATCAGCTTGCGGGCAAGGTCGAGGCCGACCGCGCCGAGACCGGCGACACCGACGCGAAGGGGCGATTTGGTGGACAAGGCAGGAACTCCCTAATTTCGTGTCGCTGGAAACGCGTCTGTCCCCGCGCGAACGGGGACCCATAGCCTCCGCTTTCGCGATATGCAAACGCGCGGAATGGTCCCGGTGTCGCTTCGATCGGGACGGCAGCGGTCTACCGCCACTCCTGCAGCCGGTAGCCCTCGTCCGTGAAGCGGTAGGCCTGGCCCGCCGTTTCCATGCGCTCGCTCGGCTTGGCGGTGAGGCCCCAGTGATCGAGCCGGCCCGGCGGCCATTTCCAGTCTTCCGGCTTGCCTTCGCGGTAGCTGGCGTCGATCTGCTGCATCTCGCCGGTGTATTCGACCGGCATGTTCTCGGGCCCAAGAAAATAGCAGAACACGTTGTTGCCCGGCCCGTGCCGGCCCGGGCCCCATTCGATGCCGCGGCCGTCGTCGCGCATGCGGCCGGCGCCGCGCATCACCGAATCCAGATCGGGCATCTCGAAGGCAATGTGGTTCAGCGTCGGCCCGCCCTCAAAGCCCATCACCATGCTGTGATGATCGCTGCCGCAGGACAGGAACCGCATCTTGCGCGTCGTGTCGGTGAGCCGGAAGCCGAGCACGTCGCGGAAGCAGGCGAAGGTCGCGTCGGCATCGCCGGTGTTGAGATTGATATGGCTGAGCTTGCGCGGCCGGTCGGGCTGGTCGGCGGTGTCGGCATGATCCTCAACGCCGCAGACGACGGCGATGTTGCGCCCTTCAGGATCCTTGAAGCCGAAGCCGTAGTCGCCATGGGGCTGGCGCAATGGCGCCGGCGGATCGATCGTCGTGATCCCCTGTGCCACCGCCTGGGCATGAATCGCATCGACCGCGGCGCGGTCGGCGGCGTCGAACACCATGCGGATCAGCGCCGGGCGCGGCGTGAAGCGCAGGCCGAGAATGTGGTGGAAGGCCCCGGTGCCGCGCAGGTGATGCACGGCGTTGGTATCGCCGACATGGGTCAGGTGCCAGACTTCGGTGAAGAATGTCAGCGCCTTGACCGGATCGGTCAGGCCAATCTCAATGCTGCGCAAGGCACGGACGCTGGTCGTGGTCATGTCGGTTCACCCAGAAAACGCATGGCATTGTCGTGATGCAGAAGCTTCAATTCGCCATCGGAGAGGTTCAGTGCGGCGACCGACTCGACCGGCGTGCGGTCGTGAATATCGAACGGGAAGTCGGTGCCGATGCACAGCTGGCGCACGCCGAAGGTGTCGATCAGATGGCGCAGCGTGTGCGGGTCGTAGACCAGCGTGTCGTAATAGAGCTTCCGCGCATGCTCGAACGGCGAGACGCCGATCCGCTCGGCGAATTCCGGCTTGATGTCCCAGCCGCGCGCCAGCCGCGGCAGGATCGAGGCGAAGGCGCCGCCGCCGTGGCTGAAGGCCAGCCGCAGTTTCGGATAGCGCGTCAGCGTGCCGCCCGTCATCAGCGACGCGATGGCATAGGCGGTGTCGAGCGGAAAGCCGATATAGGCCATCAGCCCCGGCGGGCCGACGATGCGTTCCTTGCCGGCCGGGTGCAATGCGTGCACGAAAATTGCGGCGCCGAGTTCTTCCGCGGCGGCGAAGAACACGTCGAATTTCGGATCGCCCAGCGCGGCGCCGTTGATGTTGCTGCCCAGCTCGACGCCGCGGAAGCCGTCGCGCATCAGCCGTTCCAGTTCGCGCGCCGCGACGTCCGGGTCCTGCATCGGCACGCCGCCGAGCCCGATGAACTTGTCCGGCGCCTGCGCCACCATCGCCGCGATGCTGTCGTTGACATGCCGGTTGAGCGGCAGCGCATCTTCCAAAGGCAGCCAGTAGGACAACAGCTCCGGCATCGGCGACAGCACCTGGCGAGCGATGTTCATCTGCGCCATGGCCTCGGCGCGGCGGCCGATGTCCCAGCACTCGTCGGTGACGGTGCGGAAGTTCTTACCGTCGATCATCACGTTCTTGTGGTGGCAATCACAGCCCGCCGCCATCTGCGGCCACTGCTTGCCGCCGAACTCGGTTCTGTGTGCGCCGGCATAGGCGGGAAACTCCGCCGGGACGATGTGGGTATGGATGTCGATGGCTTGGGAAATCACGCTTTGCGCCCGCTGAAGTTGGGTTTCCGCTTCTCCATAAAGGCTCTGACGCCTTCGGCATAGTCCGGGGTCAGGCTGGCGGCGCGCTGCAGGTCGCGCTCAAGGTCGAGCTGGGCATCGAGCGAGTTGCGGGCGGAGGCGTCCAGCGCGCGCTTGATCAGCGCCAACCCTTGCGTCGGGGCGGTGGCGAAATGGGCGCACAGCTTGCGGGCCTCGTCGGCCAAGGCTGCGTCGTCGACGCATTTCCAGATCAGGCCCCATTGTTCGGCCTTGTCGGCCGGTAGCGGCTCGGCCAGCAGCGCCAGCCCGCGGGCGCGGGCATCGCCGACCAGCCGCGGCAGCGTCCAGGTGCCGCCGCTGTCGGGGATCAGGCCGACCCTGGCGAACGACTGGATAAAGCTCGCGCTGCGGGCGGCGATGACGATGTCGCAGGCCAGCGCCACGTTGCAGCCGGCCCCGGCGGCGACGCCGTTGACGGCGGCGACGACCGGGAAGGGCAGGGCCCGCAGCCGCCGCACCAGCGGGTTGTAATGCTGCTCCAGCGTGCCGCCGAGCACGACGGTTTCGCCCGGTTTGGCGAGCCGGTCGCTGAGGTCCTGCCCGGTGCAGAAACCGCGCCCGGCGCCGGTGATCATCAGCGCGCGGCAACTCTCGTCCGCCTCGGCCGCGTCGATCGCCGCGCGCAGCGCGATATGCATCGCCTCGTTGAAGGCATTGAGCCGGTCCGGGCGATTGAGGGTGACGATGCGGTAGCCGTCGCAGCGTTCGGTGAGGATGGGTTCGGTCATTGATTCATCGCCCCAGAAACTTGTCCATCGCCGCGATCTCGTCCTTGTCGCCGTCGAAATCCTCGGCGATGTCTTCGTAAAGGCGCGCGGCGGCGCTGAGCATGGCGTTCTCAGGCCGGTCCTTGCCGACGAACTCGGAAATCTCGTCGAGTTCGGCCACCCAGCGATAGGCCTTGGAATACATCGACGGCACCATGCGGTCGAAGAAGGTGAGCAGCGCCGGCTGGCTTTCCTTGAGTTCGGCCTTCAGCGCCTCGGCCGAGCCGCCGCGCGTCGCGGCCAGCATCATGCCGGCGCCGAGCGCGGTGAAGCCTTTGGTGATGCCCGCATAGGACATCTTCAGCGACGAGGCGGCGGTCAGCGGGCCGGCCAGCGCGCGGACGATCAAACCAAAACCGTTGAACTTCGCGAACAGCGGCGCGTCCGGGCCCGAGACATAGAACTTGGTGTTGGTGCTGCCGGGCTTCGGCGGCGCGCCGATGATACCGGCGTCGATGAAGCGGCACCCGGTCGGAGCGATCACGTCGGCAATCGCCAGCGCCGTGCGCGGGCTGACCGCATTGCAATCGACATAAACCGGCTTGGTGTTGGCCGCGCTCAAAACCGGCGCCAGGCGTTTCGCCAGACCGAGCGCATCGCCCGGCGGCACGATCGACAGCAGGAAGTCGGCTTCCGCCAGCGCGCGATCGTCCACGGCCTGCATGCCGGCCGCGCGGGCGCGATCGACACTGGCCGTGCCGCGGCCGGCCAGCGAGGTCAGCACTGTCACATTGTTTTCGGTCAGGCGGGCGGCCACGCCGGCGCCCATGTTGCCCGGTGCGACGATGGCGACAACTGGTGTCATATTCGCTCTCCTGCTATTGATCGTTCTGTTATTAGCGTTTTTGGCCGTGAATAGCGCGTTCCAGCACGAATTTGTCGGGTAGCGAACATAGATAAACCGCGATAGTCTACCAAGCTGTTGCTTCTCTCAATTGCCAACGTGCGTGCGCGAGCCAGCCTTGCGGCCGGTGGAACTGCACCCGTTACCCTAGCCATAAAGGATCGTCGTTTGATCAAGGAACAAGACTCGGCCGTTACGGCCGAGGCGACCGAAGCGCGCGCCTGGACCAAGGTATTGTTGCAGTATCGCGAGCCAAACAGTCTGCGCAGCGTGCTGGAAATCGGCATTACCTTGCTGCCGCTGGCGGCGCTCTGGGCCCTGATGTGGCTGGCGTATTCGCTGGGCTATTGGTGGGTCACGCTGCTGCTGTCCGTTCCGGCGGCGGGTTTCCTGATACGGCTGTTCATGATCCAGCACGATTGCGGCCACGGCGCCTTCTTCCGCCACCGCCTTCTCAACGACTGGACCGGCCGCGCGCTCGGCGTGATCACCTTCACGCCCTATGATTTCTGGAAGCGCACGCATTCCGTTCACCACGCCACCTCCGGCAATCTGGAAGGGCGCGGCATGGGCGATATCGATACGCTGACGGTGCGCGAGTATCTGGCGATGCCGTGGCTCGGCCGGCTGCGCTACCGGCTCTATCGCCATCCGGCGGTTATGTTCGGTATCGGCCCCGCCTATCTGTTCATCTTCCGGCACCGGCTTCCGTTCGGTCTGATGCGTGCCGGCTGGGGCCCGTGGCTCTCGACCATGGGCACAAACCTCGCCATCGCCGTCATTGTCGCGGCGCTGATCTGGCTGGTCGGCCTTGGCCCGTTCCTGCTGGTGCAACTGCCGATGCTGCTGCTGGCGGCCGCGCTCGGCGTCTGGCTGTTCTACGTTCAGCACCAGTTCGAGCACACGGTCTGGGCCAAGCGCGATCAATGGAATCTGCATGAGGCGGCGTTGCACGGCAGTTCCTATTACGTGCTGCCCGGCTTCCTGAGCTGGTTCACGGCCAATATCGGCATTCACCACGTGCATCATTTGTGCAGCAAGATTCCGTATTACCGGCTGCCGCGGGTGCTGCGCGAGAATCCCGCGCTTGGCGAGATCGGCCGCCTGACGCTGTGGGACAGCATCAAGTGCGTGCGGCTGGTGCTGTGGGACGAGAGCCGCCAGAAGCTGGTGTCGTTCCGCGAGATGCGCCGGTTACAGGCGGCGTAGTCTTTCTTCCTTACCTCCCCCTAAAAGGGGGAGGTCGCCCGCCGCAGGCGGGCGGGTGGGGGTCGGTCACGTGGGCATTAACATGACCCCTCCCTGACCCTCCCCCTTGCAGGGGGAGGGAACGCGAAGCACCTCACGTATGCGTGGCGCCGCCGTCGGCGTTGATGATCTGCCCGGTGATGAAGCCTGACGCTTCCGAGGCCAGGAACAGCGCGCTGCCGACCAGATCTTCCGGCGTTTCGGCGCGCGGAATGCATTGCATGGCGATGATGCGTTCCTTCTGCGCCGGCGTCACCGTCTTGCGCTCGATCTCGGTGAAGGTAGCGCCCGGCAGCAGCGAGTTGACCGTGATGCCGTCGGGCCCGAGTTCGCGGGCCATCGACCGGCTCATGCCGATCAGCGCCGACTTCGACGCGATGTAGTGCAGGTATCCGGGCCGGCCGAGCGGCACCGCGCCGGAAGCGATGTTGATGATGCGGCCCCATTTGGCCTTGCGCATCGCCGGCAGCACCGCGCGCGCACACAAAAACGGCCCGGTCACATTGACGCGCAGCACCTCTTCCCATTCCTCCAGCGGGATCTGCTCGAAAGGCCGCATCTCCAGCGTCGAGAAGATGCCGGCATTGTTGATCAGCACGTCGATGCGGCCGTATTCGTCGGCCGCCAACTCGACCATTTCCGCGACCGAGGCCGGATCGGCAACGTCGGTGGTGACGGCCAGCACCTTGCCGTCGGCCTTGAGGATTTCCGCGGCGACCGAAGCGGCTGTTGCCTCATTGCGCTCGGCGATGACGACGTTTGCGCCGGCCAGCGCAAAGGACTTGGCGAAGACCCGGCCGATGCCTTGCCCGGCCCCTGTGATGATGACCACGCGGTCCTTCAGCGACGGAAACACGATCGATTTCAGATCGGGCGAGGAGTGGGGGGCGTTCATATTGCTTTCCTTGTCTAGGATCTGGGTCCCCGCTTCCGCGGGGACGAGCGGAGGGGCTTATCTCCGCTCGTCCCCGCGAAAGCGGGAATCCAGCGCTTTCTTACGATCAACCGCTGGCGTTCAACTGCTCTAGAGCCCGCCGCGCATTCACCGGCGTCCACCACGGCTTGATGCCAAGATCCTCGGCGATCACGCCGGCGGTGATGTAGCCGGCGCCGCCGGAAATGCCGCCGCCGGGGTGGCTGCCGGAGCCGGCGGTGTAGAGATTCGGAATCGGCGAGCGGTAGCCGAAGTGATTGTACATCACCTGTTCGGCGTTGAAGGCGCCCATGAAGATGTCGCCGCCGCGCATGTTAACCATCTCCTGCACGTATTCGCGGCCGGTGTAGATATAGCGGCCGAGGATGTTGTCCGGTGTCATGTTCGGGCAATAGCGGGCGAAGGTCGCTTCGATCTTGTCCGAGAACTCCTCCTTGAAATTCTCGTAGCTCTGCCCGCCCAGTTCCGGATTGAGCGGCATCACATGCCAGGCGTAGGTGGTGTGCCGTCCGGGCGGCGCCTGCGTCGGGTCGAGCAGGCTCAAGGGTCCCGAGCCGAACTGCACCAGCTTCGGCACGCGCCCCGCCTTGGTGTCCTCATGCGCCTCGAACAGGTCCTCCATGGTCTCGGCACCGAGCGACCATTTCAGCGCGCGGTTGATGTTGGGGTCGAACTTTTCGGCGGCGAAGCGCGGGCTTTCCTTCAGCGCCCAGTGCACGCCGAACAGGCTCCAGGCGGTGTACTGGAATTTGTCGATTTTGCTCAGGAACGGCGCCGGCAATTGCGCCCGGCCGACCAGCGTCTCGAAGGTCTGGTGCACGTCCAGCGTCGAGGCGACGAACTTGCGCGCGCGCACCGTGCGCCCATCGGCCAGTTCGATGCCGGTGGCCTTGCCGTTCTCGATCACGATCTTCGCGATGTTCACCTGCGGCTGGAAGGTGCCGCCATTGGCGATGAAAGTCTCCATCAACCCGCGCGCCAGATTGAACGAGCCGCCCTGACACAACTGGTAGCCGCTCTCCAGGTCGAAGGCGCGGATCACCGAGCCCATCGGCGACGTCTTCGAGGTGGTGTCGACCAGCCAGGTGCCGAACAGCGACACCTTGAACAGAAACAGCAACTGTACGTGTTCGTTCTCGAACAGCTCGCGCACCACATCGAGCGGCTGCCGCGCGGCGACGGCGAGGAAATCGCGGCCTTCCGGCGTGCGGGCAAGCAGGGCGTTGCGTTCGGCCTGCGGCAGGGGCTCGGAAAATCGTTCGGCGAGCAGAATGTCGTGGGTGATCTTCTCGGCTTTCAGGTTCCACGCGCGAAAAGTCTCAGCATCCTTCCGGGAAAAGCGGGCGATGTTGGCGACCGACTCTTCCAGGTCGCGGCCGAGCACCAGCGCCGAGCCGTCATTGTGCGCCTGGCCGAATTCGTAGCGCGGCGTGATGTAGGTCACGCGCTCGCCGATTTCGAGGTCCTTGAACCAGGGCGTCTCGGAGATATGGAAGTGATTGATCGAGTGCAGGTTGTGATAGAAGCCCGGCAGCGTCGCTTCGCGTGTGGAAAGGCCGCCGCCATAACTGAGCCGCCGCTCCACCAGCAGGATCTTGAGGCCGGCCTTGGCGAGGTAGCTGCCGAGGATCAGGCCGTGGTGGCCGGCGCCGATGATGATGCCGTCATAGGTTTTCTCGAGGGCTTTCGACAAATTTGTCCGTCCCTGGCGCGATGGGCAATCGAAGGAGGCCTTGGGAGGCCCGGCGCGGCGAGACTGCCGACCGCCGCCGAACCGGTCAATGCCTGCCGCCGCATGACCGTGGGCAGTTGGCCGCAGGCCGGACAGGCCGGTGGTATTGATCGGCCTTGGAATTATAATTCGCCGCGCCGCGGCTCTCGTCGCAGTGGACCTTTCAGCGCCGATGCCGGTACACTCTGCCATCAACATAAGGGCCCTAACGGCCCACCGGGGAGGATGACATGCGTAAAGCCTTATTCGCGGCAGGCGCCGTCCTGTTGCTCGCGGCGGGCCCCAGCCTGGCCCAGCAGAAAACCATCAAGATCGGTTTCGTCAGCACGTTCAGCGGTCCGACAGCCGTCATCGGCAACGACATGCGCAATTCGTTCGAGCTGGCACTCGACCATCTCGGCCGCAAGATGGGCGGTCTGCCGGTCGAGGTGATCTACGAGGACGACGCGCAGAAGCCGGAAGTCGGGAAGCAGAAGACCGACAAGCTGATCGAATCCGACAAGGTCGATTTCATTTCCGGCTACATATGGTCGAACGTGCTGCTGGCCTCGCTGAAGCCGATCGTCGACTCCAAGACCTTCCTGATCATCGCCAATGCCGGCCCGTCGCAGATCGCCGGCGAGCTGTGTTCGCCGACGGTTTTCTCGACCTCGTGGAACAACGACCAGACGCCGCAGGCGATGGGCACCTACATGAACCAGAAGGGCGTCAAGTCGGTGTTCCTGATCGGCCCGAATTATGCGGCCGGCAAGGACATGCTGGCCGGCGTCGCCTCCACCTTCAAGGGCAAGGTGGTCGGGCAGGAGCTGACCACCTGGCCGTCGCAGCTCGACTTCTCGGCCGAACTGTCGAAGGCGCGCGCGGCCAAACCCGATGCGATCTTTGTGTTCTATCCGGGTGCGGCGGGGGTGCAGTTCCTCACGCAATACGCACAGGCCGGCCTGAAGGGCACCATCCCGCTCTACACCGCCTTTACCATCGACGAACTGTCGCTGCCGCGGCAGAAGGAACTGGCGCTCGGCGTTCCCGGCGCGCAGCAGTGGGTCAACGACCTGCCGAACGAGGCCAACAAGAAGTTCGTCGCCGACTACATGAAGAAGCATCCCGGCATGCGGCCGTCGTTCTACGGCGCGCAGTCCTATGACGCGGCGATGCTGATAGCCTCCGCCGTGGCCGCCACCAAAGGCGACCTGAGCAACAAGGCGGCGGTGACCGCGGCGCTGAAAAAGGCCGACTTCAAGTCGGTGCGCGGCGACTTCAAATTCGGCAACAACCACGTGCCGATCCAGGCGTTCTATCTGCAGGACGTGGTCAAGGACGCCCAGGGTGAGTTCGTGCTCAAAACCGTCGCCACCATCGTCAAGGACAGCCAGGACATTCACCACCAGAAGTGTCCGATGAAGTGATCGGGGTTATGGGCGCGACAATCGGCGGAAACGGAGTCGGTTTCCGCCGATTTGTTTTGTGGCTTGCTTACCCTCCCCTGGAGGGGGAGGGTCGGCGGACGAAGTCCGCCGGGGTGGGGTGAAGCGGTATTTTCACCCCCTCCCGGTTCGCTTCGCGAACCGACCTCCCCCCTCCAGGGGGAGGTGAAGTAAGATTCGGAGCGCCGCGATTCACAGACCTGAGACTCCATGACTCTCTTCATCGAGCAAAGCCTGAACGGCCTGCAATTCGGCCTGCTGCTGTTTCTGCTGGCGGCCGGGCTGACGCTGGTGTTCGGCATCATGGACCTGGTCAACCTGGCGCACGGCTCGCTCTATATGCTCGGCGCCTATTTCGCCGCCACCTTCGCCATCTGGACGGGAAGTTTCGTGCTGGCTGCGGTGATGTCGCTGTTCGCCACTTTGCTGGTCGGCATGCTGGTGGAGGTGATCGCGATGCGGCGGCTCTATGGCCGGGACCATCTCGACCACGTGCTGGCGACCTTCGGCCTCATCCTTTTCTTCGACGAGTCGGTGCGGCTGATCTGGGGCCCGGAAGGCATGAGCCTGCCGCTGCCGTCCTGGCTCAACCGTTCGGTCGAGATCCTGCCGGGCGTCCAGTATTCCGCCTACCGGCTGGCGATAATCGTCGTCACCCTCAGCGTCGCGGTGTCGCTCTATCTGCTGGTGATGCGCACCAGGATCGGCATGCTGATCCGCGCCGGCGCCTCGAACCGGGAAATGGTCGGCGCGCTCGGCGTCAACATCAAGTTGCTGTACACGCTGGTGTTCGGGCTCGGCGCCGCGCTGGCGGGTCTCGCCGGGCTGATGCAGGCGCCGATTTTGACGGTGCAGATCGGCATGGGCGAGAACATCCTCATTCTCGCCTTCGTCATCACCGTGATCGGCGGCATCGGCTCGATCCGCGGCGCACTGGTCGGGGCGCTGTTCGTTGGCTTCATCGACACCATGGGCCGCGCCTTCTTCCCTGACCTGTTGCGCATGGTGCTGAGCCCGACAGCCGCCTCGACCGCGGCGCCGGCGCTGTCGTCGATGCTGATCTACCTGCTGATGGCGATCGTGCTGATCGCCAAGCCGGAAGGCCTCTTCTCGACGAGCCAGCGATGACCGGCTGGCTCTCCGCCCGCAATATCGCGATCGTCACGCTGGTGGCCGTGCTGCTGCTGTTGCCGCTCTATATCGAACTGGGCGGCAACCGCTTTTTGCTGTCGCTGTTCACCCGCATCGTCATTCTGGCCATGGCCGCGGTCAGCCTCAATCTGATCCTCGGCTACGGCGGCATGATGAGTTTCGGCCACGCCGCCTATCTCGGCATCGGCGGCTACGCCGTCGGCATGCTGGCCAAGGAGGGGGTCGTCTCCGGCTTCGTGCAGTGGCCGGTGGCGCTGGGCGCGTCGGCGCTGTTCGCGCTGGTGATCGGCGCGCTGTCGCTGCGCACGCGCGGCGTCTATTTCATCATGATCACGCTGGCCTTCGCGCAGATGGCCTATTACATCGTCGGCGGCATCGCCCGCTACGGCGGCGACGACGGCCTGACCGTCAATCAGCGCAGCCAGTTCCTGCCGCCGGTCGATCTCACCAACAAGGTGCAGTTCTATTACATCTGCGTCGCGCTGCTGCTGGCGTCGGTCTTTCTGGTCTGGCGGCTGATCAATTCGCGCTTCGGCATGGTGATTCAGGGCGCACGCTCCAACGAAATCCGGATGCGCGCGATCGGTTTTCCGACCTACCGCTACAAGCTGACTTGCTTTGTCATCGCCGGCACGATGTGCGGGCTGGCCGGCGCGCTGCTCGCCAACCACACCGATTTCGTCAGCCCGTCGATGATGTACTGGACCCGTTCCGGCGACCTGATCATCATGGTGGTGCTGGGCGGCATGGGCTCGCTGTTCGGCCCGGTATTCGGCGCCATGGCGTTGCTGGTTCTCGAAGAGATGCTGCCCTTCATCATCAAGGTGGTGGCGACGCCGCTGTTCGGCGAGGTTGCCGCCCGCGCGTCGGAATACTGGCAGATCCTGATGGGTCCGCTGCTGCTGCTGGTGGTGCTGTTTGCGCGTGGCGGTATTGACGGCCTGCTGCGCAAATTCGACCGCAAGGAGCGCCCATGACCGCTCCCCACGCCCAGCCGCTGTTGCAGGTGGAGAACTTGTCCAAGCGCTTCGGCGGCATTGTCGCCACCGAAAATCTGGCACTGACCGTCGGCACGGGCGAACTGCACGCGGTGATCGGCCCGAACGGCGCCGGCAAGACCACGCTGATCGCGCAACTGTCCGGCCAGTTGGCGCCGGACGAAGGCCGTATCCGGTTCGACGGGCAGGACATCACCGCACTGCCGATGCACCGGCGCAGCCGGCTGGGTCTGGCGCGCTCGTTCCAGATCACGTCGTTGTTTCTCGATCTCAGCGTGCTCGACAATGTTGCGCTGGCGGTTCAGGCCCATGCCGGGCACTCGTTCCGGTTCTGGCGCGATGCGCGGTCGGAACCGGAACTGCGCGATCCGGCGCGCGCGGCGCTCGACCGCGTCGGGCTCGGCGCGCGCGCCGATCGGCCGGCCTCGCTGCTCAGCCATGGCGAACACCGCCAGCTCGAACTGGCGATGGCGCTGGCGGGGGCGCCGCGCATGCTGCTGCTCGACGAGCCGATGGCCGGGCTCGGACCGGAGGAATCGGTGCGCATGGTCGAGATGCTGCGTGCCCTGAAGCAGGAACTGACCATCCTGCTGGTCGAGCACGACATGGAGGCGGTGTTCGCGCTGGCCGACCGCGTCACGGTGATGGTCTATGGCCGGGTGATTGCGTCCGGCGCGCCGGACGTCATCCGCGCCGACGCCGCCGTGCGCGAAGCCTATCTCGGCGAGGCCGAGGGCGGTGCCCATGGCTGACAGCAGCATCCTCATCGTCGACGGCGTCGAGACCTGTTACGGCCTTAGCCAGGTGCTGTTCGGCATGTCGCTGTCGATCGCGCCGGGCGAGATGGTGACGCTGATGGGCCGCAACGGCATGGGCAAGACCACCACCGTGCGCTCGATCATGGGGCTGACGCCGGCGCGCGCCGGCAGCATCCGCTTCATGGGCGAGGAAATTCGCGGCCTGCCGCCGTACAAGATCGCGCAACATGGCATCGGCCTGGTGCCGGAGGGCCGGCAGATATTCCCGAATCTGTCGGTGCGCGAGAACCTGGTCGCCACCGCGGTCAAGCGCGACGGATCGGCGTGGACGCTGGACACGGTCTATGGGTTGTTTCCTCGCTTGTCCGAGCGCGAGACCAGCATGGGCAACCAGTTGTCCGGCGGCGAGCAGCAGATGCTGGCGGTCGGCCGTGCGCTGATGACCAATCCGCGGCTGCTGATCCTGGATGAGGCCACCGAGGGGCTGGCGCCGCTGATCCGCGCCGAAATCTGGCGCTGCCTGGCGCAGCTCAAGGACAGCGGGCTGGCGATTCTGGTGATCGACAAGAATGTCGGCGCGCTGCTGCGGGTCGCCGACCGGCATTTTCTGATCGAGCGCGGCCGGGTGGTGTGGAGCGGGCTGTCGGCCGAACTCGCCGCCGCGCCGGACGTGCAGCACCGGTATCTGGGGGTTTAGTTATTCCGCCTCATCCTGAGAGCCTGACTGAAAAAGCGGTGAGTGATCCCAGCGGGCTGTGATTCCATCGGATTTGCAAAGATTCGAGGGAGATCACGATGGCCTGGACTGGGACCACTCGCGCACACTATCGACGGGACCGCCC
>JAUXXH010000008.1 GCA_030684935.1 Pseudolabrys sp. | reverse complement strand
GTGCCGCGCACCGACACCTATATCGAGAAGGAATCCTCGATCAACGAGCAGATCGACCGCATGCGCCATTCGGCGACGCGCTCGCTGCTGGAGCGCGACGACGTCGTCATCGTCGCCTCCGTGTCCTGCATTTACGGCATCGGTTCGGTCGAAACCTATTCGGCCATGACCTTCACGCTGAAGCAGCGCGGCCAGATCAACCAGCGCCAGTTGCTGGCCGATCTGGTGGCGCTGCAATACAAGCGCACCCAGGCCGACTTCTTCCGCGGCTCGTTCCGCGTCCGCGGCGACGTGGTCGAGATCTTCCCGGCGCATTACGAGGACCGCGCCTGGCGCGTGTCGCTGTTCGGCGACGAGATCGAGTCCATCCACGAATTCGATCCGCTGACCGGGCAGAAGACCGACGAGCTGGAATTCGTCAAGGTCTACGCCAATTCGCATTACGTCACGCCGCGCCCGACGCTGATCCAGGCGATGAACGCGATCAAGGCCGAGCTCCACGGCCGGCTCGAACAGCTCAACGCCGCCGGCCGCCTGCTCGAAGCGCAGCGCCTCGAGCAGCGCACCCGCTTCGACCTCGAGATGATGGAGGCGACCGGCTCCTGCGCCGGCATCGAGAACTATTCGCGCTATCTCACCGGCCGCCGCCCCGGCGAGCCGCCGCCGACGCTGTTCGAATACGTGCCCGACAACGCGCTGGTGTTCGCCGACGAGAGCCACGTCACCGTGCCGCAGATCGGCGGCATGTTCCGCGGCGACTTCCGGCGCAAGGCGACGCTGGCCGAATACGGCTTCCGCCTGCCCTCCTGCATGGACAACCGGCCGCTGCGCTTCGAGGAATGGGACGCCATGCGGCCGCAGACCGTCGCCGTCTCGGCGACGCCGAGCCACTGGGAGATGAACGAGGCCGGCGGCGTCTTCGTCGAGCAGGTCATCCGCCCGACCGGCCTGATCGATCCTCCCGTCGACATCCGCCCGGCGCGCACCCAGGTCGACGATCTGGTCGGCGAGGTGCGCGCGGTGGCGCAGCAGGGCTACCGCTCGCTGATCACGGTGCTGACCAAGCGCATGGCCGAGGACCTCACTGAATACCTGCACGAACAGGGCATCCGCGTGCGCTACATGCACTCGGACATCGACACCCTGGAGCGCATCGAGATCATCCGCGACCTGCGGTTAGGGGCCTTCGACGCGCTGATCGGCATCAATCTGCTGCGCGAGGGCCTCGACATTCCGGAATGCGCGCTGGTCGCCATTCTCGATGCCGACAAGGAAGGCTTCCTCCGGAGTGAAACGTCACTGATTCAAACCATCGGCCGCGCCGCGCGCAACGTCGACGGCCGCGTCATTCTCTATGCCGACCAGGTCACCGGGTCGATGCAGCGCGCCATCGAGGAGACCAACCGCCGCCGCGAGAAGCAGGTCGAATACAACACGGCCAACAACATCACGCCCGAGAGCATCAAGCGCTCGATCCACGACATCATGGACTCGGTCTATGAGCGCGACCACGTGCTGATCTCGACCGGCGGCAAGGATTCTAGCGGCGAGTTCGCCGACGCCGCCACCATCGGCCACAATTTCGAGAGCGTGCTGGCCGGGCTGGAGACGGCGATGCGCGAGGCCGCCGCCGATCTCGACTTCGAGGAAGCCGCGCGCCTGCGCGACGAGATCAAGCGGCTGCGCCAGACCGAACTGGCGGTGGTCGACAATCCGACGGTGAAGAATGTGATGCTGGCGCAGGATTCCAGGCTGCGCCGGGCGACGGGCAAAGGCCGTGGCGGCGGCGCTTCTTCTTCACCCTCCCCCTTGCGGGGAGGGTCGGACGCCGAAGGCGTCCGGGGTGGGGGGAAAGCCGCCGATCCTCTCTCCCGCCCGCACAAGCCGGTGCTCGACGAAATGGGCATCGCGACCTGGCACGAGTTCAAGCCGGCACGCTCTTCTTCACCCTCCCCTGGAGGGGGAGGGTCGCGTGCCGCAGGCACGCGGGGTGGGGTGAACCGCGACGATGGCCCGCGCAAGCCGGGCCTCGACGACATGGGCCCCGGCGTGGAGTCGATCCCCGCGCGCAAGGGCGGCGGAGAGCAATCTCAGGGGCCGCGGAGCAAATTGGGGCGGCCGGGGATGAGAGGCGGGTTTAAGAAGAAGGGAAGGTAGACCTTCTCTTTGTATCATAAGTTGATACAGCGCCATTGTATTCTGTATCAATCGATGATACATATCCTTTCATGATCAGGTCCTTCAGAGATCGGACCACGGAAGCCGTCTCCAGAGGCGAGAGTCCCAAAGGCTTCCCGTCCGATCTGGTGAAGGTCGCGCGCCGCAAACTTGGCTATCTCGATGCCGCACTTGATTTGCGCGACCTGCGGCTGCCGCCGGGCAATCGACTTGAGGCGCTCAGCAGGGACCGTCAGGGACAACATTCGATCCGGATCAACGATCAATTCCGGATTTGCTTTCGATGGACCCCGCAAGGCGCGGTCGATGTTGAAATAACCGACTATCACTGAGGAGCCCGCCATGGCTAAGAAGCTTCCCCCTCTCCACCCCGGCGAGATCCTGCGTGAGGAATTTCTCGTACCGCTCAATCTGTCGCCCGGCGCACTGGCGAAGGCGATGGGCGTGCCGCGCACGCGGGTCGAGCGCATCGCCGCCGAGACCAGCGGCATCACCGCCGACACGGCGTTGCGTCTGAGCAAGGCGCTCGGCACCTCGGCGCAGCTTTGGCTCAATCTGCAGAACCGGCACGACATCGAGACGGCGCAACGCGCCCTCGGCAAACAGATCGACCGCATCAAGCGGGTGACGGCGGACGCCGCGGCGTGAGGGGGCGCATTGTGTTCACATGACGCGGCGCCACCCTCGGCGTCATGCGCGGGCTTGACCCGCGCATCCATGATGAGATTCAAAGCGGCAAAAACTTACGCAGGATCGCGTCTGACGCTCGGCATCATGGATGGCCGGGTCAAGCCCGGCCATGACGGCTGACGCAAAAGTCTCTTGACTTAATACCTAGGTTTAAATACTCTGTCCTCCGTCCGGTCCATCGAGGGGCGTCTCCGGAGACGCAACGAAGACGGGACCGGATGCGGCGCCTGCGCGCGGGGTTCGTCACCCCGCACCCGGGAGGCCCTGGGACGCCGTCCGGCCCCACTACGGGGGCCTGCCTTCAATGGCTGGACGCGAGGCGATTACGGGCGGCACAGCCGCCCGGAACGGACGGGCCTTATGGCACGTCGTCGGCCTCCGGAAGCACGGCCCCGGGGACCAAAAATCGCCGCCAGCGGAGCGCCGAGAGGCGTTCTCTCCGCGATCGCAAGCGGAGAGGACACGTTTCGCAGACGTGTCGGGTGGCCGCGCCGGCCGCCCAGGAGGTTTCGCAGACCTCCGCGTTTCCCGGCGCTCCGCTCCCCTCGTTCGGGGACTGGATTTGCGGTTGGGAATGACGGCGCACCCGGCGCCGGTAAAGAATTCGGGCGGCGGAGCTTTGGCTGTTTGACAGTTGAATCGGTGATTGAGGGCGCATGCCGGATATTCTGCGTCATGCCCGGACTTGATCCGGGCATCCATGATGAGGAGCCGCACGGCAAGGGCTTACGTAAATCTGAATTCGCCGCACCGCCTCATGGATCGCCGGGTCAAGCCCGGCGAAGACACAGAGAGGCTGCGGCGATGACGCGCAGAGGGTACCGTCATGACGGCAGAGAGGCTTCGGCCATGACGACAGCCGATGCTGCATGCTTGCGCTTTCGACAGGGGGTGGAACACCCCCGCGAAAACGTGAACGCCCTGCGTCCCCGGCACCGGTTGCCGCTGCGGCGCGATTCAGCCTAAATCCCGCGCGCCGGAAAGCGGCTGTCAGGTCGGAACGCCATCGATGAAAACCTTCGCCGGATCCATCGCCCTGCTCGCCGCCGCCGGCCTGCTGGCCGGCTGCCAGACCACCAGCGATGCGCCGCGCGCCGGCTCGCCGGAAAGCCGCCAACAGGTGGCCCAGGCGCCGCAGCCCGATCCCGAACCGCCACTGACGCGGGCCCGCGCCGCCGAGCAATGCTGGATGGCGACCGAGAAGAATCATCCCGGCGCCAGCGTCGATCGCCGCGCCGACATCGTCACCAAATGCATCGACGACAAGCTCAAGGCGGCCGCGCCGGCGCCGCGCAGTTGAACGCCGGCGCTGTGCACAACCCCTTGCGGGCCGCCGCGCGGCGTATCACCATCCGCCGTCTCGAATCTCATGCCTAGTCTTTATGGAGGTCGTCATGGCCAAGGGTCAGATGCGCGTGCCGAAGGAAAAGAAAAAGCCGAAGGCCGACAAGGACAAGCCGAAGCAGCAGTCGGCTTACAAGCTGTCGCAGTCGTCGGGCTCGGGCAGCAGCCCCTACGGCAACCCGGGCGGCAAGAAGGGCTGACCGGTTCTGCCCAGGATTTGAGCAAGCCGCGCCATTAACGACGATGGCGCGGACAGCTTTTCGTTTTCCCTCGATCTCCACATCTTTGCCCCAGTTCGGTCGCACCACAGCAACCAAGGCTTAACGGTTGACGGCCAGCATCGGCCGCATCGCCGCAGGCTTCGGGGGTTGAGTTCGTCATGCGCATCCGCGCCTTGTCACTGTCCGGTGTGATGCTGCTGGCGCTCGGCTTGTCACTGCCGGCGATGGCGCAGCAGCCGTTCGCCGAAGAAACGGCGTTTCACGAAATCGCCTTTGACGCGCCTTCCTCGCCGCTCGACGAGGACAGCGCACCGCTCGAGCCGCTGACCGCCGCAGAAGAATTCTGGCTCCAGGATACGCTGAGCTTCGACGCCGCGGTGATCGACCGCGACCGGCTCGACCGGCCGCCGCCCAAGCTGCGGCTGCGCGGCCTCAACGACCGCGGCTTGCTCACCGTCAGCGGCAACGGCACCAATGGCGCCGGCACCGTGGTGGTGGCGCCGGCGGCGCCGCTGGCCTGGGACGCCAAGATCGGCGCCGACCTCGGCCCGGCGATCGAAACCTCGCACCTCGACCGCACGCTTTATGATCTGCCGGCGACGCAGAACGGCTCCGGCGCGGCCTGGGCCTCGGTCGGGCTGCGCGATATCGCCACGCTCGATGCGCGCGTCGACCCGGTCAACGACCACGGCCGGCTCGGCACCACCTTCAGCAAATCGGTTCCGGTCGGCGGCACCAAATCGGTGACCGTCGTCAACACCTATGCGGTGACCGGCACCGTCAACCGCGCGGCGCTGGCATCCGCCAGCGGCACGTCGCAGGTCTGGCACACGGAACAGGCGGTGCGCTTCAGCGTCGGCTCGACCGGCACCACGCTCGGCGCCGGCATCCATGCCAACAGCGCCGAGGCGGTCTGGCACAACACGCTCAGCGCCGAACAGAAGCTGGCCGGCCCGCTGCACGTCACCACCGCGGTATCCGACCTCGGCCAGGCCAGCGTGAACAAACGCGTCTCGGCCGGCTTCCGGGTCAACTGGTAACCATGCCGGGCCCGAAGTTCCTTTAGACCTAAACCCTGCCCCATAGCCGCCGCAGTCCCATGCCGCTATCGGACCTCGGGGAGGCGTCAACGCGAACGGTTCGCGTTCATTCAGGAGTGCTGCCCAATGACGGCCATCAGATCCGAACGGCCTGGCGCGGACAAGCCCGCGGAAAAAACCGGGCCGGAGGCCTTCGCGCCGACCCGCAAGGCGCCGGAAAAGCTCAGCGACGTCGACCAGGCCGCGGCCAGTTCGGTCGAAGGCGAGATCCGTGAATTCGTCCGGCGCGACGTGTCGTTCCTGCGCCGCCGTGAGGAGACCAGCGACCAGTCGTCCGATCCCGTCACCGACAACCTCAATTCGCTGATCCGCCGGGTGTCCGGCGCGTCGATGGAAGAGATCGACCGGGTGATCGTCGAACTGCAGGGCGTACGCGACATGCTGCGCCAGGAAGGCGACCGCGTCAGCCGCGAGATCGCCGGCTATGCCAGCCTCAGCCACGCCGCCATGACGGCGATGAAGGTCATCGGCGACAGCCTCACGCAGTGGAAGAGCGCCCCGGACAAAGGCGCGCCGCGTCCCCCGGCACCCTGATCGATCAAGCGTGCGCTGCCGCCGGGCCCGCCGGCGGCGGCGCCGCCGATCGACATGCTTTCTTCATCTTAACTGTGGATGGGCGAATCGGCGGAACCCGCAACCGCCGGTTTTGCGCGGACGGGTCTAGGGTGCAGTTGTGTTCGAAGTCGCCTGCCGGCGCGTGGCTGCGGTTTCGAACACCCTCCCTAAACTCAACCCCGCTTTGGCGGGGATTTTTTTAAGGTCAGCGCGCACCCAGTACCGGGTTTGGCAGGCTCATGACGCGGATGCCGTCGTCGAGTTGCAGCCGGCCGGTCAGGTGATCGGTGACGACAAAGGCGCCAACCATCATAACGGTGACGGTCGCGGCGCCAAACAGCAGGCCGATCGTACCCAGGGAAATTCTGTCGGCCATCGCCGGCTCCAATTTAGTTAATGCCACGAGCGCAGCATTCAACGCGCATATACCATTCGGGTTCCCGCGCGCGGGACCGCGACGGTTGTATGGTTTATGATTTCGCGGGATTAGTTGGCGGCGACCGCCTTGTCGGGCTTGGCCACCTTGCGCGGCAATGGATAGTCGGCGCTCTCGTACAACTGGCGGATGCCGTTACCGTCGAAGCGCTTCTCTTCCACCTCAAGATAGGCCCCAAGCAGCAATTCCGGCGGCAATTCTTCCATGGCGAAGCGGATCGCTTCCGCCGCGGTCGGAAAACGCTTGTAACCGATCGGACGGCGCGATTTGCGGCTGCGGCTGGGAAACAGTTCGGACGGGGCCCGGTAGTTGATCATCGACATAACAACAAACTCCTCGACCGCTAATATGGCCCCTAAAGCGACGAAAATCCAGCGCCGGAACAGGACGCATATCAGCCCCGCCGGAACGGAAATCAGGGCTCGGCCAAAGCCGGCCTGAGCAACAGGGTGATCGGCAGCGTCAGCAGGACCACGCCGGCGATCGCGACCAGCGCCGATGTCACGCCGGCGGCATCGCCCAGCAGTCCATAAAGCGCCGGCGAGATCGCCCCGGCGCCAATGGTCCCGGTATAGAAAATGCCGAAGGCGCGCGCCCGCCTGGCGGGCGGCACCAGATCCGGCACCGAGCCATAGAGCACCGACGACGTGCCGTTGAGCGCAATGCCGACCAGCGGCAGCAGCACCAGCGCCGCCTCCAGCGGCAGCGGCAACAGCGCAACGATGCCGATGGCGGTCACCCCTTCTGTCAACCAGACGGTGGCGACCGTGCCGATGCGGGCGCCGATATAGGCGCAGACGAGCTTGCCGGCGGCGCCGCCGGCAAACACCAGCGTCAGGGCGAAGCCGATGGTCGGCAGGCTGGCGCCCTTGGCGGTCAGCACGAACGGCAGGAACGTCAGGAAGGCCATGCGCGTCGCGCTGTCGATGACGCCGATCGACAGCAGCAGCGGAAAGCCATAGGCCCGCGCGCGACCGCCGCCCCTTACAGGTTCGGCCTTGCGCGGCGCTTCGGCCTCTTCGCGAAAGCGCGGCATCGCCACATAGATGATCACGGCCGCCAGCACGCCGACGGCGCCGAGCACCGCCAGCGCCTCGCGCCACGGCAACACCACCAGCAGCAACGCCGCCGCCGCCGGCATCGTCATCTTGCCGATGTCGCCGGCGAAATTGTAGGCGCCGAGCGCGGTACGCGAGCGCGCGCCGGAAAAGGCGCTGGCGATCAGCGTCGACGCCAGCGGGTGCTGGGTGCTGGCGCCAAGGCCGCCGATGAACAGCGCCGCGACCAGCATCGGCACGCCGTGGCTCAAACCGGCGAGGCAATAGCCGAGACCGGCGAGCGCCGTGCCGATCGCCAGCACCAGCGGCGCCCCCCAGCGTTCGGCGAGAAAACCGGCCGGAATCTGGAACGCAGCCAGCGTGCCGGAGAACACCGTCTTCATCAGACCGAGCGCGGCAAAACCGAGACCGAACTCGGCCTGCCAGACCGGCAGCATCACATAAATGACGTCGGTATAACCGTCGTGAACGACATGCGCGCCGCTGGCGACACCGAGGGCGCGCCGCTCCTCGCCCTTGCGGGCCAGAGCGGACGCCTCGTCGGCGTCAAGCGCGGTCATCCCGGCTCCCCACGGCATTCCGCGAAGGTGGTGCTGATGAAACTGATCACCGTCTCGGCCTTCTGGTTGACGCCAGTCGAGGTGATGGTCAGCAACCCGGAGCCGGGACGGCTGTTCGATGTCCGCTTGTCGGTGACCACGCTGGTGTATTCGATCGTGTCGCCGACATAGACCGGCTTGATCCACTTCAGCTCGCGAAACCCGACGGCCGGTCCGAGCGCCGGGATCGGCAGGCCGGCAGCCTGGGCGGCCTCGATCATGCCGCGCCGGTGATCGACATAGAGCCGCATCCACACGGCGGCGGTGTGCCAGCCGGACGCGCACAGGGCACCGAAATGCGATGCCGCCGCCGCTTCCTCGTCGAGGTGAAAGAGTTGCGGATCGAAACGCCGGGCGAAGGCCCTGATCTCGTCGGCGGTGAAGGTGTGACGGCCGAGCGCATAGGTGTCGCCGATCTGGATCTCGTTAAAGAATTTCATGATGCCGCCCCCCGCTGGCGGCCGAACATCAATGTGGTGCTCAGCGTGGTCAACGTCACGTCGGCGTCGTCGAGGACCTCGAACATGAACTTCACCAGCCCCATTTCCGGGCGGCTGTTCGAGGCGCGCTTGTCGACGACGGTGGAGCGGATGCGAATGCGCGTGCCCGGCCGCAACGGCTTGAGCCAGCGCACCTCCTCCACGCCCGGTCCGCCCATCGACGTCGAGTCGAGCAGGAACCCGTCGGCGATCATCTTCATGAGCAGGCAGCAACTATGCCAGCCCGAGGCGCCAAGCCCGCCCAGCAGCGTATTGCTCGCGGCCGCCTCGTCGAGATGCATCGGCTGCGGATCGAATTCGGCCGCAAAGGCGATGATCTCTTCGCGTGTCACCAGCCGCGGGCCGTAGATCGCCACGGCGCCAGGCTGGAAGTCTTCCCAATGGAGTTTCGGCATTTGTCCCACAGCCTTCATCCGCGACAGCGGATGATCCAGAACCACAGACGGCGCTATCTTACCGGACGCCGGGGCTGCTGGATGCCCGCTTGCGCGGGGCATGACAGGCTTTTTGCATGGCTCGGCCCGCAATTCCAGACTAGTTGGCGAACCGGAAGTGCATCACGTCGCCGTCGGCCACGACGTATTCCTTGCCTTCGAGGCGCATCTTGCCGACGGCCTTGGCGCCGGCTTCGCCGCCGGTCGCGATGTAGTCATCGTAGGAGATGGTTTCGGCGCGGATGAAGCCCTGCTCGAAATCGGAATGGATTACGCCGGCGGCCTGCGGGCCTTTGGTGCCCTTGGTGATGGTCCAGGCCCGGGTTTCCTTCGGGCCGACGGTGAAATAGGTCACGAGGTGCAACAGCTCGTAGCCGGCGCGCACCAGGCGATCGAGCCCGGTTTCCTTGAGGCCGACCGCCTCCAGATAATCGGCGCGCTCGGATGCCGGCAATGCCGCGATTTCGGACTCGATCTTGGCGGAGATCACCACCGCCACGGCGCCCTCGTCCTTGGCGCGCTTTTCGACCAGCCGGGAGAAATCGTTGCCGGTGGCGGCCGAGGCTTCCTCGACGTTGCAGGCATAGAGCACCGGCGCCGATGTCAGCAGGCCGAGCGAGTGAAACAGCTTCTCTTCATCGGGCTTGCGCTCGACCAGCCGGGCCGGCTTGCCCTCGCGCAACAGCACCAGCGCGCGGTTGACGAGGTCCAGCGTCTCCTTCGACAGCTTGGCGTCCTCGCCCGAGCCCTTGGCCTTTTTCTCGAGATTGGTGACGCGCTTTTCCAGGCTGTCCATGTCGGCCAGCATCAGCTCGGTTTCGATGATCTCGATGTCGGCGATCGGATCTATCTTGCCCTCGACATGGGTAATGTCGGTGTCGATGAAGCAGCGCACCACATGGACGATGGCGTCGACCTCGCGGATGGTGGCGAGGAACTGGTTGCCGAGTCCCTCACCTTTCGACGCGCCGCGCACCAGCCCGGCGATATCGACGAAGGTGATGCGGGTCGGGATGATCTGCTCGGATTTGGCCAGCGCGCTCAGTTTCTCCAGCCGCGGATCCGGTACCGCGATCTCGCCGACATTGGGCTCGATGGTGCAGAACGGATAATTCGCCGCCTGCGCCGCCGCGGTCTCGGTCAGCGCGTTGAAAAGCGTCGACTTGCCGACATTGGGCAGTCCGACAATGCCGCATTTGAAACCCATGAGCGTCTAGTCCTTAACGTCGTCGGCCGGCTCGCCAAACCCTTTGGCATCCATGGCCAGATGAACCTTGTTCTGAAACGTCGAATCCTTGCCGTCGGCCAGCAGGCCGGCATTGTCGGCAATGGCGTCGCACATGGCCTCGACCCACGGGCCCTCGCTCTTGGCGAAATCCTGCAGCACGTAACCGGCGCCAAGCTTCTTGTCGCCCGGATGGCCGATGCCGATGCGGACGCGGCGATAGTCGTTGCCGACATGCGCCGAGATCGAGCGCAGGCCGTTGTGGCCGGCATTGCCGCCGCCCGTCTTGATCCGCAACTTGGCCGGCGGCAGATCGAGTTCGTCGTGAAACACCACGATATCGTTGACGGCCAGCTTGTAGAAATTGACGGCTTCCGCGACCGCGCGGCCGGATTCGTTCATGTAGGTGCCCGGCAGCAGCAGCATCGCCTTGTGGCCGCCGATCGTGCCTTCGACCGCGACGCCCTGAAAGCGGCGGCGCCAGGGCGCGATGTTGTGACGGCTGGCGATCGCCTGCACCGCCATGAAGCCGATGTTGTGGCGGTTGCCGACGTAACGTTCACCGGGATTGCCGAGGCCGACGAAAAGCAGCATGCGTCACCGGCGTTGCCGCCTCAGAGAAATCGGTGCGGTGGCAAAAGCCCGCCCCGGATGACATCCGGGACGGGCATTGTCGAAGATCGCGAAACGTCGCGTTACTTCTTGGCCGGTGCGGCGGCGGCAGCGCCGGCGGCGGGTGCCGCAGGAGCAGCACCCGGCGCGCCGGTCGGCGCCGGCGGAGCGGCAGCGGCGGCAGCAGCGGCAGCAGCGGCAGTCGCGGCAGCAGCGGCAGCGGCCTTGAGTTCTTCCGCGTAACCGGACGGCGGCACCACCGTGACCAGCGTGATATCGCCCTGGGCGATGACCTTCACGTTGGGCGGCAGCGTCACGTCGCTGAGGTGCTTGGAGTGATTGATGTCCAGCTCGCCGATATCGACATCAATGGAGGTCGGGATCGCTTCGGCCGGGCACAGCACGTCAACGGTGTGCGTGACGATGTTGACGGCGCCGCCGCGCTTGACGCCGGGCGAGGTCTCGGCGTTGAGCACGTGCACCGCGACCTTGACGCGGATCATGGCGCCTTCCGCAACGCGGAGGAAATCCACGTGCATCGGTAGGTCCTTGATGACGTCGAGCTGGAAGTCGCGCGGAATCACGCGATGCTTGGTGCCCTCGACATCGAGGTGAAACAGCGTGGTGAGGAAGCGGCCGCCATAGATGCGCTTGCGCAGTTCGTCGTGCTCGAGCAGCACCATCAGCGGGGGCTTGTTGTCGCCGTAGATCACTCCCGGTACGCGACCGGAATACCGTGCTGCCCGGGAGGCCCCCTTGCCACCTTTCGGGCGCACCGTCGCTTTCATTTCCTGGACGGTTGCCATCATCTAAATCCTTGTTAAGCCAATGGAAAAAGGCGGCCTTGCGAGCCGCCTGCGAACGCGGCGAGCCTCCAGGGGTGCCGGGGGCCGACGTTCGGGCGCGGTTATAGCGGCGAGGGCCGCAAAGGGCAAGGAAAGCGGGGTCAGACCTCCGCGGTGGGGCCCGACGGCTTCTTGGCGGGTTTTTCGGGCTTGTCGGCCGTTTTGGCGGCGAATTTCGCCTCCAGCGCCTCGATCCGCGCCCGCAGCGCGTCGTTTTCCTCGCGCGCCAGCCGGGCCATGTCCTTGACCGCCTCGAACTCCTCACGCGGCACCACGTCGAGATCGCGCAGAATGCGCTCGGCCTGGGTGCGGAACACGGTGTCGAACTCGCGCCGCACGCCCTGGGCGACGCCGGCGGCGTCGTTCATCAGCCGCGCCATCTCGTCGAAAATCCGGTTGCTGGTCTGGGTCATGGTTTCGGCTCCGTCTCTGCACCGGACAATGGGGCTGCGGGAAGCGGGGTGCAAGGGCTGGAGGCTTCGCCGCGCGGTCAGGCTCCGAGCCTGGATGGAGCAATGACATCCGGGGCTGACAAGCCAAAATCGAGGTGGATTTCTTATATCAATACGGATATAATTATCCATGAAGCCGGTGGTCTTCATCGGAGATTCGCTTGACGCGGTGCGCTCCTTTCCTGACCGCGCGCGCCGCGAAGTCGGTTTCCAGATCGACCGCCTCCAGCGCGGTCGCGATCCGGACGACTGGAAGCCGATGAAAACCATCGGACCCGGTGTCCGGGAAATCCGGGTGCGCGACGCATCCGGCGCGTACCGGGCGATTTACATCGCCACGCTTGGCGATGCCATTTACGTGCTGCATGCCTTTCGCAAGACGGCGCAGGCGACGCCGAAACGCAACCTTGATCTCGCAAGCGCGCGGTTCAGGGACCTTATGCGGAGAGATCGACGATGACCGAACGTTTTGACAGCGTCTGGGACGCTCTGGAAAATTCGCCGGCCGAAGCCGCCAACATGAAAGCCCGGTCCGGCCTGATGATCGCCATCCGCGACGCCGTCGACGGCTGGAATCTCACGCAGGCCGAAGCCGCCAAGCGGCTGGGTGTGACGCAGCCGCGCATGAACGACCTGCTGCGCGGGCGGATCGACAAGTTCAGCCTCGATGCCCTGATGATCCTCGCGACGGACGCCGGGCTTACGGTGGAGTGGCGGGTGGGGAAGAGGGTGGCGTGAGCCATGTGCGACCAACACGAAGACGAGATACCATCTCGCAAACGGGGCGCGTCAATGAAGATCATATTCAGTCGAAAGGGATTTGACAGCGGCGCAGGCGGCTTTCCCTCGCCAATTTTCAACGGGGTTCCCATAAGCCTGCCTATACCGACGCAAAGGCGGTCTGTGACGACCTACGATCATCTTGGGCTCGGAGAAATAGTCCATGGTGTTACCAAAGGGCGTCTGACCGGCGGCAGCCTGTGCCATCATGATCCGATGTTTGAAGCCGGTCGGTGCGCTTTCGGGCAGACTGGCGCTGCTCAGGCACACCTCCAGAACAACGGAGTTTCTGTCGGCGATGTCTTTATATTCTTTGGGCTCTTTTCGGAATCAGGCCGAAGCGACCGCCACCATCGCATCTTCGGATATCTTCGCGTTGAGAAGATATTCGCGATCGGCGCCGCACCGGGCGAAGATATGCAGCCGCCTGGCTTTACGCGTCCCCACCCCCACATAATTGGCGACTGGAACGCCAACAACTCCCTCTATGTCGGTGTGGGTCGAACGGCAAAACACGCCAGCAACGGCCTCCGGCTCTCTAGAGCAGGAGACGGGGTGAGCCGTTGGAGAGTGCCAGCATGGTTGCGTTCTACTGGTTTGACCTATCACCGCCGCCCCGACCGTTGGGATGACGATGAAACCTTGAACGTCGTCGGACGCGGCCAAGAATTTATCACGGACATATCTGGAAACTCCGAGGCGGCAGCTTGGCTCGAAGAAACGATCCGAGACATCGATGGCGAAATGAGAGCGAGCCCGAGATGACCAGCGGAGGTGTCATCCTCGTCATGCTTCGCCAGCCGCAGCTCGACGACCCAAACGAGATGCGAACCGATCCCTTCTGGGAATTTGGCAGCTTCGGATGCACCGGCTGCCATCGTAAAAACCTGATGAACCCGAAGCGGCTCGGTGAGCTGAACGGGATGCGCTTTGGCTTCGTCCAAAATGGTGAGATGGGCGTTAAGCTCGTCCACGTGACACCTCCGATCACAATGTCTAACCACGACAGGTTCGGCGAAGCGCGTTGGACGCCGTCAGAAATGCCGCTGACCTACCGGGAGGCACCAACGCTGGTGAACAATTTCGGCTTCTCTGACGCGCCAGCATTGCTGGGCATGATCTCCGATGTGAAGCGGTCGAGCCCCGTCGCCCAGTTCTCCAGCAAGTTCAGATCACGCCGGTCACCGCTGCCGACGTCGGTAAGCAAGCAGTTGATTAAGGTGTATGAAGCTTTCAAGCGGAAGGGTGCGCAAATCGCGAAGTCATACGTCGATGCTCTTCCGTGCCCGCCGCCCCTCGTCGATCGGAATCGGAAAGCGACGTACAAAAGGCTCCTCAGTCCGCCCCTTAGCACGTCGGGTAGAATCGGCACGAGGTGTAGGAGGCCACCTAGGTGACTCGCCCGTGCGCGAGTGTCGCTTGTCACGCCAGCCAGTTCTCTACCTTCACCCCGCCTACCCGCCTGAACTCCTGCGTGTTGGCCGTGACGACAATTGCGCCAAGCGTTTTTGCGTGCGCGGCAATCAGCAGATCGTTGCCGCCAATAGGTGTGCCACCTGATTCCAGCGACGCACGAATAACGCCGTAGGCTGCGTCGGCCGGCGCCTCGAACGGCAGCACAGCGATTTCGCTCAACAGGTCCTCGACCGCCTTGCGCAATCTTGCCGAGCCGCTTTTGGCGCAGCCGTAGCGCAACTCGGCCGCCACGATGATGCTGGTGCAGACACTGTCCTCGCCGGCCTTGGCGATCCGCCGAGCCGCCTTGCCCTGCGGGTTGCGGATCAAGTCAGACAGAATATTTGTGTCCAGCAGATAACGCGTCACAGCAGGCGTTCCGGCTTCGGCGCCGGATCTTCGATCGCGGGAAATTCCTCGTCGAGCGGCGTCATCGATTTCAGCAGGGCGATGAGCCCGCGCTTGCGCACCGGCTCGATCACCAGCCGGTCGCCGTCGCGGTGCATGACGGCCTCGTCGCCGGGAAGTTCAAACTCCACCGGAATGCGGACTGCCTGGTTGCGGCCGTTGCGAAACAACCGGACGTGTCTCTGATCGGACATACGCACCTCCTGGGCCTATGCCTTAAGCATATGCCTGGAAGACCCTGGCTGCAAGAAATTTCGTGCCGGCGCTAACCCCCTGCGCGCTACTCCACCTTGAGGTTGAGGCTCTTGATCAGCGGCCCCCAGATGCCGTCCTCGCGTGCAATCTCGGCGGCATATTCCTCCGGCGTCGACGTCAGCGCCACGCCGGCTTCGCTGGCAAGGCGGGTCTTGACCTCGTCGGAGCCGGCCAGCGCCACCAGTTCCTTGTTGAGCCGCGCGATGATCGGCGCCGGCGTGCCGGCGGGCGCCAGCAGGCCGTAGCGCAGCACGGCCTCGAAGCCCGGAATGGTTTCCGACACGGTCGGAACATCCGGCAACAGGGCGATACGTTCGGTGCTGGTCATGCCCAGCACCTTGAGCTGCCCCGCCTTGATCGCGCCGAGCGAGGCTGGCAGCACACCGAACATCACGGAGATGTGGCCGCCAAGCAGATCGTTGTTGAGCGCGGCCGTGCCCCGGTAAGGCACAAACGTGACATTGATCCCGGTCCTGGCCTTGAACAGTTCGGCGGAGAGGTGCGAGCCGCTGCCCGGCGGCGAGGTGCCGATCGAGAGCTTGCCGGGCTGCGCCTTGGCAAGCGCAATCAACTCCGGCACGGAGTTGGCGGCAAAGGACGGGTGCGCGATGATGCCGATGCCCGCGGCGGCGATCATGCCGATCGGCGCGAACTCCTTGCGGATGTCATAGCCGGCGTTTGGATTAAGCGCGATGTTGATCGTGGTCGTCGACGTGTTGGCGAACACGATGGTGTAGCCATCGGGGGCGGCGCGGGCGGCCGTGCGCATGGCGATGACGCCGTTGGCGCCGCCGCGGTTGTCCACCACCACCTGCTGACCGAGCGCCGTGGACAGCTTGGCGGCAACGATGCGGGCGATCATGTCGTTGCCGCCGCCCGCCGGAAACGGGACGATCATGGTGATGGCGCGGGCCGGATAATCCTGCGCGGTGGCGCCCGCCGCGGGCAGCGCCAGCAACGCTGCCGCGGCAAGCGCGGCGATTCTTGTCGTACGTAGCCCCGTCGTATTTCTCACGTGACGTCTCCCCTGTCGTTCTGCTTCGGTCGAAGCCGACGCTTGAACGTGTCCATCGGACGCGCGATTGCTTGTCGTCGCGTTCGCGGAATAGTCGCGTTTTCATCGTCGTCCCGCAAGTCGGCGGCGCGGGACGGATCGCGGCTGTTACTTCGCGCGGCCTGCCCGCCATTCCGTGACGCACTGCAACACGAAGGTGTGCTAGGGAGTGGCTGTAGACGCCCGACCGGAAGCAGCCCATGCCCCTGTTCGTCCTGCCCTTCCCGATGATCGACCCGGTGCTGCTGCAGGTCGGGCCCTTCGCCATTCGCTGGTATGCGCTCGCCTATATCGTCGGCATCCTGCTCGGCTGGGCCTATGCCCGCGTGCTGATCCGCTCCGAGCGGCTGTGGGGCGGGAAGGCGCCGATGACGGTCGCGGATTTCGACGACTTCGTCGTCTGGGTCACGCTCGGCATCATTCTCGGCGGCCGCCTCGGCTATGTGCTGTTCTACAACCCGGCGCATTTCGCCGCGCACCCCTTGGAAATCTTCCAGCTCTGGCAGGGCGGCATGTCGTTCCACGGCGGCTTCACCGGCTGCGTGGTGGCGGTGGTGCTGTTCGCGCGCCAGCGCGGCATTCTGATCCGGTCGCTCGGCGACATGACCTGCGCCGCGGCGCCGATCGGCATTTTCCTCGGCCGGCTTGCCAATTTCATCAACAGCGAGCTGTGGGGCCGCCCGACCGACGTGCCCTGGGCCATGGTGTTTCCCAACGGCGGGCCGCTGCCGCGGCATCCGAGCCAGCTCTACGAGGCAGCGCTGGAGGGCGTCGTGCTGTTCATCGTGCTGGCGCTGCTGATGCGCTTCGGCGCGCTGAAGCGGCCCGGCGTCATCATCGGCAGCTTCGCCTGCGTCTATGCGGTGGCACGCACCATTTGCGAATTCTTCCGCGAGCCGGACGCGCAGCTCGGCTTTTTGTGGGGCGGCGCCACCATGGGTCAATTGCTGTCGATCCCGTTGTTCCTGGTCGGCGCCGGTTTCATACTCTACGGGCTGAAGCATCCGCTGCGGCGAGACACGCATGCCTGAGCCCGGCCCGCTGGAAATCGAGATTCGCCGCCGCATCGCCGCCGCCGGGCCGATGCCGGTGGCGCAATACATGACGCTGTGCCTGAGCGACCCCGCGCACGGCTATTACACCACGCGCGATCCGCTCGGCGTCAGCGGCGATTTCATCACCGCCCCGGAAGTCAGCCAGATGTTCGGCGAACTCATCGGGCTTTGGATGGCGGCGGTGTGGACGCAGATGGGGTCGCCCGAGAACGTCCGCATCGTCGAGCTCGGCCCCGGCCGCGGCACCATGATGAAGGACGCCATGCGGGCGGTGAAGGTGATGCCGAAATTCCGCGAAGCGCTGGTGCTGCACCTGGTCGAGATCAATACGGCGCTGCGCGCGCAACAGGAAGCCGCGCTTGAGCCGCAGTCGCTGCCGGTGTTCTGGCATGCCTCGCTCAACGAGGTGCCGGCAGGCCCGGCGATCATCGTCGCCAACGAATTCTTCGATGCGCTGCCGGTCAACCAGGCAGTCAAGTCGGCGCGCGGCTGGCACGAGCGCCAGGTCGGCCTCGATGCCGCCGGCCACCTCGCCTTCACTGCCGCCGCCGAGCCGATGCCGCATTTCGAGCGGCTGCTGCCGCCGGCGCAGCGCTCGGCCCCTGAGGGCGCCATCGTCGAGTGGCGCGACGGCGCAGCCGCTTTCGACCTCGGCCGCAGGCTCAAGCGCGACGGCGGCGCGGCTTTGGTGATCGACTACGGCCATGCCGACAGCGCCGCCGGCGACACCTTGCAGGCGGTCGGCCAGCACGCTTACGCCGATCCGCTGAGCGGGCCGGGCACCATCGATCTCACCGCCCATGTCGACTTCGCGGCGCTGACGCGCGCCGTCGAGGCGATGGGCGTGCAGGGCTACGGCCCGATCACGCAGGCGCAACTGCTGCGCCGCCTCGGCATCGACAGCCGCGCCGCGACGCTGAAGTCGAAGGCCTCGAGCGCCCAGATCGCCGAGATCGACGCCGCGCTGGCGCGGCTCACCGGCGAGGGCCGCACCGGCATGGGCACGCTGTTCAAGGCCGCCGCCTATACCCATCCGTCGCTGGGCACGCCGCCCGCATTCGCGACATAATCGGACGCCATGGTCGCATCGATGCTTCAGGCACCGTCTTTGCAGAACCTGCCCCGCATCCGCCACGCCTTCTTCACCCGCGGCGGCGGCGTGTCGCAGGGACTTTATGCGTCGCTGAACGGCGGCGTCGGCTCCAGCGACGCGCCGGACCACGTCGCGGAAAACCGCGCCCGCATGGCGGCGTCGCTGGGCGTCGCGCCGGCGCGGCTGCTGTCGCTCTATCAAATCCATTCGCCCGAAGTCGTCGTGGCCGACGAGCCCTGGGCCGGCGACGCGCGGCCGCGCGCCGACGCCGTCGTCACGCGCACGCCGAAGCTGGCCATTGCGGTGTCGACCGCCGACTGCGGCCCCCTGCTGTTCGCCGACCCTGAGGCCGGCGTCATCGGCGCGGCGCATGCCGGCTGGCGCGGCGCCTTGACCGGCGTCATCGAGGCGACCGTCGAGGCCATGGAAAAGCTCGGCGCCGACCGCGGCCGCATCGCCGCGGCGCTAGGCCCGACCATCCGCCAGCCGAATTACGAGGTCGGGCCGGAATTCGTCGACCGCTTTGTCGCGGCCGACGCCGCCAATGCGCGGTTCTTCACCGACTCGGCGCGCGCCGGTTTCGCGAGGTTCGACCTGCCCGGCTATGTCGGCGCCCGCATGAAGGCCGCCGGCGTTGCGGCTTTCGAGGATCTCGGGCTCTGCACGTATGCGGAACCGGACCGCTTCTACAGTTTCCGCCGCTCGACCCACCGCAGCGAGCCGGATTACGGCCGGCACATCAACGCCATTGCCTTGACGGGATAGCCGAATTTCCCCTTCCCCACACCGGCATACCTCCCGGCTGGACTCCATGGCGGAGTTGCCGCTAGGCTTTGCTCCGGCCCAGAGGACCATCGTTCCAAGGTGGCGGCCGCGGGGGTGTCATGGAGTTAAGTCGGGGCTGGCGCGCCTTGAGCGCCAAGGCCTGTCGTGCGTGGCGTAGGCAGCGTGTAGTGGCGGTCGCGGCCGCCGTGGCGCTGGCTGGCTGCACCCACGACGGCACGCCATCGGTCTCGCTGGCGCAGCCGCGGGGCGCCACCGTCGCCTTCGACATCATCGACGGCCTGCCGCCGGGCCAGTTCGAAACGCTGGTGAAGAACCTCAACGACGAAGCGCAGAGCCGGCGTTTGGCGGTAATGTCGCGCGAAAGCCCGTCCACCTACCGGGTGCGCGGCGCGCTCACCGTCACCGTCGACAAACGCAACACCACGGTCGCCTGGACCTGGGACGTGTTCGACGGCGACCAGCGCCACGCCTTGCGGATCGCCGGCGACGAGACCGCCAAGGTCCGCCACCGCGACGCCTGGGCCGCCGCCGACGACGCCATGCTGCAGCGCATCGCCAAGACCAGCATGGAGCAGCTCGCCGCCTTCCTGACCGCGCCCGGGGTGGCGCCGGCCGCGCCCCCGGCCACGGCACTGGCGCTGTTCGGGTCTCACGGCACCTCGCCGGAATCCGCCGGCATCTACCGCCTGCCGAACGCCGATCCGGTGGCGGCGTCCGATGGCGGTGCACTTGCGGTGCCGCTGCCGCCGCGCCGGCAGGCGCCGGCCTTGACCCTGTCGCCGCGCGACGCCGTGACGCTGTCGGCGATGCGCCGGCACTAGCGCGCGCGATCCAACCCGGGCCGGTTCCATTGCCCGGATTTTCAACAGGCTGGTTCGCGTCCGGCATGATTTTTGGGCGTGATGATGTTACGGGCTGCGGTCGCCTGTCGCGACTTTGGCGGAGCCGCATTGGCGAAAAGCGTTCTTGATAAAGACCTGAAAAAGGTCGGTCGGCTCGAGACGGCTACCTATGCGCGGTCGCGGTCGCTGGCGACGCCGGGGCTGCTGATCGTGTTCGTGATCGGCGTGGTCGCGGTCGCCAGCCTGTCGACCGCGGCCGGGCCGCTCACCTATCTCGTCATCATCGCCGGCGTGATCGCCGCCTATATGGCGCTGAATGTCGGCGCCAACGACGTCGCCAACAACATGGGCCCCGCGGTCGGCAGCCGCGCGCTGACCATGACAGGCGCGCTGGTCATCGCCGCAATCTGCGAAGCCGCCGGTGCGATCCTGGCCGGCGGCGATGTCGTCGATACCGTGTCGAAGCGCATTCTGCGCCCCGAGGAGTCGATGCGCGTCGTCGAATTCGTGCTGGTCATGACCGCGGCGATGCTGTCGGCCGCATTGTGGATCCATCTCGCCACCTATCTCGCCGCGCCGGTGTCGACCACCCACTCCATCGTCGGCGGCGTGGTCGGGGCCGGCATCGCCGCGTCGGGTTTCGATATCGTGCAGTGGCCGATGATCGGCGCCATCGTCGCCAGCTGGGTGATCTCGCCGGTGCTCGGCGGGGTGATCGCCGCGCTGCTGCTCGGCTTCGTCAAATGGAAGGTGATCTACCGCGAGGACCGCGTCGCCGCGGCACGGCGCTGGGTGCCGGTGCTGGTGGCGCTGATGAGCGGCGTCTTCGCCATGTACCTGGTGACCAAAGGCCTTAGCCGGGTGTGGCGACCGTCGGCGCCGGTGGTGCTGCTGTTCGGCGCGGCGTTTTTTGCTGGCGGCCTGTGGCTGGCGCGGCCCTGGGTGCAGCGCCGCTCGCGCGGCATGGAGAACCGCCGCAAGAACATCGCCAGCCTGTTCACGCTGCCGCTGATCTTCGCCACCGCGCTTCTGTCTTTCGCGCACGGCGCCAATGACGTCGCCAATGCGGTCGGTCCGCTGGCGGCGATCGTCGCTGCGGTGCAATCCGGCATCACCGATGCCGGCACGGTGGCACTGCCGCTGTGGGTGCTGGTGATCGGCGCGGTCGGCATCTCGCTCGGGCTGGCGCTGTTCGGGCCCGGGCTGATCCGCACCGTCGGCGAGAAGATCACCAGGATGGACGCGATCCGCGCCTATTGCGTCGCGCTCTCTGCGGCGATCACGGTGCTGCTGGCGTCGACAGCCGGACTGCCGGTGTCGTCGACGCATATCGCCGTCGGCGCGGTGTTCGGCGTCGGCTACCTGCGCGAGTTCATCAGCAATACCGGGGTGCCGAACCCGGCGGTCAAGCCGCGCTCGATGTTTCTCGAGACCGCGCAGCTCAACGAAACGCCGGAAAAAGCACTGGTGAACTACCACAAGCGCGAGAAGCGCAAGCTGGTGCGCCGCCAGCATGTGGTCAGCATTGCCGCGGCCTGGGTGATCACGGTGCCCGCGGCGGCTTTGCTCGCCGCCGGCCTCTATTTGCTGATGCGCACGATGGCCGGCTGAGGATCGCGGCCGACCCGCTGGCTCAGCTTCAGGGCCAGCGCCGCGGCCTTCGGATCGGACAGCAGGCGCCTGGCCTCCGGCAGGATCACCCAATGGCGGCGGCGGGCCTGCTTTTCGACCCAGTCATCGTGCTGGCGCGTCACCCGCAACGGATACATGTCGACTTCGATCACCTTGCTCCGAAGGGTCAGCGATTTCATGGTGCGGTAGCGCCCGACCGGGTGCGGATCGACCTCGCCTTCGACGCCGGCTTCCTCCAGCGCTTCCTGCGCCGCGGCTTCCCACGGCTCCAGCCCCTTCATCAGGTCGCCTTTGGGGAAGATCCAGCGGCCGGTGCCGCGCGACGTGACCAGCAGGAATACCACCTGACCCTGCACCACCGTATAGGGAATGGCGCCAACCTGCCGGGACGCGCCGGGCGCTGCCCCCCGCAGCACCAGCCGCTCGGTCCACTGCCGCGCCACGTCCCGCAAGGTCAAATACCGTCTCCGCACTTCAGGGTTGATGAACGATTCGGGCCGCAGGATACGCGCGTTGCGGCGGCGCACCTACTGCCGAGCGGCTTTCGTTCATTATCCCGCAAAATGCATTGGGACAATGAAACCGGGGCGTATTGCCGTGCTGTCCTCGCCTTGATATGACCACGCCGCCTGCCGGCCTGTGTCATGTGAGGATTCCCGGAATGTCGAAGAACGGAGCGATCAAGCTCGTTGCCGGCAATTCCAACCCTGCTCTGGCCCAGCAGATCGGCGATTATCTCAAGACCCCGCTGACCAAAGCCGTGGTGCGGCGCTTCGCCGACATGGAGATCTTTGTCGAGATCCAGGAAAACGTCCGCGGCGCCGACTGTTTCGTGATCCAGTCGACGTCGTATCCGGCCAACGACCACCTGATGGAATTGCTGATCATCATCGACGCGCTGCGCCGCTCCTCGGCGCGCCGCATCACCGCGGTGATCCCCTATTTCGGCTATTCGCGGCAGGACCGGAAACCGGGCCCGCGCACGCCGATCTCGGCCAAGCTGGTGGCCAACCTCATTACCCACGCCGGCGCCAACCGGGTGATGACGCTCGACCTGCACGCCGGCCAGATCCAGGGCTTCTTCGACATCCCGACCGACAATCTCTACGCCTCGCCGGTGATGGTGCGCGACATCCGCGAGAAGTTCAAACTCGACAACGTGATGGTGGTGTCGCCCGACGTCGGCGGCGTGGTCCGCGCGCGCGGGTTGGCCAAGCGCATCAATGCGCCGCTCGCCATCATCGACAAGCGGCGCGAGCGGGCCGGCGAATCCGAAGTGATGAACGTGATCGGCGACGTCGAGGGTTACACCTGCGTGCTGGTCGACGACATCGTCGACTCCGGCGGCACGCTGGTGAACGCGGCCGACGCGCTGCTCGAAAACAAGGCCAAGGACGTCTACGCCTATATCAGCCACGGCGTTCTGTCGGGCGGCGCGGTCAAGCGCATCGCCGGCTCGCGGCTGAAGGAACTGGTGATCACCGACTCGATCCAGCCAACCAAGGAAGTTCTTGCCGCCGGCAACATCCGCGTGCTGGAAATCGCCACATTGATCGGCGAAGCCATCGGCCGCACCGCGCACGAAGAGTCGGTGTCGAGCCTGTTCGACTAGGCTCAGAACCCGTTAACCTTGCAGATGCCGCGAGGGCTGGCCTTCGCGGCCACGCGCTTTCAGACAGGACGGCCCCGGTCCATGGACTCACTGTCGCAAGCCGCGCTCGGCGCCGCCATCGGCGTCGCGGTCATGGGACGGCGCACCCGGCCGTGGAAGGCTGCGCTGGTCGGTGCGCTCGCCGGCACGTTGCCCGATCTCGACGCCTTTTACGATTACGGCGACCCGATCAGCAACATGGTCTATCACCGCGCCGCCAGCCACGCGCCGTTCTGGCAGACACTGGCGTCATTGCCGATCGCCGCGCTGGTCGCCGCGAGCTTGCGCGAGATGAACCAGTTCCGGTGGTGGTTGCTGACGATCTGGCTTGTGCTGGTGACGCATGCCTTGCTCGACTGGACCACGGTGTATGGAACGCAACTTGGCCTGCCCTTCACCGATACGCCGTACGGCCTGGGCAGCATGTTCATCATCGATCCGCTCTACACGCTGCCGCTGCTGATCGGCATCGTCGTCGCGCTCAGCCTGCGCAATGTCCGCGGCTGGCGCTGGAACGTCGCGGGTTTGGTTCTCAGCACGGCCTATCTGGGCTGGAGCGCACTGGCGCAGCAGCATGTGACCGGCGTCGCGCACGAAAGCCTGCGCGCGCAGGGTCACCAGGTCGAGCGGCTGCTGGTGACGCCGGCGCCGCTCAACACCATTCTGTGGCGCGTGGTGGCGATCACCCCGCAGGGCTATCTCGAAGGCTTCTACTCGCTGCTCGACCGTGATGGCACGGTCGATGTCGAGGCGTTCCCGCGCGGCGAGGCGCTCTACGCGGAATTGCGGGACTATCCGTCCGTCGCGCGGATCGCCCGTTTCAGCCACGGCTTCTTCAAGATGAGCGAACAGGACGACCGCGCCGTCATCACCGATCTGCGCATGGGCCAGGAGCCGAGCTACAGCTTCAACTTCGTGGTGGCGCAGCGCCAGAGCCCGACTTTCGCGCCGGTGGTGCCGCCCATTTCGTTCCGACAAGCGCGCAATGCGGCCGAGGGCCTGCCCTGGCTGTGGCGCCGTATCCTCGGCGAGAAGCTGCCGCCGCCGCGCTAGCAACAGTTCCGTGACAGGATCGCCTCGCCGGGCGGCGCTGCAATCTGGCCCGACGAGAACAAACCGGAATCAAACGCGCGCACCGGATTCCATGCACCGACTTATCCCCCGCAGAGTCATCGTGACGCAGGATTGGCTGTGGAGAGTCGATGGCAGGGGCGTTGCCACCCCACCGCAAATCACGGCTCATTGTGTCTCGACGATGCCTCTGGCGGGCTGAATCGAGTGCGTTATAGTCTGTTGGCCTGGTGATTCGTTGTCGCCGTCAAGGCATCCCGTAATCCCTGCGTCCCCTACAACATCGACCCCGTTCGGGTCGGTTCGTGCCTGCGCGTGTTGTTGTGTGCGTGTTGCGTTTCCCTTGCTTACACTTTCGGCCCAGCGGAGACGGCATGTCCCTCACCAGCTTCAGCGACGAACACCGCATCAACCCGCTCGACGTGGTGGAGCGGCTGGCGTCCGGCAATGACTGGTCGTTCGAACGCGCCGGCGACGACGAGATCACCATTCTCGTCACCGGCAAGTGGACCGATTACCAGCTGTCCTACACCTGGATGAACCAGATCGAGGCGCTGCATCTGGCCTGCGCCTTCGACCTCAAGGTTCCGGAACGCCGCTGCGCCGAAGTGCAGTTGCTGATCTCGATGATAAACGAGCGGCTGTGGGTCGGGCATTTCGACCTGTGGACCAAGGAAGGCATCGTCATGTACCGCCACGCACTGGTGCTGGCGGGCGCGGCGGAAGCCTCCGGCAAGCAGTGCGAGGCGCTGCTCGGCACGGCGCTGGACGCCTGCGAGCGCTACTTCACCGCGTTCCAGTTTGTGGTCTGGGCCGGCAAGGGCGCCCGCGAGGCGCTCGACGCCGCCATGTTCGAGACCTCCGGCGAGGCGTAAGCATCATTCCGGGACGCGCCGTCTCCGAATGACGACGAGTCAGTTGCGCGCTATGATCGCCCGATGAAAAAGCCCGCAAGCCCGAAACCGCTCGCCAAATTCTCCGGTCCCCTGCTGCTGGTTGGCGCCGGCAAGATGGGCGCCGCCATGCTCGACGGCTGGCTGGCGCGCGGGCTCAATCCGAAGAAAGTCATCGTCATCGAGCCGCAGCCGGCGAAGTCGATCAAGGCGCTGACCAAACGCGGTCTCACGCTCAATCCGAAGGCCAAGGCCGTCGAGGCCGCCGCCATCGTCATCGCCGTGAAGCCGCAGACCGCGCCCGACGCGGTGCCGCCGCTCGGCACCTATGCCGGCCCGGCGACGCTGGTGCTGTCGATCATGGCCGGCCGCACGCTCGGCTTTCTGGAACAGGCTTTGCCCGCCGCCCGCGCCATCGTGCGCGCCATGCCGAACACGCCGGCCGCCATCGGCCGCGGCATCAGCGTCGCGGTGCCGAACGCCAAAGTAACGGCGCGCCAGCGCAAGCTCACGACCGATCTTCTGGCCGCCATCGGCAAGGTCGAATGGGTCGGCGACGAAGCATTGATCGATGCCGTCACAGCGCTGTCGGGCTCGGGCCCCGCTTACGTGTTCCTGCTGGCTGAGGCGATGACACAGGCCGGCATCGCCGCGGGATTGCCGGCCGATCTGGCGGCGCGGCTGGCGCGCGAGACGGTGGCCGGCTCCGGCGAACTGCTGCATCGCTCCGACCTCGACCCGGCGACGCTGCGGCAAAACGTAACGTCGCCCGGCGGCACCACCGCCGCGGCGCTGGCCGTGCTGATGGCCCCCGGCGGCTTTGACGCGCTGCTGACCAAGGCGATCGGCGCGGCGGCGCAGCGGTCGCGGGAACTGGCCGGCTAAAACGCGTTCTTGCCCCGGACGCGGCGCAGCACGGAGCGAAGCGTAGTGATGCACCGCAGAGCCGGGGCCATTCCAAACTCCGAACATGAGACGATCCCGGGTCTGCAGCGCATCACTTCGTGCTGCACTGCGCCCGGGAAAGGCTTCCATGCCCTAGAACCGTCGCCTTTGCGCCCCTAGATTGAGATCATCCGAACTCCTCCAGGGAGGCCGTCATGGCTCGCAAGCGCAAGACCCCTAGCAAGGCCGCCAAAGCCCCGCCGCCGCGCGGCACCTCCGATCGCGACAAGGCGGTCGACGCGCTGATGTCGCTCCTGGCTGAGCATCCGTTCGAACAGATCGGACTGGCCGAAGTCGCCGGCCACGCCGGGCTCAAGTTGTCCGCCTTGCGCGCCGAATTCGGCTCGACGCTGGCGATCTTCGCCGCCCACACCAAGGACATCGATCGCGCCGTGCTGGACGGCGGCGACGCCGACATGGCCGAGGAGCCGCCGCGCGAGCGGCTGTTCGACGTGCTGATGCGCCGGCTCGAGGCGCTCGCGCCGTACAAGGACGCGGTGCGCTCCATCATGCACTCGGCGCGGCGCAATCCGGGCCTGGCGCTGGCATTGAACGCCATGGCGGTGCGCTCGCAGACCTGGATGCTGGAAGCGGCCGGCATCGGCGCCCACGGCGCCAAGGGCATGATGCGCGCGCAGGGCACCGCGCTGATGTTCGCGCGGGTGCTGAGCGTGTGGGTCGATGACGACGAGGACGATCTCGACGCCACCATGGCGGCGCTCGACCGCGGCCTTGCCAGCGCCGCGCGCTGGTCGGGCTTCCTCGACGATCTCTGCGCCATTCCGTCCTGCCTCGCGCGCGGCCCGCGGCGCCGCCGGCGTGCGCGTTATGAGGACGAGGCCGAAGCGGAGGCGGCGTAGCGCTTTTCCCGGGCGCACCTCACAGCGAAGCTGTGCGGTGCAGAACCGGGATCGTTACAAACACAGGGATCGGTAAGGTCCCGGCTCTGCGGCGCAGCGCTTCGCGCCGCACCGCGTCCGGGACACAGACGCCCTACACCGGCACTTTCACCGTCGCCCGCAAGCCGCCGAGCGGCGAGTCGCCGAGCATGATGTCGCCGCCGTGCGAGCGGGCGATGTCGCGGGCGATCGCCAGGCCGAGGCCGGTGCCGCCCTCGTCCTGGTTGCGGGCGTCGTCGAGCCGCAAAAACGGCTTGAACACCTCTTCGCGCAGATCGGCGGGGATGCCCGGGCCGTCGTCATCGATTGTGACCGTCAGATAGCGGTGATCGCGATGGCCGGTGATGGCGATCGACGGCGCGTAGCGCGCGGCATTGGACACCAGATTACCAAGGCAGCGCTTGAAAGCCGCCGGCCGCACCGTGACCACCGGGCGGCCGTGGAATTCGACGGTGGTCTTGTGGCCGTGGCGCTCGGCATCGTCCTTGAGTTCGTCAAGGAAGGCGGCCATGTCCGTCGGCGCCGACTGCTCGCCGAGATCGCCGCGCGCGAAGGCCAGATAGGCCTCCAGCATGTGCGCCATCTCGTCGACGTCCTTCTTCATCATCTCCACTTCCGGCGTGTCGCCGAGCAGCGCCAGTTCGAGCTTGAAGCGCGTCAGCACGGTGCGCAGGTCGTGCGAGACGCCGGCCAGCATGGTGGTGCGCTGTTCAAGCGCGCGCTCGATGCGCGTCTTCATCTCGATGAAGGCCTGCGCCGCGCGCCGCACCTCGCGCGCGCCGCGCGGCCGGAAATTTGGCGCATCGCGGCCCTTGCCGAAACTTTCTGCGGCGTCGGCCAGCTTCAGGATCGGCTTGATCTGGTTGCGCAGGAAGATGATGGCGACGATCAGCAGCACGCTGGAGGTGCCGAGCATCCACAGCAGGAAGATTTCCGAATTCGACGCATAGGCGGCGCTGCGGCGGGCGAATACCCGCATCACATTGTTGTCGAGCTGCACGCGGATTTCGACCAGCGACGACTTGCCGACGGTGTCGATCCAGAACGGCCGGCCGATCTGCGTGCGCAACTGCTCCGACAGCGCCTGATCGAGCAGCGAGAAGAACGGCTTCGGGCCCGGCGGCGGCATGTCGCCGAGGGGCAGGAAATCCACCACCAGCCCGAGCTTGTTCTGGGCGATGCGGCGCAGCGTCGCCTGCTCGGCATCCTGCGGATAGCCGCGCTGCACCTCGATCAGCGCCGCGATGTCCTGCACCACGCTGGCGGACAGCCGCTGCGTCACCACGTTCCAGTGCCGCTCCATGAACACGAAGGCGACCACCGATTGCAGGATCACCATTGGCAGAATGATGATCAGCAGTGCGCGGGCGAACAGGCCCTTCGGCATCATGCTGTTGACCCACCGGCTGGCGCGGCGCCAGCCGTCGGCGACGCGGCCGAGCATGCGATGGATGCGGCGGATCGGCGGGATCGAGTCGTACCATTCCCAGGCGCGCCGCAGCCGCGTCAGCGCGGTGCGCACGTTGCCGCCGATGTCGAGGGCGGTCATGTCGCCGCCACCAGCCGGTAGCCGACGCCGCGCACGGTCTGCACGAACATCGGGTTGGCCGGGTCGCGCTCGATCTTGCGGCGCAGACGGTTGACCTGCACGTCGACCGCGCGCTCGCTGACCGAGCCGCCATTGCCGGCCAGCGCCAGCCGCGCCACGGTCTCGCCCGGCGTCGCCGACAGGATCCGCAGCATCTCGCGTTCGCGGTCGGTAAGGCGCACCACGTCCTCGCCCTTGCGCAGTTCGCCGCGCGCCAGATGATAGACGAACGGCCCGAACCGCACCGATTCCACCGGCGGCGTCGCTTCCGGCCGTGTGCGCTTGAGAATGCTGGCGATGCGCAGCGACAGTTCGCGCGGTTCGAACGGCTTCGACAGATAATCGTCGGCGCCCATTTCGAGGCCCTTGATCCGGCTCTCGGCCGCGTCGCGCGCGGTCAGCATCAGGATCGGCACCGTGGACGTGCCGCGGATCGACTGCGCCAGATCGAAGCCGCTTTCGCCCGGCATCATGACGTCGAGAATCAGCAGATCGAAGCTCAGCCCCGTGAGCTTGGCGCGCGCATCCATCGCGTTATCCGCGGTGGTGACGCGGTAGCCCTCGCTGTTGAGAAATCGCGACAGCAGGTCGCGGATGCGGCGGTCGTCATCGACCACCAGCAGATGCGGCGCGTCATCTGGCAATTTGGCGGGCACGGTCATCGGCATCGAACAAATCTCCGCGCACTCCGCGCCAGCACCATTCGTCTAGCTCCGCGGCTGGGCGGCGCGGTCGGCGCGCGCGATCAGCCGCAGCACCGCTTCGCGATCGTCGGCGTCGATCATGGCGGTGAGAAAGCGCCGCGCGCTCTCGTGCGCGGCCGGGCCCAGTTCGGCGATGGCGCGGGTGATGCGGGCGGTCTGCATGCCGGCGAGCTTGAGCGCCAGCGCCTCGCCTTTCGGCGTCACATACAGCAGCCGCTGGCGGCGATCCTGCGCGCCTTCCTTCTGCAGCACATAACCCTGATCGACCATCTGCTTGAGCACGCGGCCGAGCGACTGCTTGGTGATGTTGAGGATGTCGAGCAGGTCGGCGACCTTCATGCCCGGATTGCGGTTGACGAAATGCAGCACCCGGTGATGGGCGCGGCCGAAGCCCAGCTTGGACAGCACCTCGTCCGGATCGCCGACGAAGTCCCGGTAGGCGAAGAACAGCAGTTCGATGATGTCCCAGGCCGGCTCGGTCCGGGGGCCATCGGCGGCCGCGCCGCCGCTGGCCGGGCGTTCGGTCGCACCGGCAACGCCGGATCCTTTGGCAGTCACATTTATGTCAGCCATGTTGACATATTTTGGTTTTATGTTACAAAAAGGAGGTCGATGACGAAACGATCGTACACATTACGGGGTTTCCTGGCCGCTGAGGGCGCTTCGTGCCGGTCGCGGATCGACAGCGGCCACTCATAGCGGAGTTGCCGGGAGACGCAAAGTGTTGGAATTGGCGCTGAAAATGCGCCATCACAACGGCGATAGAGGCCGTCCAAAGCGGCCAGAGTTGAAAAGGCGTGAGGGAGGATACCATGGCGGCGCAATCCTATGACCGGCTCGAAGGCGTCATCTGGTACGATGGCAAGCTGGTTCCCTGGCAGGACGCCAACCTGCATGTGCTGAGCCATGGCCTGCATTATGCCAGCGCGGTGTTCGAGGGCGAGCGCGCCTATGGCGGCCAGATCTTCAAGTGCACCGAACACTCCGAGCGGCTGAAGCGCTCCGCCAATATTCTCGACTTCGACATCCCCTATTCGGTGGCCGAGATCGACGCCGCCAAGAAGCTGGTGGTCGAGAAAAACGGCCGCAAGGAAGCCTATGTCCGCCCGATCGCCTGGCGCGGTTCGGAGATGATGGGCGTCTCGGCGCAGAGCAACACCATCCACCTCGCCATCGCCAGCTGGGAATGGCCGAGTTATTTCGACCCCGAGCAGCGGCTCAAGGGCATCAAGCTCGACCTCGCCGAGTATCGCCGGCCCGACCCGAAGACCGCGCCGTGCCGCGCCAAGGCCGCCGGCCTGTACATGATCTGCACCATCTCCAAGCATCGCGCCGAACGGCGCGGCTATGCCGACGCCATGATGCTGGACTGGGAAGGCCGCGTCGCCGAATGCACCGGCGCCAACATCTTCTTCACCAAGGACGGCAAGATCCACACGCCGCTGGCCGACTGCTTCCTCGACGGCATCACAAGGCAGACCGTGATCGGGCTCGCCCGCAAGCGCGGCCTCGAGGTGATCGAGCGCCGCATCCTGCCCGACGAACTGACGCAATTCGGCGAATGCTTCATCACCGGCTCGGCCGCGGAGGTCACCGCGGTGTCGGAAATCGCCGACTGGAAATTCACCCCCGGCGGCATCACCAAGCAGCTGATGGAAGACTACACCGCGGAAGTGAATCCGAAGGCTGCGGCGGCTTAACGCTTTCGCGTCGACGTATGGCTTCGCTTTGTCGTCACCGGGCTTGTCCCGGTGACCCCGCTTAGATAAGTACTGTGCGCGCCTAAGCGAGATGGCCGGGACAAGCCCGGCCATGACAACGGCGAAGCCCGCACCTCACGCAATCATCTCCTCCGCCCTTCCCTCTTCCGCCCGCAGCAGCGTCACCGTGCGGACGCGGGTGGCATCGAGGAAGCGCACCAGCGGTTCGTCGAGCACGCGGCGTTTGCTCTTCGATGCGTGACGCAGCCACAGCCCGCCATCGCCGCCGACCACGACAAAGCCGGTGTGGAAGAAGTCGAGCTTCGGCCGCTCCGATACAAAGCCGATGATGTCGCCGCTCGCCAGCCGGTCGCGGTGCGCCAGCAGGCTGGCGCGCGGCACCGCCGACAGCGTCATGCGCCGTTCGCCCAGTTCCGGCATCCAGCCGAGCGGCTTGTCGGTCTGGACCGCGCCCGGCACGAACACCGGCCGCACCAGGCGATTGGCGATATTGTTTTCGCTCCACTCCGAGAAATAGTGATTGCGCTCGCGCCAGTCGATGCGGCCGCCGCGATAGCGCATACGGCGCAAGGCGGCCTCATAGCCGTCCGGCTTGCGCGCGATGGCGGCTGCCAGCACGGTCTCACAGTAGGTCACGCAGTCGAAGCAATCGTCGCGCACAACGAATTGCTCGGGGCTGTCCGGACCGCCGATCAACGTGAAGCCGCGGTACGGCGTGCCGAGCAGCGCATGCGAGATGAAGGCGATGCGCTGCGCGAAAGTCGGCAGCGGCTCCGCCGCGGCGATCAGCGTGCCGATGCGCGACGGCGCCGCGCCGACCGGGCGCATGCCGGCCGCCAGCGCCGCGCCGCCGGCGAGCAGTCCCAGCACGTGGCGGCGCGAGACGCTCATTCGCGCACCACCACCAGCCGGTCGGTGCCGGATTCGGCGCCCCACAATTCGCCGGGCCGGCCGAGAATCTGGCGCACCGATGCGTTGCGCTTGTTGCTGGCGAAGCTCTCGAACTTTTCGCTTACCGGATCGAACCGCAGGATCGCATTCTGGCTGAAGTCGGTGAGCCAGACCTTGTCTTTCTCGTCGACATAGACGGCGTAGCAGCCCTGCTTGCTGTTCGGCAGGCTCCACACCTTCCACACCTTGCTGGCGGGATCGAAGCGCGCCACTTCGCCGGTCGTCCAGAAACTGACCCAGAGCAGGCCCCTGGAATCCGACCAGATGCGGCGCGGCCCGACGCCGGGCTTCGGCGGCGGCACCATCAGGGCGTCGCCGCTGACGGTGTCGATCTTGGCGATGTGATCGCCGGCCAGCGAGGCATACCAGACATCGCCGTTCGGCGTGGTGGTGATGCCGTAGGGACCGACGCCCTTCGGCGCTTTCCAGGCCTCGACCTTGCCGGTCGCCGGATCGACGCGGCCATAGACGCCGCTCTGTCCGGTGAACCAGAGCATGCCCTTGCGGTCGAAGGTGGCGGTGTTGAGATTGGCGTCGGGAAAATTCGCCGGCAGCTTGAAAAGCGTGACCGCCCTGGTGACGGGATCGACGCGAACGACCGCGTTCAGACCGCTGTCGGTGACCCAGGCCGCGCGATCCGGCCCGACGATGACACCATGCGGCAGAGAGCCTTCGCCGAGCGGTATCTGCGACACCTTGCGGGTCTTGGGATCGAGGATGCCGACCGCGCCCTGATGCTGCGCCGTGTACCAGACGTGACCATCCGGCGCCGGCGCGACATCGTGCGGGTGCGCGCCGCGTGTCACCTCGTAATAGGACACCTGCGCGGCCGGCGCCGGAGCGCCGCCCAGCGCAAGAACCGCCACCGCTGCCATCAGTGCCGGAATCATGTTGCCCTCGGCCAACCTGGGGAGAGCCTACCACACTCTCCGTGCCGCGCCGCTATTCGGCAGCGTCACGGCCGGCCGCCTTGGCCCAGCGTTCGGCGGCGCTGTCGTCGGCCGCCTTGGCCTCGACCCAGCCGGTCGCCCCGGCCTTTTCGACCTGTTTCCAGAACGGCGCGCGGGTCTTGAGATAATCCATCAGGAATTCGGCGGCGGAAAAGGCCGCTTCGCGGTGCGACGAGGCGGCGGCCACCATCATGATGTCCTCGCCCGGTGCGATGCGGCCGTAGCGGTGGATCACGGTGACGCCCATCAGCGGCCAGCGCGCGACGGCTTCCGCGACGTGGCGCTCGATCTCGGCTTCGGCCATGCCGGGATAATGCTCGAGCGTCAGCGCCTCGATCGGCTCGCCGGCCTCGGCGCCGCGGCAGATGCCGGTGAAGGTCACCAGTGCGCCGATGTCGGTGCGGCCGCGCGTCAGCCGCGCCGCCTCGGCTGAAGCATCGAAGCCCTCTCGCTGGATGCGGACGGTGGTGAGTGGGGTCATGGGGGGAATGTAGCGCCTTTCCCGCAAGTTGGAAAATTCCGCCTCACCAGGAAGCATGGCCGGACTCCCTCTCCCCTTGGGGGAGGTGAAGAGAAGAATCTACCCCCCCGTCATCGGCGGGAAGAAGGCGATCTCGCGGGCGGAGCCGATCGGCGCCTGCGCCTTGACGTGGCTGCGGTCGATGGCGGCGCGGATGATTGCCGGGTTCTCGAAGGCGTGCGCATATTCCTCGCCGCGCGAGGCCAGCCACGTCATCAGTTCGCCGACCGTGCCGATGCCGGCCGGAACCTCGACGACTTCATCGGGCTTGCCTATCCGCTCGCGCACCCAGGCGAAATAGCGAAGGGTGATGGTCACAGCTTTAATCCACCATGTAGCGCAGGCTGGCGCGCATGTAGTCCCAGCCGGTGTAGAGCGTCAGCAGCGCCGACAGCCACAGCAGGCCGATGCCGATTTCGATGGTAACGGGCAGCACCTTCTGGCCCGCCTCGCCGGCAATCAGAAAGCCGATGGCGACAAGCTGGCCGACGGTCTTCCACTTGGCCAGGCTGGTGACCGGCACGCCGACCCGCAACTCGGCAAGGAACTCGCGCAGACCCGACACCAGAATCTCGCGGCACAGGATGATGACCGCGGCGATCAGCGTCCAGCCGCGGATGGTTTCCTCCGCCGCCAGCATCAGCAGACAGGACGCCACCAGCAGCTTGTCGGCGATCGGGTCGAGCATGCGGCCGAGCGCGGATTGCTGGCCCCACATGCGGGCCAGATAACCATCGAGAATGTCGGTCACGCCGGCGGCAATGAATACCGCCAGCGCCACCCAGCGCAGCCACAGCCCGCCGTTGAAGATATTTTCCCAATACAACAGGCCCACCACCACCGGAACGGCGGCGATGCGGGCATAGGTCAACAGATTGGGCAGCGCGAGCGAATGCGCCGGCAGCCGGCTGGAATCCATGGCATTCATGCGCGCCAAAGAACACCGCGGCGGCGGCAAGGTCAACCGCGGCGGCCGTCACATTTGCCCCCGCCTACTGAATGGGCGCTTTCGGCAGCTTGCTGACGCCCGGCTCCATGACGAAAGTCTGATCCAGCGAATACCATTCGCCGCTGACATCGGACGCGGGCGCGCCGCCGTCATGGCGGACATAGTTCCCGACCAGCGCGCGGGTGACGCCGAACTGGACATCGGTCTCGAGCTTTTCGTCGTCATTGACGTAGATCTGCGAAATCAGCGTCTTGAAGCCGTCCTTCAGGATCAGAAAGTGCAGATGCGCGGGACGGTAGTGATGACGGCCGGTGGCGCGCACCAGGTCGCCCACCGGCCCGTCGATGGGAATCGGATAGCCGGCGGGCTTGACGCTGCGGAAGGCGAAGTGGCCCTGCGCATCGGTGGTAAACTTGCCGCGCAGGTTCATGTCGGCCTGATGGGGATCCTGCTGCTCGTAAAGACCGTCCGGCGACGAATGCCAGACATCGATTTCGGCGCCGGCGATCGGCTGGCCGCTCTGGTCCTTGACCCAGCAATTGACGAACAGCGCCGGCCCCGGCGTCGGCGAGCGCACGATCGAACCGCCGCTCTCGGTGCGCGGCGAGTTCAGCCGCCAGAACGGCCCGAGCAGATTGGCCGTGGTTTCGGTCTGGCCGTTGTTGCCGTTGTTGAGCAGACAGATCAGCGTCGAGAAGCCGAGCGACCCGGACATTAGCACGACCTCGTTGTGCGTCGCGTTGGTGAGCTGGCCGAGCCGGGCGATATATTGCGTCGCCGTCTGGAATTCCTCCTCGGTCAGCCGCACGTCGCGGGCAAACGCATGCAGATGCCTGACCAGCGACTGCAGGATCTCCCGGGTGCGCGGGTTCTCGGTATTCTTGAAGGCGTCGACGACCACGTCGGTGACGTCTTCCTGACGGTTGATGATCATGCCCGCTCCCCTGTCGCCGCCGTTACTGCGCCGCCTTTTCGTGGAAGAACTCATAGATCTTTCGCGCCGTCTCCGCACTGATTCCCGGCACCTGCGCCAGATCGGGGAGGCTCGCCCGCTCGATGGCTTTCAGGGTGCCGAAATGGCGCAGCAGCGCGCGCTTGCGCGTCGGCCCGACGCCGGCGATTTCCTGCAAGCCGGCCTCGCGGATGTCCTTCTTGCGTCGCGCCCGGTGCGAGCCGATGGCGAAACGATGCGCCTCGTCGCGCATGCGCTCGACAAAGTACAGCAGCGGATCGCGCGGCGGCAGCTTGAACGGCGTGCGCCCGGGCATGAAGAAGGTTTCGCGGCCGGCCTCGCGGTCCAGGCCCTTGGCGATGGACACCACCGGCAGATAATGCAGCCCCAGTTCGGCCAGCACCTCGGTCGCGACCTTCAATTGCCCCTGCCCGCCGTCGATCAGCAGCAGGTCGGGCCAGGTGGCGTCGTCGGCGTCGAAGTCGATCGGCTCGGGGCCGTCGGGCGGTGCGATTGCCGCCTCGCCCGAAACAACCTCTTCCCGCCCCCCTTGCGGGGTAGGTATTGGGAGGGGGGTGTCTTCGAGACTCTGCGCCAACGGCTCACCCCCCACCCGGCTGCCTTCGGCAGCCGACCTCCCCCTCAAGGGGGGAGGTGAAGAAGAAAGATCGCCACCCTCTCCCACAAGGGGAGAGGGTAAAGCAGCCTCGCGCGGCTCGTCCTTCAGCAGCCGCTTGAAGCGCCGCTGCAACACCTCGCGCAACATGCCGTAGTCGTCGCCCGGCGCCAGTTCGGCCGAGCGGATGTTGAACTTGCGGTACTGGTTCTTGCGGAAACCCTCCGGCCCCGCCACCACCATGGCGCCGACCGCATTGGTGCCGGCGATATGGCTGTTGTCGTAGACCTCGATGCGGCGCGGCTCGCGCGGCAGGCCAAAGGTTTCGGTCAGCGCCTTGAGCAGCCGCTGCTGCGACGAGGTATCGGCCAGCTTGCGCGCCAGCGCCTCGCGTCCGTTGGTCAGCGCGTGCTCAACCAGTTCCTTGCGCTCGCCGCGCTGCGGCATGCTGATTTCGACCTTGCGGCCGGCCTTGATGCACAGCGCCTCGGCCAGCAACTCGCGCTCCTCGAAATCGTGCGACACCAGCATCAGCCGCGGCGGCGGCTTGTCGTCATAGAACTGCGCCATGAAGGCGCTCAGCACTTCGGGCGCCGACAGCGAGCGGTCGGCCTTGGGGAAATAGGCACGGTTGCCCCAGTTCTGGCCGGTGCGGAAGAAGAACACCTCGACGCAGGTGTAGCCGCCGGCCTGGTGCACGGCGAACACGTCGGCCTCCTCCACGTTGCGCGGATTGATGCCTTGGTGCGACTGGATCGCCGACAGCGCCGCCAGCCGGTCGCGGTAGATCGCGGCGCGCTCGAAATCGAGCGCCGACGACGCCGTATCCATTTCCGCCGCCAGTTCCTGCTGCACGGCGCGGCTGCGCCCGGACAGAAAGTCATTGGCCTCGCGGACCAGCGCGGTGTAACCGGCGAAATCGATCTCGCCGGTACACGGCGCCGCGCAGCGCTTGATCTGGTGCAGCAGACAGGGCCGCGTCCGCGACTCGAAGAACGAGTCCGAGCACGACCGCAAAAGAAATGCCCGCTGCAACGCATTGACCGTGCGGTTGACCGCGCCGGCATTGGCGAAGGGCCCGTAATAGTGCCCCGGCCGCGTGCGCGCACCACGATGCTTGAGGATCTGCGGCGCCCAGTGATCCGACGTGATCATGATGTAGGGAAACGACTTGTCGTCGCGCATCAGCACGTTGAAGCGCGGCCGCAGCCGCTTGATCAGATTGGCTTCGAGCAGCAGCGCTTCGGTTTCGGTCGAGGTCGAGACGAATTCCATCGTCACGGTGCCGGCGATCATGCGGGCGATGCGGTTGTCGTAGCCGGCCGGGCGCGTATAGGCGATCACCCGTTTGCGGATGTTCTTGGCCTTGCCGACGTAGAGCACGTCGCCGTTGGCATCGATCATGCGGTAGACGCCAGGGGCCCGCGGCGCCAGCTTGGCAAAGCGCGCGATCGCCGAGCGGCCGGCAGTCAGCGACCCGGCCGGCGCGTCGGTCAGTTCCAGTTCGGGCAGCGACGACTCGTCGTCCTCCTCGCGGAGGTCGTCGGCCGGTTCGAGGTCTTTGGGCGGGCCGTTCATGGGGGAAAGATAGTGCCGCGGGTCTATTCCGCCACATCGCTGTCGGCGGTGCGCCAGGCAACATGCTGGCCGCCGTCGACAGGGATGGTGACGCCGGTGACGCTGCGGGCCTGCGCCAGATACAGCACCGCGGCGGCGACATCGTCCGGCGACGGGCCCTGCTGCAGCGGCAAAGTCGCGGCCTGCGCGGCGAATTGCGCGTCGGTCTGGCGTGGGCTCGGCAGCGTCGGTCCGGGTGCCACGGCATTGACCCGCAGCTTCGGCGCCAGCCCCTGCGCCAGCATCACCGTTGCGCTGTGCAGCGCGCTCTTGCTGAGCGCGTAAGAGAGAAAGCGCGGCGTCGGCTTGAGCACGCGCTGGTCCACCACATTGACGATCGAGGCGTCGGCGCCGTCGGGCGCCTGCGCCGCGAAGGCCTGGGCCAGAAACAAGGGCGCCGCCAGATTAACCGCCATGGCGCGGTTGAAGCTGTCGCGTTCGAGGGTCGCGATATCGTCGAAATTGAACTCGCTGGCGCTGTTGACCAGAAGCGTCAGCGGCCCCAGCGCGGCGGCGGCCGGTACAATGCCCCTCACCGCCTCGGAATCGGCGAGATCGGCCAGCACCACACTGGCGCGCCCGCCCTTCGCCATGATGTCCGCCGCCACCTGCTCGGCCTCGGCGCGCGAGCGATGCGCATGCAGCACCACCGCATAACCGGTATCGGCGAGCGCCAGCGCAATGGCGCGGCCGATGCGGCGCCCCGCGCCGGTAATCAGCGCCGTGCGCGGCGATCGGTGAGTGTTGCTGTCGGTCATCGCCATGTCTTGCCGGATTGTTTTACGCCGCCACGACGGCTTCTGTCATTGCGGGTCTTCCCCGCGGTCCCGGCATTATAGTGAATGCATCGTGAGGGGACATGGTAAATGAAAATAACAACGATCGCGGCGCAATAAGACTTCCTTAAGCGTAACAAAGGCTGACCACGTTCGAATACTTAAGGATTCATACCCGCTTAACGTAAAGGGCGCGATAAAGCTTCCACTAAAATGTCACGCTTTCGCCGCTGCGCGAAAGTCTGAGCAGGCGGTTACCGCGTCGCGCGCCAACAGCGCAACGCCGGGATCAAGTGGAGGATACCGATGAACAAAGCGATCATGGCCATGACGGTGGCGAGCATGGCGGTTGTCGCTGGTGCGGCGACCGCGGCCGATTTCCGGCAGGGTGGACCCGCTCCGTATTATTCGGCGCCCGCGCCGGCCGGTCTCTATAACTGGGCCGGCCCCTATGCCGGCATCAACCTCGGTTACAACTGGGGCGATGTCTCCAACAGCGGCGCCAAGCCGAGCGGTATCGGCGGCGGCCTGCAGGGCGGCTACAACTGGCAGCGCGGCGCCCTGGTGTTCGGCGCCGAGGCGGACCTGAACCTGTCGTCCGCCGAGGCGACCTTCGCGCCCTACCAGTTTTCCAATCCTTGGTTCGGCACGGTGCGCGGCCGCATCGGCTACGCCATGAACAACGTGCTGTTCTACGGCACCGGCGGTCTGGCGTTCGGCAACGTCACCGGGACCATTGCCGGTCTTGACGAGACCAAGACGCAGGCCGGCTGGGCGCTCGGCCTCGGCATGGAGGTCGGCATCACGCCGAACTGGTCGGCCAAGGTCGAGTATCTCTACATCGACCTCGGCAGCCGGAACTACATCGCCACCGGCCTCAACAACGGCTTCGACAGCAACATTCTGCGGCTCGGCGTCAACTATCACTTCTAGACGCACACCGCGCCAGCCGTTCCACCATCGCAAACCCCGGGGGCAACCCCGGGGTTTGTTGCGTTTTAGGAGTTCCCAGTTCTCATCTCAGCTTTAAAGTATTTGCAAGATACGAACTGCGGCGAGCAGTCGATATAAACATGGCAGCAAAGTGTCATTCAGAAGTCTTAACTTAGACAATACTTTCAACAACTTAATACGATGTGTTGCATTGCTGCACTAGACGCCCAGCCGATTACGAATACTGTGCGCGCACGATCACCCGGGTGGGTGGCTTTCAGGAGAACTGCAAATGAAGCGTGTTGTGTTGGCGGGTGCGCTCGCTGTGATTTCGATGATGGGTGCAGCCCATGCGGCCGACATGCAGCGCCCCCAGGCGATGCCGACGAAGGCCGCGCCGATGTACATGGCGCCGGTCTATAACTGGACCGGCATGTACGCCGGTATCAACGCCGGTTACGGCTGGGGCAGCTCGAACAGGACCAACGCGTTCGGCAGCACCGGCTCGTTCGATGTCGATGGCGGCGTTGTCGGCGGCACGCTCGGTTATAACTGGCAGGCTGGCCAGACCGTGTTCGGTCTTGAAGGCGATGTCGCCTGGAGCGGCATCAAGGGCAGCAGCAGCGCCGGCATCTGCGCCGTCGGTTCGTGCGAAACCCGCAACAACTGGCTCGGCACCGTGCGCGGCCGCATCGGCTACGCATTCGATCGCGTGATGCCGTTCGTCACCGGCGGTCTGGCCGTGGGCGACATCAAGGCGACCTCAGCGCTCGGCCTCAACGAAAGCGAGACCAAGGCCGGCTGGACGCTCGGCGGCGGCGCGGAATTCGCACTGACCGGTCCGTGGACCGCCAAGGCCGAATACCTCTACGTTGATCTCGGCACCAATACGCTCGCCGGCGCCGACACCAAGTTCCACACCAACATTGTGCGCGGCGGCCTCAACTACCGCTTCTAGCACCAGCGACACGAGCCCCGGGCTTCGGCCCGGGGCTTTTTTTGTGCCCGCTCACCGACCTGCGCACACATATCGACATTTTTAACCAAATTGTCGCGCCGCGGTTTTTCCGGCCGCCGCCCAGGAACCACGATCTCGGATGACGGTTGAATCCGGCATCGGGGAACGGCGCGGTCGCGTCGTCCGTTTTGGACAACGGCAGGTGGTCATGAAAAACTTTCGTCTCGCGCAATCGTCCTTCGCTAAATCTCTTCTTGCAAGCTGCGCCGCCATCGCGCTCGGCGCGACCGCTGCGGCGGCCGCAGATATTCCAATGCGTCAGGCGACGCCGGCCGCCGCGCCGGTCTACGTCGCATCGCCCGTCTATAACTGGACCGGCTTCTATGCCGGTGTGACCGCCGGCGGCGGCTGGGGCACGTCGAACTTCGGCGGCGCCACCTACGATGTGAGCGGCGGCATCTTCTCCGGCACGCTGGGCTACAACTTTCAGACCGGCCCAGTGGTGTTCGGTCTCGAAGGCGATATCGGTTACAGCAACATTCGCGGCAGCAGCGGTTGCGGCATCACCAACTGCGACACCGCCAACAAGTGGCTCGGCACCGTGCGCGGTCGTCTCGGCTATGCCGCCGGCAACTACATGCCCTACGTGACGGGCGGTTGGGCCTTCGGCGGAGTCGATACCTGGGTGACCGGCGTCGGCAGCGCCAGCGACACCCGCTCGGGCTGGACGCTGGGCGGCGGCATCGAGGCCGCTGTGGCCGGACCATGGACCGCCAAGATCGAGTATCTGCACGTCGATCTCGGCCGCGGCAGCGCCGTTGCCGGATCGGACGCCAGCTTCAAGACCAACATCGTGCGCGCGGGCCTGAACTACCGCTTCTAGGCGCACGGGACGAGACGAACATAAGCCCCGGATCGCTCCGGGGCTTTTTTCGCGTCCGGTCGCCGTCGATCAAGGCGTGACTTTGGTCGCCGCAAATGACGGCACCTGTGCGGCGAATTTGTCGTGCCAGGCCAGCAGGCGCGGATACTCCTTGCGCCAGGTGCCGGCGAAGCGCAGATCGCGATAGCCGAGCAGACAGGCGAGCGTGATCTGGCCGACATCGGGCACCGCATCGAGCGGCGGCGGCGACGCTTCGAGCACCGCCATTCCGCGCGCCACCTTGCCGCTCTGCCGGTCGGTCCAGGCGGCCACCCGCTTGTCTTCGGTGCGGTAGCGATTTTCATACACCAGCATCAGACAGGCATCGAGAATGCCGTCGCACAGCGCCTGCAATCGCAGCGTCTCGAAGCGCGCCTTGCCGTCGCGCGGAATGATGCGGCCGCCGCCGGCCAGATGATCGAGATACTCGACGATCACGCGCGAGTCGTAATAGGCGGTGCCGTCCTCCAGCACCAAGGCCGGAATTTTCCCGAGCGGATTCTCGACGCGGATGCTGTCGGAGTCGCTGTCGAGATCGGTGGCCCGCACATCGATCTGGCCATCGAGGCCGAGCACCGCGGCGGCGATTCGGACCTTGCGGCCGAACGGTGAGGCAGGAGAGGAACGCAGGATCATCATGGCAAATAGTCACCCTTACAGAAGCGGGACGCGCCGTCCCGGCTGTCTCATGTCAACAATGGAGCGTGAGGCGCGCGCCCGGCATCGGCGCATGATGGCATCCGCCGCCATCATGCGCCAGTTGCTCAGCCGGTGATGACCAGGTTCACCGCCTTGGGACCTTTGCCCTTCTTGTCCGGTTCGACATCGAAGCTGATGTGTTGCCCCTCGTTCAAACTCTTCAGACCGGCCTGTTCGACCGCGGTGATGTGCACGAACACATCGCGTCCGCCGTCATCCGGTTTCACGAACCCGTAGCCGCGTTCGCCATTGAAGAACTTCACCACTCCGGTTTGCGCCATCGGGAATTCTCCCTCTTCCCCGTACTGCTCCGCCGCCGGCCCCACGACACGGCGGCTCGGCCGGACATTCTTCTTTCGGGGATAGCGTCAGCCGCGAGCGGCCTCTGTCACTCCGCCGGCCTCCCTGGAGAGGCGGAACGTCACTGCCAATGATGGAACTACACACCAACTGTGCGCTGCTGAAAAGAGGCGGCAATTGCCGCAATGCAGCGCAATCAGCTTTCGCCGGCCAGCCAGTCGAGCCGGTACGCGCCGCCGCCGTCGCGGCCGAGAATGCCGGCCAGCGCCGGCAGCAATGTTGAAAGCTCGCCTTCCAGCGTCCACGGCGGGTTCACCAGAATGAGGCCAGAGCCGTTCAACCGGGTCGGGTCGCGCAGCGGCGTGACGATTAGTTCGGCGCGCAACAATTTGCCGATGCCGGCGCGGCGCAGCCGCTTGGCCAGCGCGTCCGGCTCGCCGCGATCCTTGATCGGATACCAGAGCGCATAGATGCCGGTCGCCCATTTGCGGTGCGCCTCGATCAGGCCGTGCGACAGCCGGTGATAATCGGCGGCCTCCTCGAACGGCGGATCGATCAGCACCAGGCCGCGCCGCTCCGGCGGCGGCACATAGGCCGACAGCGCGGTCCAGCCATCGATCTCCAGCACCTTGATGCGCGGGTCGCCGCGCAGATTGCGGCGCAGCAAAGATTCGGTTTTCAGCTCCAGTTCGCAGGCGATCAGCCGGTCCTGCGGCCGCAGCCAGGCGCGCGCGATCGCCGGTGAGCCGGGATAGATCTTCAGCCGGCCTGGCTCATTGAGCGCACCGACCACGTCGAGATACGGCGCCAGCAACGCCGCCACCGGTGCGGCCGGCTCCGCCGCCAAGAGCCGCGCGATGCCGTCCTGCCATTCGCCGCTCCGTCTGGCTTCCGGGCCGGTCAGATCGTAGAGGCCGGCGCCGGCATGGGTATCGATGACGCGGAAAGCGCCCTCCTTCTCCCGCAGATAATTCAGAATGCGGGCGAGCACCGCATGCTTGAACACATCGGCAAAGCTGCCGGCATGGAAGGCGTGGCGATAGTTCACGGCGGTGTTCGATGCTCCGGCGGTGTCGGCCGCGGATCCGGCCCTCGGCCGCGCTTATGCCACAACTCGGCGCTCAGCGCGGCACATTGCGCAAGCCGAAATGGCTGCGCGGCTTGACCGAGCGATGCGGCGGCGGCGCCGGCGGCCGCAGCCGCGGCCGGACCACCACCTCGGGCGCCGGCACGATCGGCACGTCGGACGGCGGCACCAATGCGAGGTTTTGCCGCCGGCGGCGCAACCGCCGGATGGCATAGGTCACCAGACGAACGGCAACAAACAGCGCCGCCACAAATCCCAGCGCGTGCAATTCCTCCGGCATCCGCAACGGATATGACGCAGGGCACAGCCAGCCGGTCAGGGCCTCGTCACCGCACAGCACGGAGGCGCCGAACGGCTGGCCGCTGCGGCTGGACGCCGTGAACGGCCACATCACGGCGTAGCCGATCCCCATGAACCAGCCGGCAAAACTGATGTAGTCTTTGGCCCTGTTCATCGAGTCTTGATCATGGCAGCGCTCCCCGCGCTCGGCGCGCGCGGCACCATGCGCATTTTCGCTTACGAGAATCTTGTGCGAATACGCGACACGCCGGTCTTATCCCCACGACCCACGGCGCCATCGTTAGTGGCTGCTTAATGCCATCGCCGACGATAGGTCGCCGCGCGAACGCATTTTATTTCACGGTTCCCGATCGGCGCGGATGACGCGGCCGGCACGCTGCGGAGCGCGCGCGCACCGCGCGTGACGCCAGCGAACCTGTTATCCGCCGCGCACCGCCGGCATCGCCACCCTGTCGCGCCGGCAGGATCGGCGCGTGACCTCGGCGCAGTCCCGGAACGAGAAATCCTTGTTGAGACAGACGCGCACTTCATTGAGTCGCTTGCTGTCGCAGGCGACCGCGATGTTGGCCTGCGTCATGCCCTGATTGGCCTTGATGAAGGCCGCGGCGACGTCGCCGGGATTGACCACAATCGGCTTGTCGAGTTCGAGATAGTCGCCGGGAATTTTCACCACCGACCGCGCCTTGCGCACCGTTTCAAAGTAGGCATAGGGCGATAGCCCCGAACAGGTGCCGTGCCGGTCCCACTGGTGGAAGATCAGCCGCGGGCTCGGCATCAGATCGAGCATTTCGCCGACGATGGCGCGGTTGAGCCGCGGCGCCGGCACCTGGCAGTAGGATGGCGAGCCGCGCTCATATTGCGGCCACAGCCCATGCACCACGAAGTGAAACGGCCGGCCGGCACATTGCTGCTCGGGCGTCCGCTGCGGCGCCCGTTCGGCCGCCGCGGCGCAATAAGACGGCGACCAGGACAGCGCCAGCACATAGAAATCGAACTGGCCGGGCGCGCTCTGCCGCGGGTCCTGCCCCCGATCCTGGGCCAGCGCCACCACGGCAAACAGCACGGTGAAGCAGAAGGCGACCGATGCGCGCCGCACTGCATCGGCCAATGGACGACGCACCATGGAAATGCGCGCGCTGGAGCGACCGGTGGAACGCTGAAGGATGGAACGCTGAAGGATGGAACGGGCTGGCATGGATCCCCCTTTACGCAAGACCGCTATGGAGAACAAACCGGAAATTGACCGAAAGCAAAAGTTCCCTACTGAAATACCGATAAAATAAGAACTTATGAAGAACATAGTATAAACAAAACGAGCTTGTTTTTGCAACTATTTCCCCGCGGAGGGCAGGGTCGGTCCCCGCGGGCCGTTCAATAGACAAGTCCCGATGCGTTCGAAGGGCGCGTTCCTGCCCCAGACCCTTACGGATGTTGCGTCCGTTTCTCCAGATTGAGGTCCGCCATGATCGACACGCTGAACGCGGATAAATTGCGCGCCTGGGCCAGTGAATGCGCCGTCTCGGCCAGCGCCCAGGATTGCCCTGCCGAGGCCAAGGCGCGCTATCTGAAAATGCAGGAATCGCTGCTGGCTTTGGCTGACAATGCCGACTGGCTGGAAGGCAAGAACGGCGGCAGCGCCGCCGTGGCCCCTCAGGGCCGCGCCATCTTGCAGCCCGGGTTATAGGCCCAGTTGCGGTCGAGCCCGGCCACGCACCATTCCACGCCCCAGCTTGCGCCAATGGTTCCGGTATCCTCGCCAATCCAGTAGTGCACCGCGTGGCGCCGTCCGTTGCTCACCAAGGCGACCGCGCTGCAGAAGCGGCGCGGAATGGTGCCCGCCGCCCACGGCCGGTAGGCAACCTGGCGCACCCGCTCGAAATCGAGAATCTGCAGGCTGGAATTCCAGAAGCGGCTTTCCTTGTGCGCAAAGCGCGCGGCGATGGTGCCAAGCGCAACGTCACAGGGCGGCACGGCGCCGTCATAGCGCGGGCCGCTCAGATAGACGGATCTCTCCAGCCAGCCCGCGGCGCCGGCCGGCACGGTCGCACCGGCGATCAGAATCGCGGCGATGAGGAGGACAAAACGCGGCACGGGCTTACTCCGACAGGCGTGAGCGACTTTACCACAGAATTTTCGCGCCGTGACCGACTTGACCACAGCTTTGCGGCCGCGCGGACTCGAGACTCGGATTGCGGCACTGCATCATCTCACTTGCGAATCGGGCGCATCGGCCTGTGCGAGTTTGCGTCAGCGTACCGCCATGCAGCCTGAATGCTGGAGTGATGCCACCGGCGTAAGTGGTGGTCGTATTGTCCGGTCAGTCGTGCGCGGTTGCGTTTCGCGTTCTACGGCGCCGGTTGCCGGCCTCGCTCCCCGGCAACCGCGCCGCAATTTTTCCAGATGGAACCTACCTGAACCAGTCGAACGGGCCTGACGGCCGGACCGGCTGTGGCGGACGCGGCGGCGCGGCGGCTTGCGGGCGCGGCCGGGCTTCAACCGCGCGCGGCGCGGCGGGTGACGGTGTCTGTTTGGATTTCGCCGCCGCCTTCGGATCGACCTGGGGCTGGACCGGCCTGGGCGCCGCCACCGGCGGCTCGGTATAGGACGTCGCCGCGGGCGGCACGGCGCTGGGCGCAGCAGGCACAGAAGCCGACGCGGCGGCTGCCGCGGCTGGCACCGTCACGGCGGCCGGTTCGGTGGTGCGGGCGCTGCCGGGCGGCCAGATGAAATCGTCGGCGCGGCCGGCCGGGGCATCGACCGCCTGACCTTTGACCAGGACGCGCGTCGCGGTTGCGTCAATCAGTGCCGGCCGGCTGCCGGCGCCGCCGAGCAGATTGCCGGCACTCACCGGCGTCGTCAGCGGCACCACCGGACCGGCCAGCGGCCGCGCCGCGGATTGTCCATCGGGCAGCGGCTCGAGTGGTCCCGACGGCAGCGCCACCGGCACCCGGTTGCTCATGTGACGGCGCAGTTCGCGCTCGACGTAATGCGCCAGCTTACGGGCGCCGGCCTGCGAAAAGAACACGCCGTCGCCCGACCGGAGCCGCCGGCGCTGGCCTTCGAAATCCGGACCGAACGTCGCGAAGCGGCCGTTCTCGTCGACGAAGCCGTCCCAGACGTCGATGTAGATGGCGCCGGCGCGCTGGGCGCGGGCACGATAGAGGTCGTTGAGATAGACCGCATCGGCGGTGGAGCGCGCGCCGCGGATCGACGGCAGGCCGACCCAGAACACCGGCACGCCCTTGCTCCGAAGCGCGCCGATGGTGTCGTCAATGCGCTTGGAATAGATCGATGCCCATTGATCGGTGCGGAATTCGACGGTGCCGGTGATGCGGCGGCCGGCCGGCGGCTCGGGCGCCGCGATGGTGGTTTCCCCTTCGGCATCGGCATCTGCGGGCCCCGCGCCGGGCGTCGCGTTTGCCGTGGCGTTGGCGGCGGGCGCTTCGGCCTCCTTCTTCTCGGCGGCCTTGGCGAGATCGCTGGCGCGGATGCTCTGGCGGTCGCTGACGCCGAGCATCATGATCACGTAATTCGGCTTCTCGGGCGCCAGCAACTCGCGCGCCATGTGCCACCAGTCCTGGTCGGTCTTGGCGTCGTAGCGCAGCAGGCCCGAATACGGCTTGTTCTTGCGCACGATGCCGATTTCCGGCGCGTCGGCGAAGGCTTCTTCGAGGCCGTAGGCGAGCCAGTCGGCCATGGCGTCGCCCATGACAACGACCGAGGTGGTCGGCGGGGGACCGTCGGACTTGCGCGGGCTGGGCGCGCGCGAACTGTCGACCTGCTGCTGTTGCTGCGGCGGGGCGCGCTCGAACTGCGGTTCCTGATACACCGGGGCGCGCGGGCGGCCGAACAGGTTGTCGAAAAAGCCGCCGCCGCCGCCCTGCTGGCGCTGTGGCCGCTGGCGGTAGATCTGGCGACCGTCATTGCCGTAATACTGGGCCTCGGCCGGCGCCATGACGGCGATTTCGATCGCCGCCACGCAGGCCAGTTCGGCCGCGGCCAAAAGCGCCACGCCAAGAAAACCGCCCGAGAGCCGAGTTTTGCCAGTCATACCAATTGCGCCCATTGCCGGCTTGCAGGGTCAATAGCGCGCGAAAAATGTCAACTCGAAGGTGGCGGGGTGGTTAGCCTAGCGGCCGCGCAGCCGCTCCAGCACCACGGCGGAGGCGAAGCCGTCGGGAACCTGGCCGATCCGGGCTTGAAAATCGCGGATCGCCGAGCGGGTCTTGGCGCCGAAGCGGCCGTCCGGCTCGCCGACATCGAAACCGTGCCGCGCCAGCAGCTGTTGCAGCTCCAGCCGCTCGGCGCGCGACAGCACGCGCTCATAGCGCGGCCACTCCTGCACGAAGGCATCGCCGCCGCGCAGCCGGTCGGCGAGATGACCGATGGCCAGCGCATAGGCCTCGGACGGGTTGTAGCGCATGATGGCGCGGAAATTCGGCAGCATCAGGAAGCCGGGCCCCTGCACGCCGGCCGGCACCAGCAGGTAGGCGCGGTCATCGGGTCGCGGGAAAGCCTGGCCGCCGGCGCGGCGGAGCCCGTGCCGCTCCCATTCGCGGATCGTCAGCGTGCGGCCGTGTTCGGCCAGCAGGAAATCGAACGTCGCCGGCACCACGACTTCGTAGCCCCATGTTTCGCCTGGTTTCCAGCCGCCGCGCTTGAGCTTGTTGGCGGTCGAGCCCATCACGTCGGCGACCGAGTCCACGAGATCGCGGCGGCCGTCGCGGTCGAAATCCATGGCGTCGCGCTTGAACGCGCTCGGCATGAACTGGGTCGGGCCGAAGGCGCCGGCCCAGGAGCCGACCAGCCGGTCGGGCTTGACGTCGCCGCGGTGCAGGATTTCCAGCGCCGACAGAAACTCGTCGCGGAAATAGTTCTGCCGCCGGCCGACGCAGGCCAGCGTCGCCGTCGAGCGGATCACCGGGCGGTCGCCGCGGATGTCGCCGTAACTGGTTTCCACGCCCCAGATGGCGGCGACGACAAAGCGGTCGACGCCATAGGTCTGCTCCACCGCCTCGAAGATGGCGCGGTGCTTGTCCATCATCTCGCGGCCTTTGGCGATGCGCGCGTCGGTGACCAGGATATCGAGGTAGTCCCAGAACGATCGGGTGAACTCGGGCTGGCTGTCGACGAAATCCATGATGCGCAGATCGGGGGTCAGCGACGCCGCATGGGCATCGAAACTGGCGCGCGATATGCCGCGGCGCGCGGCCTGCGGCCATAGCTGTTCGATGCACTGCGGGAAATTCGCCGCCGCGGCGCGGATCGCCGCAGCCGTCATCTGCGGATGACCGGAACCGCCGGATTCACCGCTCCATTCCTTGTCGCCCGGCTGGACCGGGGCCGAAGCGCGCGGGATCGTGCCCGTAATCGAGCTTTTGCGATCCTCATTGGCCACGGCGCTGCCGCTGAAAGCGGCCATAACGGCGGCGGCCATGAGATGGCGCTGTATCCCTGTCATTGCGGCCGGCGCTCCCACATCTTTTCGCCCCAAGCCCCATGGGTGCAGTGATATCGTTTCCATGGCGTTAATGGGGCCTGCCATCTGGACCAACGCGCGCGCCCATGCTTTCTCATCCGCAGACCCATTTCAATCCAATCCAGGCAGTTCCCCCTCGCCATGTCCCGCATCAGAAAAGCCATCTTCCCCGTCGCCGGCCTCGGAACCCGGTTCCTGCCCGCCACCAAGGCGATGCCGAAGGAAATGCTGCCGGTGGTCGACCGGCCGCTGATCCAGCACGTGGTCGACGAGGCGCGCGAGGCCGGCATCGAGCATTTCATCTTTGTCACTGGCCGCAACAAGAGCGTGATTGAAGACCATTTCGACCGCCAGTTCGAACTGGAACTGACGCTGGTCGAGCGCGGCAAGAAGGAAGAGCTGAGCCTGTTGTCGCAGGACCTTCCCGAAGCCGGCACCGCCAGCTTCACCCGCCAGCAGTCGCCGCTGGGCCTCGGCCATGCCGTCTGGTGCGCGCGCGAACTGGTCGGCAACGAGCCCTTCGCGCTGCTGCTGCCGGACGTTCTGGTGCAGCACGAGCCCGGCTGCCTGGCGCAGATGATCGATGCCGCCAACGCGCTCGACGCCAGCGCCAATATCATCGCGGTCGAGGAAGTGCCGACCGACCGCGTCCACATGTACGGCATCGTCGGCGTCGGCGAGACCAAGGGCAAGGCTTTCGCGATCACCGGCATGGTCGAAAAGCCGAAGCCGGCCGATGCGCCGTCCAATCTCAGCATCACCGGCCGCTACATCCTGCAGCCGGAGATCTTCGAGGTGCTGTCGAAGCAGGCGGCCGGCGCCGGCGGCGAAATCCAGCTCACCGACGCGATGCTGACGCTGGCCAAGACCCAGCCGTTCTACGGTCTGAAGTTCGACGGCCGCAGCTTCGACTGCGGTTCCAAGATCGGCTTCCTCACCGCCAACATCGCCTATGGCCTCGAGCGCGACGACATCGCGCCGGAATTGCGCGCCGAAATGCAGCGGATGCTGGGCGGGAAGTAGCCGGTCTCGCTGGTCGGACCGACCCACCCCGTTGCGCGCCTTACCCGCCATGGTAGCATGGCGGGGGACTGGCAAGCTGGGGGGCGGCCATGGTCACGCTACCATTCGGCATTGGTACCGGCGCGGGCGGAGACGCCGCCAAGAACGAACGCGATCGGGCCCGCGATACCCTGAGAGGACAGCTCCGGGAGATCGAGAGGCTGGCGATCTGGTTCTTTGTCGCTGTCGCCGTCGTTATCGCATTTTATGCGTTTTCGCAGACCGGTAAGGGGGCGATCTTTATCCTGAGCGTGCTCGCCGCGCTGACAGTGACGGCCGCGGCCGTCGGTGGCCTGCTCGGCTTCCTGTTTGGCATTCCGCGGACGCTGCAAGGCAATGTCGTGGTGAACTCGCCCGCTGCATCGACTCCTGCCGGCGCCACCCCTGCGGCAACAACGACAGGCAAGGGATCGGCACAGCCTGGCCGCGCCTTCGCCGGCAACTCCAATCTCGAGGAAATTTCCGACTGGCTGACCAAGATCATTGTCGGCGTCAGCCTGGTTCAGGCCGGCACCATCTATGCCCATGTCGTATCGCTTGCGAACCGTTTCAAAGCCAGTGTGAGCGAAGCACCCGGCGCCGACGTGATGTTCATGCTGGTGCTGACCGCGGCCCTGGTCGGCGGATTCCTCTTCCTCTATTTGGAGACGCGCACCCGCGTGATGTCGCTGCTGACCGATGTCGAGGCGGTGATCGGCCCGACACCGGCCCTTGAGGAGCCGGCGATCAAGACGGCGCTGCAAACGCCGATCGGTGGACGCGGCACCAACGTCACGCCGTCATCGACGGAAGACGAGCAGCTTCTGCGCGTGCCATACGGCGCGCTCAAGACCGGCGCCGAACTTGCCGCGTGGGGTTCGGCGCAAGCGCGTGCGGGCAACTTCCAGGCCGCCAACCAGGCACTGCGCGACGCTATCGCCAAGGAGCCGGACAAGAAAGACTATCTGGTGCGGCTCGCTGATGTGCTCGAGCGCCAGGGCAGCACCCAAGCCGCGCAGGCGCTGATTGCGGAGGCCGAACAGAAGGAAGGCGACAATCTCGCGCTGCTGAAGCGCGATCTGGTTCAGGTACTTTACGAACCAGCGCCGGAAAGCTTCCAGAAGGCATTGCCGATAGCCGCGAAACTGCTGGCGCGGCCGGATGGCGCCAACGATCCGTTCGTACGGCTATGGACCGCGGCCGCCGAAGGGCAGCGATTTGCCTGGCTGGCTCAGAACAATGGTTCCGAAGCTGACAAGCAGAATGCCCGCGCGCGCGCGCTGGCAGAGGTGAAGAAGACGATCGAACTGTCTCCAGATCCCAACAGTTCGGCGCGGGTTCTGTTGCGCAACATGCTCGACCCGTCGCAGGCGAATTCAGTGACGGAAGATAACGACCTCGAGGTTTTCAAGAACGACGAGGAATTCAAAACGGTCATCCACGCGGGTCACGCGTAGGCCCGCGCACCCGTTACTGCTGCCAGCGCACGCCGACCAGGAACGTGCTGGCGGTATAGTCGTTGCCGAGCACGTTGGAGCGCAGCCACTCCTGGCGGAATTCGCCTTTGAGGTGGACGTTGCGGTTGAACTTGTAGGTCAGGCCGGCGCCGAGCCAGAAACGCTTGTCCTCGCGGTCGACGCCCGTCGTTGTCGTGGTCGAGACCACGCAATCGCAGACGATGGTCGTGACCGTCGACGACGTGACGCCGCGATAGCTCTCAAGCCCGAAGCCGGCTTTGACGCTGCCGATCAGATAGCGGCGGAAGGCGTGATCGACCTGCACGCCGACGTCGCGGTTGAGCACGCCGGACACGCCCGGCACCGTTGATTCCGCGACGTTCGACCGTGCGGTGAGCTTGACCGTGGTCAGCGCATTGACGGTCCAGACCAGCGAGGCGTCGCCGATCAGGCCGGTCAGGTCGCCGAACCTCGGATCGTCATAGGAGCGCTGGGTGTAGCCAAGCGCCACCTCGCCGACAAGCAGCCGCGACAGTTCGAATGTCGAACCGATCCGCCCGGTGAGGCCGGTCGAATTGCGCTGGTAGCCGTTCGGATCGGGCGAGACATCGTGCCGGCGCTTGTCGGAGGTGACGTCGACGAACGGCGTTACCCCCGGTGACAGTTCGTAGGCGCCGCGCAGCGTGCCGGCATATTGATCGAAGTTGCGGTCGTCGTTGCTGACGGTGCTGCCGTCGGTCAGCTTCGAGTTTTGATACGACGTGCGCTCGGCATCGCCGCGCACCGACAGGTCGAAGCGGTTGAAGCGGTGACCGAGACCGAGCGAGCCGCCCGCAGTGGTGAAGATCGGCAGCGACTGCAATCCGGCCTGCAAATTCGGGCTGCCGGGATTGTCGGTCGACACCAGCAGACGGGCGCCGGCATCAATGCGTGTATTCTTCGTGACGTCGACGCGGCCCTCGGCGCGGCCGTCGAAGGCCGGGCGGCTCAGCGTCGGCTCGGTGTCCGGGCTGTAACCGGTGTAGCTGCCGCGCAGATCGGCCTTGAACTCGTGGCGCGACCAGTCCGACTGCACCCGCAGTTCCGGCGCGATGGTGTAGAGCGACGCGCCCTTCCCGTTCGATCCGCGTTCCGGATTGGTGTCGTAGCCGCCGAGCAGTTCGATGGCCGGATACCAGATGAAGCTGCCGCCGCGCAGGCCGATCGCGGCATAGGGATCGACCTCGTCGAGGCGCGCCCGGCGGCGGCGCGCCGCATCGCGGATGGCGCCGACGTCTTCGATCGGTCCGGCGCCTGGCACTTGCGCCCGCGCCTGGGCGGCGGGGCTGCCGCGCGGCGGAAGCTGGTACGGCGAAAGCGGTGGCGTTGCCGATGCCGGCGGGACCGAGGCCTGCGCGTCGAGGCCGGTTGAGGCCGATGTGCCGGTCGCCGCGCGCGGCGCCGCACCGGCGCGCGGCCGGCGGCTGTTGGTCGAATCGAAACCGGTGGTGCCGGCGCCGGAGGGCGTCGGCGTGAACGTGGTCGGCTGGCCAAGCTGCGCCTGGGCCGGCTGATCGAAGCGCTGAAAACCGGGAACCGCGCGCTGGTCTACGCTCAGCCGCGGCGACAGCGGATCGGGCGCGGCGAGCTGGGCATGCGCCTCCACCGCCGCGCCCGCCATGACGGCGGCCGCGAACCAGCACGCGCAACGGGGCGCGGCCAAGCGTGGGATACAAAGGCGCCGCACGTCCTGTCTCGGCCTCCTGTGACCGGCTGGTGACGGGCGCAACAACGCGCACGCCCCCGCGGAGCCGGCGGGAAGTGGTTAACGGACGTTAAAGGGCTATGGTTAACGAGGTGTTGATGGCGCTGCTTATCCCTCCCCGCTTGCGGGGAGGGTGGCGAGCGACAGCGAGCCGGGTGGGGACTTGGCGGCATAACCCCCCACCCCGATCGCGCTGTCGCGCGATCGACCCTCCCCTTTCAGGGGAGGGATAAGCCCCTCACCTCACACCCAGCCCTGCAGTTCGCGCGCGACCACGTCGCGGATCACGTTCATGCCGTCCGGGGAGTCGTTGAGGCAGGGAATCGCCGCAAAGTTCTCGCCGCCGGCCTGATGGAAAATCTCGGCATTCTCCATGGCGATCTCTTCCAGCGTCTCCAGGCAGTCGGCGGCAAAGCCCGGCGTGATGATGGCGAGATTCTTCACGCCCCGTCCAGCCAGCGCCTTCACCGTCTCGTCGGTATAGGGCTTGAGCCATTCGGCCGGGCCGAAGCGCGACTGGAAGGTCAGCATCAACTGGCTTTCGTCGAGCCCCATGCGCTCGCGCAGCAGCCGCGCGGTCTTGGCGCAATGGCAGTAATAGGGATCGCCCTTCTGCAGATATTCTTCCGGCATGCCGTGAAACGAAGCGATAATGACGTCAGGCTTGAACGTCAGCTTGGCGATCTCGCGCTCCAGCGAATTGGCCAGCGCCTCGATATAGGCCGGCTGGTCATGCCAGGCCGGCGCCACCCGCAGCGCCGGCTGCCAGCGCATGCGGGCAAGCGCCTCGAACGCCTTGTCGCAGACGGTGGCTGTCGTCGCCGCGGCATATTGCGGGTAGAGCGGCACCAGCAGGATGCGGTCGCAGCCGGCCGCCTGCATCGCCTCAAGCTTTGAGGCGATCGACGGATTGCCGTAACGCATGCCCCAGTCGACCAGCAGGCGCGGATCGCTTGCCAGCATGGCGCCGAGCTTGTCGGACTGGGAGCGGGTGATGGTCTTGAGGAAGGACTCGTTGAGCTCCTTATTCCAGATCTTGTCGTAGTCGCGGCCTTTGCGGCCCGGGCGCACGGTGAGGATGATGAGATTGAGCACCAGCCACCACTTTATGCGGTTTTCCTCGATCACGCGCGGATCGGACAGAAATTCCTTCAGATAGCGGCGCATCGACCAGTAATCGGTGGCGTCCGGCGTGCCAAGATTGACCAGCAGCACGCCGATGCGGCGCGGCGGCAGAGCGGGATGACCGGGAGGGCGGTGCGCGGGATCGGCGGCGTTCATGGCTGCTATCAGGAGCAAACCGCGGGTGCGGTCAAGGGCAGCCGCCCTAGCCCGCCGGCCGCTCGTCGGCGATCACCTTGCCGTCATTGGGCAGCGAACCGGGCGCCACCAGCCGGACCGTACCTTTGAGCTTGGTAACCGACTGCACGGTCGCCGCGACCGCAGTCTCCAGCGCCGCATCGGGCGCGGCACATTCGGCCAGCAGCGTCATGGTGTCCTGCTCGTTGTCGCGGCCGACCACCAGCCGCAGCCGCGCCAGCTGCGGATGCCGCGCGCCGACCTCGGCGATCTGCTTCGGATGCACGAACATGCCCTTGACCTTGGCGGTCTGGTCGGCGCGGCCCATCCAGCCCTTGATGCGCGCATTGGTGCGGCCGCACGGCGAGACGCCCGGCAAGATCGCCGACAGGTCGCCGGTGGCCAGCCGGATCATCGGGTAGTCGGCATTGAACGAGGTGACGACGACCTCGCCGACGTCGCCGTCGGCAACCGGCTCGCCGGTGCCGGGGCGGACGATTTCGAGAATCACCGTTTCATTGACGATCATGCCTTCGCGGGCCGACGACTCATAAGCGATGATGCCGAGTTCGGCGGTGGCGTAGCATTGCAGCACGGCGACGCCGCGCTGGCCCAGTTCGTCGCGCAGCGAGGCCGGCAGCGCCGCACCCGACACCAGCGCACGCCTGAACGACGACGCGTCCTTGTTCGTTTTGGCTGCGGTATCGAGCAGGATCTTGAGAAAGTCGGGCGTGCCGACATAGCCGGACGGTTTGTAGTGCGCGATCGCCTCGAGCTGCTGCTCGGTATTGCCGACGCCGCCGGGGATGACGGCGCAGCCGACGGCGCGCGCGCCGGATTCCAGAATGAAGCCGCCCGGGGTCAGATGATAGGCGAAGGCATTGTGCACGATATCGCCGGCACGAAAGCCGGAGGCATGGCAGGCGCGCGCCGCACCCCACCAGTCGGCGCCCTCGCCTTCCGGCTCGAAGATCGGTCCCGGTGACATCAGCAGGCGCTTCGCCCGGCCCGGCGGCGTGACGTTCAGCCCGCCGAACGGCGGATCCTCCTTCTGCAGCGCGGCGATATCGGTCTTGCGCATCACCGGCAATGTGGCGAGCGCCGCGCGCGAGGTGACGGATTGCGGGACGACGCCGGCGAGGTGTTTGGCCCAGCCCGGCGCGGTCATGGCGCGGGCGATGGCCGCAGGCAGCGCGGCGAACTGCTCGCGCGCGCGGGCGGCGGGATCGCGGGTTTCAAGGGCGTCGTAGGGGTCGGTCATGCGCGCAATGCCGTCGTTGTTTCTTACCTCCCCCTGCAAGGGGGAGGTCGGCGAGCAAAGCTCGCCGGGTGGGGGTCAGTGCAAGGCCCGTCGACTGACGACCCCCACCCCGACCCTCCCCCTTTCAGGGGGAGGGAGAAGAGCGTCACGCCAGCCACCGCTTCCGGCGCCGGTAATGCTTGCCGTCGCGGAACGACTTGCGCCGGCCATCGGAAATGCCGAGGTAGAATTCCTTCACGTCCTCGTTTTCCGACAGAGATTTGGCGTCGCCGTCCATCACCACCCGGCCGTTTTCCAGAATATAGCCGTAGCGCGCGTAGCGCAGCGCCATGTTGGTGTTCTGCTCGGCGAGCAGAAACGACACGCCTTCCTTCTCGTTGAGGTCCTTCACGATGGTGAATATCTCCTCGACGATCTGCGGCGCCAACCCCATCGACGGTTCGTCGAGCAGGATCATCGAGGGCCGCGACATCAGCGCGCGGCCGATGGCGCACATCTGCTGCTCGCCGCCCGAGGTATAGCCGGCGGTCGACTCGCGGCGCTCGCGCAGGCGCGGGAAATAATCGTAAACCAGCTCAAGGTCGCGGGCGATCGCGGCCTTGCCGTCGCGCCGGGTGAAGGCGCCGGTCAGCAGGTTCTCTTCGATCGTCAGATGCGCGAAGCAGCGGCGGCCTTCCATCACCTGGATACAGCCGCGCGTCACCAGTTCGTTCGGCGTCAGTTTGTGCACCGCCTCGCCGTTGAGCAGGATCGAGCCCTTGGTGACTTCGCCGCGTTCGGCGTGCAGCAGATTGGAGATCGCCTTCAGGGTCGTGGTCTTGCCGGCGCCGTTGGCCCCGAGCAGCGCGACGATGCCGCCTTTGGGCACGTCAAGCGACACGCCCTTCAGCACCAGAATGACGTGGCTGTAAACCACCTCGATGTTGTTTACCGAGAGGAAAGAGGTGGGCGTTTCGGTATTTACGGATTGGTTCATCGATTGAACCCGAGCATAGCGCCGAGCGCCTCCCCTCCCCCCGCGAGCGGAGCGAGTGGTGGGGAGGGGTCGGGGATGGGGGGATGGCCAAGCGTAAAAAGCCCCCCACCCCGACGCCCATCGCTGACGCGATGAGCGCCGACCCTCCCCACCGCTTCGCGGGGGGAGGGTAAGCGGACAGCTTGTCCCGCAAGACCCATCTGCGTCAGCTCTCCTTCGAGCAGTCGCGCGGCGTGATCTTCTTCTCGGCCGCGTACTTGGCCGCCGCATCCTTGACCATCGGGTCGAGGATCTTGCGGTCGGCGGTGTAGTACTCGGAGATCACCTTCCAGTTCTTGCCATCCCACTGCTGGACGCGCGCGACGTCGGCGCCCTGGTGGTCCTCGCAGGAGAGCTTGATCGGGCTGACCATGCCCTCGAAGCCGAGCTCCTTGATGCGGTCGGCGGTGAGGTTGAGGTTCTCGAAGCCCCAGCGGATCTGCTCGCCGGTCATCGGCTTGTTGCCGTACTTCTTCATCGCGGTGCGGATCGCCTCGACGCCGAGCATCGAGTTGAGAAGGCCGCGGTTGTACAGAACCTGCGCGAAGTCGTCCTTGGTCGGCGACTTGCCCTTGCCGATAACGTGTTTCTCGAGGTCGGCGTGGACCTTCGCCTTGCCGGCGCCGTGCTGCAGCATCAGCGCCTTGTAGCCGGTGGACTGGTCGCCGGCCGGCGTCACGTCAGGCTCGGCGCCCGACCACCACACGCCCATCACCTTGTCGCGCGGATAGCCGACCGCGGCCGCTTCCTTGATCGCGGTCGAGTTCATCACGCCCCAGCCCCAGAGCAGCACGTAGTCCGGCCGGTCCTGGCGGATCGACAGCCACTGCGACTTCTGCTCGACGCCCGGATGGGTGACCGGAATGCCCTTGAAGGTAAAGCCGTGCAGCTTGGCACGGGCCTCGAGCGCCGCGATCGGCTCCTTGCCGTAGGGGCTGTCGTGATAGACGAGACTGATCTTCTTGTCCTTCAGCTTGTCGAAGCCGCCGAACTCCTTGGCGATGTGCTGGATGGCGACGTCGGCCGCGGTCCAGTAGCTGCCGACGGCGACGAAATTCCACGGGAACACCGCGCCGTTGCGGCTTTCCGAACGGCCATAGCCCATGGTCAGCAGCGGGATCTTGTCGCCGGGCACCTTCTCGGTCAGCGCGAAGGTGATGCCGGTCGACAGCGGCGAGAAATAGCCGGCGCCGGTCGGGCCCTTGCCCTTCAGGCGCTCGTAACACTCGACGCCCTTGTCGGTGGCGTAGCCGGTCTCGCATTCCTCGAACACGATCTTGACGCCGTTGATGCCGCCGTCGCGCTCGTTGATCAATGTCCAGTAGTCGGCGACGCCGTTGGCGAACGGTATCCCGTTCGGCGCATAGGGGCCGGTGCGATAGACCAGCGACGGCAGGAATTGTTCGTTCTGTGCCATCGCCGGCCCGGTCGACGCCGTCGCACCCACGGCGAAAGCGGCGAGAGCCAAGGTAAGCTTTCTCATTCGACTTCCTCCCTGTAAGGCCGGATTTGATGCCGGCGCTTTGAAACTTTTATTTTTCTTGTGTCGACCCGGCGGCTCGTTTCGTTTCCACCGGCGCCGTGAAGGCACAAGCCTATGCCCTCAATACGGGTAAGGCCAGAGCCTCAATTTCTCCTTTGCGGTCGACCAAAGCCTGGCAAAGCCGTGCGGCTCGACGATCAGCAGCCAGCAGATCAGCGCCCCGGTGACGATGAACACCAGGTGCGACACGGTCTCGACGGTGAGCGGCACGCCGAGCGCTTGCGGCACCTGATCGAGCAGGATCGGCAGGATCAGAATGAAGGCGGCGCCGAGGAACGAGCCGAGGATCGAGCCGAGGCCGCCGATGATGACCATGAACAGGATCTGGAACGAGCGGTCGATGTTGAAGGCCAGCGGCTCCCAGGCGCCGAGATAGACGAAGGCCCACAGCGCGCCGGCGACGCCCATCACGAAGGACGACACCGCGAAGGCGGTGAGCTTGGCGTACAGCGGCCGGATCCCCATCAGCTCGGCGGCGATGTCCATGTCGCGGATCGCCATCCACTGCCGGCCGATACTGCCGCGCACCAGGTTCTTCGCCATCAGCGCGAACAGCGTCACAAATACCAGACACAGCAGATAGCGTTCGACCGGCGAATTGACGACGAAGCCGAAGAAGTTCAGCTCCGGCGCCGCCACCGAGCCGGAGGGCGTGTAATTGGTGAACCACTTCACCCGGCTGAACACCCAGTCGAAAAAGAACTGGGCGGCGAGCGTGGCCACCGCCAGATAGAGCCCCTTGATGCGCAGGCTGGGGATGCCGAACAGGATGCCGACCAGGCACGACATCAGCGCGCCCAGCAGGATGGACGGCAGCATCGGCAGCGGCGGGATGGAGATCGAGAATATCTCCAGCGGAATGTGCACGCCGGTCGAGAACTTGTAGGCGCTGTAGGCGCCGATCGCCATGAAGGCGCCGCTGCCGAGCGACAACTGTCCGCAATAGCCGGTGAGGATGTTGAGCCCGATCGCCGCCAGCGACAGGATCAAAAACGGAATCAATATGGCGCGCAACATATACTCGCCGCCGAACGGCCAGACCTGGAAGCTGGCGAGCAGCGGTACGCCGATGAAGGCAAAGGCCAGCACGGCCCACAGCGCGATCCGGTCCTGACGGATCGGGAAGATCGCCATGTCGGCGGCGTAGCTGGTCTTGAACTGGCCGGTCTCGCGGTAGAACATCGCTACGCGTCCCCCTGTGCGCGCGGAGCGTCGCCACACACTCCGTTCATTCCCGCGCAAGCGGGAATCCAGTTCTTAATTGGCAAAGCCTGGGTCCCCGCTTCCGCGGGGACGAACGGAAAATCCTGGCTCAGCCATTCCGACATCATCTCAAATCCGCTCAATGATCCGTTCGCCGTACAGGCCCTGCGGCCGCACCATCAACACCACCAGCGCCAGCACGTAAGCGAACCAGTATTCGATGCCGCCGCCGATGAAGGGGCCGAGATAGGCCTCGGCCAGTTTCTCGCCGGCGCCGACGATCAGGCCGCCGACAATCGCCCCCGGCACCGAGGTAAAGCCGCCGATGATCAGCACCGGCAGCGCCTTCAGCGCCAGGAAGACGATGGAAAACTGCACGCCGAGCTTGGTGCCCCAGACCGTGGCGGCGACCAGCGCCACCAGGCCGGCCACCAGCCAGACGATGAACCAGATCCAGTTCAGCGAAATGCCGACCGACTGCGCCGCGGCGTGATCGTCGGCGACGGCGCGCAGCGCGCGGCCGGTCTTGGTGCGCTGGAAGAACACCGCCAGCCCCGCCACCAGCACGGCGGCGATCAGGCCGCCCCAGACGTCGATCTTGCTGACCAGCAGACCGCCGGGGAAGTTGCCCTCGAACAGGAACCAGGCGTCGGTCGGAAACAGCCGCAGCGGATAGACGTCGGAGCCGAAGATCATCTGCGCCGCGCCTTCGAGCACGAAGGTGATGCCGATGGTGGCCATGAACAGCGTCAGGCCGTCCTGATTGATCAGCGGGCCAAGCACAAAGCGCTGCACCATCCAGGCGGTGATGGCCATGATCATGGCGGCGAACAGCAGGCCGAGGATCACCGCGCTCCAGAACGGGAAACCGTTGGCCACCAGGAAGTCGAGCGAACGCACCAACGCCAGGCCGGCCAGCAGCACCATGGCGCCCTGCGCGAAGTTGAATACGCCCGAAGCCTTGAAGATCAGCACGAAGCCGAGCGCCACCAGCGAATACAGCACGCCGGACAGCAAGCCGCTGAACAGCACTTCGAGGAACTGGCCGAGGCCGATCATGTTTGCACGACCTTGCCGTATTGCGACTCCCCTCCCCCTTGTGGGGAGGGGATGGGGGTGGGGGTGATGGCCGAAGCAAGAGACCCCCACCCCGGCGCGCAAGTGCGCGCCGACCCTCCCCACAGGGGGGAGGGTAAGAAAGAGAGGTCGTCGCCGCTAAGTGTCGGCCTCGCCATCAATGCGCCACTCCCAGATAGGCGTCGATCACCGCCTGGTTGGTCTTGACCTCGTCGGGCGTGCCGTCGGCGATCTTGATGCCGTGGTCGAGCACCACGACGCGGTCGGACAGGTCCATCACCACGCCCATGTCGTGCTCGATCAGCGCCACCGTGGTGCCGAAGTGGTCGTTGACGTCGAGCACGAAGCGCGACATGTCCTCTTTCTCTTCGAGGTTCATGCCGGCCATCGGTTCGTCGAGCAGCAAGAGCTCCGGCTCCATCGCCAGCGCGCGGCCGAGTTCGACGCGCTTCTGCAGACCGTAGGGCAGCCGCGCCACCGGCACGCGGCGGATGTCCTGGATTTTCAGAAAGTCGATGATCTCCTCGACCTTGTGGCGGTTCTCGACTTCCTCCGCCAGCGCCGGCCCGACGCGCAGCACCTGCCAGAACAAATTGCGCTTCATCTTCAGCGTGCGGCCGGCCATGATGTTGTCGAGCGCGGTCATGCCGCGAAACAGCGCCACGTTCTGGAAGGTGCGGGCGATGCCGCCGCGCGCGGCGTCATGCGGTCGCATTTTCGAGCGCGTCTCGCCCTTGAAGGTGATGCGGCCCTGCTGCGGATGATAGAAACCGTTGATGATGTTGAGCATCGACGTCTTGCCGGCGCCATTCGGGCCGATGATGGCGCGGATCTCGCCCTTGCGGATGTCGAAGGAAATGCCGCTGACCGCCTTGACGCCGCCGAACGCCAGCGACACGTCTTCCACCGACAGCAGCACCTCGCCAGCCGCGATCTCGGGTCCGCTGGGGGATCTCATGCGCGGGCTCCCACTTCTTATCCCTCCCCTGAAAGGGGAGGGTCGATGCGCGCAGCGCATCGGGGGGGGGTCTCTTCCCCCACCCGCCGCCTTCGGCGGCTGCCCTCCCCCGCAAGCGGGGGAGGGACAAGAAAGAGTTTGCTCATGCCGCCTGCCCCAGTGCCGGTTCGACCTGCATGTCGCGGATTTTCACCCGCGCGCTGATGGTGCCCTTGCGTCCGTCCTCGAAGGTGACCTCGGTCGAGATGTCGGCTTCCTTGGAGCCGTCATACAGCGCCTTGATCAGGGCGTCGTAGCGGTCGGCGATGAAACCGCGGCGCACCTTCTGGGTGCGCGTGAGTTCGCCGTCATCGGCATCGAGTTCCTTGTGCAGGATCAGAAAGCGCCTGATCTGCGCGCCGGCCGTCACCTTGTCCGCCGCCAGCCTGCGGTTCACCTCGGCGACGTTCTTCTCGATCATGTCGTAGACCAGCGGATGGCCGGCCAGTTCCTGGTACGACGCATAGATCACGTTGTGGCGCTCAGCCCAACTGCCAACAGCCGTGAGATCGATATTGATCATCACCGCGACGAAATCGCGGCCGTCGCCATAGGCCACCGCTTCGCGGATGTTGGGGAAGAACTTGAGCTTGTTCTCGATGTATTTCGGCGGGAACAGCGTGCCGTCGTTGAGCCTGCCGACGTCCTTGGCGCGATCGATGATCTTGAGGTGGCCGGTCTTCTCGTCGAAATAGCCGGCGTCGCCCGTCATCACATAGCCGTCCGCCGTCATGGTCTCGGCGGTCTTGGCGGCGTCCTTGAAATAGCCGGAGAACATGCCCGGCGACCTGAACAGAACCTCGCCGTTGTCGGCGATGCGGATATCGACATTCGGACAGGCCGGGCCGACGGTGTCGGAATAGATCGCGCCGTTCGGCTGCGCGGTGACATAGAGGAAGGCTTCGGTCTGGCCGTAAAGCTGTTTCAGGTTCAGCCCGATCGAGCGGTAGAATGCGAACAGATCCGGGCCGATCGCCTCGCCGGCGGTATAGGCGACGCGCACGCGCGAAAAGCCGAGCACGTTCTTGAGCGGACCGTAGACCAGCACGTTGCCGAGCGCATAGAGCAGCCGCCCGGACAGCGGCACGGACTCGCCGTTGAGAATACGCTCGCCGTAGCGGCGCGCCACGCCGATGAAATAGTGGAACAGCTTGCGCTTGAGCAGGCTGGCGTCCTCCATGCGGATCATCACCCGCGTCAGCAGCGTTTCCAGCGTGCGCGGCGGCGCGAAATAGAAGGTCGGCCCGATCTCGCGCAGATCGGTCATCACCGTGTCGGCGCTCTCCGGGCAGGCGGTGCAGAAGCCCGCCACCAGCCCTTGCGCATAATTGAGGTAGTGATCGCCGACCCAGGCGATCGGCAGATAGGCCAGCGCCACGTCTGTCTCGGTCAGGCCGTCGAAGGCAACGGTATCGGTAGCGGCGGCAATCGACCGCTCGCCGGTCAGCACCACGCCCTTCGATGTGCCCGTGGTGCCCGAGGTATAGAGGATGATCGAGGGATCGGAGCCCTTGCCGGCCTCGATCTCGCCGTCGATCCAGGCACCCACCTTGGAATCGGCGGCAATCGCCTTGCGGCCGTCGGCGATGACCTCGTCCATCGACTTCAGCCGGGTATGGTCATAGTCGCGCAGGCCGCGGGTCTCGTCGTAGACCAGCCATTCCAGCTTCGGCAGCCGCTCGGCCACCGACAGGATCTTGTCGACCTGCTCCTGGTCCTCGACGGCGGCGAAGCGCACTTCGGCGTGCGCGATCACATAAGCCAGTTCGTCGGCGACCGCGTCGGCATAAACCGGCACCGGAATGGCGCCGAGCGCCTGCGCCGCCATCACCGACCAGTACAGCTTCGGCCGGTTGGCGCCGACAATGGCAATGGTTTCGCCGCGCTTGAGCCCGAGCCGGGACAGGCCAACGGAATAGGCGCGGACGATTTCCAGAACCTCGCTCCAGGTCCAGGTCTGCCAGATGCCCAGATCCTTGTGACGCATCGACGGCCGCGCGCCATGCAAGCGGGCGTTGCGCACCAAAAGCTTCGGAAACGTGTCCGCTCTCGCGGCGGCGCTCGACGCCACAGCCGGTATCCTCCCTGGACGGCGCTCTTCCACAGCGCCGCATCTCCCCTCGCCGCCTTATTGGCAGGCGGTCGCGTTGAGATTGATTTGAGAATACTGCCGGAGGTCGGTCAAGTCTTGACGGCGCGTAATCGGCCGAAAGACGGTGCGCGGAGACGAGCGGGGCTGTGGCTACTCCGCCGCTTTCAGGAACGGCATGGCGCCGGTGCTGAACTGCTCCAGCAGCGCGGCCTCCTCCGCCTTGGCGGCAGTGAGATGGCGCTGCTTGACCGGGCCGTAGCCGCGGATTTTTTCCGGGATCGAGGCCAGCGCCACCGCGGTCTGATGATTGAACGGCGTCAGCTCGGCGATGATCCTGTCGAGCAGCGTCTGGTAGTCCGCCACCAATTGCCGCTCGATGCGCCGGTCTTCGCTGTAGGCAAACGGATCGAACGGCGTGCCGCGCAGAACCTTGAACTTTGCCAGCACGCCAAAGGCTTTCAGCATCCAGGGCCCGAACGTCATCTTCTTCGGCTCGCCGGTCAGCGGATTGCGCCTGGCCAGCAACGGCGGCGCCAGATGGAATTCGAAACGCAGGTCGCCGTCGAAAGACGCTTTCACGCGGTCGACGAATGACGAGTCGGTATAGAGCCGGGCGACCTCGTATTCGTCCTTGTAGGCCATCAGCTTGAACAGATAACGCGCGACGGCTTCGGTCAGCGCGCTCTGCCCCGGCACCTTCTCGGCCTCGGCGGCACGCACCTTCTCGACCAGCGCGCTGTAGCGCCGCGCATAGCGCCGGCTCTGATAGGCGGTGAGGAACGCCACGCGCCGGTCCACCGTCTCGGCGAAGCTCTGCGACAGCTTCAGCGAGTCGTTTTCTTCCCGCGGCTTCGGCGCCACCAGCGCTTCGACGGCGCCGCGGTCGACCGCGGCGCGGCGGCCGTAGCGAAACGCGGCGATGTTCATCGCCACCGCCTCGCCGTTCATCTCGATCGCCTTCTCGATCGCCTCGTCGGTCAGCGGCAGGCCGCCGGACTGATAGGCGAAGCCGAGCATGAACATGTTGGCGCCGATCGAATTGCCCAGGAGCGCAGTGGCCAGCCGGCTGGCGTCGACGAAATGGGTGTGCTCGCGGCCGGCGCCGCTGACGATGGCGCGCTTGAGCCGCTCGGTCGGCAGCGAGAAATCGGCGTTGCGGGCGAAGTCGCCGGGCAGGAATTCGGCGGTGTTGACGATAACCCGGGTATTGCCGGGCTTCATCGCGGTCAGCACCTTCTTGTTGCCGGCGACGACGATGTCGCCGCCCAGCACCAGGTCGGCGCCGGCGGCGGCAATGCGGATGGCGTGGATGTCGTCGGGCTTGTTGGCGATGCGAATGTGGCTGTAGACCGCGCCGCCCTTCTGCGCGAGGCCGGCCATGTCGATGACGCCGGCGCCCTTGCCTTCCAGATGCGCCGCCATGGCGACGATGGCGCCGATGGTGACGATGCCGGTGCCGCCGATGCCGGTGACGATGATGCTGTAGGGATGGTTGGCGAGCGGCAGATGCGGCGCCGGCAACTCCGGCCATTCCTCGGGCTGGGCGACGCCCTCGCCCTTCTTCAGCTTGGCGCCGTGCACCGTGACGAAGGACGGGCAGAAGCCGTTGACGCAGGAAAAGTCCTTGTTGCAGCTCGACTGATCGATGGTGCGCTTGCGGCCCCATTCGGTCGCCAGCGGCTGCACGGAAACGCAGTTCGACTTGACGCCGCAGTCGCCGCAGCCTTCGCAGACCAGGTCGTTGATGACGACGCGCTTGTCCGGATCGGGGAAGGCGCCGCGCTTGCGGCGGCGGCGCTTCTCGGCGGCACAGGTCTGGTCGTAGATGAGAATGCTGACGCCCGGCACCGTGGCGAGGTCGCGCTGCACCGCGTCGAGTTCGTCGCGATGGTGCACGGTCAGGCCGCGCGGCCATTCGGTGTCCTTCGGATACTTGAACGGCTCATCGGTGACGACGACAACGCGCCTGGCGCCTTCGGCCGCCACCTGCGCGGCGATCTGCGGCACGGTCAGACCGCCGTCATTGGACTGCCCGCCGGTCATCGCCACCGCGTCGTTGAACAGGATCTTGTAGGTCATGGTCACGCCGGAGGCGATCGCGGCGCGGATGGCGAGATAGCCGGAGTGGTTGTAGGTGCCGTCTCCCAGGTTCTGGAACACGTGCGGCCGGTTCGAGAACGGCGATTCACCGATCCAGTTGGCGCCCTCGCCGCCCATCTGGGTATAGCCCTGCGTGTCGCGGTCCATCCACTGCGCCATGTAATGGCAGCCAATGCCGGCATAGGCGCGGCTGCCTTCCGGCACGCGGGTCGAGGTGTTGTGCGGACAGCCGGAGCAGAAATACGGCACGCGCAGCGCGATGTCGGCGGCCTCGGCGAGTGCGTGCTGCGCGCTTTTCAGCCGCGCCACGTTGGCCGACAGTTCGTCGCTGGCGCCATAGCGCAGCAGCCGCTCGCCGATGCAGATGGCGACATCGTTGGGATCGAGCGCGCCTTTGACCGGGAACAGCCAGTTGCCGTGCTCGTCCTTCTTGCCGATGCAAAGCGGCTGGTTGGCGGTGCCGTACAGTTCCTCGCGCACCTGCACTTCGATCAGCGAGCGTTTCTCCTCGACGACGATGATGAGGTCGAGGCCAGAGGCGAACTCCAGAAGCTCCTGGCGCGGGATCGGCCAGACGCAGCCGATCTTGAACAGGCGCAGGCCGATGTCGTTGCAGCGCAGCTCGTCGATGCCGAGTTCGTCCAGCGCCTGGCGGACGTCGAGATAGGCCTTGCCGGTGGTGATGACGCCGATCTTCGGCTGCCGTCCGCCGGACGTGATCATGGTGTTGAGCTTGTTGGCGCGCACGAAGGCCAGCATGGCGTCGCGCTTGAAGTCGTGCAGCCGCGCTTCCTGGCCGAGAATGGTGTCGACCAGCCGCACATTCAGCCCACCCTCGGGCATCGCGAAATCGGCCGGGCGTTGGAGGTTCAGGCGATCCATCCGGCCGTCGACCACGCCGGTCGACTCGACCGTGTCGTGCATGCACTTGAGCGCGGTCCAGGTGCCCGTGAAGCGCGACATCGCCCAGCCGATCTGCGCGTAGTCGATGATCTCCTGCACGCCGGCCGGATTGAGGATCGGCATCATCACGTCGACGAAATGGAATTCCGACTGATGCGCGGTGGTGGAGGATTCGGCGGTGTGGTCATCGCCCATCAGCGCGATGACGCCGCCATGCGTCGACGAGCCGGCCAGATTGGCGTGACGGAACACGTCGCCGGAGCGATCGACGCCCGGGCCTTTGCCGTACCAGAGGCCGAAGACGCCATCGAACTTGCCTTCGCCGCGCAGTTCGGCCTGCTGGCTGCCCCACAGCGCGGTGGCGGCGAGTTCCTCATTGATGCCGGGCTGAAACTTGATGTCGGCGGCGGCCAGATGACGGCCGGCGCGCATGAACTGCTGGTCGAGGCCGCCGAGCGGCGAACCGCGGTAGCCGGTGAGGTAACCGCCGGTATTGAGGCCGGCGCGGCGGTCGCGCTCCTTCTGCATCAGGCAGGCGCGGATCAGCGCCTGATAGCCGGTCACCAGCACGTGGGACTGGGTCAGGTCGTATTTATCGTCGAGGCTGACCGATCGAAGCGTCATGCATGACCTTGCTGGGCGAACGCCGCGGAATCACAACTCACGCCGCTCCACTCATATAGGCTCGGGCCGCCCGGCGCAAAGCCACGGAACCGAATTAAGCTGACACCACAAGGCCCTGTGGTCAATTTCGTTGTCCCGCATGGGCGCCAGGAGGTTTCCGGCAAGATTCGCGTCCACGCGCGGCTACCGCACTGCACCAGACAGACCTGCCCTTCGCGGAACGGGGTGGTCAATCTTTAGGCGTTCTGTAAAAGGAAATGCCAGCCGGAACCCCTTTCATGCAATCGCCGTCATCGTCGGTCGAGACAAGACAGTCGTGGACTGTCGCCACCGTGGCGCTGGTCACGTTGCTGATGGCCTATGGCGCGGCGTGGATCACCACGGTTGCGCTCAAGGATATCGCCGCCGAGGTCGACGGCCAGCGCTCGATCCCGGCGCTGGCCGTTGCGCTCGCCTGGTTCGGCGGCGGCGTTGGCGGCATCCTCATGGGCCGCCTGGCCGACAAAATCGGCACACGCTGGACGGTGATGGGCGGCGCGCTGATGGTCGGCCTCGGCCTGTCGATCTCGACGCTGGGCCCGCCGCTGCCGCTGTGGATCGGCCATGGCCTGTTCATCGGCCTGATCGGCCTCGGCGGCATCAATGCCCCCTTGTACATCTACGTCAGCCGCTGGTTCGACCGGCGGCGCGGCTCGGCGCTGGCGCTGATTTCCAGCGGCACCTACCTCGCAGGCGCCATGTGGCCGCCGGTGTTCGAATGGGCGCTGGGTGTGATGGGCTGGCGCCAGACGATGTTCTGGTACGGCGCGGCCGTGGTTATCGTGATCGTGCCGCTGGCGCTGATCTTCTTCCGCCCGGCGCCGGAGGTCGTTGCGGCGCCGGCGCCCACCGGGACCGCACCGGTCAAGTCCCAGGTGCTGGGTCTGCCGCCGAACCTGGTGTTTGGACTGATTTGCGCGGCCGGGGTGCTGTGCTGCATCCCGATGGCCATGCCTCAGGGCCATCTCGTCGCGTTGTGCACCGACCTCGGCATCACCCGCGCGATGGGCGCGCTGATGCTGTCGGTGCTGCTCGGCACCGCCTTCATCAGCCGGCAGATATGGGGCATCATTTCCGACAAGATCGGCGGGCTCATGACCGTGCTGATCGGCTCGGTCTGGCAGACCGCGGGGATGATCGGCTTCCTCGGCACCCAGGACGAGGTCGGCCTGTTCACCGTGGCCGCTGTGTTCGGGCTTGGCTTCAGCGGCATCATCCCGGCCTATGTGCTGGCGATCCGCGAACTGTTTCCGGCGCGCGAGGCGTCATGGCGGATCCCGACAGTGCTGCTGTTCACCGGCGTCGGCATGGCGCTCGGCGGGTGGCTGGGCGGCGTTCTCTACGACTATTTCGGATACTACGCCCCGGCCTTCGCAGCCGGCGTCGGCGCCAATATTCTCAACATTCTCATCGTCGGATTTCTGGTGCTGCGGCAGCGGCAGCAGGCGCGACTGGTTTTCGCTTGAGCCGCGTCCGTCAGGTCTGGCGCGGCCGGATCAGCCAGACGCCGCCGAGAAGGGCGAGCCCCACCAGCGCCGGGAAGATCGCAATCCAGCTGCCATCCGCGGCAACGCCCGCGGTCGCCGCCCAGGCGATCGACGAAAACGCCTCGGCGAAGGTGGCGATGCGCGACGAGGTCTGGCGGCGGCGGAACTGGCTGCGCCGCGCCTGGACCCGGAAGCAAAGCTGGATCAGCGTGGCCGCCGCCGCCGACATCAGGATTCCGAGCGCGCAGACCAGCGCGGCATAGAGCGAATCGAACAACAGCATGGCGATCAGCGGCGCGAACAGCAGCGCTATCATGCCGATGACGGCCTCGATCTTGGCCCAGACGATGCGCGTCGCCGGAATCGGCGCGGTCGCGACCAGGTCCGGCGCGTCCTCGCCCGAAATCGACAGCCAGGCCAGACCGCCGGCGAGCTGGCCGGCCGCCATCACCACGACGGGGATCAGCACCACATAGGCGGCGTTGCCGTCGCGGAAGGTGATCCACAACAGGATTGCCGGCGGCAGCAGGTAGAGAATCTGCATCAGCGTCTGCGACATCAGCCAGGGATCGCGCCGCAGCAGCGTCCATTCTTTCTGCCGCAACACGCGCGCCGCCGATCGAGGGCGGAAGCCTTGCGACCAGCGGCGCTGCCGCACCACCGTGCTGGACACGCCGGCGGCGGCCATGGCGTGATCGCCGAAGCGGCCCGAAAAGGCGGCAATCGAGACGGCAAGAACGGCAACGCCAGCCACGGCAACGACGGCGAGCGCGCCGGCGTCACCCAGCACCGCGCGCGCCGGCCACCAGACGGCACTGCCGGCATCGGGCGCGTTCGCCCGCATCCAGTCCGATTGCAGCGCCGTGAAGCGCGACAGCGTCCCGGCCGAAAAGATGGCGGCGATCTGCAGGCCGATGACAAAGGCGGCGCCGATAATCGCGGCGACAATCTGCGCGATCAGCCGCGTGCGCCGGGCCCCGACCAGCCGGAACAGCGCGATGGTGAGCGCCAGTGCCGCCGCGGTCGCCACCGCGCCCATGGCGGCCACCACGCCATAGGCGGCCAGCCAGCGCGCGCCGCCGAGCGCCGCCAGCACATTGACGAACGGCGCTGCCAGCAGCATCGACATCAGCACGGAGCCGGCCGCGATCCGGCCCATGCGCACCGCGAACACCTTGCGCGACGACACCGGCGACGTGAGAATCAGATCCAGATCGGAGCGCGCATAAAATGCGCGGGTAACCGACTCCATCGCCTGCGACAGCAACAGCGACCACGACAGCAGCAGAACGCCGGTGATCGCCATAAGCGCGGTCGTGGTGGAGCCGACGTCGGCATTGGCATAGCCGGCCACGATCCAGTAGGCGAACAGATGCATGAAGGCGGCAAACACGGCCAGCGCGACGGCGACCGTCAAAGCGCGGCGGCGGCGGCCGGCCGTCATCAGCGACAGCCAGTCGCGCCACCCGAGGCGGAGCTCGTGTTCGGCCAGCCAGGTCAGCGTGTCGGGACGGCTCACGCGGCCTCGACCGGTTCGGCGACCAGCGCCAGAAAGGCGTCTTCCAGCGCTGTCTGTCCGGAGCGCGCGCGCAATTCGTCGAGCGTGCCCTCGGCGATCAGGCGGCCATGGGCGATGACGCCGATGCGATCGGCCATGCGTTCCGCGACTTCGAGAATATGCGTGGTCATGATGACGGTGCCGCCGGCGCGCACGCGCTCCTTCAGCACATTCTTGACCTGGCGGGCGGAGCCGGCATCGAGCCCGGTGAGCGGCTCGTCGAGAATGATCAGCTTCGGGTCATGCACCAGCGCGCCGGCCAGCGCCACCTTCTGCCGCATGCCGCGCGAGAAGCCTTCGCAGCGTTCATGCGCGTGCGGCGCCAGACCGAGCCAGTCGAGCAGTTCGCGGGCCAGCGGCTCGGCCGCGGCGGCGTCGATGCGCCAGAGCCCCGCGACGAATTCGAGGTACTCGTAGGGCGTCAGCTTGTCGTAGATCATCGGTTCGTCGGACAGCCAGGCGGTGATTTGCTTGGCAGCGACCGGATCGGCCAGCGCGTCGATGCCGTCGATAGCGATCGAACCGGAATCCGGCCGCAGCAGGCCGGTCACCATCCGCAACGTGGTGGTCTTGCCGGCGCCGTTGGGGCCGACCAGCGCGTAGAACTCTCCGCCATGGATCGTCAGATCGAGATCGTCGACCGCGGGGCGGTCGAATCGCTTGCACAGGCCGCGTGTCGCCAAAGCGGCCGGACGGTGGGGATGGAGCATGAATTCGCCGCTGCAGGAGGACACCGGACCCTTTTGTACCGGTGACTCATTGCCGCGATGTGAATCCGGCGCCCGGAAGCAGGGCGTTAAGCTTTAGAAGTCGTTAAGCGCGCCGCCTGCGCCGCCTCGACGGGCGCCGGCAGGCGTCACGCAATGGCGGCTAGGCCTTCGGCACCATTTTGAACATCGCCTCGCCGTACATGCCGCGCGCGTCGTCGAGCAGCGGCTGCACCGCTTTGGCGAATTCAGCGTGTTCGGCCGCCGTCAGTTGGTGCACCTCGCAGCCGGCATCCTTGATCGCCTGCAGCGACTGCTCGTGCTCCTCGACCGCCAGCTTGCGCTGGAACGCGACCGATTCCGTCACCGCCTTCTGCATCGCCTGCTTGAGATCGTCCGGCCACGCATCGAAGGCGGTGCGGTGCAGGAAGATCGGCCGCGAAATATAGAAGTGGTTGCTGAGCGTGTGATATTTGTGAAAATTATGCACGCCATAGGTGACGGTGTTGGCGAGCGGATTTTCCTGCGCGTCGAGAGTGCCGGCCTTGATCATCGTGATCGCTTCGGTCAGGTCCATGCGCATCGCCTGCGCGCCGAGCAGTTCGAAGGTGCGGCGCTGGATCTCGCTCGGCAGCACCCGGATTTTCATGTCCTTCATGTCGGCGGGCACACGGATCGGCCGCAGCTTGTTGGAGATGTGGCGGAAGCCGTTCTCGAACCAGCCGAGGATACGGTAGTTGACGCGCTCCTCGGTCTTCCGGGCCAGGAAGGCGCCGAGTTCGCCGTCCATCGCGCCGCGCGCCTGGTCATTGTTGGCAAACAGGAATGGCAGATCGACGAAGCCCAGTTCCGGAACCCGGTCGGTCATGTAGCTCGACGACTGGTAGCCCAGTGTCAGCAGGCCATTCTCGACCAGCCACAGGATGTCCTCGGCCTTGAAGCCGAGATCCATGACGTTCCAGACGTATTTGATGTCGACGCGGTCGCCGAACTCGGCCTCGAGTTTGTCGCCGATGAACTTCAGCGACTTGCTGAATCCGGTGGTCGGGGGGCCGTAGCCGCCCATGCGGATCTGGATGGCTTTGTTCTTGCTGATCGCTGACATTTTCACGTCCTGAAACAACGGGTTGGCGCGTGCGCGGACCTTACCTGCGCGGCACGCAGAGTGAAATCCCCGCGCGAATAAGCTATAATGGCGGCAACCAATGCAGCGGAGGAACGCGAGCCCATGAACAAACCGACCAAAATGGCCGACATGAAGCCGGCCGACATCTCAGCGGAAGAGTGGCAGGCGCGGATCGATCTTGCCGCCGTCTACCGGCTGACCGCCCATTACGGCTGGGACGACGTCATCTACAATCACTCGTCGATGCGGGTGCCGGGCGAGCCGCGCATGTTCCTGATGAAGCGGCACGAACTGCTCTACACCGAGGTGACCGCGTCCAATCTGGTCAAGGTCAGCATGGACCTGGACCTCGACGAAAAGGCCGGCATCAACCGCCCGGGTTTCACGCTGCATGGCGGCGTGCTGAGCGCGCGGGAGGACGTCAACTGCGCGGTGCACGTGCACACCAACAACGGCATGGCGATCGGCGCCCTCAAGGGCGGCCTGCGCATGCTGTCGCAGCATTCGATCCGCTTCTACAAGCGCATCGGCTATCACGCCTATGAAGGCATCACCGAGGACTTCGCCGAGCGCGAACGCATCAACCGCGACCTCGGCAAGAACCGGGCGATGATCCTGAACCATCACGGCCTGCTCACGGTCGGCAAGACTGCGCGCGAAAGCTTCGTCTTGATGAAGACGCTGATCGACGCCATCGACACGCAATTGACGCTGGAAGCGACCAAAGGCGACCTGGTCGAAATTCCGGAGGCGATCTGCGCCAAGACCGCCGAGCAGTTCGAGCATCACGACAGCGGCCGCGGCAGCGCCGACTGGTCGGCCTATCTGCGCATGCTCGACAAGGTCGACACCAGCTACCGCAGCTAGCCAAAGGCTCGGCAGTCTGAATTCTGCCGCTCGCCCCCGCGGACGCGGGGACCCAGTATTTGCAAAATCAAAGGCTGGATTCCCGCTTTCCGCGGGAATGAGCGGAGAATGCCGCGGCGCTACCCCCACTTCCAAAAGTCCCGCCCCTCCTCGCGCATGAAGCGCGCCATCACCATCTCGTGCACTTCCGAGGCGCCGTCGACCAGCCGCGCCTGGCGGGCATAGCGGTAGATCCATTCCAGGATCGTGTCCTTCGAATAACCGCGTGCGCCGTTGAGCTGGATCGCCACGTCTGCTGCGTTATGCAGCGCATCGGCGACCTGCACCTTGGCCATCGACACTTCCTTGCGCGCGCGCGAACCCTGATCGAGTTTCCAGGCCGCGTGCATGGTCAGCAGCCGGCCGATCTGGATCTGGTGCGCGACCTGGCCGAGCTTGATCTGCACGCTCTCGCGGTCGGCCAGCTTGATGCCGAAGCTCTCGCGCCGCTCGACGTACTCTTGGGCGATCTCCATGCAGCGCTTGGCGAAGCCGAGCCAGCGCATGCAATGCGTCAGCCGCGCCGGGCCGAGCCGGGTCTGCATGGCGCGCATGCCGTCGCCTTCGGTCATCAGCAGGTTCTCGGCCGGGATTTCCAGTCCGTCATACTCGATCTCGCAATGGCCGCCATGTTCCTCCGGTCCCATGATCGGGATGCGGCGGACGATGCGCCAGCCCGGCTGGTCCTTGTGGTAGAGGAACGCCGACAGGCCGCGCCGCTTGTCGTCCGAGGTGCGGGCAATGAGGATGAAATGCGCGGCGCCATCGGCGCCGGTGATGAACCACTTGCGGCCGCGCACGATGTAGCGATCGCCCTTTTTCTCGGCGCGGGTCAGCATCATGCCCGGGTCGGAGCCGGCGCCGGGCGCAGGCTCGGTAATCACAATCGAGGACCGCACCTTGCCCTCGACGATCGGCCGCAGGAACCAGTCCTTCTGCGCCGGCGTGCCGACCTTGGCGACCAGGTTCATGTTGCCGTCGTCCGGCGCCATGCAGTGAATCGCCAGCGGCCCGAACACCGAACGCGCGGCTTCCTCGTAGATCACGGCCCAGGCCACCACCGGCAGGCCCATGCCGCCACAGTCCTTTGGCGCCTGCGGCGCCCACAGGCCGGCGGCTTTGGCCTTGGCGCGCACCGGCGCCAGACGGTCCGACGGGATGTTCTCGTGATCGGCGAAATTGGCCGGATCGGCTTCCAGCGGCAGCACGTGCTCCTCGATGAAGGCGCGCACCCGCAGGCGGATGTCCTCGATCTCGGGCGACAGCGTGAAGTCCATATTGGCTATCCCTTGATACCGACCACCTGCCCGCCGTCGACCACCAGCGTCGCGCCGGTCATGTAGCGCCCGGCGTCCGACGCCAGCAACAACAGCGCGCCGTCGAGATCGCCGCTGGCGCCGAACCGGCCCATCGGAATCTCGCGCTTGATGGCGTCGCCTGCTTCGCTCATCAGATACGCGTCGTTAATTTCGGTGACGAACCAGCCCGGTGCGATGGCGTTGACGCGGATGCCCTTGAAGGCGAGTTCGACCGCCAGCGCCTTGGTCAGTTGCACCACGCCGGCCTTGGCGGTGGCATAGGCGGCGACGCCCTTCGCCACCGAGAGACCGAGCACCGAGGCGATATTGACGATGGCGCCCGGCTTGTTGGCCGCCAGCATCCGCCGCGCCGCTTCCTGCGCATTGGTGAAAACGGCGTCGAGATTGGTGGCCAGCACCTTCCGCCATTCTTCCGGCGCCATGTCGATGGCGCGGCCGCCATGGGCGATGCCGGCATTGTTCACAAGGATGGTGACCGTGCCGAATTCCCTTTCCGCCGCATCGAAGGCGCGCGCCATGGCGGCGACATCGGTGACATCGGCTTCGACCGCGATGGCGCGGCCGCCGGCTGCCTCGATCGCCTGCTTGACCTCAGACAACCGCTCGACCCGCCGCGCCACCAGCACCACCGCCGCGCCGTTGTCGGCCAGCGCTTTGGCGAACTGGATGCCGAGGCCGCTCGACGCGCCGGTCACCAGTGCCACGCGATCCTTGAGGCTGAACAGGTCGGAGGCTTTCATGCGCGCGTCATTCCGCGGCGTTTTTCAGCGACACCACATTCATGATGCGGCCGCGCAACGACATCAGGTGCGCGCGCGCCGCCGCAGCGGTGCGCTCCGCGCTGCCCGCTTTCAGGGCCTCGTAGATCGCCTCGTGCTCGATCTGGGTCAGCCGCAGATCGGCGTCCGACCACACCTGGAGATGCCAGATGCGGCTGGCGCGCTGGTGCAGCATGCGCATCACGTCGGCCAGTACGCTGTTGCCGGTGGCGCGGACGATCTCGTTGTGGAATTTCGCATCGAGCGCCATGTACCCGGCGCGGTCGCTCTGCTTGATGGCCAGGTGCGACTGCTTGAGCAGCACCTCGAGGGCGCGCAAATGCTGCGGCTGGGCGCGACCCGCCGCCAGCGCCATGCCTGCCGGCTCCACCACCATGCGCGTCTCGATCAGGGCGATCACGTCGTTGAGCGAGTCGGTCCGGATCAGCACGCCCTTGCGCGGCACGATCTGCACCAGGCCTTCGAGCTGGAGACGGTGCAAAGCCTCATGAACCGGCGTACGGCCGATGCCGAGCGAGGCGCAGATCATGGACTCATTGAGGAACTCGCCCGGCCGGAAGGCGAGGGTAATCACGCGATGGCGGATTTCGGCATAAGCGCGCTCGGTCAGCGACAACTTGGGATGGGACGGCGACGCCGGGGCCGTTGCGGTGACCACGGATTTCGGGCCGCGTGCGGCGGTCTTTTTCCGGGTGGCCTCGGATTTTGCCGGCTTGCTCCGTGCCATGTCTAGCTGGCCCGCTCAATGACGATCTTGCCGAGCTGCCCGCGGTTCATGCTGCGCGCCATGGCGGCCGGCAAATCGTCGAAGGGAAATACGCTGTCGATCAGCGGTGCCAGCGAGCCGTCCGCCAGTCCCTCGCCATGATCGGCCAGAAACGCCCGGACCACGCTGGCATGCTCGTCGAGCGAACGCGTGCGGAAGGTCGCACCGATCAGGCGAATGCGCCGCGCGGCATGCATGTTGAGATCGATCTCGGCCTTGACCCCGCCAAGGCGGCCGACATTGACGATGGCGCCGCCGACCGCGGTGCAACTCATGGTCTGGTTCAGCAGACCCCCGCCGATATGATCTACCACCACGTCGACACCCTTTTCGCCCGTCCGCTCCAGGACGCGTTCGGCAAAACCGTTATACGGGTCGGCCAAAGCCAGATGAAGCCCCATGCCGCGCAAGCGCTCCAGTTTTTCGGGGGATGACGAGGAACCGGCAATCAGCGCCGCGCCGTGCAAACCGGCGAGTTGCAGTGCCGCAAGGCCGACGCCCGACGTCACCGCATGAATCAGCAGTCTGCCGCCGGCCGGCAATTGGCCGAGCGCGAACAGCGCGTTGTGCGCCGTGAGATACGACACCGGCAAGGCCGCTGCCTGCGCCCAGCTCATGCCGTCCGGGATCGGGATCGCCAGGGCGGCATTAAACCGGACAAATTCCGCACAGCCGCCCTGCACCATCGCAGCGACCCGCTCGCCGCCGCGATATCCCGCGACGCCGGGACCGGCTTCGACGACCTCGCCGGCCGCCTCCAGCCCGGGGATCGCTGCCGGCGCCGGCGGCGAATGGCTGAAATGGGAGACGGTCGGGAATTGGTCGACCCGGTTGATGCCTGCGGCCTTGACCCGGATCAGCAATTCGCCCGGGCCGGGCTTCGGTGCCGGGATATCGCTCAGGTGAAATTTGACCTCGGCGCCGGCGCCGGACCCGACCCAGATTTTCATCTAAACTCCCCAAGAAACCGCTTTACGCGGCGCGCCCATCCTATACTCTGTTTGAGATATATCACAGGTGTATCACCAACGCGGTGCCGGGCAGCTTACAGTTCAAGGGGACCAAGATGACGCTCACGTACAGGATGTATCGACGCCAATTGCTCAGCGCCGGCATCGGTTTTGCCGTCGCGTTGACCGCCACCACGGTCGCGCCCAGTCCCGCGGCCGCCTATCCCGACAAGCCCGTCACCATCATCGTGCCGTACCCGGCGGGCGGCTCGGTCGATTTCGTCGCCAGGGCCATCCAGCCGAAGTTGCAGGAGATCCTCGGCCAGCCGGTGATCATCGACAACCGCGGCGGCGCGTCCGGGATGCTCGGCTCGTCGGCGGTGGCGAAGGCCGCACCCGATGGTTACACGCTGCTGCTCGGCAACGTGCAGACACACGCCATGAATGCGGCCGTGATCAAGAACATGCTCTACGATCCGCTGAAGGACTTCACGCCGATCATCGAGATCACCAAGGCCAACTGGATTCTCGCGGCCAATCCTTCAACCGGCATCCGCACGCCGGCCGACCTGGTCGCGGCCGCGAAATCCAAGCCGGACACCTTGACCTACGCCTCGTCCGGCAACGGCAGCGCCGCACATCTGGCATTCTCGCTGCTGGCCAGCGAACTGGGCCTTCGCATCATCCATGTGCCGTACAAGGGCATTGCGCAGGGCATCACCGATGCGCTGGGCGGACAGGTCAATCTGGTCATGGGCGATCAGTCTACCTTGATGCAGCACATCAAGGCCGGCAGCCTCAACGCCGTGGCAATGACAGGCAATGCGAAATCGCCGTTGCTGCCGAACGTACCGACCATCGCCGAGACCATCGTCCCCGGCTTCGACGTGCAGGCCTGGCAGGGCATCTGGGGCCCGCCGGGCATGAGCGCCAGCCTGGTGGCGACCATCAATGCCGCGTTCCAGAAAGCGCTCAGCGATCCCGCGACCGCCACCCGCCTGACCAATGCCGGCGTTTTCCCGACCGGCGGCAGCGTCGACCAGTTCTCGAAGTTCACCAAGGCGGAGTACGAGCGCTGGACCGGAACGGCCCGCAAGGCCAACATCACCCCGCAGTAAGAAGTCCGTCCGCGGACCGTGAGCCCCGGTCGGCTCACGGTCGGGACCAAGGAAGCCCCATGACCCACAAGCAACAACGCATCATCTCTCCCGACGTCGCCGAGTATCCGCCCGGCCACTGGTCGAACTGTATCCGCGTCGGCGACATGATCTACCTGTCCGGTTTCACCTCGCGCGGCAGCGACCTCAAGACCATTCACGGGCCGAACGACGCCTATGAGCAGACCAAGGTGATCTTCACCAAGGTGAAGAACTGCCTGGAGGCCGCCGGCGCCAAGATGTCCGATGTCGTCAACATGACGATCTTCGTCACCGACATCGCCATCAACAAGGAGGTCTGGCGCGCCCGGCGCGAGTTCTTCACCGGCGACTTCCCCTGCTCGACGCTGGTGCAGGTGGCGGGTCTGGGAACGCCGGAAATCCTGGTTGAGATTCAGGTTCAGGCCATCGCCGGCAGCGGTGCATGACCTCGCCTGCCCCCCTGTCGAGCGCGACCCGCGACAAGCTCGCACGCAGCGGCGCCGCCAACATCAGCAACAGCCTGCTGAAGCGCGGCCTGCGCAATTCCTTTCTGTTGGGATTGCAGCCGCTGGAGCCATCGCAGCCGGTGCTGGTCGGGCACGCCTTCACCTTGCGCTTCATCCCGGCGCGCGAGGACATCGACAGCATCGCGCTGTACCAGCGCGACGACAGCCTGCACCGCCGCGCCATCGAGGAATGTCCGAAGAATGCCGTGCTGGTGATGTCGACCGGCAACGATACCCGGGTGTCGTGCATGGGCGACATGATGGCGCTGCGCCTGAAAATGCGCGGCGTCGCCGGCGTCGTCACCGACGGCGGCTTCCGCGACTCGCCCGGCATCCGCAGCACCGGACTGCCCTGCTTCCAGCGCCAGAGCTCCGGCCCGGCCACGCCGATCACACTGCATCCGGTCGAATTTAATGCGCCGATCGGCTGCGCCGGCGTTGCGATCTATCCCGGCGACATCCTGGTCGGCGATGGCGAAGGCGTTGTCGCCATCCCGCGTCATCTGGCCGATGAGGTGGCCGACGAGGCCTTCGCCGCCGTCGAATATGAGGAGTTCGTGTCCGCGCATCTGCGGCGCGGGCGTTCGATCTTCGGGCTGTTCCCGGCAACGCCGGAAAGCAAGGCCGAATACGACCGATGGGTGGCGGCTGGCCGTCCGTCGCTGGACTAGATTTCGGAGAGACAGACATGGCGGTTCCGCCCGACGCAGCGAGCATGAAATCCCTGGAAGTGCTGATCCGCAGCCAGGATCTCGACCCTAACAAATGGCTGCAATTCCCCGACTTCGGCCTGCGCCAGTACTTCTTCTGGAAGCATCCGCTCAATCAGGGCAGCATCGCGCTGCTGGAGTTCGACAAGGGCGGGCGCATCCCGGTGCAGCACGTCCACGCCTCGAACCAGTTCATGTATTGCCTGGAAGGCGATTACGAGTACACGGCGACCGGCGTGCGGCTGCTGCCGGGCTCGTTCTACATGAATCCGAAAGACCATCCGCACGGCCCGACCATCGCCCACGAGCGCAGCGTGCTGATCGAGATCTATGACGGTCCGCATTATTACGAGAAGCCGGTTTATCACACCGACGAAACGATCGGGAATTTCCTGAGCAAGCCCGAGTAGCTCAGCGTCCGTAAAGCGCCTGCGGCAGTGCCGTCGCCAGCCCCGGCACGAACCACAGCACCGCCAGCGCGGCGAGCTGGATCGCCACGAACGGAATGATCCCGACATAGATGTGCCGGGTGGTGATTTCCGGCGGCGCCACGCCGCGCAGGTAGAACAGCGTCGGCCCGAGCGGCGGATGCATGTAGGAAATCTGCAGGTTCATCGCCATCATGATGCCGAGCCAGACCGGATCGACGCCGGGCATCTTCAGCAGCGCCGGCGCCACGATCGGCACCACCACGAACACGATCTCGAATGCGTCCATCACGAAGCCGAGCAGGAACATCGCCAGCATCACCACCAGCACCGCGGCACCGGCGCCGCCGGGCAGATGGTCGAGCGCGCGGTGCACCATGTCGTCGCCGCCGAGCGCGCGGAACACCAGGCTGAACAGCGTGGCGCCGATCAGGATGAGAAAGATCATGGCGGTGATCTGCGTGGTCTTTTCCACCACCGGCATCAGCAGCGCGAAAAACCCGCTGCGGCGGACCGACAGCAGCAGCGATCCGACGGCGCCGACCGCGGCGGCTTCGGTCGGCGTCGCGATGCCGTAGAGAATCGAGCCGAGCACGGCGACGATCAGCGCCACCGGCGCGAACAGCGCACGCAGCAATCCGCCCGATGGCGGCCGCTCGGCGGCGGCGACCGCCGGACAACTCGCCGGCCGCAGCACTGCCATGGCCGCGAGATAGGCCAGATACATGACCACCAGCAGCAGCCCGGGCAGCAGCGCCCCGGCAAAAAGGTCGCTGACCGAAATCACATTCGGCGCGAACGAGCCCTGCGCCAGCTGCGCGGCCTGATAGGCATTGTTGAGCTGGTCGCCAAGCACCACCAGCACCGTCGACGGCGGCACGATCTGCGCCAGCGTCGCCGACGCCGCCACGGTGCCGGCGGCGAGCCGCGGATCGTAGCCGTGCCGCATCATCACCGGCAGCATGATCAGGCCCATGGTGACGGCCGTGGCGCCGACGATCCCGGTCGAGGCTGCCAGCAGCGCGCCGACCAGCACCACCGAGTAGCCGAGCCCGCCGCGCAGCGAGCCGAACAGCCCGCCCATGCGCTCAAGCAAAGTCTCCGCGATGCCGGATCGCTCCAGCATCACGCCCATGAAGATGAACATTGGCAGCGCCAGCAGCACGTCGTTGGTCATGACGCCGAAGATGCGCTGCGGCAGCGCGCCCAGGATCGAAAAGCTCATGGCGCCGACGGCGTCGCCGAACAACGCGAAGGCCAGCGACACCCCGGCCAGCGTCAGCGCCACCGGATAACCGGCCATCAGTGCGGCGCAGACCGCGACCACCATCAGGATGGCGAGGATTTCAGCGAGCGGCATCGGTCCCCGCCCTGTCGTCAGCCAGCAGCGCCGAGGCCCTGATCGCCTGCGCCAGACCCTGCAGCGCCATCATCGCGGCGAACAGCGGAATCAGCGTCTTCAGCAGGAACACGAATGGCAGGCCACTCGATTCCTGCGACCGCTCGAAGATCGCCCAGGAGCGCGACGTATACGGCAGCGCCAGCCACAGCAGCACCAGCGCGAACGGCATCAGCAACAGCAATACGCCAATCAGATCGACCTTCGCCTGCGTGCGCGGCGCGGCGCTGGCGTAGAACACGTCGACCCGGACATGACCGCCGGCGCGCAGCGTCCAGGCCGCCGCCAGCATGAACAGCGTGGCATGGGCGTAGATCACCGACTCGGTCAGCCAGATCGAGCCGAGGCCGAACAGATAGCGCGCCACCACCAGCGCGAACTGCAACAGCACCACCGCCAGCGCCAGCCACGCCACGCTGCGGCCGATCGCGGTGTTGAAGCGGTCGATCCAGTCGGCGAGGACGAGCAGGCGGGTCATCGGCATGGCAGTGATTGTTTCAGGGGAGGCGGAACCTTGGCACAGGATGTGCCTGCCAGATACGCTATCGCAACCGGCAATGACAGGCTCGCGCATGACCCAGATCGACGACGAAACCGGCCTCCGCCTCGCCTTCGCCGTGGCCAAGCGGGCGCTGGACCATGGCAATCATCCGTTCGGCTGCCTGCTGGTGGGGCCCGACGGCACTGTGCTGCTCGAGCAGGAAAATGGCTACATGCCCGACCAGGACATGACCGCGCACGCCGAGCGCCTGCTGGCGACCGTGGCCTCGAAAAAATACCGGCCCAGGTTCCTCGCCGAATGCACGATGTATACGTCGGCCGAACCCTGCGCCATGTGTTCCGGCGCGGTCTACTGGGCCGGCATCGGCAAGGTGGTCTATGGCCTGTCGGAAGCCCGGCTGAAGACCATGACCGGCGACCATGACGAGAACCCGACGCTCGACCTGCCCTGCCGCACGGTGTTCGGCGCCGGCCCGCGCAAGGTCGAGGTGGCCGGCCCACTGCTGGAGGACGAGGCGGCGGAACAGCACAAGGGTGTGTGGGATTGACCGCAGGCCGCTCTGCGGGGTTACATTCCCGCATGGCCCATGATCACGACCACCATCACCACGACCACGACCATTCCGAATTGTCGGAAACCGAACTGCGCGTCCGCGCGCTGGAAACGGTGCTGACCGAGAAGGGCTATGTCGATCCGGCGGCGCTCGACGCCATTGTCGAGGCCTATCAGACCAAAATCGGCCCGCGCAACGGCGCCCGCGTCGTCGCCAAGGCCTGGACCGATCCTTCCTTCAAGCAGGCGCTGCTCGACGACGCCTCCAAGGCGATCGCCACGCTCGGCCATGTCAGCCGCGTCGGCGATCACCTGATCGCGGTCGAGAACACGCCGCAACGGCACAACATGGTCGTCTGCACGTTGTGCTCCTGCTATCCGTGGGAAATGCTCGGCCTGCCGCCGGTCTGGTACAAGGCCTCGCCTTACCGCTCGCGCGCGGTCAAAGACCCGCGCGGCGTGCTCGCCGATTTCGGCATTGCGCTGCCGAAGGACACTGAAATCCGCGTCTGGGATTCGACCGCGGAGACGCGCTTCCTGGTGCTGCCGATGCGGCCGGCCGGCACCGAAGGCTGGAGCGAGGAGCAACTCGCGGAGATCGTCACGCGCGACAGCATGATCGGCACCGGCTTGCCCACGGCCGAGCCAAAGGCCGCGTCATGAACGGCGTGCACGACATGGGCGGCATGGACGGCTTCGGCAAAGTGGAGCCCGAGCCGAACGAGCCGGTGTTTCATGCCGCGTGGGAAGGCCGCGTGATGGCGATGGTGCGCGCCATGGGCGCGCAAGGCGCCTTCAATATCGACGCCTCGCGCTTTGCCCGCGAAGCGCTGCCGCCCGAGGTCTATCTCTCGAGCTCATATTATAAGAAGTGGCTGCTGGCGCTGGAGCGGCACCTTGCCGCGCTCGGCATGGCCGGCCAGGACGAAGTCGCCGCCGGTCACGCGCTGCGCGACGGCGCACCGCTCAAGCGCGGCAAGTTCGAAGTCGACGATGTCGAGCGCATCATGGTGCGCGGCAGTTTCGGCCGTGACGCCGCGGCGCCCGCGATCTTCAAGCCGGGCGATAAAGTGCGCGCGAAGAACATCAATCCGCCGACGCATACCCGGCTGCCGCGCTACGTGCGCGGCCACACCGGCATCGTCGAGCGGATCAACGGCTGCCACGTGTTCCCCGACAGCGCCGCCCATGGCCGGGGCGAAAACCCGCAATGGCTTTACACCGTGGTGTTCGAAAGCCGCGAACTGTGGGGCGACGACGCTGATCCGACGTTGAAGGTCTCCATTGAGGCCTTCGAGCCGTATTTGGAAATGATTTAACTGTCGTCCCCGGGCTTGTCCCGGGGACCCCGCTTAGTTGGGCACGGCCGTGCGTGCCTAAGCGGGATGGCCGGGACAAGCCCGGCCATGACCAAGAGAGATTGGCTATGACCATCGACTATTCTGCCGCACGCCGCGCCACGCAGGAAGTCCCCGGCATCCCGCACGATGCCGACGGGCCGGTGTTCGCCGCGCCCTGGGAGGCGCAGGCCTTCGCCATGACGCTCGCGCTTTACGACCGCGGGCTGTTCACCTGGCCGGAATGGGCGGCGACACTCGCCGCTGCGATCAAGCGCGCGCAAGGCGCAGGCGATCCGGACACCGGCGACACCTATTATTCGCACTGGCTGGCCGCGCTGGAGACCATCGTCGCCGCCAAAGGCGTCGCGACACATGATACGTTGCACCGCTACCGCGATGCCTGGGACCACGCCTGCGACCGCACCCCGCACGGCAAGCCGATCGAATTGCGCCCGGACGATTTCCGCGCGCTCTAGAACCCCATCAGCCGTTCGGTGACGATGTAGCCGGTCAACAGCAGCGCCCCGAATATCACCAGCACAGCGGCGGCGGCGGTTTCCAGCCCGCGCACCCAGATCATCCCGGCGCCGGGGCTGGCCGAGGCCAGACGTCCGGCAAGGCCGCGCGCGCCGACCGCAATCGTGGCGATGGCGGCCACCGTGATGGCGGTGCCTAGCGCCATGACGAAGGCCGAGGCGACACCGGTCCAGAACAGCCCCTGCGCCAGCGCGAACACCAGCACGATGACCGCGCCCGAGCACGGCCGCAGCCCGACGGCGACGATGGCCGCGAGCCCGCGTTTCCACCAATGGCGTCCGGCCAGTTCAGCCGGCTCCGGCGCATGACCATGACCCCAGGCCGAGGCTTCCTCGCCATGGTCGTGATGGTGGCCGTGATGCGCGCAACCGTGACCATGATGGTGCGCGTGATCGTGGCCATGGTGATGGGCGTGGGTGGCATGATCGTGCCCGGCCGGCCGCAGCAGCCGCAACAAGGCCCGGCCCTTCACCCACAGCAGCCGCAGCCCGATCAGCATGATCAGCGCGTAGCTGACGACCTCGATGACGCGCACCGTGTCGCCCATCGCCTTGGCGGTGGCGCCCAGCAGCACCGCACCGATGCCGACCACGGCCACCGCGGTCACCGCCTGCAGCGTTGCCGACGCAAACGACAGCACAATGCCGCGCCGCCAGGTCTCATTGTTGGCGACGAGATAAGACGAGATCACCGCCTTGCCGTGGCCGGGCCCGGCGGCGTGGAAGATGCCATAGGCGAACGAAATGCCGAGCAGCGTCCAGGCGGCGCTGCCGTCGGCCTTGGCGGCGCGGATGGCGCCCGACAGCATGCGGTAGAACTCGGCCTGCTTGGCCAGGATCCAGCCGGTGATGCCGCCATACTCCGGCGCGGCCGGCGGCCGCGTCATGCCGAACGGTTGCGCCAGAACGACGTCGATGGCGCTCAACAACAGCAGAATGCAGACGATGAAGACCAGGCATTGTGCCAACGCGGATTGCCGGACCAGCCACCTCATCGTCGAAAGCCTTGTGTGGATTGGACGCAGGAAACGCGAACGGCAACGCGCTCGGTTACGGACACTTCACCAGGATCTTGTTGGCGAATTGCGCGCCCCAGAGCATCGAGGTGTTCTGCTGGTCGGCGGGGATCCGGCTCAGCGCCTGGCTTTCAACGAAGGTCATTTCGCGCGGCAGTTCGGTGTCGATCTTGCACTGCGCGGGCGCGCCGACCAGTTGCACCGGCTGATCCTTGTTGAACGAGAAGTCGACAAAGATCGACGGATCGTAGACCTCGACCTTCAGCTCCTTGGCCTTCACCGGCTTCTTGAACGGCAAGGTGAAATTCAGGGTCAGCACCTGGTCCTTGTAGTCCAGCCAGTACTCCGGCAGCGGGTCGGTCAATTCGGTTTTCTTGCCGTCGGCGGTGGCGTAGGTGAAGAACTCGTATTCCTTCAGCGACTCGACATTGACCTTGGCGAGCGGCTTCAGCTCCTCGCGGGTGAACTCGCCCTTGACCTTGCTCTCCAGACCCTGCGTCGCAAAGGCCGAGAACATGTCGTCGAACGACCAGGCGTGGCGCACGCCGGTCACCGCCCCATCGGACCCGTAGACCAGTTCGGTCTTCATCGTCACCCAGACATGCGGATGCGCCTGCGCCGCGCCGGCAAAGGCAAGGCTGAGCAGGACGGCCAGAACGGTGCGGATCGGGGTCATGACCATCACATTATCTCGGAGTACGGCGGTTTGGTGGCGGCAGGCGTTTACACCCCGGCCGCGCCGCCGTCGGCGCGGGGATCGTGGCCGCCTTCCAGCGTGCCGTCCGCATGCAGCATGACCGCCCCGGCGTGGCCCATGGTGTCGGAATATTCCTCATCAAGTATTGATACATCGTGACCGGCCGACATCAGCCGGTCGACCAACTGGTCGTCAAAGCGCCGCTCCAGCCGCAGATTGGTATGCGACGAGCCCCAGGTGCGGCCGAGCAGCCAGCGCGGTGCGGCGAGCGCCTTGTCGAGCGGCTGGCCGAACTGAATGTGACGGCTGAACACCGCCGCCTGCGACTGCGGCTGGCCGTCGCCGCCCATGGTGCCGTAGGCCATCACCCGACCGTCCTTGAGCACGGCCAGCGCCGGGTTGAGGGTGTGGAACGGGCGGCGGCCGGGCTCCAGCACATTCACCGCCTTCGGATCGAGCGAGAAGCTGGCGCCGCGGTTCTGCATCAGCACGCCGGTTGCCGGCAGGACGCAGCCGGAACCAAACTCCCAGTAGATTGACTGGATGTAGGATACCACCAGCCCGTTGGCGTCGGCCGCGCCCATCCAGACCGTATCGCCCTCACCGTAGGCCGCCGGCCAGCGCGCCGCCTTGCGGGCGTCGATGCGCGCCGCCTCGGTATCGAGAAATGCCTTGGCGAGAAAATCGCCGAACTTCGTGTCGGTCTTGTCCGGGTCGGTGACAAAGCGGTCGCGCACCCGGAAGGCGCGCTTGGTCGCCTCGACCAGGCCGTGCACATGCTCGAAGCTTTCCGCTTTCGCCACCCGCAGCCGGTCGAACAGCGCCAGGATCATCAGCGACGCCAGACCTTGGGTCGGCGGCGGCGCGTTGTAGAGCGTGCCGGCGCCGATGGAGACGCTGAGCGGCGTCGTGGCGCGCGCCTCGAAGCCCTCGAGGTCGGCGCGCGTCACCGGGCTGCCGATGCGCTCCAGATCGGCGGCGATCTCGCGGCCGACATCGCCGCGGTAGAAATCGTCGAGCCCGGCATTGGCGAGCTGCTCCAGCGTGGCGGCGAAAGCGGTCTGCTTCAGCCGCGCGCCGACCTCCGGCGCCTTGCCGTCGCGCAGAAAGGCTTTCACGAAGCCGGGTGCTGTTTCCAGCTCGGTGTATTTGTCGACCGTAAGCTGCGCCTGGCTGCGCGTCACGGTGTAGCCCTCGCGGGCGTGCTTGATCGCCGGCGCCAGCAGCACGTCGAGCGGCAGCCGCGCGCGGGTGCCCTTGCCGACCTGGGTCTTGGCCGCCTGCGCCGCCAGCGCCCAGGTCGCCACCGCGCCGGGCACCGTCAACGCCGCCAAAGGTCCGCGCGACGGGATCTCGTGCTGGCCGGCGTCGCGATAGAACTGCCGCGTCGCTTTTGCCCCGGCGCGACCGGCGCCCATTAGCGCGTGGACGCGGCCCGACGGCTCGCGGATCAGCCAGAAGCCGTCGCCGCCGACATGGTTCATGTGCGGGTAGACCGCGGCGATCGACGCCGCCATGGCGATCATCGCCTCGATGGCGTTGCCGCCTTCGGCCAGAATGGCGCGGCCATCCTCGACGGTGGCGGCATGCGGCGCGCAAACGACGCCGTAACGGTGGCCGGCGGTGTGGAGGTTCATGATTGGCCTCGTGTCCCGGGCGCAGCGCAGCACGGCTTCGTGCTGCGCTGCAGACCCGGGACCTTTCCAGGTTCTGAATGTGGAACGGCCCCGGCTCTGCGGTGCAGCACTCCGCTTCGCTCCGTGCCGCACCGCGTCCGGGGCAAGGCCCTAAGCAGCATCGGCCAGCCCGCGCTTCTTCAGCATGGCGTCGACCGACGGCAGCTTGCCGCGGAAGGCGGTGTAGGCCTCGGCCGGGTCGCGCAGATTGCCGGCGCTGTAGATGAAATCGCGCAACCTCCTGGCGGTCGCGGGGTCGAAGGCGTCACCGGTTTCGGCAAAGGCCTGGAAGGCGTCGGCGTCCAGCACTTCCGACCACATGTAGGAGTAATAGCCGGCCGCGTAGCCGCCGCCGGAGAACAGATGCTGGAAGTGCGGCAGGCGGTGCCGCATGACGATTTCCGCCGGCATCTTCATGGCCTCAAGCCGCTCGCGCTCGAACGAAGTGACGTCGAGCGAGGCCGCGTCGGTTAGCGAATGGATGTCGAGGTCGACCAGCGCGCAGGCGGTGTATTCGATGGTCGAGAAACCCTGGTTGAACGTGCGCGTCGCCAGCAGCCGGTCGAGCAGCGCCTTCGGCATCGGCTCGCCGGTGGTGGCGTGGCGGGCGTAGTTCTGGAGAATCTCCGGCACCTCAAGCCAGTGCTCGTAAAGCTGCGACGGCAGTTCGACGAAGTCGCTGGAAACCGCCGTGCCGGACAGTGACGGGTAGGTCACGTTCGACAACAGGCCGTGCAGGCCGTGACCGAACTCGTGAAAGAGCGTGCGGGCGTCGTCGAACGACAGCAGCGCCGCCTCACCGTCGGCCGGCTTGGAGAAGTTGCAGACGTTGAGAATGACCGGCCGCACCTCGCCGATCAGCTTTTCCTGATCGCGCAGCGACGTCATCCAGGCGCCGCTGTGCTTGGAGGCCCGGGCGAAATAGTCGCCGATGAACAGGCCGACATGGCGGCCTTCGGCATCGCTGACGTCCCAGGCACGGGCGTCGGGATGGTAGAGCGGTACATCGACCGGCTTGAACGACAGGCCGAACAGCCGCCGCGCGGTCTCGAAGGCCGCCTCGATCATCTTGTCGAGTTGGAAGTACGGCTTTAGCTCGGCCTCATCGAGATCGTATTTCGCCTTGCGCAGTTTCTCGGCGTAATAGCGCCAGTCCCACGGCGCCAGCGCGAAATTGCCGCCCTCTTCCGTCACCAGCTCCTGCAAGGCATCGCGTTCGCGTCCGGCCTTGGCGCGCGCCCGGCCCCAGACCTCGTCGAGCAGGCCGCGCGCGGCCGCCGGCGTCTTGGCCATTTGGTCGTCGAGCCGGTAGTCGGCATAGCTGGCGAAGCAGAGCAGGCGGGCACGCTCGCCGCGCAGCCGCACCATCTCGGCGATCAAGGCGCGGTTGTCGGTCGCGCCGCCGTTTTCGCCGCGTTTGATCCAGGCCTGGAACACCTTCTCGCGCAGATCGCGGCGGGCCGAAAACTGCAGAAAGCCCTCGCACGACGACCGCGCCAGCGTGATGGCATATTTGCCCGGATGGCCGCGCTCCTCGGCCGCCGCGCCTGCCGCGTCGCGGGCGAAATCGGGCAGACCGGCGAGGTCGCCTTCGTCGAGGATCAGCGCATAGGATTTCTCGTCGGCCAGGACATTCTGCCCGAACGACGTGCCGAGACTGGCCAGTTTCTCGTTGATCGCCGCCAGCTGGTCCTGCGCCGGCTTGTCCAGTGCGCCGCCAGCCCGGACAAAGCGGGTGTGGGTGCGGTCGAGCACGCGGGCCTGCTCGGCGCTCAGCCCGAGCGTGTCGCGCCGGGCGTAGAGGTCGGCGATGCGGGCATAAAGCGCGCGGTCGAGATAGAGCGCGTTCGAGTGGCGGGCGAGCAGCGGCGAGACGTCGCGCTCGATGGCTTCGATGGCGTCGCCGGTGTCGGCGCCGGCCAAAACGAAGAACACATTGGCGACGCGGTCGAGGTCGCGGCCGCTCTTTTCCAGCGCCTCGATGGTGTTGGCGAAGGTCGGGGTGGCGGGGTTGGCGGCGATGGCATCGAGTTCTGTGCGGTGCGCCGCCAGCGCCCGCTCGAAAGCGGGGCGGAAATGCTCCGTGTCGAGGGTGGCAAACGGCGGCAGCCCAAAGGCGCCGGTCCAATCGGCCAGGAGGGGATTGTCGGCGGGGAACTGCGATGGGGGCTGGGTCATCCGCCCTATCTACGGGCAGCCCCTCAGCCGCGCAACGCCCGCAGCGCATTGAGGATCACGGCGACGTCAATGGCCTCCTGCAACAGCGCCCCCTGAACGGGGGTGATGTAGCCGAAAGCCGCCGCCACCATCGCCACCATCGACAGTCCCATCCCGGCGATGACGCTCTGCAGGGCGATGCGGCGCGAGCGCTGCGCGATCTGGATGGCCGGCAGGACGCGGTCGAGCTGGTCGACCAGCAGCACCACGTCGGCGACTTCCGCACTGGCGGCGGCGCCGCGCGCGCCCATCGCCATGCCGATATCGGCGGCGGCCAGCGCCGGCGCGTCGTTGACGCCGTCGCCGATCATCATCACAGGGCCGTTTTTCCGTTCGGCCAGGACGACGAGAATCTTCTGATCCGGCGTCAGTTCCGACCGCACCAGATCGATCGACAGGCCGGCGGCGATGTGGCTGGCGACCTCGGCGCGATCGCCGGTGGCCAGCACGATGCGCTCGATGCCGACCCCGCGCAGGCCCCGCAGCAGCTTCTCGGTGCCCTCACGCAGCTCGTCGGACAAGATCAGCAGGCCGATGTGGCGACCCTCCACCGCGACCGCCACCGCCAGCGACCCCGGCATCCGCTCGGCGGCGAAGGGCGAGGCGCCGGCGCGGGCGGCGACAAAGCGCGGCCCGCCGATCGTGACGGCCCTGCCGTCGACGTTGCCTTCGACGCCTTCGCCCGGCGTCTCCGTCACCGCCAACGGCACCATCAACGCCACCCCCTTGGCATGGGCCGCGGCGACAATGGTGCGCGCGACGATATGTTGCGACGCCTGGTCAAGCGAGGCCGCCAGCCGGAGAACCTCGTCCGGCGTGACGCCGCTGACGGTCCTGATCGCCACGATCGTGGCCTGGCCGGCGGTCAGCGTGCCGGTCTTGTCGATCACCAGCGCCCGCACCCGCGCCAGCGTCTCGATCGCCTTGCCGCCCTTGATCAGGATGCCGAGCTTGGCGGCGCGCGACAGGCCGGACACCAGCGCCACCGGCACCGCCAGGATCAACGGGCACGGCGTCGCCACCACCAACACCGCCACCGCCCGCACCGGATCGCCGCTCAGCCACCACGCCGCCGCCGCCAGCACCACCGTCACGCCGAGGAACACAATGGCGTAACGGTCCGCCATCCGCGCCATCGGCGCGCGCGAGCGCTGCGCCGCCTCCACCAGCCGGACCACGCCGGCAAACGTGCTGTCCGCCGCCGGGTGCGTCGCCAGCAGGTCGAAAGCCTCGCCGACATTGCTGGAACCGCTCATCACCGCCTCGCCGGCGGTGAGCTGCACCGGCATCGCCTCGCCGGTCAGCGCCGACGGGTCGAGCACCGCCACGCCGGTCTCGACCGTGCCATCGACCGGCACGATGTCGCCCTTGCGGATCAGCAGCCGCTCGCCGGGCCGGATCAGCTCGAGCGGAACCTCTTCCAGTCCGCCATCGCGATGCAACATGGCGGTGCGCGGCACCCGCGCCAGCAGCGCGGTCATCTCGCGGCGGGCATGCCGCTCGGCGAAGTTCTCCAGGTACTGGCCGCCGGCATACATCAGCGCGACCACCGCGGCGGCCAGATGCTCCCCGACCGCCAGCGCCGCGCTCATCGACAGCGCCGCGACAATATCGAGCCCGAGATCGCCGCGGCGGAGGCTGGTGACGATCTCCACCAGCAGCGCCAGCAGCACCGGCAGCGTGGCGGCCGTCCAGATCGCGCCCGACCAAGCGCCAAGGCCAACAAGCTTGACGGCAAAGCCGGCGACAAGACCGGACGCGGCAATGCCGATCAGATAGGGACGGACAGATTTGAGTGCGTTGTCGACCGGCATCGTCGCAGTCTGCGCCTCCCATCCGCGATCCGCCATGCGCCAAATCAAGCGCCGGCGCCACGCTATAGACTTGATCCGCAAGCACAATTCGTAGAGATTGCGCCCGTCAAAGGCTTGGTCTAGGCCATGCCGGGGATCGAAATGGAGTTTGCTGCCATGGCTCAAGGCCGCCGCATCAACTGGCTCAACGTCAGCACCGTGATCAGCGCCGCCATCCTGATCGGCGCCGAGGTGTTCGGCGGCGCTTTCGCCGGCGCCTGGGCGATCGCCACGCTGTTCGATCTCGGCAGCACGGGCCAGCGCATCCTTGAGGTCGTGTTCGTGGTGACCGGCCTCTTCGTCATGACGCAGTTCGTGCGCTTCGCGCACCGCATCGAGCCGTTCACCGAGCGCGCCTGAGCGCTTCCGCGACGCGCAACCCGTCGCACAGTCACGCCAGACGAAAAAGTTAAGGAAGAATTCGCGCGCAGCGAACAAATTCTCTTGCGCTGCGCGCAAAAACTTCCTATTTCAGCCTTGCCCAATTTCGCACGTGCCTGTGGTCGTGTGTCAATCGGTAGGTAGCGGGACAAGAGGCCCGCCAGCCGCCTGAGGCAAGCGAGCTCCTCCCACGGGAAGAGTAAGTAGCCTCAAGTCTTCTGATTGGCAGCCGGAGGCGAAACCGGCGCACTCTGCTCTCCGCAGGGGACGCGACTTAAAGCAACGACGGAGCGGGCTTCTTTGGTCTCTGCTGGCCTTCCACCGCCA
>JAUXXH010000004.1 GCA_030684935.1 Pseudolabrys sp. | reverse complement strand
GGCGCCGGGGACAGAAATCGCCGCAGGTGGAGTGCCGGAGGGCGACGCGGCCCCTGGCGTTTGCGGGTTTCGCGCGGAGTCGCGCGCGGCCCGTTGGCGCTGGCCGCGACCGCCACGCGGCGGTGTCTTCGTGGATGCGCCATCCGGTGCTCCACCCCCTCGCTTTCTTCGCGAGGGCGCGCGTCCCAAAGCCCGGCGCTCGATGAGCGCGCGGCAACGAACCCCCATGCGAGAGATGTCCCGACACACACGGCAACCGATGGAGTGAGACACCATGAAAGCCCGTCAATTGTTCCCACCCGCATTCGCCTCGTGCCCGTTCCCCGCGCCGTCGCCGACGTGGGCCACGGTGCCGGCCGACAAGACCTGCACCGTCCAGATGTGGCCCTGTGCCTGCTCGTTTGACCGGCGCCGCAGGGCGGCCGGCATCGGCATCGGTTTGCCGGAGGATTTCGACGAACGGCATCGCCTCGTGTTCCGCCTGATCGGCATGTGCATGAACCAGTGGCAGGGCTGCCCCGAGCGGTCGTGCCGCCGCCACCGCGGCTGCATGGCGCCGTCCGGTGTGTGCATCAACGTGCAGACAGATGATCCCGATGCCAACGAGGTGAAAATCGAGATCGCGATGCGCCATGTTCACCTGACGCTGCGGGCCGAGAAGCGGCGCCACCCGAAGCTCTTCCCGGCGTGATGGCGGCCGTGCCCGCCCCGCAACGCGAAACGACCCGCCTTGCGGCGGGCCGTTGGTCTCATGTCGCGGTGGCGTTGCGCCTAGCGGCAGTGCCGCACGCGGCCGCGGTGATCGATATAGGTGCCGTCGCGCGGGTCAAAGTCGTGCAGGCGGTAGCAGTGCCGCGGCCAGGCCGGCTGCGACTGCGCGGCGCCGGCGGCGATGAGGCCGCCGACAATGCCGAGCACGCCGGCGGCGATCGCGGCGTCGCGGGCGTTGTTGTTGCCGCGGTGGCGGTCGGGGCGGTGGCCCGGGTTGCCGCCGCCGGGACGCCGGTTGGCGTTCGGGTTGCCGGGGCCGCGGTTGCGGTCGCGCTGCTGCACCTGGATCACGACCGGTTCGGCCTTTATGGCGGTGAGGCCGGCGCCGGCCGGCAATGCGGAAGCCGGCGCGCTGGCGCCGATCGCCAGGGCGGCCAAGCCTGCGGCCAGCATGGCCGATGTCAGAAAGGTCATTCCTTGTCCTTACCCTGTTGGTTCAATGGTTTCATTATGCCGGACGGCGGGAACCGCGGGGAAGGGGGAGCCGCGGCAAAATGTCCGGCGCGGACCTTTCGCCGCGCGCGAACCACATCGCAAAGCCGTCAAATGCCGCCGGCCGGGGTAGGCCGCAGCGGCCTCGCATGGCATAAACGAATCGGCGGGTGGGCAATAATGAGGACGTTCATGATTTTTCGCGCGCTCACTGTCTTGCTGTTCACCGGCGCGATGGCGCTGCCGGCCCAGGCCGCCCAATGCGGCGGCAATTTCAACACCTTCCTGTCGTCGATCGCCCGCGAGGCGCAGGCCGCCGGCGTGTCGCGCGCGGTCATCGACCAGGCTTTCGCCGGGCTGACGCCGGACCAGGCGGTGCTCGATTTCGACCGCCGCCAGCGCGGCACCTTCCGGATGTCGCTGGAGGAATACTCCCGCACCCGGGTCATCCCCGCCCGCATCAAGCGCGCCAAGAATCTGATGCAGCGCCATGCGCAATTGCTGCAGCGCATCGAGCGGCAGTTCGGCGTGCCCAAAGAACTCATCATGGCGATCTGGACGCTGGAGAGCGACAACGGCACCGCCGATCTCGGCAAGCGCTCGGTGGTGCGCTCGCTGGCGACGCTGGCGCATGACTGCCGCCGCACCGAACTGTTTCAGGGCGAGCTGATCGCGGCGCTGCAGATCGTGCAGCGCGGCGACGTGCCGTTGCAGGAACTGGTCGGCGCCTATGCCGGTGAACTCGGCCAGACGCAGTTTTTGCCGTCGTCCTATATCAAGTACGGCGTCGACTACGATGGCAACGGCAAGGTCGACCTGCGCAAGAGCATTCCCGACGTGCTGGCCTCGACCGCCAACCTGCTGAAGGTGAACGGCTGGCGCGCCGGCGAGCCTTACGGCGAAGGCACGCAGAACTTCCAGGTGATGCGCGAGTGGAACAGGTCGGAGCTGTACCGCAAGACCATGGTGATGATGGCGGAGCGGATCGCCGCGCCGTAAGCCGGACCGGCAGGCGATCAGCCGATGGTCACGATCTCGACCTCGGCCTCGCCGACCGTGACGACGTCGCCCGCGCTTTTGTTGAACAGCGCGCGGGCCAGCGGCGCGGCATGCGACAGCGTGCCCTGCGCCGGGTCGGCCTCGTCCTCGCCGACAATGCGGAACTGCTGGGTGCGGCCGTCGTCGCGGCGGAGGGTGACGGTCGAGCCGAAGCGCACCTGGTTCGTGTCGCCGGGCGGCTCGACCACCTGCGCGGTCGAGCGGCGCGCGCTCCAGTACCGCAGATCGCGTTGCGCGGCGGCGATCGCCGCCTTGTCCCCGGCGCGCACGGCCTCGGTCTGCGCGGTTTCGGCAGCTGCGATCTCGCGCTCGATCTGCGCGAGACCCTCCGGCGTGACGAAATTCGGATGGTCGGAAACCGGACGTTCGGGCAAAGCCTCGAACGTTTCGCCATCGGGTTCCTTGACGAAGGCCCGGCTCATGGGCCGATCTCGCTGTGGGGCGCGCGTGTCTGCATCGCCTTTATATGGGGGCGCGCGGCGCGACCGAAAAGCCCCGCCGCGCGCTTGTGCCGCGCTACTCCAGCGCCTCGATCATGCGCACGTCACGCACCGCACCATCGCCGAGCACCTTCACGGCCTCCTGGTAAGCGGGCGAATCATGCGCCGCGATCGCCTTTTCCAGACTCTCGAATTCGGTGATGACGACGCGTTCCTTCTGGCCGTGCTCGTAGGCCATGGCGGCGGTGCCGCGGCACAGATATTTGGCGCCGAACGGCGTCGTCGCCGGCGCCGCCAGCTTGGCGTAGGCGGCGAGTTTTTCGGGGTTGCTGATCTCGCGGTAGAACGTGATCCAGTAGGCCTTGGGCATGACGGCTCCGGCAATGTTGGGGGCAGTTGGACGCGCATCCTAGCGGCGGTGGAGCGGGGAGCAACCGGTCAGGAGGCCGGTTGCGGTGCGCTCAGCGGCCTCGGCGCTTCCTCGTCGGGCTCCGTCACCACGACGGCGCCGACCGGCGCGGTCGCGGCCATGTCGAAGTCGGTCTTGTCGATCGGCCGCGGCGGCGCCTGCACGCGGGTGCGGTAATAGACATAGAGCGCGAGCGCCGCCTGCACGGCGGCGATGAACAGAAACAGCCGCCGCGGTCCTTCGGGCGTCATGACGGCGGTCGCCAGCAAGGGTCCGAGCGCGGCGCCGGCGCCGTTGACCAGCAAAACGGTGGCCGCGGTCGCGACCATGTCGCTGGTCGGGGTCTTGTCATAGGCGTGGGCGGCGGCCAGCGCGTAGGTCGGCAGCGTCAGCGCGCCGAAGATGAAGCCGAACACCAGCAGCGCCGGGCCGGTGGCGGCGACGACCCACAGCGCGACGCCGGTCATGGCGGCGCCGATCAGCAGCCACATCAGCACCAGCCGCCGGTCGTAGCGGTCGGACAGGCGGCCGACCGGCCATTGCGCCAGCGCGCCGGCCAGCACCGAGACGCTCATGAATACCGCCACCTGGCCGTCATTGAGACCGCTGCCGGCGACCGATACCGGGGCGAGCCCCCAGAACGCGCCATTGGCGACGCCGACCATGAAGGCGGCGATCAGCGCCACCGGCGCGGCGCGATAGAGCCACCCCGGGTGGAAACTGACGGCCTGGATCTGCGCCGGCTGCGCCGACTTCGTCATCGCCACCGGCACGATCGCCAGTGCGCAGAGAATGGCCGAGAGCATGAACGTGCCGGCTTCCTCGACCGGGTGCAGCGTGACGAGCAATTGGCCGGCGACGATGGCGCCGAAGTTGATGGCCACATAGGCCGACATGACGACGCCGCGCGTCTGGTTGGTGGCGCGGTCGTTGAGCCAGCTTTCGATCACCAGAAAGAAACCGGCGAGGGCAAAGCCGGTGATCAGGCGGAACACGGTCCAGGCGACCGGGTCCGGCGCCAGCGCGTAGGCCAGTGTCGAGGCGGTCGCGATCGCCAGCATCGCGGCAAAGGCGCGGATGTGGCCGGCGCGGCGGATGGCGTAGGGGCCGAGCAGGCAACCGCTGACGAAGCCGACATAATAGGCCGAGGCGATGATGCCGAGCGCCAGCGTGCTGAAGTCCTCGGCGCGGCCGCGCAGCGGCAGCAGCGTGAATTGCAGGCCGCTGCCGGCGAGCAGCAGCCCGACCGACAGAAGCAGCGAAAGGACGGGACGCAGATTGCCGATGACCGCCTCCTGTGGCCTGCGCATCGGTCAATAGGAGAGGAAATGCAACCGAAATTCGGCAGGTTGCGGCGCCATGGCGCGGGGCAGGTTTCGCCGCGCCGCGGTCGGCCTATTTTTTCTTGGCGCCGGTGCGATGAATGCTCTTGATTTCCAGCGGCGCGCGGCCGGATTTTTCGGCGATCTCGCGGTCCTGTTCGATGATGAAGCCGCGCGCCGGCTCATCCTTCTCCAGCCCGCCGAGCAGCTCGGCCGGCACGCGCCGGTTGGAGCGCTGCGAGCCGTCTTCATAGACGACGTCGAAGAACGCGAATTCGCCTTTGGGGTTGGTGCCCGGTTTCTTGGCCATGTCGATCACCTTGTTGGCGAGGTCTCATACAAAAAAGAAAAAACCCCGCGCAAGCGCGGGGTTCTCTTCGGTCGCAGAAAGTTAGACGGCCTGCAGATTCGCGGCTGCGGACTTGCCGCTGCGGCGATCGGCTTCGATGTCGAACGACACCTTCTGGCCTTCGTTGAGGTTGCTCATGCCGGCGCGCTCGACAGCCGAGATGTGAACGAACACATCCGGTCCGCCGCCGTCCTGCACGATGAAACCGAAACCCTTTTGCGAATTGAAGAACTTGACAGTACCAGTGGCCATAGTGGCCTCCATATAAAAACGCACAATTGCGTCTATGCCCCATACAAACCATTTGCATGGGCCTCATATCCGGATTTTTGCGTGTTCTTGGGAGAAGGCGAATAGGCCGAACAGCAAGTCAGGCTAAATCTCGAATGGAACGTATATAGGGTTGCGGGAGCAGCTTTGCAATCACACCGGCTCCGGCGTCGGGCAGCGCGCAGCAGTATCCCGGTGCGCCCGCGACCCCGTCTCCCGCTTTTCGAAACGGTTAAAATTCCGTGAACGAAAATGTCGAAAAGCGCGGTGTTGCGGGGCCTCAGCGGCAAACTGGCGAAGCGTTGCGCTTTGACCGCCGCATTTGGAATCATATGCATAGTTTTGCGACAGCCACGCAATAACCCCCATGAGTCCGGCGCATGGATCGCATGCTGAGTTAGCCCTACTGCCACGGGCGAATCCGAGTATATTGCACTGCAACAACAAGAATAGAAGTTCACGGGAAACGCCTCGGGTGTCGGGCTCTTTAACGGAGAGACACCATGGCCTACGCCCCCGCTGCGATCGCCCCGACCGCCCTCGAATTCACGCAGAGCCAGCCTCAGGTCCGCGCCAATCCCGGCCTGTTCGCCCGGCTGTTTCTGGCCATGCAGGCCGCGCGGATGCGCCAGGCCGAGCGAGAAGTGGCGCGCTACCTCTCCGACACCGGCGGCAAATTCACCGACGAAGCCGAGCGCGAGATCGAGCGCCGCTTCCTCTCGTCCCCTTCGCGCTGGTGATGAGACCAGCGCAACCGTACCAACTTTTCAGATGACAGGAGTTCAACGATGACCACCCTTCCGATGCAGACTTCTCACGCGCCCTCCGCCTGGTCGGTGCCCAGCGTTTCCCGCGTTCTTGCCTTCATCGCCGCCGCGTTCGAGGTGATGGAAGAGGCGCAGGAATTGTCCCGGGAAGCGCACAAGCGCTATCCCTTCGTGGCCTGGTAGCCGCGGCGAGTCCGGTTACTCGCCTTCGACCACCCGCATGTCACGCTCGACGGCATCGCCGAGCGTTTTGAGCGCTTCCTTGTAAGCCGGCGTGTCGTGCGCGGCGATGGCCTGCGCGACACTGTCGAACTCGATCAGTACGACACGCTCTGGCATGCCGGCCTCGTAGGTTTTGGCCGGCATGTTGCGGACCAGAAATCGTCCGCCCGCCGACGTGATCGCCGGCCCGGCCAGTTTCGCATAGGCCTGCCAGGCTTGCGGGTTCTTCACCGAACGATATGTCACCACCCAATAGGCCTTCGGCATTGATGCTCCCCCTGATGATTTCGCTTTATTGTAGCTTGCGCCGCCGCTGGGCGAAATCATTGGGGCATTAGCACCGTTTCATCTGCCGAAAGTTCCGATGTTGGCGTGAACGCGGCCTATTCGCCCGGCTCCGTTCTGCGAAAATTCCGCGTCTGGTGGTCGGCCCAAGCCAGCGTTCCGGCGAAGATGGCGAATACCAGAACGATGGCGGCGACGACGATGGCTGTCTCAGTCGGCATGGCTCCCTCCTTTTCGATCGCCCAAAATTGACCGAGGCAACCGCGGCCGGCTTTGACCTGCGTCAAGGCGGATGGAACTTTGGCGCTGTTCAGCGCCATAAACTCGCCGGAGTTCGCCGCCACAAGCCGCCAACCCCCGAACGCCGGAGCCGACATGAATCTTAAAATCTGCCTCGCCTCGATCCTGGTTGCTCTCGTGAGCGCTCCGGCCGTCGCACAGGAGCATCGCGTTGCCAGCAATCTGGATTCGCTCGTGGCGAAGCATGCTGCGGCTTCCGGTGTGCCTGAGGCGTTGATACGCCGCGTCATCAAGCGCGAGAGCGGTGGCCGTCCGCGCGTGATCAGCAAGGGCAATTATGGCTTGATGCAAATTCGCCTCGGCACCGCGCGCGCGATGGGCTATCGCGGCGGCGTCGAAGGTTTGCTCGACGCCGATACCAACATGACCTATGCGGTGAAGTATCTCGCCGGCGCCTACCGTCTGGCCCGCGGCAATCATGACCAGTCGATCCGCTATTATGCCGCCGGCTATTATTACGCCGCCAAGCGCCAGGGCGTGCTCGCCAGCAACCACCCCAACCCGATCGGCGCCTTTGCGTCGGCAGCGACGGGAGCCGCATCGGCTGACGTGAAGGTGGCTTCGGCAGCGCCGGGCGCCGACGCGGAGAAAAAGCCGGATGCCAGCGCTGTCAATGCGCCGGAAGCCAACGCCGACGTGATCGATCCGGTCCAGAAGCTTGCGAATGCGCGCGACCAGGGCAAGAGCGTTTCGTCCGGCTCCGATCTCTACACCGGTCGTCTCGATTATTTCTGATCGCCGCGCCGCGTCAGCGCTGGGTCGCGGCCGATTCGCTGCCTGCGAGAGTCGGCTGGGCAGCATTGGTCTGGGCGGGCCTCTGTAGCGGGCCAAACAGCAACTCGAAAATGTTCTGTGTCTGCGGCGGCGGCGCCGGCTTTGGCGCCGCTTTGGCGCGGCGGACGCGCCGGACCGGCTTGCGGCGGATTTCCGTGTGCGGCTTGGCGCGCTTCGGCGGCAGGACCGAAAGCGGCAGGATCGCCGGCAACGGAGTCGCCTCAGTCATCACCGGCGATGCAAGAGCAGGCGTGATGGTGTCGACCGGGACCGGCGCGGCTGGAGTCGTGTCGACCGACCCTGTCTCGATGGCCGCTTCGGTTTCGCTTTGGTCGGTGGGGAGCGCAGCCACGGCGACAGGCGCTTCGATCGGTGCCTCTTCAACCGTCGCCTCGACAGCGGCGGCTTCAACGGCCGGTCGCTGGGCACCGGGGGTATCGGCTGGTGCCGCGGCGACGGGAGCTTCGGCAGCCGGCAGGGGCAAGTCGATCGCCACTTCCGGCTCTTCAATCGTCGGCTCCGGCATGCGGACCGGCGTGTCGGGCAGATCCCGCAATCGCTCCAGTTCATCGGCGCGGCGGATGGCGGCGTGGATCAGGAAGTGCCGCCATTCCGGATGCATGCCGGCATCGACCAGGGCGCCGCGCGCGATCGTTGTCGCGTGCGCTCTGGACGCAGGCGGTTCTCCCGGCGGATTGAGCGCCAGGACAACGATCATGATGGCGAAAAACACGCCGCCTACTGGTAGAATCCGAAGGAGCGGCAGCATTCTTCGTGCATAAATGAGTCGAGCGGAACCACAAAGCAATTTGCGCGTGCAGCGTGTGTCGCGAAAATGCATTCGCCACACGCATGGCGAGTCCGACGCCCGGCCCGTGACAGCGGCCGCTGCGATTGCTACCAAGGCCTGCAAAATTGCCGCGGGGGAGAAGCACCATGTTCAGCAAGCCGAATTGCCCGGTCATCGCCATCGAAGAGCACTACTGGGACGCCGAATTGTGCAAGCATTTCAGCGGCCCGGAAGGCGGCAAAGGCGGACTGACCGAGCAGCAGTTGTTCGATTTCGGCGCGCTGCGGCTCAAGGACATGGACGACGCCGGCATCGACATCTCCGTGCTCTCGCATGGCGCGCCGTCGGCGCAGAAGCTGCCGCTCGACATCGCCGCTGAACTGACGTCGCGGGTCAATGATCGGCTGGCCGCGATCTGCGCCGCCAACCCCAAACGCTTCGCCGCCTTTGCAGCGCTGCCGACGATCGATCCGCAGGCCGCCGCCGACGAGCTGGAGCGCACCGTGACCCAGCACGGCTTCAAGGGCGCCATGCTGCACGGCATGACCAACGGCGAATTCCTCGATCACCCGAAATACTGGCCAATCTACGCGCGCGCCGAAAAGCTCGATGTGCCGATCTATTTCCACCCCTCGCTGCCGCATCCGAAGGTGACGGAAGTCTATTACCAGGACTACGCCAAGGACTTCCCGCTGGTGGTGCGTCCGGGCTGGGGCTACACGGTCGAGACCGCGACGCAGGCGATCCGGCTGGTGCTGTCGGGCGTGTTCGACAAGCATCCCAACCTGAAGGTCATCCTCGGCCATCTCGGCGAGACGCTGCCGTTTTTGGTCTGGCGCATCGACGCCGCGCTGAAGCGGCCGGGCCAGAAGGCGATGAGCTTCCGCGACATTTTCTGCAAGAACTTCTACGTCACCACCAGCGGCTTCTTCTCCAATCCGGCGCTGCTGTGCACGGTGATGGAGATGGGCGTCGACCACATCCTGTTCGCGGTCGACTGGCCGTTCGTGCCCGACAGCAAGCCGGGCACCGACTGGATGAAAGGCGTGCCGCTGTCCGACGAGGACAAGGCCAAGATCCTGAGCGGCAACGCCCAGCGTCTGCTGCGGATGTGACCGGCTGTCAGACCGGCGGGTGCTGCCGGAAATATTCGGCGCATTCCGGCGACTGCGTCCAGTCCGGGTTGCCGCGCCAGGCAAGCGCCCGCGTCGCCATGTCGTCGCCGTAGCGAACCCGGAACAGCAGCGTCCGCCCCGGGCCGTTGACATATTCATGCACCTCGCCGGGCGGGTGAACGACGAAGCTGCCGGGGGTCACCGGCACGGTTTCTTTCGGCGTGTGCATGGTGCCGCCGCCGGAATAGCAGAAGTAGATTTCGGTGGCGAAGGGATGGCAGTGGTGCGGGCTGATCTGGCCCGGCTCCCAGCAGGCGACGGTGAAGTCGCCGCCCGATTCCTTGCCGAGAATCTTCTCGACGTGGAGCTTCGGATTCCACTCTTGTTCTTTCTCAAGGCTGAAAACATGCATCGTTTATTCTCCTGCCGGCGCCGGCAGCCTAGCGCAGGATCGGCGCCCGCGAGAACCGATTTCAGGTTCTTCGCGGGATAAATGTTGTATGACCAGCGGCATCGAGGCGAGAGATTGCCTCATGCCCGCAGGCGTTGATAAAAGAGCGACATTGCGCCGGGCCCGTAGCTCAATGGTTAGAGCCGACCGCTCATAACGGTCTGGTTGCAGGTTCGAGTCCTGCCGGGCCCACCACGCATTCCCCCGAGTCTCCGATACCAGAGAATCTGCGAGAAAAGCCCACGTTTACGGGGCCTATGTGGGGTGTGGATTCTGATATCCGGTCTCTGGAAGGTGGGATTGGCGGACTTCAGGGCTTCGTCTCCAGCCGAAAAAATTCTGGTCCCGGCGCGAGCTGCCTTCCAGACGGGCCCCTATGACGAAAGCCCGAATCTCTCGTATTGCTGGGCCCATTCGGCCGGGCAGTCGCGCAAGGTCGCAACCCCAATGCCACGAGGCAGGCGACCATCGACGGCGGCCTGGACAAGTTTCGGTGCAAGAAACGCGAGCGTGATTGCCCGGTTGACCTGCCTGACACTGCACTTCTCGCGCGCGGCGATCTGTTCAACGTCTTTGACCGAGCCGGCAACCAATTCCCCCAGCCATTGGCGCGCCGTTGCGATCGCATTGACGAGCTTGGCTCGGGTCTCGGCTCGTATGGGGCGCGGATCCTGATGCGGCGAATTCACGGCAGGGGGAATGATCTCTCGCGGTTGTTTTGATGGCGTCTTCTTCCAAGGCACGACCAAGACCGCTGCTTTCCGGTGATCTCGCTCATGACGATCATCGGATGCGCCCTGGTCCGCAATACCTTTTTTTTGTCGTTCGGGGATGCCTGCAAGCTGGACGGCAAGGTGATCTCGCTTCACATCAACGCGTGCGATGTGGGTCGAGATCAGTTCCTTGTCGCTTGTTGAAGCGGATGCTCTCTCTGCCATTTCTTCATGGTGTGTCGCCTCAAGATGTTTTCGGACGGCGCTGATAACGAGCTTCTCGACGACGACGGCCGGTACCCGGTTAAGCTTGGCGGCGTTGTCCTTCTCCCCTTGCATAAGTGGCGCGGAGATGTAGTAGCGATAGCGGACTCCCCGCTTGATGGCATAGGTTGGTGTCATACGATTTCCGCCATCGTCAAAGATCCGGCCCATCAGAAGAGAGTCCGACTGTTGCCTGGCTTTGGTGTGGTTCGTTCGTTGCCGATCGAGTTTGGCTTGAACCGCTTCGAACAGCTTTCGGTCAAGGATCGCCGGTTGCTCGCCAGGGAAGATCTCGCCCTTGTATCTGACCTCGCCGACATAGAAGCGGTTGCGCAGGAATGAGCCAAGGCCGCCTCGGGTGAAGGGAATGCCTCCGGTCGTCCGTCCGGTGGCCAACGGCCGGATCTTGGTCTTGACGCCGGTCGTTCTCAGATCAGTCAGCAACAGGTTCAGGCTGCCAAGTTCACGGTAGCGGCGGAAGATGTGCCGAACTGTCTCAGCTTCCTGCTCGACGACCATGATCTTGCGATCTTGGGCACGATAGCCCAATGGGACGACGCCGCCGACCCAGAGGCCTTTGCGTTTGGACGCGCCGATCTTGTCGCGGATGCGCTCGGAGGTGACCTCCCGCTCGAACTGAGCAAAAGATAGAAGAACATTCAGGGTCAGCCGGCCCATTGAGGTCGTGGTGTTAAACTGTTGAGTCACCGAGACGAACGACACCCCATGAGCGTCGAACAGTTCAACCAGCTTGGCGAAATCGGCCAACGAGCGGGTCAGGCGGTCTACCTTGTAGACGACAATGATATTAACCCGGCGTGCCCTGATATCCGCAAGAAGCTGCTGCAGGGCAGGGCGATCTGTTGAACCGCCCGAAAATCCGCCGTCGTCATAGCGGGAGCGGACCAAGGTCCAGCCGGCGTGAGCCTGGCTGCGGATATAGGCCTGCGCTGCGTCATATTGAGCATCCAGCGAGTTGAAGTCTTGATCGAGGCCGGCGTCGGTCGAGACCCGGGTGTAGATCGCGCACCGGACGGTTTTGTTGGATGTTGCAGTCATGGCTCGACCTCAAGCGAGATTTTGTCCCTGAGACCGAAGAACCGGGGCCCGTTCCATTTTGTATTCGTGATTGCGAAGGCAATTTTGGACAGGCTATCGTAACTCTTGCCATTCCAGGCAAAGCCTTCGTCCAGCACCATCACCCGATGGGGTTGGCCATTCCATTCCCGCATGAGAATGGTCCCCGGCTTGAGTTCGGTTCGTCGGCGGTCGAATTCCGAGGTCAGTCGTGCGGTCTCCAGGCTGGCGCCACGGGTTGCAATCTGCTTGAGCAGTCGGGCCGTATCGGGTGCGATGTCCCCTAGCTGGTCTGCCTGAAGCCGATAGACCAGTACCGCAAACAGCAGATGGCGGGGCAGGTGCGCAGGCGGCTCACGCCGGAAGACGCTTCGCCACCGAGTTCGCAATCCCTTGATATCGAGATCGCGCAGGTGCGCGATCTCGCCTTCCATCGACGGGCTGGTTGCCTTCGCGGCAATCGATTTAGACCGTCCCATCGTTCAGGCTGCTTTGGCTGAGTTTGTGGTTGCGCCAGACAGAGGCTTTTGATCGGTAATCCGATAGATGCGCCCGCTCTCTGCTGCTGCCGACACAAGGTTAAGGCCGAGCTTTTTGCGGACGACGCCGGCGAGGAAGCCACGGACCGAATGCGGTCGCCACTCCATTGCATGGGCCATCGCTTCGATGGTCGCACCGTGTGGCGCTCGCAACATCGCAATAATTCGCGATTGCTTGCTGCCGACGTTCCTATTCTTTCGTGCCGAAGATTGAGCGCGCTTCTCGTCCCTGGACGATAGGGCGGGTTTTGGCTTCACAGTTTTAGAGGGGGTCAACCGAACCGTACTGCTGCGGTCCTTTATTCTGCTGCCGTTTGTACGTGATGGGGCCTTACACTTCGTCTTTGCTTTTGTCATGGGAATCTCCTTCAGTTCCGCGGCGATCATCGCCGCCACCACCGAAGCCCCACCTCAGCAAAACAGCTGGCGGGGCGGAATCCCAATGCGCGCTAGGGCCGGGGATCTGCGCACAGTACCGCTCCGTTCCAGCGCAGAAGCCAGTCTATTCTGGACAATCTTATTACTCATTTAGAAGCGCCATCAGCGCCGCGACACCGTCCATCCGGTTTCGAACCCACTTACTCCGCCAGCTCCGATGCCAAACGCCGCCAGCTTTTTTCAAACCGCTTCGGCGCATTAGAGAGTGCGTCTGGGGAACTCGACATGCAGACGCTGGTATAGACGAGGGGCAGGGACTTCCCCTGGCGAGGCTGGAGAGCCGCTTGAAGTGTCCTCAGTGCGGATCGGGCCGGGTGCGGTTGGCGTTCAGCGTGCCGCCGGCGAGCGACTTGAAGCGGGTGTATGGGTGAGCTGAATTCTGCTACAGGTGTCGTGTGCCGCGCGTGTCGTTTTGGTTTGCCCCTTTGGGACACGTGGCATGCGAAGCCCTGATCGAAAGGTCGGGGCTTCTGCATGTCGGAGAATAAAAAGAGAATAGCGAAATTGCGTCTTTAAAAATAGACTGCGACTACAGCGATGCGGGCGTAGTTCAATGGTAGAACGGCAGCTTGGGAAGCATGCTGCCTCTAGAACATACGCAATGACTTACGACGTTTTGGCACCGATTTGACACCAGAAGCCTCTGAACGTCGAAATACGGCTCTATCAACACCCCAGTGAATTAGTGGGAGAGCCGGACAGATCGTGATTGCACAGGGTGGAATCGAATATGATGCATTTGGCGGCGAACAGATTCGTCGCTCACGAAGGCAAGGCGGCCCCCCGCCGCCAAGCCCCGTGTCCATCAACGACCAGAAAGCCGAAAGGGACAGTATTGCAGTAGCCCGATAACAAGAATCTTTCGACTGATTCGTGTCAAGGCTGATGGTCAACAGAAAGAACCATAATGACTGGACGCAAGACCAAGTTCACTGATGACGAAGCTCTCGATGTTTGGCTTCGGCATTGGAGTGGTCAGGTTGGGGACGACATCGCTCACGACTACCGCATCAATGCGGGACGCGTGAGTGAAGTGCTCAACGAAACGCGTAACATTGGTAGCAAAGAAGTTGCGTTGAAGGTTTGGAAGCAGAGTTCGTCTGCGTAATGTGATTTGAGTTCGGCGGGCGGCAGAAATGCCGTCCGCTTTTTTTACATCCTGAAGCAAAAAGCACTCCCCGAAATGAGGGGAGGAGTTGTCCCAGCGGCAGGAAGAGCTGCCGTGGGCGAGTGTGTGTCCGTCGTCAGGCAATTTGAGACTGATCAGGTATTTCGAGAAGAGAGGCTCTGGCTCATCAGGGTTAGAGTTTAAGCGGCCTGCAGTCGGTGCTGCAAGCGACGGTTTGCGATGGTGGCGAATTTGATGCGTCTGCGT
>JAUXXH010000003.1 GCA_030684935.1 Pseudolabrys sp. | reverse complement strand
TGTGGCCTGCACCCGATTCCGAAGACACCGAGTTAGGTGTTTTGATGGAACCGGAGGTGGATCATGGAGCGGCGAAAATTTACGCGGGAGTTCAAGCTTGAGGCTGTGCGGCTGATCAAGCAGCGCGGCGTCTCATTTGCGCAGGCGTCACAAGACCTGAGTGTGCATGTGTCGCAACTGCGTAGCTGGGTGAAGGCCTTTGCGGACGATCCGCAGCAGGCGTTCCCCGGCCAGGGTCAGATGAAGCCCGAGCAGGCCGAGATCGCGCGGCTCAAGCGCGAAGTAATCAAGCTGAAGGCCGAGCGTGACATCCTAAGAAAAGCCACGGCCTACTTCGCGAAGGAATCAACGTGAAGTTCTCCTTCATCGCGAGCACCGGGTGATCTGGCCGGCGGGATGGTTGTGCGGGGCGCTCGGTGTCTCGCGGGCGGGGTTCTATGCCTGGCTGACGCGACCGCGCAGCCGGCGCAGTCAGCGCAGTCAGCGCAGTCAGCGCGACGAAGATCTGAGCGCCAAGGTTCGCGCCAGCTTCCTCGCCAGCGACCGGACCTACGGCGCCAGGCGCATCTGGCAATATGCTGGCTGAAAGCGTGCCGTGCGGCCTGCACCGGATCGAGCAATTGATGCGGCTACAGGCCATTAAAGCACGCCCGCGACGGCGCCGCCTGCCTCCGGATCTGGGTGAGCGGCAGGCCTCCGCTATCGCTCCGAACGTGCTCGACCGCAGCTTCGAAGCAGCAGCCCCAACCGTAAATGGATCGCCGACCTCACCTATGTGTGGACGGCGGAAGGCTGGCTCTATGTTGCGGCCGTCGTCGATCTGTTCTCGTGGTTGGTTGGTCGATGAAACCGGCCATGACTGCGCAACTCATGACCGATGCGCTCGTCATGGTGCGGCCGCTGCCGGGCAAGGAAGGCAAGGCGGTGCTGCTCGGCGACCTCATCTCCGTCCTGCTGGCACCCTATGACGACCTCGGCGGGCGGGCGCATTCGCGGGTCGGTGCCGCGCATGGGTGTCGGCGAGGACGCGGCCAACACGCTCGCGCTCGTGCTCCACGAGTTGGCGACCAACTCGCTGAAATACGGCGCGATGTCGGCGACCGGCGGGCTGCTCGATGTGGCCTGCGCGTCCGAAGAAGACATGGTCCTGGTCTGGACGGAGCGCGGCGGGCCGCCGGTGACCGGCCCGATCGGTGAACCCGGTTATGGCAGCAAGCTGGTGAGCCGGGTCATCGCCGACAAGCTCGGCGGCTCCATCCATCGTGACTGGTCCGAGGACGGCGCCGTTGTCACAATCCGGCTCGATAAAGCCAGGCTGGAGCGCTGACGTCTGCGACCGGATTCTCTCGCACTATGGTGCGGATCGAGCGCGGCTGTGTTAACTATCCCACTGATCGATCCAACTCTTCGAGGATGGCGTGCCGTTGCTGCAATAATCTCTCCAGAAGTTTACTCGTGCGCACGTCAACTAACCTATCGCGACTTAAGGCGATCCATATTCTTCCATACGATAGCGCCCAGCAGCAGAACAAAGCCCGCCAAACGGAACATATAAATCCATGCCCTATCCTCTCGTGGCGCGTCGGACAGCATACTTGCACCTTGGCTGACGGCGAAAAGAACGAACGACAGTCCGAATGTCGCAAACAAGACATCTCCTGTTCGCTTCCAAAAGCGGAAGAAAAACAACGCCGCCACAAGTTGTCCGCTGAATATCATTCCTGAAATAAACTGAATCATATCAATCGAGCTCCCAAATGAAGCCGTACAGGAGCGTTCCGATTGCGGTCAGTCCGGTTGCATATCTCGCCAATCGCAAATCGACGTCGTCGGGGAGAAACACCAAATCGACAACTACCAGGAAATTGGTTACTGCCAACAGCACAAAACACGCTGCGGTCCATAACAGCAGCGGAGATCGATTACTGAGGTAGCTTCGTACCAAAAGTGCGCCGCAAGCAACGCTCGTTCCGAAACACAGCAGATAGACGGATGTCGCTAAGAGGTCGGTCATTCTTTGAACCTAAATGCATCGGAAAGTAGCTTAAGCTTCCTGTTTGAAGTCGCAACAATGGCACGAACAACAGCGGTCGGCTTGGTGTCGTATACAATCTCAAGGGCATCAACGAGCTGTTCCATCCGGCCCGGACTAGTTTGGTATTGGAAACGTCCCTTCTCTTGTTCGACGACAAGGCCCGCGCCGAGGAGATTCGCGAGGGCACCCGCCACGACGACTTGACTGCTGCGTAGTTCCCGAATCAGTTCACCGGCTTCCCAACTGCGGTTGGGATCCCGTTTTAGCATGAGCAACAGTTCGACGGTCCACACGGAGTTAAACGACGACGCCGCGAACTCCAAGACTGTGTCTTCAGAAATCATATCACCGGGCTGTCCGTTCCGTATTCGGCATTGTCACGCGTCAATCTTTTAGGCGTGACGCTTTTGGCTCTGAGTTCCTTTACACATCCGCGTGCGACTGTATGGAAATGTCCACAGCAGCTGCCGTCGCGACTGATCCAAGAGCATTCCGTAGAAACGCAATGAGTTCTTCGCGCACCACAGGCTTTTGGAGAATGGGCGCATCACGATAAACCGCGTCGATACTCTCGCGGCCGTAGCCCGTGACAAACGCATACGGCACGCCGCGATCAACCAAGCTCCTCGCAATTTCATAAGTTGCCTGCCCACCGAGGTTCAGATCAAGAATAGCGCAACTCAAATCGCCACTCCCGAGCGCCGTGACAGCGTCGGCGACCGAAACGCAAGGACCGACGACACTCAGGCCATTCTCCTCAAGAATATCGCGCATCATCATCCCAACCAGAACTTCGTCCTCCACCAGCAAGACCCGCCTTTTGACTATAGACGAAAGCCTTACGACGTTCTCGTCGTTACGCTGCGCCCGAGAGACTGGGTCGCGATGCGAGATTGATAGTTGCATTCTACATCGGAGACCAGATGGAATCCACTCAAAGGAAACGTTGTCGCCGATCTGATGATTGATGCTGGCGTTCATAATCTTGGTGCCGAAACCTTGCTTGGCGGGCTGGTTAACCGGCGGGCCACCGGTTTCTTGCCAGCACAGCGTCAGAACACCATCCTTGCTCTCCCAGACCAACATGAGTTGACCGGTTGCAACCGAGAGGGAACCGTACTTTACCGAATTGGTCGCCAATTCATGCAGGGCCAGTGCAAGATTCTGCGCCTTTTCGGGCGGCAAAATAATGGAGGGCCCCTCAATTTTCACGCGCCTGTTGTCTGCGGTGCGATAAGGCGCAAGCTCTTCGGCGACTAGATCCACGACATCGGCGCCATGCCAGCGGGTTTCCGAAAGAAGAGTATGAGCCTTCGCCAGTGCGTGGATGCGCCCTTCGACCGCTTGCACGTAAGAACGCTGCGATGGCTCCCGCGTCAGTCTCACAATAGCCTGAACCACGGCCAACGCATTGCGGGCCCTGTGATCGACCTCGCGGGCTAGCAAAAGCTGACGTTCCTCAGCAAGCTTGCGCTCAGTAATGTCGACCGTCACCAGGCTCGCCCGAGACACGTTACCACCATCATCGAATGTCAAGGCCGCGGTGCAGATACACCACCGCTGCTCGCCATTGGCGCGAGTGACACGGATCTCTTCTTGGAATGTTCGAATACCGTTATGCGCGGCCACACGCGCTTCGAAACGCGCGAGGTCGTCTTTGTGAATCAGCTTGCGGACGTCCTGAAAGGTTCGCTTCTCGCCTGGGTCTACTCCAAAAATACGATGCTGCCCGTCGTCCCAAATACACTCGCCAGATAAGATATCCCAATCCCACGAGCCCATCTGGCCCGCTGCGAGCGCAATGCTGCGTGTACGTTCGCTCTCAAGCAATTTCTCGGCAGCCGATTGCAGTTCGGCCGTCCGCTCGGCCACGCGCCGTTCAAGCTCTCGGTTCAGAATTTCAAGATCGCGTGTCTTGCGGTAGAGTTCCGCGAACACCCGGACCTTGGCGCGCAACAACTCTGGCACGACCGGCACAGGCACATAATCGACCGCACCCATTTCATAGCCGCGCAGGTAATCGGCGTCCGCTAACAGCACCGCCGAGATAAAGATAATGGCAGTTCGTTGAAACCGCGGATGATTACGAATCATGGCGGCTAATTCAAAGCCATCGAGATCCGGCATGCAAACATCAACTAGAATAACGGCGATCTCATTCTTAAGAAGAATATCCAAGGCCTCGGTCGCCGACGCAGCTTTGATTAGGTTCTCATCGAGGTCGCGCAGCACAACCTCATAGCTCAGCAGCTTGGCGGGCTGGTCGTCAACAAGGAGAACATTAACTCTGTCCTTTTTCTCCATGGGCTGGTTCACCGGTGCAACCACATACGCAGAACCGCTAGCAATTGCTCAGTGTTCACAGGCTTTGCAAGATAGTCCGAAGCACCCGCTTCTAGGCACTTTTCTCGGTCCCCTTTCATTGCCTTTGCCGTTAGAGCGACGATGGGCAGACGGCGGAAGTTCGCTTCTTTACGAATTTCCTGGATCGTCTCATAGCCGTCCATCTCCGGCATCATGATGTCCATCAGCACGATATCGATGCTGGGATGCGAGTGCATCAAGTCAATTGCATCCCTGCCCGCTGTAGCCGACAACACCTTCATGCCACGGCGCTCCAGAACGCTGCTCAGTGCGAAAATGTTGCGGGCATCGTCGTCGACCAGCAAGGCCAGCCGGCCGACCAAGCTTTCGTCGGAGCCGTTAAGCCGCTCAAGCATGCGCTGTTTATCGGCGGGTAAATCCGTAACGACGCGGTGCAGGAACAATGCCGTCTCATCCAACAGACGCTCGGGCGACTCGACGCCCTTGACCACGATGCTGCGCGCCATGGTGTGGACGCGCGCATCTTCCTCCGGTGTCAGTTCCCGTCCCGTGAAGACAATGACCGGAACGTCAGCCATCTTGCTGTCTTCCTGCAGCGCTTCAAGAACCTCGAAACCGGTCATATCAGGCAGCCGCAGGTCAAGCACCACGCAATCAAAGGTCTCCTGGCGCAAAGCTTCGAGCGCATCGCCACCGCTGCCAACGGTTTCAATTTCGATGTCGTCGGAGCCGAGAAGCGCCGCGATGCTCATCTGCTCAGCCGCGTTGTCCTCCACAATCAGCAGGCGTTTGCGAGCGCGCGCTGCATAATCCCTGATCCGTTCAAGCGCCGCGTCGACGCCCTGTACCGTGGTCGGCTTACTGACGAAGGAGAAAGCGCCGCGCGCCAGGCCGTGCTGGCGGTCCTCGTCCAGCGTGATGATCTGGACCGGGATGTGGCGGGTAAGCGGGCTCTGCTTGAGCTGACTGAGCACGCTCCAGCCAAGCATGTCGGGCAGAAAGATATCAAGCGAGATCGCCGTCGGCTGATACTGTTTGGCTAGTTCGAGGGCGTCCGCACCGGTCGTGGCGACCAGAACCTTGAAGCCCTTGTCGCGCGCGAGATCGATCAAAATCCGGCCATAATGCGGGTCGTCTTCTACCACCAGTAAGATGGTATCGCCGGCGTCGATCTCATGTCTGTCGTCAAGGATCGCCTCAACCACGCGCTCCGGCATCAGCATGGACGACGGCACTAGCAACGGCTGCGAAGACTGCGTGGATGCTCGCGCCGCAACGGTCGGACCGGCGTAGCGGGTCGGGAGATAGAGCGTGAATGTGCTGCCGACGCCGGGCTTGCTCTTAATCTGAATTTCGCCGCCCAGCAGACTCGCGAGTTCGCGGCTGATGGCCAAGCCGAGGCCGGTACCGCCGTATTTGCGGCTGGTCGACGCATCTGCCTGCTGGAAGGCCTCGAAGATGATTTTTTGCTTCTCGAGCGGAATGCCGATGCCGGTATCCGACACTTCGAAGGCGACAACGCTCTGCCCCTGACTCAAAATCGGATGCGACGGCGTCCAGCCGCCGGACGCGGCAGCCACCTTCAACTCTACGCCACCTTCCGATGTAAACTTGAAAGCATTCGACAACAGATTCTTTAATACCTGCTGGAGACGCTTGGAATCCGTGACAATGCTGAGACCGAGATTGCTGTCAAGATTGGTGGCAAACACGATGCGGCGTGAATCGGCTTCGTGACGGAACGGCCGCGCGACGGCTTCCAGAACATTCGAGAAGAAGATTTCTTCCGCCTCAACGGTAACCGTGCCAGATTCGATCTTCGACAGATCAAGAATGTCGCTGATGAGATTAAGCAGATCCGTACCGGCGCCGTGGATAGTGCGCGAGAATTCGACCTGCTTGCCGGTGAGATTTCCTTCCGGATTTTCAGCTAGTTGCCGACCAAGAATAAGGATGGAGTTGAGTGGCGTGCGCAACTCATGCGACATGTTGGCGAGGAATTCTGACTTGTATTTCGAGGTGAGCGCGAGCTCGGCCGCCTTTTCTTCTAGTTCCCGGCGAGCCTGCTCGATTTCCTGGTTCTTGCGCTCGACTTCCACGTTCCGTTCGGCCAGTTGCTGGGCCTTCTGCTCAAGCTGCTCGTTGGTCTGCTGTAACTCAGTCTGCTGGGTTTGCAATTCGCCGGCTAGCTGTTGCGATTGCTTTAGGAAGCCTTCGGTCTGCATGGTGGCTTCAATGGAGTTGAGAACAATACCGATGCTGGCCGTCAACTGTTCGAGGAAGGCAACCTGCAAACCGGTAAAGGATTCGATCGAGGCAAGCTCGATGACAGCCTTCACTTCATTTTCAAAAAGCACGGGCAATACGACGATGTTGCGCGGCGATGCCGTAAACAGAGCCGATGAAATAGAGACCACGCCTTTCGGTATGTCTGCGATTTGCAGCCGCCGTTTGTCGACCGCGCATTGGCCGACGAGACCCTCGCCCACGGCGAGCGAATCCGGATGGCCCTTCCCAGGCGTGTCGGCATAGGTAGATAACAACCGCAGCCGGTCGCCGTCAGGCTCCATCTGATAGATGACGCTTTGTTGTGCATTTACCAGCGGCGTCAGTTCGTTCAACAGCAGCCGGCCGACCGTTTCCAGATCGCGCTGGCCCTGCAACATGTTGGTGAACTTGGCGAGGTTGGTCTTGAGCCAATCCTGCTCGGTGTTGCGATCGGTGGTCAAGCGCAGATTGCCGATCATCGTATTGATGTTGTCTTTGAGCTCGGCCACCTCGCCGCGGGCACCTACCTGAATTGATCGAGTCAAGTCACCTTTGGTCACGGCGGTCGCAACCTCGGCGATGGCGCGCACTTGGGTTGTGAGGTTGGCAGCCAACAGGTTCACGTTACCGGTCAAATCCTTCCAGGTACCGGCCGCACCGGGCACGTAGGCTTGGCCGCCGAGGCGGCCCTCGACGCCCACTTCGCGCGCTACCGTCGTCACCTGATCGGCGAAGGTCGCGAGCGTATCCGTCATGTTATTGATGGTTTCAGCGAGCGCCGCGACCTCGCCCTTCGATTTCACGGTGAGGTTCTGCTTGAGGTCGCCGTCGGCAACCGCGGTCACCACCTTGACGATACCACGCACCTGTTCGGTCAGGTTGGCCGCCATCACGTTTACCGTGTCGGTCAAATCCTTCCAGGTGCCGGCGACGCCGGGCACTTCAGCCTGGCCGCCAAGGCGCCCTTCGGTACCGACTTCGCGCGCGACGCGCGTCACTTCCGAGGCGAAGGCATTGAGCTGGTCCACCATGGTGTTGATGGTGTTCTTCAACTCAAGGATTTCGCCCTTCACGTCGACCGTGATCTTGCGGCTCAGGTCGCCGCGCGCCACGGCAGTGGTCACTTCCGCGATGTTTCGCACCTGCGTGGTCAAGTTGGCCGCCAGCAGGTTGACGTTGTCGGTCAAATCCTTCCACGTGCCGCCGACGCCCGGCACGACGGCCTGACCGCCGAGGCGGCCTTCGGTACCCACCTCACGCGCCACGCGGGTCACTTCCGCCGCGAAGGAGCGCAGCTGCTCGACCATCGTATTGAGCGTTTCCTTCAACAGCAAAATTTCGCCGCGCACGTCGACGGTGATTTTCTTCGACAGGTCGCCGCTGGCAATGGCAGTCGCCACCTCGGCGATGTTGCGGACTTGGGCGGTCAGATTGGACGCCATGAAGTTGACGTTGTCAGTGAGGTCCTTCCACGTGCCAGCGACTTCCGGCACTTGGGCCTGGCCGCCGAGCTTTCCTTCGGTGCCGACTTCGCGCGCCACACGCGTCACTTCCGAAGCAAAGGAATTGAGCTGATCTACCATGGTATTGATGGTGTTCTTCAACTCGAGAATTTCGCCCTTCACGTCGACCGTGATCTTGCGCGATAAGTCACCACGCGCCACAGCCGTCGTCACTTCTGCAATGTTGCGCACTTGGGCCGTTAAATTTCCCGCCATCGAATTCACGCTGTCGGTTAAATCCTTCCAGGTGCCAGCGACGCCTGGCACGTTGGCCTGACCGCCCAGACGCCCTTCGGTTCCCACTTCGCGCGCCACGCGCGTCACTTCGCCGGCGAAACGGTTGAGTTGATCGACCATGGTGTTGAGCGTTTCCTTCAGCTGAAGGATTTCGCCGCGCACGTCGACGGTGATCTTGCGCGACAAGTCGCCGCCGGCGATCGCGGTCGCTACTTCGGCGATGTTACGTACCTGGCCGGTCAGGTTGCCTGCCATGGAGTTGACGCTGTCAGTCAAGTCCTTCCAGGTCCCGGCGACACCGGGCACTTCGGCCTGACCGCCGAGCTTGCCTTCGGTGCCGACTTCGCGCGCCACACGCGTCACTTCAGACGCGAAGGCGTTGAGCTGATCAACCATTGTGTTGAGCGTATCCTTCAGCCGCAGGATTTCACCCGACACGTTAACAGTGATTTTCTTTGACAAGTCGCCTTGCGCCACCGCAGTTGCTACTTCCGCGATGTTACGGACCTGGCCGGTGAGGTTCGACGCCATGGAGTTGACACTGTCGGTCAAGTCTTTCCACGTGCCAGCGACGCCGCGCACCAGCGCCTGCCCGCCGAGCTTGCCTTCCGTGCCCACTTCGCGCGCCACGCGCGTCACTTCGCCGGCAAAGGCGTTTAGCTGGTCCACCATCGTGTTGATGGTGTCTTTCAACTCGAGGATTTCGCCCTTTACGTCGACCGTGATTTTCTTCGACAGATCACCGCCGGCGACCGCGGTCGTCACTTCGGCGATGTTGCGAACTTGCGCCGTAAGGTTCGACGCCATCGAGTTGACCGAGTCGGTCAAGTCCTTCCAGGTGCCCGCGACGCCGAGTACGTTAGCCTGACCGCCAAGGCGCCCTTCGGTACCCACTTCACGCGCCACGCGAGTCACTTCGCCGGCGAACGCGTTAAGTTGGTCCACCATCGTATTGATGGTTTCTTTCAGCTGCAAGATTTCGCCCGACACATTCACCGTGATCTTTTTCGATAGGTCGCCGCCGGCGATAGCGGTCGCCACCTCGGCGATATTACGGACCTGCGCAGTTAGGTTTCCGGCCATAAAGTTGACGTTGTCGGTGAGATCTTTCCAGGTGCCGGCGACGCCCGGGACCTGCGCCTGACCGCCGAGCTTGCCTTCGGTGCCCACTTCGCGCGCCACGCGCGTCACTTCGGAGGCGAAGCCGTTGAGTTGATCCACCATCGTGTTGATGGTGTCTTTAAGCTCGAGAATTTCGCCGCGTACGTCCACGGTGATCTTGCGGGACAAGTCGCCCCGCGCCACGGCAGTGGTTACCTGCGCGATGTTACGCACCTGGTCCGTCAGGTTACCGCACATGGCGTTGACGGAGTCAGTAAGATCCTTCCAGGTACCGGCAACTCCCGGCACAATGGCCTGGCCGCCGAGCTTGCCGTCGGTACCGACTTCCCGCGCCACACGCGTCACTTCGGAGGCGAATGAGCGGAGCTGATCCACCATCGTATTGATGGCTTCCTTGAGCTGCAGGATCTCGCCACGCACGTCGACCGTGATTTTCTTCGACAAATCGCCATTGGCCACCGCAATCGTCACGTCCGCGATGTTGCGGACCTGAGCGGTGAGGTTTGACGCCATCGAATTGACGTTCTCTGTGAGATCCTTCCAAACGCCCGTGACCTCGACCACCTGGGCTTGGCCGCCGAGCTTGCCTTCCGTGCCCACTTCGCGCGCGACGCGCGTAACTTCCGACGTGAATACGTTGAGCTGCTTGATCATCGTGTTGACGATCGTCGCGGATTCAAGGAATTCACCTTTGAGCGGACGGCCGTCAACCTCGGTGCGCACGGTCTTGAGCAAGTCGCCCTGCGCAACCGCGGCGACCGCGCGGGTGACCTCCTTGGTCGGCCACAGCAGATCGTCGATCAGCGTGTTGACCGACATTTCCATGTCGCTCCAGGAGCCGCTGGTAATGCCGAACTTAACGCGGTGACGCGTCTTGCCTTCGTGACCGACAACCTCGCCGACGTGTTCAAGCTCCTGAGCCATGCGCTGGTTAGCTGCGACGATCTCATTAAAGGTGTCGGCGATCTTGCCGGCAACGCCTTCATGGGCGCCGGACATTCGGACCGAAAAGTCGCCCGCGCGCATGGCCTGCAGGGCAGCAAGAAGATCATGAAGTTCAGGAGCAGAGCCGTTCGCGCGCTCGTTCGTTTCGCGCGGAAGTTCAGCATTAAGTACAGGTGGCGCAGCTTTCGATGCTGCGTTACGTCCCTCGGTCTTCCCAACCATGTCATCCCCCCGTGCCTACCGCCGAAGGCGGATCACACACGCTATTGATTATTGCTAGGGAGACCGTGGACGTTGAGCGGGCACGCGATCCACGGTCTGCTAACCATTGTTTTTATTCATAAATTTGAGCAAACTGCGCGCTTAGCCCCCAGAGCGAACGTCACCCAGTCGCCTAACAGGATACCCGAGAAAAGGTTCCGCTGACATTGCTAATTATTGTTATGAGGTTGGGTCGGCAACCATCAGAGGCAATGACTAAACAGCACTTCGCAATTGCAAACGGTAATCGCGAGCCGGGAACGCATATAAAACGCCGCCGCTCAGTCTTGATCCCGTGTGTGAAATCTTTGATTTAAAAGTTGAGCGTTTTCAATTTTGGTTCCGCGGCGGGTGCACTCGTCACCCTAATGTTGTATTGGAAATGCCCAGTTCCAAATAAGGGAGAGCTCGATTGAGCGTTGTAAGACGCCCAGAAGAGCCATCCCACAAGCATTGGCGTCGTTATCAGAAAATAGATTAGGTAGTGCATCATCCAGAAACGCCACCGGCCGACCGGCGGTTCCTGGAAACGGGCACTGCGACGTTTTATCGCCTTCTCGTGTAGCCGACTTGCGCTGACCTGCCACTGAGCTTTTCCTCCACGCGGAGTTAGAGACGGCCTCCATAAGGGGACCGACGATGAAGCGGATCAGGTTCACGGAAAAGCAGATTATCGGGGTATTGCCGGAGCACGAGGCTGGGGCGAAGATCGTCATCGAGAAATGGCGCAAACACGGCAACACGGTCAGGCCGCACTCTGCGCTCGGATATCGACCGCCGGCGCCGCAGACGTTCGCGCCCGTGAAAAACCATCTAGATGAAAATACTAACGATGCAGTAGTCTCTCACCGGCTGTCCAAAATATCCATCAGGTCAGTGACACTCGCCAAACTACTTTAAAATATGGGTTCTTCAGTGATCAGGGCAACTGAACGGAAAACCACCGTAGGCCTCCTGCACCTCCCTGCTGACCTGCAGAAATCGGGCTCTTTGAATAATGACCGACCCTTTGACAAGTCCAGCACCCGTGTGTCCGGGACGCAGCAACGTGAAATTGCTGATGTTCGGGATAAAATCCACGGCCTTTGGAAAGCCCTGGCTTCAAGAGGCCTGAATACGGACGAGCGGCGGCTGCTTCGTGACCACCTTGGTATTTGTCAGGGACGTCTAAAGCTGCTCTTGACCCACCACCCCGTCAGGCCCCTCGCGAGCTACGCGACAGGGGTCAGTTGAGTTCAAATCCCATAGAGGGCATGGCCAGTTCTGGTAATCTTGGAGTTTCCAAGTGAAATCTGAAGAAATCCGCCGTCCGTTTAGCGGGCTGATTTCGCCCTTGCACAAATAATCCCGGGTACGAGCTTAACCACTTCGGTCTGACGGAGGTAGCCTTTCTCGCACTGTACTGCTTGGCGGCCTACCTCATTTCAGCGCGTCACTGCTCCCCTATTGGGAACCGAGTGGGTTTGGTCTGCATTAGGAGTCGATGCCACCCCCGTTGAACCTTGAGCTCGATCTGATCTTCCCGATTCGGGATGAACCGTCGGCTTGGGTCATGTGCTTCAAGGCGGATTGCTTGCTTCAGGCCGGTGTCATCCGCGAGAGCCAGCGTCAAGAAGTTTACCGTAGAGCAGCAGCGTACCACGCCCGCGCCGCGTAATTTTCCCCAACACGTTCCGTCTCACTGTCGGGCGGCGCGTTTTCGCTCAGTCTGCCCGGGCTGCGCATTGCTGCAGATCGTCCGCTACGCCCGCCGTCCAGGCATCGAAGGAGCGATAGTGAAAGTCGCGACGGCGAGATCCTAAACGCCGAAGGTCCAGCCACGCAATGCAGTAGACGCATGCCCGGCTGTGAGGTGACTAGCAGAGCTATCCGCTGTAGCCAGAAGCCCATCCGCACCGCAATCGAGGCGGAGACAATTGGAGCGGTCAAAGGCGCGTTGCGATTGGCAGTGCCGGTTGAAGCAGCCGGTCTGCCTAATCTGATTCCTGAATGTTTGTTCAGAAAATACCGCGGAACGCGGCCCGGCTTAAAGCGTTTTACATTTGCTGAAAATATCGCTCGGCAAACAGGAGTTCAAAATGAATAAGTTTGTTATCGTAGGCGTGTCCGTCGTCAGGCAATTTGAGACTGATCAGGTATTTCGAGAAGAGAGGCTCTGGCTCATCAGGGTTAGAGTTTAAGCGGCCTGCAGTCGGTGCTGCAAGCGACGGTTTGCGATGGTGGCGAATTTGATGCGTCTGCGT
>JAUXXH010000040.1 GCA_030684935.1 Pseudolabrys sp. | reverse complement strand
TGACGACTACTCGGCGATCATGGTCAGCGCGCTGGGCGACCGGCTGGCCGAAGCCTTTGCCGAGCGGATGCATCAGCGCGTGCGCAAGGAGTTCTGGGGCTTCGAGCCGGACGAGACGCTGGCCAGCCACGATCTGATCGCGGAAAAATATCGCGGCATCCGGCCGGCGCCTGGCTACCCGGCGCAGCCCGATCACACCGAAAAGGGCACGCTGTTCAACCTGCTGCAAAGCGAGAGCATCGGCGTCAAGCTGACCGAGAGCTACGCGATGTGGCCGGGCGCGGCGGTATGCGGGCTCTATTTCAGCCACCCGGAAAGTCATTATTTCGGCGTCGGCAAGATCGAGCGCGACCAGGTCGAGGATTATGCGCGGCGCAAAGGCTGGAGCGTCGAGGAGACCGAGCGCTGGCTGGCGCCGATCCTCAATTACAATCCGCATGCGGCGGCGCCGAGCATCGCCGCGGCGTGATGCAAACAAAAACACCGGAGAGCGAGGCTCCCCGGTGCCGGATTGTGTGTCAGATCAAGCCGACATTATTGATTGATGGGCGTCGGATAATTCAAAACGCGCCGAACAAAACTGCGCCCACAAACGCAAACACAACGCACACCGCGAGCATGTTCAGCTTCAAGGCAAGGTTCACGGTCGCGCCTCCCTTGTTGACGTGGTGAAAATCTAGCACAGCCAGTGTGGCGGCCGAAGCGCGTTTGCATTGTGACCGCATGATTTTTCGGAAGCAGACATGCGCTTTGAGCATGCCGGCCGCAACCGCTTGATCGCTCGCGAGAAAAAATCCACAGATGGAAGGTATTCGCGGCGCCGGGCTGTTTTCGCAGGTCGGCCGCGCTGCAAAAGGTGCCAATCACGGCCGGAATTTGCGGTGCCCAGGTCCGCCTGACGTCAGCCGCGATGGAATTGCATAAGGAATGGATGTATCGCCCGCGCCCTCCGCCCTCGGCGGCGAGCCCTTGGCGGTGCGTCAGAAAACAGAGGTGACGAAGGCCGATACCGCCTGTAGAAAGTCGGTCCTTTGTTTTTTAGTTTCCATTGCCGGGAGATCATCATGCTCAGCCGCCGCTCGTCTCTGCTCGCAACGCTCGGCCTGATGGCCGCCATCACGCTGCCTGTCACGTCTTCATTCGGGCAGGCACCGGCCTGGCCGCAACGCACCGTCAGGTTCATTCTGCCGCTCGGACCGGGCTCCGGCGTCGACATCACCGCGCGGCTGCTCGGCGACAAGCTGTCGGCGAAATGGGGTCAGCCGGTGGTGGTCGAGAACCGTCCCGGCGGCGATGCCATCGTGGCGATCACGACGGTGCTGACCGCCAATGACGACCATGTGCTGCTGTTCGCGCCCGCGTCGACCTTCACCGCGCATCCGCTGCTGCACGAGAAGCTGCCCTATGCGATCGCCGATCTCGCGCCGATCGCCCGCGTTACCAACACGATCATCGCGCTGGGCGTGCCGGCCGACCTCAAGGTGTCATCGGTCAAGGAACTCGCGGCGAAGATCAAGGCGGAGCCGGGCAAGCTGAACTACGCATCGGTGACAGGCGCCAACGATCTGCTGTTTGCCTCGTTCCTGAAGACCGAAAATCTCGACATGGCGAAAGTGCCGTACAAGAATCCGGTCGAGGCGATCAACGACCTGGCCGAGAACCGGATCCACGCCTTTGTCGGGGCCTATGCGATCATGCGACCGCGGGTCCAGGCCGGCAAGGTCAAGGTGATCGCCTTGACCAATTCCGCACCCGCCGATTCCCTGAAAGATATTCCGACGGCCGTGCAGGCCGGTTTCAGGTCGCTGGAATTGGACGGGCTGGTCGGCGTGCTTGGCCCGCGCAGCATGCCGATGCCGCTCCGCGAACGCATCGCCGCCGACATGCGTGAGATTCTGTCGGATCCGGATATCAATACCAAGCTGGCCGCCACCGGCCAGGTGGTCAATCCCGGCACGCCGGCGGAATTTGCCGCCGCCCTGGCCGACCAAAGCGAAAAGGTGAAGGAGATCGGCAAGACGCTCGGGATCAAGGCGGCGCAGTAGTTTTTTGCGCATGACCTTATCCGAGAACCGGTTCCCATTTTTCGGGATCAATGCGCGCGCTCTCAGCTGCTGATCCACCCCGGACATGTCCGGGGTGGACTGACCCTCGCGAATTTCAGTGTTGATGTTCAACAGTGATGACGACGCTTCCTTTTTTATGCCCGGTGTCGACATAGGAATGCGCTTCGACAATTCGTTCGAGGGGGTAGCGCCGATCGATGACCGGTTTGAATGCGCCGGCCTCGGCCAGTTCTTTGATGTAAAGAAGGTCTTCCACGTTCTCGGCCGCGGGTCCGGCAAAAAATTTCTTGCTGCTTGTCATCGCAGCGAAGGGAATCTGAGCGATTTCCGGCAACCCGCAGAGAACCAAAAGAAGGCGGCCGTTTTCCTTGAGCGAGCCCTTGCAGCTCGAAAACGACGCCGTGCCGGCCGCGACAAGAATGATGTCGTAGGTCTCGCCGGTCTTGGTGAAGTCCTCCTTGGTGTAGTCGATGACTTTGTCGGCCCCGATGGAGGTCACCAACTCCCTATTGGCGGTACTGCAAACGCCTGTCACCTCTGCTCCAAAGTGCTTGGCAAGTTGAACCGCGGCGCTCCCCACCGTCCCCGATGCGCCAACGATCAGAACCTTGTCGCCGCGTTGGATGTTTCCCTTGGTCTTGAGGAAATCCAGCGCGGTTGTGCCGCCAAAAGACAGGGCGGCGGCTTCCTCGTAGGACAAGTTCGCTGGCTTAAGTGCAATAAGCCCGTCTTCAGGCATTGCTTTATGCTCGGCATGACACCCCAGGCCGAAGCCCCAGAACGCAAAGACCGCGTCACCGATCTTGAATTTCGTGACGTTTTTGCCGACCGCTTCGATGTCTCCGGCCAGCTCCGAGCCGAGTATCGGTTGCCGGGGGCCAAAGAAACCAAAAATCGGTCGCGCGATGAGCCCGAACCCGAATGGCATATCGAGGCTTCGTA
>JAUXXH010000038.1 GCA_030684935.1 Pseudolabrys sp. | reverse complement strand
GACATGATTCCTATAATGGGCTTAACGTCCACGCATCCCGCCCCTGCTGCCGAGGGGTTCTGATCAGCGTCTCGACACGCTGGGGCGGGAGCGGCGCCCGACAATGGCGCCGCGGTGGAGCGCCGGGAGGCGCCGCCCCCACCGTCAATGGGGGCGCGTGCCCCCGAAGCGGTCGCCCCGGGTAACCGGGATCCGGCCGTGGGCGCGCGGCGGGCTCCGTCAATGCCCGCCTGAGGGCGGCCTAGCACCACCGCCCTGGCGCCTCCCGGCGCTCCATTCCCTCATGCGAGGGACGGAAAACGGGCCCGTCGGCGCACCCCGCGTCACAAACAGGGGCGATAAGTCATGTCTGGCGCGAAGCGGGCAAGGGCGGCCGCGCAGGCGGGGACGGCAGCCACCGCCGCCGGACCTCCAAGGCGATCCTGTGATCGAAACGATTCTCAGGGACTTCGTAAATTGCACTGCCTGGAAAGCCATTGCAGACGAGGGCCGGGCCGATGACTTCCCAGTTTCCGAGGTGCAGGGCAGCAATGAGAATCGGTTGCTCAGAAATACGCGCCGCGGTGAGGTGCTCGAGGCCCTCGACCCGGATGCGGCCGTCCGGCCACAGCCTGTCCAGGACGGAATACTCCGCCATGGTCCGGCCGACGCCTGTCCAGAGGCGGCGCATGTAGCGGTCAACATCTTCGGCGCTATGACCGGGGTGCAGCGCCTCGTAAAGACGGCGCGCGCGCGCATCGCTCTCGGGGTACCGGAACCGCGACAGGCGGCCCAACAGCGCGCCGACGTTGGAGCATGGATCGGTCGGCAGCAGGCGAAGGGCGTTGTGGGCCCCGGTGTTCAGAAGCTCCATGGCGGTGTCGCGGATCCAGTAGCGGAATGCGGCAAGACGTTTATCGGGGCCGGCAAGCAGCCAGCGGAGGGGAGGGGCGGTGACGTCAGCCTCGGGCATCGGGTCGCTTTTGGGGCTTGGGAGGTCAGCCTGTCGACGGCGTAAAGACAGTATCATGATGTGAGGTATTTTAAATTCGTCGATGCGGAACATTTTTGGGCCGCGCTGCCACGGCTCACGCGCGAAGAATTAGGCGCCGACTGTTGCGCATTCGCCGTATCCGGCACGTCGCGAAGGGCGGGAACGCATAGTACCGCAGCGCGTTGTGTTATTGAGAAGCAATCGGAACCTCCATGATCTTTGCACGGACTTGCCGGCACTGCGGCAGCGAGACCGCTTTGGCCGGAACCATGCGCGCAACAGCGTCGCGCGACGGACTGGTCGCCTTTCAGTGCACCGCGTGCCGCCGGTTGGCGTGGCGTGACCTTCCGGCGCTGCCTGCCTATCGGCTGCCGCCGCTGTCGCGCTACGCACATCCTGCGCCGGTGCTCGCCGTCGCCGCGCGCGAGTAGCTGGCGTGAGCGACGTGTCCGAGATTCGGAACCAGATCCGCCGCCGCGTCACCATTCCGGGCTGGCTGGAGACGCCCTCCGGCAAACGTATCCCCATCACACTGGCAAACGTGTCGGAAGATGGCGCGCAGCTCTGCATCGGTCCCGACTTTGCGCTGCCGGCCAGTTTCATCTTGCTGCTGACCCGCGACGGTCAGATCAAGCGTGGCTGCCGCATCCTGTGGCAGAAGGGCGATCGCATCGGCGTGCGCTTTTTCCGGCTGCCGGGCGACTCCGCCTGACCGCTACACCTGCTCGGCGTTGAGGTAGGCGAGCCGCGCCCCGCAGAAGGCGCACACCAGCCCGAGCGCCAGCGCTGTCACGCCGGCCAGCACGTCGATGGCGCCGCCGACATTGCCGCTCTTGCTCATGATGCCGCCGGCGGTGGCCGCCGCGAAAACCACGGCAATCAAAAAACGCTGCGCCAGTTTCGACACAAAAACGCGCTCGCGCGCCGCAGCGATCAGATAGATGCCGGCCCCGAGCCCGCCGGCAAAGCCGGCGGCGGCGATCGCCCACCACGCCAGCGCCGAGGCGAATTGCTGCGGCTGACCGGCGCCGCTGCCGCGCAGCACCGCGTCCAGCCCGGCGCCGAGCACGGTGAGAACAATATGCATCACGAGTGCGGCGAAGACGCCGCAGGCGATGGCGGCGGAATATTGCAGTCGGCGAGGGGCGTCGTTATCCAAGGCGCGGGCTTCCGGCGCGGCAACGATGCCGCCCTCACAGACTAGCCGATTGCCGTTTCCGGCGCGAATGCGGCCTAGCGCGGCGGCATTTGCAGCAGGTCGTGGAATTCCCGCTCCAGCGCCTCGAGCGCAGCGCGCCGCGCCGGAGTCATGAGGATAAGCGGCGCGTCGTCAGGATGATCCTGTACACTCCCCACGGCGGACTGATTTGACCGGTAGTCGACCGTTTCCAAGCGCATCGTTTTCCCCCGAAGTGACTGCGAATCGCCAACGGATATCTGAGTCGGCCTGTCACCCGAATCTGTGGATAACTTCGGGGAAAAATTCACGGCCCGGTGTTGCATTTCGGCGACAGCCTGCGGCGATAAGACCGAACCCGGACCCCGGCGCGGCGTTAGTCTCGGTTGCGGAGAGCAGGCGAGGGGTGTGAGTGGCAAGCGACCAGGGCATCGTCGAGACCGACATTCCGGCCCGGCTCGACCGGCTGCCATGGGGCCGCTTCCACACGCTGGTGGTGGCGGCACTCGGCATCACCTGGATCCTCGACGGCCTCGAAGTGACGCTGGCCGGCTCGCTGGCCGGCGCCTTCAAGGACAGCCCGGTGCTGCGCTTCACCAACACCGATGTCGGCATCGCCGCCAGCGCCTATCTGGCCGGCGCCGTGCTGGGCGCGCTGTTCTTCGGCTGGCTGACCGACCGGCTCGGCCGCCGCAAATTGTTCTTCATCACGCTGACGGTCTATCTGATCGCCACCGGGCTGACCGCGTTCTCCTGGAATCTCTGGAGCTTCGCGCTGTTTCGTTTCCTTACCGGCGCCGGCATCGGCGGCGAATACGCCGCCATCAACTCGACCATCCAGGAACTGATCCCGGCGCGGGTGCGAGGCTGGTGCGATCTGGTCATCAACGGCAGCTTCTGGATCGGCGCAGCGCTCGGCGCCGCCGGTTCGCTCGTGCTGCTCGACCCGGCGGTGATCGATCCGGAATACGGCTGGCGGCTCGCCTTCCTGATCGGCTCGGCGCTGTCGCTGGTGATTTTCTTCATGCGGCTGTGGATTCCGGAAAGTCCGCGCTGGCTGATGACGCATGGCCGCGCCGAGGAGGCCGAGCGTGTTGTCGCCGGCATTGAGGCGCAGTTCGCGGCACTGCCGCCGGCGGAGGGTCTGCCGCGGGTGCGGCTGCAAATGCGCACCTCGACGCTGCTGCGCGAGGTGGCGCACACGCTGTTCAAGCGCTACCGCCAGCGCAGCCTGGTCGGGCTGGCGCTGATGACGTCGCAGGCGTTTTTCTACAACGCCATCTTCTTCACCTATGCGCTGATCCTCACCGACTTCTACGGCGTGCCGTCGCATCATGTCGGCTGGTACATCCTGCCGTTCGCGCTCGGTAATTTTCTCGGACCCCTGCTGCTCGGCCGGCTGTTCGACACCATCGGCCGCCGGCCGATGATCGCCTTCACCTACATCATGTCCGGCGTGCTGCTGGCGGCGACCGGCTATCTGTTCATGCACGATCTGATCGGCGCACAGACGCAGACCCTCTGCTGGATGGTGATCTTCTTCTTCGCTTCGGCGGCGGCGAGCTCGGCCTATCTGACGGTCAGCGAAACCTTCCCGCTGGAAATCAGGGCGCTGGCGATCGCCTTCTTCTACGCCATCGGCACCGGTATCGGCGGCGTGGTCGGGCCGTGGCTGTTTGGCGTCCTGATCGACACCGGGTCGCGGGTCAGCGTATTCGGCGGCTATACCCTCGGCGCGGTGCTGATGATCGCCGGCGGCCTGATCGCCTGGCGCTGGACGGTCGCCGCCGAACGCAGGCCGCTGGAAACCGTGGCGCGGCCGCTGACATTCCTGGATTGAGCGGCATTATCGGCATTTGTGCCGTATTTCGTGCGTTAAAGCTTTGACGGCGGGCGCTTCGGCCTGTACCGGAAGCGCATGGCTCCTCCTCCTCTTTTACAGCTCAAAGATATCGCGCTCACCTTTGGCGGCACGCCGCTGCTGACCAGCGCCGAACTGTCGGTGTCGACCGGCGAGCGGGTGTCGCTGGTCGGCCGCAACGGTTCCGGCAAATCGACGCTCCTGAAAATCGCCGCCGGGCTGGTCGAGCCCGACCGCGGCACCATATTCGTGCAGCCGGGCGCGGTGGTGCGCTATCTGCAGCAGGAGCCGGATTTCTCCGGCTATGACACCACGCTGGCCTATGTCGAATCCGGGCTGAAGCCGAACGACGATCCCTACATCGCCCGCAATCTGGTCGAGGAACTGGGGCTGACCGGCGAGGAAGACCCGGCGCATCTGTCCGGCGGCGAGTCGCGCCGCGCCTCGCTGGCGCGCGCTTTGGCGCCGTCGCCCGACATTCTGCTGCTCGACGAGCCGACCAACCATCTCGACCTCACCACCATCGAGTGGCTGGAGCGCGATCTCGACTCCCGCCGCACCGCCATGGTCATCATCAGCCATGACCGGCGCTTTTTGTCGACGCTGTCGCGCCAGACGGTGTGGCTCGACCGCGGCACCACCCGGCGCATCGAGCGCGGCTTCGAACATTTCGAGGAATGGCGCGACATGCTGCTGGCCGAGGAGGAGCGCGAGCAGCACAAGCTGGACCGCAAGATCGTCGCCGAGGAACACTGGATGCGCTACGGCGTCACCGGCCGGCGCAAGCGCAACATGCGCCGTGTCGGCGCGTTGCAGGCGCTGCGCGAGAACCGTCGCACCTATCGCGGCGCCGCCGGCGACGCCACCATCACTGCGGGCGCGGCGGCGCCATCGGGCGTGCTGGTGATCGAGGCCAAGGACATTTCCAAGAGCTATGGCGACCGCGCCATTGTCAGCGACTTCTCCATCCGTATCCAGCGCGGTGACCGCATCGGCATCGTCGGGCCGAACGGCACCGGCAAGACCACGCTGATCAACCTGCTGACCGGCGTGTCGGAGCCCGACAGCGGCACGGTCCGGCTCGGCTCGACGCTGGCGGTGGCGACGCTCAACCAGCATCGCGACAGCCTCGATCCCAACGTCACGGTCAAGGATGCGCTGACCGGCGGCGACGGCGACACCGTGATGGTCAACGGCCAGCCCAAGCACGTCATCGGCTACATGAAGGACTTTCTGTTTTCCGCCGAGCAGGCCCGCACGCCGCTCGGCAAGCTGTCCGGCGGCGAGCGCGGCCGCCTGATGCTGGCGCAGGCGCTGGCCAAGCCGTCGAACCTGCTGGTGCTCGACGAGCCGACCAACGATCTCGACATGGAAACGCTCGACGTGCTCGAGGACATGCTGGGCGAATATCCCGGAACGGTGCTCCTGATCAGCCATGACCGCGACTTCCTCGATCGGCTGGTCAGCGGCGTGATCGTGCCGGAAGGCGACGGGCGCTGGACCGAATATGCCGGCGGCTATTCCGACATGCTGGTGCAGCGCGGCGCCGATCTGGTCCGCGAGGGCAAGGCGATCGCGCCCAAGGAGACGAAAGCGCCGGCCGCGACCAAGCCGCCGGTGGCCAAGCGCAAGCTCGCCTTCAAGGAAAAACACGCGCTGGAAACGCTGCCGAAGACCATCGCGACGCTGAACAAGAAGGCCGAGGATCTGCAGGCCAAGCTGGCCGATCCGCAGTTCTATATCCGCGACCGCTCAGGCTTCGAGAAGGTCACCACGGATCTCGCCGAGACCCAGCGCAAGATCGCTTCGGCCGAGGAGCAGTGGCTGGAGCTGGAAATCCTGCGCGAGGAGCTGGCCAGCTGACGATCAAATGCGGGCGAGCTCGCGCATGATCTTGTACAGCGCGGCCTGGCCCTCGAAGCCGATGCCGAGCCGGCCGGACAGGGTGACCGCGCCATTCTCGACCCGCGCATCGTCGGCAAAGCCACCAAAATCGCCGAACACGCCGGGGTAGCTCTCGGCGCCGCCGAGGCCGAAGCCGGCGGCCATGGCCAGCGACATCTGGTTGCCGCCATGCGGGAACATCGCCGAGCGCTGCCAGCCATGGCGCTTCAGCATCTCCAGCGTACGAGCATATTGGGCGATGCCGTAGGCCTGCGGCGGATCGACCTGGATGATATCGGAGCCGGCGCGCCAGCCGCCGAAGCGCACCAGGTTCTCGACGTCCTGCGTCGAATAGAGGTTCTCGCCGGTCGCCAGCGGCGGCGCGTAGACGCTGGCCAGTTCGGCAAACAGCGCCAGATCGAGCGGGTGGCAGGGCTCCTCGAACCAGCGCAGCTTGAACGGCGCCAGCGCCTTGGCATAAGCCAGCGCCTCGTCGCGGCCGAACTTGCCGTTGGCGTCGACGGCGAGGTTGTCCCCGGAGCCGACAATCTGCAGCACGGCTTCGAGGCGCCGCACATCTTCGTCGAGCGGCAGGCCGCCGACCTTCATCTTGACCATGTTGTAGCCGGCATCGAGATGGCGGCGCATCTCTTCCTGCAGATCCTTGATGGTCTGGCCGGGCCAGTACCAGCCGCCGCCGACATAGCAGAACACTTTGTCCGGCACTGTGCCGCCGCTGAATCGGTCGGCCAGAACCTTGTACAGCGGCTGCCCTGCGATCTTGGCGACCGCGTCCCAGACCGCGACTTCGATGGTGCCCATGCCGATCGAGCGTTCGGCGTCGCCGCCGATCTTCTCGCGCCGCATCATGGCGGCGAGGACCTTGTCCGGGTCGATGTTCTCGCCGGTGGCGTCGAGCAGTGTATCCGGCGCCGCGGCCATGATGCGCGGAATGAAACGCTCGCGCATCTGCGCGCCGCAGGCATAGCGTCCGGTGGAATTGAAGGCAAAGCCGCAGACCGGCTTGCCGTCGCGGATCACGTCGGTGATGACGGCGACCACCGATGTGGTCATTTCGCTGAAATCGAAGCTCGAGTTGGCGAGCTTGGATTTCAGCGGGATCGCGGTTTCGCGGATATCGACGATGCGCATGGGAGAGCCTTTGGAGGGGGATGGCTTGTCCGGCCATCCTCGGAAAAGCACGATGGCCGGGACGAGCCCGGCCATCGCAGTTTGTACAAGGTGGATTACTTGATCTGCGGAATATTCGCTTCCTTGATCACCTTGCCCCACTTCTCGACTTCTTTCTTGATGTAGGCGCTGAACTCGGCCGGCGAGTTCGCCACCACATCGAAGCCAAGCTGGGCGCAGCGTTCCTTCACGTCCGGAAGCGCCATGACCTTGGCGATTTCCTTGTTGAGCTGGTCGATGATCGCCTGCGGCGTACCGGCCGGAGCGAAGATGCCCTGCATGGTTTCCGATTCCTGGCCCTGGATGCCGGCTTCCGCCATGGTCGGTACGTCCGGCAGCGCGGCCGAACGCTTGGCCGAGGTGACGGCCAGACCGCGCAGCTTGCCAGCCTGCACCTGCGGTGCGGTCGGCGGCAACGCGGTGAAGGCGATCTGCGTGTGGTTGCCGACAACGGCCTGGATCGCCGGGCCGGCGCCGCCGAACGGCACGCTGGTGACGTCGAGCTTGAGCGTCAGCTTGAACAGTTCGCCGGCGAGCTGGGGCGTGGTGCCGACGCCCGGGTTACCCATGGCGAACTTGCCGGGGGTCTTGTTCACGAGGTCGATCAGTTCCTTGACGGTCTTGGCCGGCACTTCGGCATTCACCGTCAGGATATTCGGCGAGGCCGCCGCGAGCGTGATCGGGGCGAAATCCTTGAACGGGTCGTAGGGGTTCTTCGCATAGAGGCTCGGGTTCACGACAAAGCTCGAGCTGGCCACCAGCAGCGTGTAGCCGTCCGGGGCAGCCCGCGCGACCTGCATGGTGCCGAGATTGCCGCCGGCGCCGGGATGGTTTTCGACGACGAACTGCTGCTTCAGGTTTTCCGACAGCTTCTGCGCGATCAGGCGCGCCATCACGTCGGTCGGGCCGGCCGGCGCGAACGGCACCACGATCCGCACGACCTTGTCAGGATAGGCGGCAGCCGGTTGCACGAAAGCGGCACCGGCGATCAGCGCCGTAACGACGCCTAGAATTCCAATTGGCATTTTCATTTCAGGTTTCCTCCAGTGTGTTGCACCGGCCCCATGAATGTTCGGCCGGCTTTCGGAAAGTCTTCAGGATCGCAAACCAAGTATGGCGCGCGCTTCCTTGGCCGTGGCCAGTTCGGCGCCCATGTCGTCGAGAATACGCACCGCCTTTTCGCAGAGCGCGGCGTTGCTGGGAGTCAATTTTCCCTTGCTGATGTAGACATTGTCTTCCATGCCGACGCGGACATGGCCGCCGAGGATCCAGGCCTGCGCCACCATCGGGAATTCCCAGCGGCCGATGGCGAAGGCCGCCCACTCGGCATCCTTCGGCAGCAGCGACTGGGCATACATCAGCGTCTGCGGCGTCGAGATGAAACCGAAGCGGACGCCCATGACGATCTGGAACAGCGGCGGGCCCTTGAGCACGCCGGTGTCGAGCAGGTGATTGGCCAACTGAATGTCGCCGCTGTCGAACACTTCCAGCTCCGGCTTGGAGCCGGCCTTCTGGATTTCGTTGGCCATGATGGTGACGTTGTCTGGTGTATTGATCACGGCGGCGGAGCCGGACCACATGGTGTTGAGATCGAGCGTGGCGATTTCCGGCTTCAGCTCGACGATATGCTCGACGCGCTTGAGCGGATGCAGGATCGAGGTGCCCGGGCCGGCGATCTTCGGATCGTCCTTGCTCGGCACGAAACGGCCGCCCGGGCCGGTGGTGAGATTGATGATCAGCTCGGAGTTCTTGTCGCGGATGCGCTCGACCACTTCGCGGTAATGCGCGAGCTCCATGCTCGGCTTGCCGTCCGGATGCCGGACATGCAGGTGCGCAATTGCCGCACCCGCCTTGGCCGATTCCAGCGCGGCATTGGCGATCTGCTCCGGCGTGCAGGGCAGGCCCGGATGCTGTTCGATGGTGGTCAGATTGCCGGTCACCGCGACCGTCAGAATCGTCTTCTTGCTCTTGCTCGCCATCGTTTCCGGTTCCTGAAATTGACGCGTCGATTGACTTTAAACAAACGACTGTTTACTTCTGTTTCTTCCCGCATTGAGGGGCCAGAGTCAAGCGTGCGCAAAGGGACCGGATTGAAGAGCACCGCGACCAAAGCTGCGTCGGATGCGCGCGGCGCGCGAACCGAAGTGCGCCCGGGCCGCCCGCGCAAGCAGGATGGGGCGGGCGCCACGCCGTCGGTGCGCGAACGCATTCTCGAGGTCGCCGAGCGGCTGTTCGCCGAACACGGCATGTCGGGCGTCGGGCTGCGGGCGATCACCGCCGAGGCCAAGGTCAACCTTGCGTCCGTGGCCTATCATTTCGGTTCCAAGGAAGGCCTCCTTGAAGAATTGTTCGCGCAGCGCGCCGCGCCGATTGCCCAGGAGCGATTGCGTCTGCTCGCAAAATGTTTCGAGGAGAACGCCACGCCGACGCTGGAGCAGATTCTCGATGCCTTCCTGCGGCCGGCCCTGACGCTCGGCGTCGAGCCCCAATTCGGCGGGCCGGCTTTCGTCAAGTTGCGGGCGCGGCTCGCCACCGAACCGGAGTCGATGACCCGGAAAATTCTCGGCAAGGCGTTCGACCAGTCCAGCAAGAAGTTCATCGATGCGATCGCGAAAACGTTGCCTGAAATGCCGCGCTCGGAGATCGAGTGGCGCTTTCATTTCATGTTGGGCGCGATGTTCTACACCATGGCCGACAGCGGCCGGATCCAGGCGCTGACCAGCGGCCGCTGCGATCCCGGCGACGTCAAGCGGGCGCTGCATCACATGATTCCGTTTCTGGCGGCGGGCTTCCGCTCCGCGCCAGTGGCCTGAAAATCCGACCACACCAACCACGAAAAGGATGAACCAATGACGGGTCGCAAAGTAACGCGCCAGGACATGGCCGAAGCCGCCGAGAAGTACAAGAACTGGGGCAAGTGGGGTCCCGATGACGAAATCGGCACGCTCAATTTCACCAGCCCCGACGACATCATCGCCGCCGCGCAACTGGTCAAGAAGGGCAAGGTGATTTCGCTGGCGCTCAACTTCGATCACACCGGTCCGCAGGGCGCCAAGAGCAAGTACCCGGCGATGGGCCGCACCAACCCGATCCACACCATGTACCGCACAGGCACCGACGCCTACGCCGGCGTGCTGGACAAGCGCGGCATCCAGGCCGCCGACGACATGGTGACCATGCCGCTGCAATGCGGCACGCAGTGGGACGGGCTGGGCCACGTCTTCTACGAGAAGCAGATGTGGAACGGCTACGACTGCCGTGAAGTGACCTCGGCCGGCGCCGCCAAGTGCGGCATCGAGAAGACCAAGAACAAGATGGTCGGCCGCGGCGTGCTGCTCGACGTGGCGCGCTTCAAGGGCGTCGAGTCGCTGGAAGACGGCTACGGCATCACCACCGAAGACCTCTACGGCACCGCCAAGAAGCAGAAGGTCGACCTCAAGCGCGGCGACTACATCATCGTCCGCACCGGCATGATGGAACGCTGCCAGAAGGCGGGAAGCTGGGACGGCTATCCGGGCGGCGACGCGCCGGGCCTTGCCTTCGATACGCTCGACTTCATCAAGCAGACCGAGCTTGCGGCGCTGGCCAGCGACACCTGGGGCTGCGAAGTGCGGCCGAATCTGGTGAAGGAGGGCGAGAACATCAACCAGCCCTGGCACTGGATCACCATTCCGATCATGGGCATGACCATGGGCGAGATCTTCAACGTCAAGGAGCTCGCCGACGATTGTCTGGCCGACAAGACCTACGAATTCATGTTTGTGGCGCCGGCCATTCCGATTACCGGCGCGGTCGGCTCGCCGGTCAATCCCCTGGCGATCAAGTAACCGCAAAGCGGCCATCCCGGACGGTGAAAACCGTCCGGGATTTTTGCAAACAATCATTTTAAAGCGATCCCGGGTCTGACGCGCGTCTTCGATGCTGCGCCCGGGACAAGTCGAGAGGCAATCGCATGACCATCGGACACAACAACAAACGCCTTGGCGCCGAAGTGCTCGCCGACATGCTGGCAGGCTATGGCGTGACCCATGTTTTCATGGTGCCGGCGGTGCTGCGGCGCACCTTCGCGGAGATGGAGCGGCGCACCAAGATCGCGCGCGTGCACTGTCACGGCGAGAAGTCGGCTGCCTATATGGCGGACGGTTATGCGCGCGCTTCCGGCAAGCCGGGCATCTGCATGGCGCAGGTGATCGGTGCGCTCAATCTGGCCGCAGGTCTCCGCGACGCCTGGCTGGCGCATTCGCCGGTGATCGCGATGACCGGCGGACGCGATCCGAAGACCAAGTTCCGCAAGGTCTATCAAGAGATCGACGACATGCCGGCATTCGAGCCGGTGACCAAGATGAACGTCACCATCGACGACGTGACGCGCATTCCGGACATGATCCGGCAGGCTTTCCGCACCGCCACGTCCGGTGCGCCGGGCCCCGTTCATCTGCAGTTCCGCGGCAATGAAGGCCAGCTCGACGCCGAGGAAGGCGAGATGGAAGGCTTGGTCGAGACCCAGTTTGCCCAGGTGCCGCCGTTCCGGCCCGAGCCGGAGGCCGAGCGCGTCAAGGCGGCGCTTGACCTGCTGCAAAAGGCCGAGCGGCCGATCTTCGTGGTCGGCGGCGGCGTGCGCGCTTCGGGGGCTGCGACGGAGCTGACCGCGCTGGCCGAGGCTCTGCAAATCCCGGTTGCCACTTCACTGAACGCCAAGGACTGCATCCCCGGCACGCATGAACTGTCGGTCGGCGTGGTCGGCAGCTATTCGCGTGAAAGCGCCAACCTGGCGGTGAACCGCGCCGATCTGGTCTGCTTCATCGGCACAGAGACCGGCGGCATGACCACGCATTTCTGGGCGGTGCCCAAGATCGGCACGCCGGCGATCCAGATCGACATCGAGCCGGAGTCGATCGGCCGAAATTATCCGCTGCAGGCCAGCGTTCTCGGCGATGCCAAGAAGGTGCTGGCGGCGATGCTGGCGCAGGCCGACAAGGCGAGCGCGAAGAAGCGCGACGGCTGGATCAAGGAAATCGGCAAGCTGCGCGCCGACTGGTACGCCAAGTACAAGTCGATGCTGGAAGCCGATGTGGTGCCGATCAACCCGGCCCGCATCGTCGGCGAACTCAGCAAGAACGTGCCCGACGACGCCATCGTCATCGTCGACACCGGCCACGCCGGCATGTGGATGGGCAACATGTACGACACCCGCAAGCCGACGCAGAGCTATATCCGCAGCGCCGGCCACCTCGGCTGGGCCTTCTGCGCCGGCATCGGCGCCAAGGCGGCGTGCCCGGAGCGCCCGGTCATCGTGTTCACCGGCGACGCCGGCTTCTGGTACCACATCGGCGAAATCGAAACCGCGGTGCGCTGGAAGATCAACTCGATCACCATCGTCAACAACAATGGCGGCGGCAACCAGTCAAAGCGCGGCTTTGACCGCGTCTATGGCGGCGAGACCGACAACCGTTCGCGCGAGCTGTGGACCTACAACCCGATGAACTTCGCCAAGCTGGCCGAGGACATGGGCGCAATCGGCATCCGCGTCGAGAAGCCCGAGGACATCGCCCCGGCGCTGAAGAAGGCGCTGACCGCCGACCGGCCGGTGGTGATCGACATTGCCACCGACATCGAGGCGCTGGCGCCGACCGCGGTCGCTTAGGCTTCGTTTAGGTTCGAAACCACGGCCGCGGGACCTCTGGTTCCGCGGCCGTTTCTTTTTGAGCTTTTCCAAAGCCCCCGGCAGTGCCAGACTTGCGCGCCGGTTTGTGAGGGAAACGAGATGTACCGTTCGATGGTGTTCGCGCTCGGCCTGGTGGCCGCGCTGTTGTTGGCCGCACCCGTTGGCTTGGCCCACGACGCGGAGACGGTGGCGAAGAACGCGCCGAAGAACAATCCGCTGTTCATCAACATGACCACCGGCGACAGCTGGCGCGGCTGGATGGGGCTGCATTTTGCCCACGCCACGCTGAGGATGGGTCACCCGGTGGCGGTGTTTCTCAATCTCGATGCGGTCAAGCTGGCGGCCAGAACCGGCGAACAGGAGAAGAAGCCGTCGATGCAGCGCCTGCCGCGCGACATCATCGCCGACTTCATCCGCGACGGCGGTGTCGTGCTGATGTGCGGGCCCTGCATGGCCGAATTCGGCCTCAAGCTGGACGACCTGGTGCCCGGCGTGCAGATGGGAAAGCCCGGCTACACGCAGAGCTTCATCTTCGCCGAGAACGCCCGGACGCTGAGCTGGTAGTCAAGCCGCCCGCCGGCTCCGAATTTTGGAGTAATCATGCTTGGCTTCCGCCTTCGACAGATCGAAGGCGGCCTGCAGGTTGAGCCAGAAGCGCGGATCTGTCTTGAAGTACCGGCCCAGTCGGATGGCAGTGTCCGCCGAGACGTCGCGTTCGCCGCGCATGATCTCGGTGAGCCGGTTGGCCGGAACGCTGAGAGCCTTCGCCAGGGCGCGCGCGCTCATATCCAGGGGCACGAGATACTCCTCGCGCAGAATTTCGCCCGGGTGTGTTCGCTTGCGCGGCATGACGACCTCCATTCAGTGATAGTCGACGATTTCGACGTCTTCCGGGCCATCGGCGGTCCATCGAAAGCATAGCCGCCATTGCCGGTTGATCCGGATACTGTGCTGGCCGCCGCGCGTTCCCTTCAGCGGCTCAAGCCGGTTGCCTGGCGGAGAGCGCAGGTCGCCCACCGCCGTTGCTGCATCCAGCATATCGAGTTTGCGCAGCGCCACAGCCTCGAACGAACGCCAGATCGCGGGGCAGTCGCCGTCGCGAAAAAGCCGTTCGGTCGCCCGGTCGGCGAAGCTCCGGATCATACGCTAATATGTGATACGGATCACGTATCAGTCAAGAGCCCGGTTTCGCAGTCGGCCCCTCACCCGGCTCGCGCAGGCGCTCGCCGCCCTCTCCCCGTAAACACGGGGAGAGGGGAGACGCTCAAGCCTCGCCGATTTCCTTCAAAACCTCGGCCGTATGCTCGCCGAGCAGCGGCGAGGGGCGCTCGGCGGCCGCGTGCCAGCCGTCGATCACAATCGGCGTGCGCACGCCGGGGATCGAACCGCCCTTGGCGGCCTTGCTCGGCAGGTCGAGCTTCATGCCGCGGTGGATGATCTGCGGATCGTCGAAAACCTGTTCGAGGTTGTTGATCGGTCCGGCCGGGACCTTCAGTTCCTCCAGCTTGCCGAGCAGCTCCGCGCGCGTCATTTTCGATGTCAGCGCATAGAGCTTCGGCACCAGCTCGTGACGGAGCGTCAGGCGGCCGACATTGTCCTTGTAGGCCGGGTTGGCCGCTAGTTCGGGGGCGCCGAGCGCCTGGCACAATTTGACGAACTGGTTGTCATTGCCGGTGGCGATGATGATGTGACCGTCGGCGACCGGAAATTCCTGATACGGCACGATGTTGGGATGCGAGTTGCCGATCCGCTGCGGCACCTTGCCGGACACCAGGTAATTCATCGCCTGGTTGGCGAGCACGCCGACCGTGGTGTCGACCAGCGCGGTATCGACATAGGCGCCCTTGCCGGTCTTCTCGCGCTGCGCCAGCGCGGCAAGAATGCCGATCACGGAATAGCAGCCGGTGACGATATCGGTGATGGCGACGCCGACGCGGGTCGGCGGCCCGTCGGCCATGCCGGTCAGGTCCATCAGGCCGCCTATGCCTTGCGCCATCAGGTCGTAGCCGGCGCGGCCGGCATCGGGGCCGTCCTGGCCGAAGCCGGTGACCGAGCAGTAGATCAGGCGCGGGCATTCGGCCGCCATGCTCTTGTAGTCGAGCCCGAACTTGGCGAGGCCGCCGACCTTGAAATTCTCGATCAGGACATCGGAACGCGCCGCCAGCTTCCTGACGATACGTTTGCCTTCGTCGCTCTCGAAATCCATCTCGATCGAGCGCTTGCCGCGGTTGGCGGAATGAAAATAGGCAGCGCCGATATGCTGGCCGTCGGCGCCTTCGACAAACGGCGGGCCCCAGCCACGGGTGTCGTCGCCGGCGCCCTTGCGCTCGACCTTGATCACGTCGGCGCCGAGATCGGCCAGCATCTGCCCGGCCCAGGGCCCGGCCAGAATGCGGGCAAGCTCGAGGACGCGGAGACCGGCGAGGGGTTTCGACATAGGCTATCCTTGCGGTTATTCTTGAACATTCCTTGACGCAGCCGTGACGGATGCGTGATCCGGCGCCCTTATACCTTGAAGCGCGGATCGAGGAAGTCCCGCAAACTGTCGCCGAATAGGTTGAATGCGAAAACGGCGAGGCTGATGGCGATGCCCGGAAACAGGATCATCCAGGGCGCCTGGCGGTAGAAGTCGGCCGCATTGCCCGACAGCATCAGGCCCCAGGCGGCGGTCGGCTCGGTGACGCCGAGGCCGAGGAACGACAGCGAGGCTTCCGCCAGGATCGCCTGGGCGATGAAGGCCGTCAGCATGATCAGGTAGGGCGCCACCACGTTCGGCGCGATATGGCGGAAAATGATGCGGGTGTGCGAATAGCCGGCGGCGCGCGCGGCGTCGATATAGGGCGCCACCCGCACCGACAAAGCGGCCGAGCGCACCACGCGGGCGACGCGCGGGATGATCGGGATGGCGATGGCGACGATCAGGTTCACGTCGACGCCGCCGACGGTGAACTTGCGGAAGGCGGCGACCACAACCAGCGCCAGCACGATCAGCGGGAAGGCCAGCAGGATGTCAACGAAGCGTTGAATCCAGTCGTCGATCTTGCCGCCGAAATAGGCCGAGGCGATGCCGAGGATGGCGCCGATCGACGAGCCGACGAAGGACGAGGTGAAGCCGATCACCAGCGCGGTGCGCGAGCCGTAGATCAGGCGCGAGCAGATGTCGCGACCGAAGGCGTCGGTGCCGCACCAGTGGTCGGCCGACGGCGGCGCCAGCAGCGAGGCAAAGTTGATCGCCAGCGGGTCATAGGGGGCGACCAGCGGCGAGAACATACCGGCAAACATCATCGCGGCGATGATCACAAAGCTGACCGCGCCGAGCGGCTGCTGGCGGCAGAACTCGATCAGCACGTTCGGCTGGCGCGACTTGGCGGCCGGCGCGTCGGGGAGGGCAAGGGTCATGAGTTGTACCGGATGCGCGGATCGAACACGGCGTAAAGCAGGTCGATGGCCAGATTGACGAAGACGTAGAACGCGGCGATCAGCATCACCATGCCCTGGATGAGCGTGAAGTCGTTGCGCGAGATGCTCTGCACGAACAACTGGCCGATGCCGTTGAGGTTGAAGACCTGCTCGGTCACGACCAGGCCGCCGATCAGGAAGGTGAATTCCAGACCGATGACGGTGATCGCCGGCAACAGCGCGTTGCGCAGGGCGTGGCGCGATACCACCAGTTTTTCATAGACGCCCTTGGCGCGCGCGGTGCGGATGTAATCCTCGTTCATAACCTCGAGCAGCGACGAACGGATCATGCGCGCCACCACCGCGCAATAGCGGTAGCCGACCGCCATCGCCGGCCATATCAGCTGCGTGAGATTGGCCCAGGGGTCGACATAGATCGGCGTGAAGGTGATCGGTGGCAGCCAGTTGAACAACGACAGCAGCGTCAGCATGATCAGCATGCCGAACCAGAAAGAGGGTATCGACAGGCCGCCGATGGTGAGGAGCCTGACCGTGTAGTCGATCCAGGTGCCCCGGTAGAGCGCCGCCAAGGTGCCCATCGGGATGGCCAGCAGCACCGCGATCACCGTCGCCATGATGGCGACCTGCAAGGACAATTCGAGACGGCCGGCGATTTCGGTGACCACGGGCCGTTCGGTCCACATCGACTTGCCGAAGTCGAGCCGGGCCATGTCGGTCATCCAGGTGCCGAACTGGACGATTAGCGGCCGGTCGAGACCGAGGCGCTTGCGCTCCATGTCGATGGTCTCTTGCGTAACGCTGCCGCCGTCGCCGCGCAATTTGATTTCGACGATGTCGCCCGGCACCACGCGCAGCATGAAGAAAACCAGCACGGCGACCCCGAGAAGTGTCGGGATCATCAGCAGGACGCGGTTGATCGTGTAGCGAAGCATGGAATTCCTTTTTCCCGGGCTGCTGACCCGGGATCGTTAAGGCACGTGCCGTAAAGGTCCCGGCTCTGCGGTGCGGCGCATTTGCGCCGCACCGCGTCCGGGACAGGTTTCTTAAACGTTCAGCCAGACGGCTTCGAGCTGCTGGCCGAGATTGTGGCTCGGCGACATCGGCCAGCCCATGAGCTGGGTGTGGGTCGGCACGATGCGGTGCCACCACAGCAGCGGCTGCTGGTAGGCCTGCTCGAACACACGCTTCTCGAAGGCCCGGATCATCGCCTTGCGCTTCTCCGGATCGCGCTCGCGCAGATGATCGTCATAGAGCTTGTCGAGCTGCTCGTCCTTCGAGCGCGAGCGGTTTTCCGGCGCCCGCGTCACCGACAGATACTTGGCAAGGCCCAGGCTGGAGTCGTCCATGAACAGGTTGGAGAAGTCGATCGCCACGTCGTGGTTGCCCGCGTTCATGGTCGCGAGATACGGGCCGGTGTCGGACTGCTTGTGTTCGACCTCGACGCCGATCTGGCGCCACTGATCGACCAGGAAGATGCCGGCCGGGGTATAGGGCATCGCCAGGTTGCGGTTCCACAGCACGAATTTGAGATTCTCGTGCCCGGCTTCCTTCAGCAGCTTGCGCGCCTCCTCGCGGGACTTCTTGATGTCCTTGGAGAAACCGGGAAGCTTCACCAGTTCCGCTTCCGGCGTCGCCATCGGCGAGCCCGGGCGGATCACGCCGCCGACAGAGCGCAGGGTCGAGATTTTCGAAAGGCCCTGGCTGCCGCCCCAGCGGTCGATCGCCATCAACAAGGCGCGGCGCACCCGCACGTCGTCGAACGGCTTCTTGTCGACGTTGAAGCAGACCAGCAGATTGAGCGTCCAGCTCGATTCCTGGATGCGGATCTTGTCGCCCATGGTCTGCACCAGCCGGTCGCGCTCGGCCGGCGAGATGCCGCGGAATTCACCCAGCACCTGGCCGCCCTGAACGGCGTTGAGCATGGCGGCGGCCTGCAGCGTGAAGATGCCCTTGAAGCCGTCGAGATAGGGGAAGCCCTTCTTGAAGTAGTTCTCGTTCTTCTTGCCGGAAACGTGGCTGCCCTTGATGTGTTCGACGAAGGTGAACGGGCCGGTGCCGTTGATCTTGGTGCGCGGGTTCGCCGGGTTGTCGGCCAGATCCTTGGCGGCATAGATGACGTTCCACGGCGACGCGAAGTGTTCGAGCATCGAGGCGTTCACCGCCTTCATCTTGAAGACGACGGTGGCCGGATCGGGCGCTTCGATCGAGCCGATGTCGGCGAAAGTGGCGCGGCGGGTCGACACCACACCCTGCGGCGGATTGCGCAGCCTGTCGTATGTCGCGACCACGTCGGCCGAGGTCAGCGTCGAGCCATCGGCAAATTTCACGTTCGGATGGAGCTTGAAGGTATAGGTCATCAGATCAGGCGCGACGGTCCATGACTGCGCCAGATCGCCTTCAACGGCGGGGAATTTTGCCAGATCGAAGCGCAGCAGCGTCGAATAGAACGGCGCGGCGAAATGCAGCGTCGCGTAGGTGTCGCTGGCGTGCGGATCGTAATGCGGCGCTTCCGCGCTGATGGCGAAGTTCAGGGTGCCGCCGCGCTTTACCGCGGGAGCTTGCGCCGAAGCGCGGGTGAAATCGAAATTGAAGCCGCCCAGGCCGAGGGCAAAAGCTCCGGCCGTTCCTTGCAAGGCCGTCCTTCTGGATATCTTCATGGTGTCTCCTCCTGTGTGATCGTTTTTTAGGTTTTTAAAGTTGCATCAGACCTTGATGCAGGCCGCGAAATGGCCCGGTCGCTTCTCCTCGAGAGGTGGCACGATCTCGCGGCACTCCTGGCTCGCCAGCGGACAGCGTGTATTAAAGACGCATCCGCTTGGCGGCGCCAGATGGCTCGGCAGTTCGCCCTTGATCAGGCGCGGCTCGCGCTCCTTTTCAATCGTCGGATCGGGGACGGGGGCGGCGTCCAGCAGCGCCTTGGTATAGGGATGCAGCGCGCCGCCGTAGATGACGTCGCGGTCCGCCACCTCCATGATTCGGCCGAAATACATCACCACCACGCGCGCGGAGATGTGGCGGACCACGGCGAGATCGTGGGCGATGAACAGATAGGCCAGCTTGAACTTGCGCTGCAGATCTTCGAGCAGATTGATGATCTGGCCCTGGATCGACACGTCGAGCGCGGAGACCGCCTCGTCGCAGACGATGAACGATGGCTCCATCGCCAGCGCCCGCGCGATGCCGACGCGCTGGCGCTGGCCACCGGACAGCTGATGCGGATAACGCTCGGCCATTTCCGGCCGCAGGCCGACGTTCTCCAGCAGCGAGGCGACGCGTTCGTTGGCCTGTTTGCGGCCGTCGACGATCTTGTAGACGTGCAGCGGCTCGCCGATGATCTGGCCGACCGTCATGCGCGGGTTGAGCGAGCTGTACGGGTCCTGGAAAATCACCTGCACCTTGCGCCGCATGGCCTTGAGCTGGGCCGGCGAGGCGGTCGACAGGTTGACGCCCTCGAAGTGAATTTCGCCGCCGGTAGGCTCCTCCAGCCGCAGGATCAGCCGGCCGACGGTCGTTTTGCCGCAGCCGGATTCGCCGACCAGGCCCAGCGTCTCGCCGGGATAGATGTCGAAGGAGACGTCCTGGACCGCGCGCACCAGGCCCCGGTTGCTGCGCAGGCCGCCGGCCACGGTGAAGCTCTTGGTCAGGTCTTTCACCGACAGCACCGGCGCGGTGGTATTGGCGGCGAAATTCAATCCGGCACCGCCGGCGGCGGACCACGTGATCGTGCCCGCGGCGATCTCTTCGTGCCGGTGACAGCGCGCCAGACTGCCGGTGTCGGTTTTGAACAGCGGCGGCTCCTGGTCGCAGACCGCGATGCGGAACGGACAGCGCGGGGCGAACCGGCAGGCGCTGGTCTGGTCCGCCAGGTTTGGCGGCAGGCCTTCGATGGTTTCGAGCTTGCTGCCGCGCGGCCGGTCAAGCCGCGGCACCGAGCGCAGCAGACCCATGCTGTAGGGATGGCGCGGCCGGTGAAACACCGCGTCGGACGGGCCCTGTTCGGCAACGCGCGCGGCATACATGACGATGACGCGGTCGGCATAACGGGCGACGACGCCGAGATTATGGGTGATGATGATCAGCGCGATGTTCAACTTGCGCGACAAATTCTTCATCAACTCCAGGATTTGCGCCTGGATCGTGACGTCGAGCGCCGTGGTGGGCTCGTCGGCAATGATGAGCTTGGGATTGCAGGCCAGGCCGATCGCGATCATGACGCGCTGGCGCATTCCGCCGGAAAACTGATGCGGATACTGGTCGAGCCGCCGCTCCGGATCGGTAATCCCGACCAGCTGCAGCAATTCGACCGCGCGGGCCTGCGCTTCCTGCTCGGTCATGCCGAGATGGATCAGCAGCGGCTCCTTGATCTGCAACCCGATCGTGAGGATCGGGTTGAGCGATGTCATCGGTTCCTGGAAAATCATCGAGATGTCGCGGCCGCGAATCTCGCGCATCTGTTCGTCGTCGAGATCGAGCAGCGAGCGGCCGTCGAACGTGACCCGGCCTTTGGGGATTTTGCCGGTCAGGCGCGGCAACAGCCGCATGATCGACAGCGCGGTGACCGATTTTCCGGACCCGGACTCGCCGACAATCGCGACCACTTCGCCGCGGTCGACGGTAAAGCTGACCCCTTCGACCGCGCGGACGATGCCGCGCGCAGTATGAAATTGGGTGTGAAGGTCCTCGACCTCCAGCAGCGGGGCAGCCGCATTCCGCTGCATGGACGCCTGTCCACGCAGATCTTCTCCAGCCTCGACAACCGACAAACCGTGTCCCTCTCGCTGCGCGTTCGGCAGGCGCCTCGTTGGGTGCCCGCCATCCTCCCGTAGGGGCAGAATGCGGTGTGGTTCTCAATCGCGCAAGTCCGGTGATTCGTCGCGGCCCGCGTGTGTTGCCGCCCGCCGCGCGGAACCAGCGCGCCAAACGATCATTGTCGCGGTGCGGTATGCGTGAAAAACGGCATTGCTGTGCGGGTAGAGGTGTGACGACGTCGCCGCTGATTACACCCTCTGGATGATGTCGCCGGACGCGTTTTTCGTGCATATTTGCACGGATGGGATCGGGCAGGCCGGTCACGGGGCGGTATCGCGGGTTTGAGAACACTATGAACACGTCGTTCTTCGGGGAATTGCTGCAAACGATATCCGATCGCGGGCGTGCCTTGCTGGTGCGCGACCGGCGCGGCGAGGCGTCCCGCTCCGAGACTCTGGTGGAGTTGTGCGAGGATCTTCTGTCCGGCCGCGGCGAGGCCTCCGGCGTGGCGCTGGCCCGCGAAATCCTCGGCCGCTACGCCGAACTGACCACCGGACCGCGCATTGCCTTCTTCGAGGCCCTGGCGGAACGCTTCGGCACCGATCAGGCCCGCCTTGAACAGGCGGTTGCCGCCTGGCGCGAGAAGCCGTCAGACGCCACCGCCGCCGATGTCCACGTCGCCTCCGAACCGCGCCGGCAGGAGCTGTTCCGGCGGCTCAATCTGGCGCCGGCCGGCACCGCTGCGTTGGTTCGCATGCGCGAACAACTGATGGACGCGCTCGATCACCGCGAGGACCTCGCCGCGGTCGACAACGATTTCGTGCATCTGTTTTCATCCTGGTTCAACCGCGGCTTCCTGGTGCTGCGCCACATCGACTGGTCGACCCCGGCCATCGTGCTGGAAAAGATCATCCGCTACGAGGCGGTGCATGAGATCAACGGCTGGGAAGATCTGCGCCGCCGCATCGATCCGGCCGACCGGCGCTGCTACGCCTTCTTCCATCCGGCGCTGGTCGACGAGCCGCTGATCTTCGTCGAGGTGGCGCTGTCGCGCGACATGCCGGATGCCATCGCCCCGATCCTGGCCACCGGCCGCGAGACGGTCGAGCCCGACAAGATGCGCACCGCCGCGTTCTACTCGATCTCCAACTGCCAGCGCGGCCTGGCCGGGGTGTCCTTCGGCAACTTCCTGATCAAGCAGGTGGTCGAAGAAGTCCGCCGCGAGATGCCGAAGCTGTCGACTTTCGTCACGCTGTCGCCGGTGACCAATTTTGCCTCCTGGCTGCAACGCGAGCGCGCGTCGGACAGTTCTCAGGCTCTCACCGACGCCGACAAGGCGACCATGACGATCCTCGATCAGCCCGGCTGGCATCTCGACGCGGCGGCGGCCGAGGAGGTCAAGGACCCGGTGATGCGGGCGGCCGCCTGGTACTTCGTGCGGGCCCGTTCGGCGCGTGGAATGCCGCTCGATCCTGTGGCGCGTTTCCATCTCGGCAATGGCGCGCGGCTGGAGCGCATCAACTGGCTCGCCGACACCTCCGACAAGGCGATGGAGAAGGCGCTGGGGCTGATGGTGAACTACCGTTACGAGCTCGACGACATCGAAAAGAATCACGAAGCCTTCGCCGAGAAACGTACGGTGGTCGCGTCCAGCGCCGTGCAGCGCCTGCTGCGCCCGGCGCTCGAACTGGTGCCGGTCGCGGGGTAGACGTCGATCTTTCCCTCCCTGTCCTTACGGGGACAGGGAAAGAACGATCACGCCTTGCCGTATACCGGCACGATGCCGCCGCGGCCGACGCGATTGTCAGGCGAGGCGAGGAACAGAATGGTGGCCGCCACCTCCTCGACCTTGGGCCAGGCATCGAAATTGGCCTTCGGCATGGCCTTGCGGTTGGCGCCGGTATCCATGATCGAGGGCGCAACGGCATTGACCAGAATGCCGTCTTTGGCGACTTCCTCGGCCAGCGCGATGGTCAGCGCCGCCACGCCGGCTTTGGCTACCGTATAGGCCGTCATGCCGGCGCCGCTGCGCGGCTCCAGCGCCGGCCGCGCCGCCACATTGACGATGCGGCCGCCGGCGCCGCCCGCCTTCATCGCCGTCACCGCCGCGCGGCAGCACAAAAAGCAGGACACCAGGTTGCCGTCGAGCTGCGCCATAAGCGCATCGCGGCCGGTCTCCAAGACGCTCCCCGGGGCAAAGCCGCCGGCGATATGGATCGACGCCCACAGCGGCGATGCGCCGGCATAGACCCGATCGATCATGGCCTCATCGGCGAGATCGGCGATTGCGACCAGCCGGACCTTGGGATCGTCGCGATGGGAAAACCGCCGCGCTTCGGCCTCCTGCCGGTACGGGACTGTGCAGGCCGCGCCCAGCCGCAGCAGTTCAGCCACCACGGTGGTGCCGAGCGCGCCGGTGCCGCCCGTCACCACCACATGCTTGCCGGAAAAATCCATGGCCGTCTCCGCGATGACGCTGCAGCGAATTGGTCAGCCGCGTCCGCGTTTGACCCGCATCGGCAGCACCTGGAGTTCGACCCAGTTGGCGACTTCGCTGACACGCAACTTTTTGTCGAGGACATTCTTGCTGATGCCGTGCCGCCACGCCAGCCGTTTGCAGCCGGGATCGCTGTCGAGCACGTCGAGGTCGGCGGCAAAGGTTTTCATGTCAGCGACGTCGGCGAAGAACCCTTCCTCGATCAGCCGTGCACCGATGCGGCGCACGATCGCCGCGACCTCGCGCAGCGGATACTCCGGGTGATACTGCACGCCCCAGGCGACCGAGCCATTGGTCCGGATTTCGGCGCTCTGGACTTCCGACATCGCATTGGTGGCGAGCACGGTGGTGCCGGGCGCCAGCGTTTCGACCTCGTCGAGATGCACGGTCGGCGCATTGAAGACGTCGAGCTTGCCGACATACATCGGATGCTTGCGGCCGGCCTCGGTCAGCCGGATGCCGCGGCCGAAGCCGATCTCGCGGCCCTTCGGATTGCGGCGGACGACGCCGCCGGCGGCTGCGGTGATGACCTGCAGCCCCCAGCACGAGCCGAATATCGGCGTTCCAGTTGCCAGCGCGGTGCGCACCAGATCGACCTGCCGCATCACTTCGGTGCCGCCGTTGTAGACGTGCAGGGCCGACCCGGTGATGGCGATGCCGTCATAGCCTTCGAGGGCTTCGCCTTCCGGCAGCGACGCGGCCGGATCGCCGGGATAGCAGATGTCGACGATCGCCCCGGGCAGAACCTCGCGCAGCAGGTCGGAGTAGCCCTTGCTCGCGGGCACGCCGCCCGCGGCCACGTGTTCGGCCATGGTTTGCGGCGAGTTACCTTCGATGACGAGCAGGCGGGGGCGGGGCATTGGTCATCCAGATATGCGACCGGTATGGCCAAGGTGGGGCAATCGCGCCACCCAAGCTGAATCGTATGGCTTTAAAGGACGTTAACGCGCGTCGGGCTAGATTGTGCCGCTGCCGCCCGTCCGACCGGGGGCGGTTTTCGCGAATCACTGGGCAAACGGACCGCCATGGCCGACTACGACCTCGCCATTATCGGCGGCGGGATTAACGGTACCGGGCTGGCGCGCGACGCCGCCGGCCGCGGCCTGCGCGTCCTGCTAGTGGAAACCGGCGATCTCGCCGCCGGCACGTCGTCGGCGTCGACCAAGCTGATCCATGGCGGCCTGCGCTATCTGGAGCACCGCGCCTTCCGGCTGGTCCGCGAGGCGCTGAACGAGCGCGAGGTGCTGCTGCGCATGGCGCCGCACGTGGTGCGGCCGATGCGTTTCATGCTGCCGCCGATGCCGGGCATGCGCTCGGCGCTGATGCTGCGCTTCGGGCTGTTCCTCTACGACATGCTCGGCGCCCGCAAGCTGCTGCCGCGGTCGCGCACTGTCGATCTGACCCACAATCCGGTCGGCCAGCCGCTGAAGCGGCTGTTTCGCTACGGCTTCGAATATTCCGACTGCTGGGTCGACGACTCGCGCCTCGTCGTGCTCAACGCGCTCGATGCGGCCGAACGAGGCGCGGTGATCCGCACCCACACCCGCTGCACCCGCGCCGAGCGGCGCGACGAGTGGACCTTGATTCTCAACAGCCGCGGCCGCCGCGAGACCGCGACCGCGCGTTTGCTGGTCAACGCCGCCGGGCCCTGGGTCGCCGAGGTGGCCGACACCGTCATCCGCGAGCCGCGCAAGGTGCACGTGCGCCTGATCAAGGGCAGCCATATTGTGGTGCGGCGCAAGTTCGAGCACGACACCGGCTATCTGCTGCAGGGCAGTGACGGCCGCGTGGTGTTTGCGCTGCCCTTCGCCGAGGATTTCACGTTGATCGGCACCACGGACGAAAAGTTTGTCGGCGACCTCAATGCGGTCGCGCCCGATCCGGAGGAGATCACATACCTCTGCGAGGCGGCGAACCGGTATTTCCGTGAACCGGTGACGCCCGACGCCCTGGTCTGGTCGTTCGCCGGTGTGCGTTCGCTGTATGATGATGGCGCCGACAAGCCGGAAGACGTCACCCGCGACTATATGCTGGCGCTGGACGAGAAATTCCGCGAGGCGCCGCTGCTGACCATCTACGGCGGCAAGATCACCACCTACCGCAAGCTGGCCGAAGCGGCGATGGACAAGATCGGCAGCTTTTTCGAGGGCCGGCCGCCGTGGACCGCCACCTCGACGCTGCCGGGCGGCGACTTTCCCCCCGATGGCTTCTACGCGCAGGTGGCCGAGACCATCGGCCGCTGGCCGTTTCTGTCCGAGCCGCATGCCAAGCGGCTGGTGCGCGCCTATGGCACCCGTGTCGAGCGGATGCTGGGGGAAGCGCAAAGCATGGACGATCTCGGTCCGCTTCTGGCCGGCGATCTGACGGGCGCGGAAGTGCGCTACATGGTCGAGCACGAGTGGGCGGAGACCGCCGACGATGTGCTGTGGCGGCGCAGCAAGCTTGGCCTCAAGGCCACGCCCGACGACCGGATCGCCATAAACCAGTTCATCGCCTCGCTCAGGCCTGCCGCAGCCTGATCTGGTTAACAAGCCGTTAGAACGATCCGCGCAATTGCAGCGACCGGTTTTATCGGGTCGCCAGACCTTTGTGGTCTATTGACGGCGTCGCATCACGGACCGCTCCCATGCCCATAGACACCGGTACTCTCGCCGCGCGCTTCGCCCGTCTCAAAGTGGTCGTCGTCGACGACGAGCCTTATATGCGCAAGGTCGTGCGCACAATGCTGCTGGGCATGGACGTGCGCGCGGTCCATGAAGCCGCCGACGGCCCGGCCGGGCTCGAGATGATCCGCACGGTCGCGCCGGATGTCGTCATCGTCGACTGGGAAATGCCCGGACTAGACGGCGCCGGCTTTGTGCGCATGGTGCGCTCGCCCGAGACCTTCCCGTATCCGGACGTGCCGATCATCATGCTGACCGGCCACGGCGAACGCTCCCGCGTGATCGAGGCGATCAAGATCGGCGTCAATGAATTCCTGCTCAAGCCGGTGTCAGCCAAGGCGCTGCGCGATCGGATCGCCGCGGTGCTCACCAGGCCGCGGCCGGTCGTCAAAGCCGACAATTACTACGGTCCGGCGCCGCGCAAGCTTGCCGCCGCGATACATGCCGACAACGACGCGGCCATCGCCAAGCTGATTCTGGTGGACTAAGCTCCCCGCCGGGTCTTGGGGGAGAGTCCTTGCCGGCCGCACTCATCGCCATCGACCAGGGCACCACCTCGACGCGCGCTATCGCGTTTGACGCCGCGCTCAAGCCGCTCGCCAGCGCGCAGCAGGAATTGCGCCAGATATTTCCAGCGCCGGGCTGGGTCGAACACGATCCGGAGGAAATCTGGTCCGCCACGGTCGCCGTCGTCCGCGGCGCGATGGCGCAAGCCGGGCTTGCGGCAACCGACATCGCCGGCATCGGCATCACCAACCAGCGCGAAACCACGATCCTCTGGGACCGCACTACCGGCCGGCCGATTTACAACGCCATCGTCTGGCAGGACCGCCGCACCGCCGATGTCTGCGACCGTTTGCGGGCTGGCGGACATGAACCGGCGATCGTTGCCAGCACCGGGCTGCTGATCGATCCCTATTTCTCCGCCAGCAAGATCGCCTGGCTGCTCGACCACGTCGAGGGTGCGCGGGCAAAAGCACAGGCCGGGCAGCTGGCCTTCGGCACCGTCGACAGTTTCCTGCTGTGGCGGCTGACCGGCGGACAGGTTCATGCCACAGACGCCACCAATGCCGCCCGTACCTTGCTGTTCGACATCGGACGCGGCGGATGGGACGAGGGGCTGTGCCGGCTGTTCGGCGTGCCGATGTCGCTGCTGCCAGCCGTGCGCGACTGCGCCGGGGAGTTTGGTCTCACCGCGCCCGGCCTGTTCGGCGGGACGATCCGCATCCTCGGCATCGCTGGCGATCAGCAGGCGGCGACGGTGGGGCAGGGCTGTTTCAAGCCGGGCATGATGAAGGCCACTTACGGCACCGGCTGTTTCGCCTTGCTCAATACCGGCGCCGAACGCGTCACCTCGCGCAACCGCTTGCTCGCCACCATCGCTTATCAACTCGACGGCAAGCGGACCTATGCGCTGGAAGGCGCGATCTTCGTCGCCGGCGCCGCGGTTCAATGGTTGCGCGATAGCCTCAAGATCATCGCCCGATCGTCGGATGTCGGCGCGCTGGCGGCGCAGGCCGATCCGGCGGAGGAGGTGTATCTGGTCCCCGCCTTTGTCGGGCTCGCTGCGCCGTATTGGGATGCGCAGGCGCGCGGCGCCATCTTCGGTCTGACGCGCAAATCCGGCGCGCCTGAAATCGCCCGCGCCGCGCTGGACGCGGTCGGCTACCAGACCCGCGACCTGCTGGAGGCGATGCACGCCGACTGGCCCCAGGCGGCGGGGGCCGAGACCGTGTTGCGCGTCGATGGCGGCATGACCGCCAGCGACGCCTGTCTGCAGTTTCTCGCCGATATTCTTGCCAGTCCGGTCGACCGGCCGACGGTGCTGGAAACGACCGCGCTGGGCGCCGCCTATCTGGCCGGACGGGCGGCGGGCCTGTGTCCGGACCTCGATGGTTTCGCCGCGCAATGGCGGCTCGATCGCCGTTTCGAGCCGCAGATGGATGCCGCGTTGCGCGAGCGCAAATATGCCGGCTGGAGGGATGCCGTGCGCCGCACGTTAACGCAGGCTTGAGCTGTTTTCGGCACAATAGGCCCGGCCAGAAGGATTCGGGCAGTGCCGGTCGACGCGCGATATATCGAAGCTCGCCTCCAGCAGATGAACGTGCTGCTGGTCGACGACAATGCTTTCATGCGCCGGATCGTGCGCAGCATGCTTGCCAACATCGGCATCAGGAATATCGTTCAGTCCGCCAACGGGATCGAAGCGCTGGAGGCCATCGCTGAAGCGTGCCCCGATGTCGTCCTGCTCGACTGGGAGATGCCCGTTCTCAACGGTCCCGAGTTTGTCCGCATTGTGCGCTCGCCCGGCGTTTTTCCGGCGCCCGACCTTCCGATCATCATGTTGACCGCGCATGGCGAAGCCCGGCGGCTGGTCGAGGCGATGCAGCTTGGCGTCAACGACTTCCTCTGCAAACCGGTCTCGGCCAAGGCGCTGCGCGACCGGCTGGCCGCCATTGTCGTCAATCCCCGCACCGGCATGAAGATCGGGACGAACGCCAGCCCGGCCTCCCGGGCGCCGCGGCCCGGCCTCGGCGGCAAAGGATCGGTCACGGCCTGACCCTCAGGGTGCCGGATGACGCCGCTGGCGGCAGTGTAGGACGCGTGCGGTGGTTAGTCGGGCTATTGCCCGGCCGCCGGCGCAGGCGCTGCCTGCGGTTCGGCTGCGGGGGCGGTGCTGCCGGTCAGCCGGTCGATCGCCGAGCGGACGGGATCGCTGGTGGTCCGCTCGCGGATCGCATTCAAAAGCGGCGCGGCTGCGCCGGACCGGCGGATCAACGCTTCCGGATCCGGCAGCATGATCGGGTCGTCCCACGAGCCCTGGACGATGAACGGCAACTCAAACGGCGAGGTCCCTGGCCGGGCGGCCGTGACCAGCATGGCGGTGCCCTTCAGGTCCAGTTCGCGCTCGGGGATCGAGGCCGAACCCGCCAGCCCCAGCCGCACCGCGGAGCCGTCGATCTTGACGTCTTCGACGGTCACCGTGCCGCGGGTGATTTTCAGGGCGACGGCGATCTTCTCAAACGGTGTGCGTCCGCTGCGGAATTCGCCGCCCCCGGACAACGGGCGCCGCTCGAGGCGCCGCAACAGCTGTTCGACATTGAGGCCGGCCAGCGCGCCATTGGTGCCGGAGAGTTCGGCGGTGCCGCTCAGGGTGCGGGTGACCGCCATGACGCTCTCGCCGGTCCCCTCGACGTTCAGCGCAATATTGCCTTTGCCTTCGAGCCGGCGCAGGCCGAACAACTGGCCGAGGCAGGTCTCCAGATCGACATTGACGAATTGCAGCTGCGATTTGACGTCCACGCCCTGTTTGAAATTGGCGAGCGACAGCGAGCCCTTGATCACGCCGCCGTAGGCCTGAGCCTCGCCGACGGTGATCACCAGGTGGCCGCCCCGCAGATTGGCGGCGATGGCGGTCCGGCCCAGCTTGGCGTTCGACAGTACCACTTCCGCCGCCGACAGGCGCAGATCGAGATCGATGCCGGACAGACCGTCAAGCGTGATGTTGCCGTTGTTCCATTCGCGCTGATTGGCGGTCAGCAAACGCACGGTGGAAATATAGGGAGACAGGTTGAGTTGATCGGCGGCCAGCGTGCCCTGCAGCGTCTGCCGGCCGTCGGTGGCGAAGGTCAGCACGCCCTCGGCGGAATTGCCGTCGAGTTCGACGTTGACGCCGGACAGGCTGATATTGCCGCCCACCACATTGGTCTGCGCCTTGATGGCGAAACGGCCAAAGCCGCCGCCGGGCAGCGGCTTGCGCCCGGCCCAGGTCAGCGCCTCACGCAGCGATGCGGCATCGGCGGCGACCGTGCCCTCGATCTTCACTGTCGGCTTGACGCTGATCGCGCCTTCGAACGCGGCCTTCATCGGCGCGCCGGCGACGCGCAACCGCAGCCCGGTGCGGTTGCCGAGAAGCGCGGCGGAAAAATCCGCCAGCGTCAGGCTGGCATCCACCGGCTGATGGCGCCAGACGAAGCGCCCGGTGGCAGCGAAGCTTTTCGAAATCGACGGCCAGGCCAGTGAAAAATTGACGTCATTCAAGGTTTCGGTGATCTCGCGCCCATTGTCGCGCACGAGAATGGTGCCGCCTTCAATGCGCATTTCGGAGAACGCGGCCGGCCGCGGCGCATTCGGCTTCTGGCTGCGCGCCAGCGCCTCGATCAGCCCGGACCAATTGGAGTGATTATTGGCATCGAGGTCGACGGCGATGGTGGGGCGCTCCAGCGACACGTCGGCGATTTCAGCCCGGCCGGCCAGAAGCGGAAAAAAGCGCAGGCGCGCGGTCAGCCGCTCGGCGGTGAGCGCCGGCCGACCCGGATCGCCGAGCACCACGTCGTCAAAGCTGACCCGGCCCGTGGGAAACAGCGTCACCGTCGTCGGCCCGCGCAAAATCGGCTCGAGGCCGGTGACGGCGCGAATTTCGCTCATCGCCTGCACGCGCACGGCGTCGGCGGAAATGAAATATCCCGCCGCCGTCAGCAGGCCCGCCCCGGCGACCATTACGGCGAGCAGGGCAAAACCCAGGCGTCTGAAGCCGTTCGTTGCCAACAATGGAGAGTTTCCGGCTGTTAGGTGTCGGGCGCTGGTGAACTATACCACCGGCCCGTCTGACGCCAACCGTGACCGCGTTCTGTGACCCTTTCAAGGCCAGCCGCTTGGCCCTAGCGCACCGACCGCGGGCCGGCGGCATGGGCGACTTCCGCCAGCCGGATGATGTAGATCAGCGGCAGAATGCCGGCCGCCACAATCAGCAGGGCGGCCAGTGCGCCTTCCTCGAAATTGCCGCGGGTGGCGAACTGGTAAATGTAGGTCGACAGCGTTTCGACATTGAGTGGCCGCAGCAGCAGCGTCATCGGCAGTTCTTTCAGGCAGTCGACGAACACCAGAAGCGCCGCGCCGGCGAGGGCCGGACGCATCAGCGGCAGATGGATGGTGCGCACCAGCGTCAGCGGCCTGGCGCCGAGCAGACGCGCCGCGTCGTCGAACTCGCTCGACACCCGCGCCAGCCCGGCCTGCACGAAGCCGATCGGAATGGAGGCGAAGCGCGCGCTGTAGGCGACCACGAGGGCGGCGCTCGATCCGGCCAGCACCAGGCCGACATTGGCGCCGGTCAGCCGCAGGCTCAGCCAGTTGATGGCCTCGTCCACACCCACTAGCGGCGACAGCATGCCCAGCGCCAGCACCGTTCCGGGAATGGCATAACCCATGCTGGCGACCGCCAGGCAGGCCAGCAGGAAGGGCAGCCGCACCAGCCGCAGCGGCACCGCGGCGGCGACCCCGATCAGCACCACCACGGCGGTGGCACAGGCCGCCAGCGCGATCGTGGTGGCGGCATGGCCAACCAGTTCGGCATCGAATCCGATCAGCAGCCCGCGCAGGATGACTTCGCGCAGCAGGAAGCCGGCCGGGATCAGGAAACCCAGCGCCGCCGGCACCAGACAGGCCAGCGCCGCGCCCCAGGCCGCGCCGCCGCGCAGAACGATGCGCGCGGCAATTCGGCCGTCCTGCACCGCCGACTGATAGCCCTGCCGCTTGCGGCCGTAGCGTTCGAGTGCGATCAGCCCGGCCACCAGCACCAGCATGGTCAAGGCGATCTGCGCTGCGCCGGGCAGGCTGCCACGGTTGATCCAGGTGGTGAAAATCGACAGCGTCAGCGTCTGCACGCCGAGATACTCGCTGGCACCGATATCGTTCAGCGTCTCGAGCAAGGCGAGCGCCACGCCGACGGCCAGCGCAGGGCGGGCCATCGGCAGCGTGATATCGCGCAGCAGCCGCCACGGCCGCGCCCCCAGCGTGCGGGCGGCCTCGATGAAGACCACGCACTGCGTCTGGAACATCGCCCGCGCCGCCAGATAGACGTAGGGATAGAGCACGAAACTGAACACCAAGATGGCGCCGGGGAGCGAACGGATCGGCGGGAACCAGTAGTCACCGGGGACGCGCCAGCCGAATATGTCGCGCAGGGATGTCTGTACCGGCCCGGCGGCGTCGAGAATGTCGACGTAGACGTAAGCCGCAATGTAGGTCGGAATTGCCAGCGGCAGCGGCAGCAGCCACAGCATCACGGTGCGGCCGGGAAACTGGAACGTCGTCACCAGCCAGGCCGTGCCCACGCCGGCGACGGCGGTGACAGTGGCCACGCCGGCCAGCAGCAGCAGCGTCTGCACCGACGCGACCGGCAGGACATAGGCGGCCAGATGCGGCCAGATCGCGGCGTCGCCGGCGAGGGCGAAACGGACCAGGCTGGCCAGCGGCAGCGCCACTAGCGTCGCCGCGCCCAGCGCGATGGCGAAGGCAAGCAGCTTGACCGATGGCCCTAACGCAACGGCCCCGCGCGAGGCGGGGCCGGCAATTCGTGCGGGAATTGGACTCAATTGTCGAAACCGACCTTGTCCACCAAGTCCGCCGCCGCCTTCTTATAGGTGGCGATCTTGGACAGGGGCATCGGGTCCGCCTTCAGCGTGCCGTAGCCGGCGACCGTCGGGTTGACGGCAATGCCGGTGCGCAGCGGGTATTCGTAGTTCATATCCGCATACATATGCTGCGCCTTGTCGCCGGCCAGCCACTCGATCAGCTTCATCGCGTTGGCCTTGTTCGGCGCGTTCTTCGCCAGCACCACACCGGACACGTTCACGTGGGTGCCGCCGCCTTCGAAAGTCGGCAGGATGACGCGGGTGGCTTCGGCCCACGGCTTCTGGGTGGGATTGCCGTTGATCATCAGCGCCCAGTAATAGGTGTTGCCGATGCCGATGTCGCACTTGCCGGCAGCCACGTCGCGCGCGGTCTCGCGATCGCCGCCCGACGGCTTCTGCGCCAGATTGGCCTTCAGGCCGCGCAGCCAGGTCTCGGCCTTCTCCTCGCCGTGCTTGGCGATGTAGGCGGCGATCAGCGCGTTGTTGTACATGTGCTGACCGGAGCGAATGCAGATCTTGCCCTTCCACTTCGGGTCGGCCAGTTCCTCATAGCTGATCGCATCCTGCTTCACGCGCTCCTTCGAGGCGTAGACGACGCGGGCGCGCATCGAGATCGCAACCCAGTGACCTTCCGGATCGCGGTACTGCGGCGCGATCACCTTCTCCAGCGCGGGCGACACGATCGGCTGGCTGATGCCGGCCTTCACGGCTTCCTCCAGCCGGCCGATATCGACGGTCAGCAACACGTCGGCGGGGCTGAGCGTGCCTTCGGTCTTGATGCGCTGCTCCAGACCGGAACTGGCGGAGATCACGTTGACCTTGATGCCGGTGTCCTTCGAGAAGGCGTCGAACAGCGGCTGGATCAGCTTGCTTTCCCGATAGCTGTAGACATTGACGTCGCCCGCCTGGGCGAGCGCGGCGCCGCTGCCCACCGTCAAAGCGATGGCGACAGTGGCAGCCAGACGGACCGGATTGCGCATGGAAATTCTCCTCGCGGCGAAAGAACAAGACGCAGCGCGGAGCCGGGAGCCGCGCCAGCGGGCAAGTGGGGCGATTTATTGCCCCGCCCGCCGCAGCGGTCAACAGATTTTCTGCTTATTGTTCAATAGGTTAGAACCATTCTAGGGTACCGGCCGCCGGTCCTGACCGGGGGCGTCGCGGAATTTCATTGCCGTCCATGGAGTTAGTCGTGCCGGCCAGCGGTCAGCCGGCTCCGGTCACGTTTGCGACATTTTCGCCGTCGCCGTGGGACGGCGCGCGCGGTTACTGCAAACCGGCGTCGGCGATCTCGGCGACCATCTTCTTGATGATCGCCTGGCCAAACGAATTGAAGTCCTTGGCCTCGACCACAAATGCGCCGGGGCCGCCGATGACATTCTCCCGGAAGTAGTTTGCCAGTCCGCCCGGCGGATGGGTGTGTTCGGGATTCCACGGCAGCGGAGTGTCGCTGAGGATCGCGAGCGCGTTGATGGTGATGTCCTGGTTGTTGGCGTCGTCGCGCGCCTTGGTGACGTCGCGGCCGGAATTGTTGGTGCCATCGGCCGAGACATCGATGGTGCGGCGCTCGGACGTGAACGGCGCGCGCGCGAACTGCGTCACCGCAAAATCGATGCCGCCGCTGATCGATGTCCGGTCGGCATAGGTGCGCGGCAATTCCAGCAGGCGGTCGCCGAAGCTCTGCGCGGTCTTCGGTCCGTCGATCAGTGTCCAGTCGATCACCACCTGATGGTTGCCGTAGCCCGACCATTCGATGAACTGAACCGCGATGCGCTTGTGGCGTCCGGCGGTGATCGCGTCGAGCACGCGGCGATCGGAAATCGCCGCCGCATAGCCCGACCGCTGCAACTGGAATTTCTGCGAGTTGACACTGCGCGACACATCGGCGGCGAGTATCAGCAGCAGGTCGACCGGTTCGGCCGCGCGCGCGGGCGGTGTAAAGCTTGCGATGCAAACAATGAAGGCAGCAAGGACGGTGCGAAGGAGACGGCGCATATCAGCCTTTCTCCGTCATCCTGAAGCGTGACCCCCGCAGGATGAGCGGCCCAGGCCGAGCTTAGCTGATTCAGTCTATTGCGCCAGCACGCGGGTGGCCGGGAACGCCACTTCTACCAAGGTACCGTCGTCGACCTGGCTGGAGATGCGGAACCGGGCATGATTGGCCTCGGCCAGCGCCTTGGTGATCGGCAATCCCAGCCCGGTTCCGGTTCCACTGCGGCGGGTGGCGGTGGCGATCTGGCGGAACGGCTCGAGCGCGGTCTGCAACTCGTTTTCGCTCATGCCGACGCCGGTATCGCGCACCCGCAGGCTGACTTCGTGGTCGTCATTGACGGCGGTGGAAACGATCACCTGGCCGCCGGCGCCGGTGAACTTGATCGAGTTCGACAGAAGATTGAGCGCGATCTGCCGCACCGAGCGCACGTCCGCGACGATCGGCGGCAGGTTCGGCGGCAATGAGGTGCGGATGATGACGCGGTCTTGGTTGGCCTGCTGCTGCATCAGCGCGACGCACTGCTGCACCAGGTCGTTGAGATTGACGCTGACGAAGCTGAGTTCAAGCTTGCCCGCCTCGATCTTCGACAGATCGAGCAGATCGTTGACCAGCGAGATGAGGTGACCGCCGGAGGCGTGGATGTCCTTGAGGTATTGCTTGTAGCGCTCGTTGCCGATGGCGCCGAAGCGTTCGTCCATCATCACTTCGGAGAAACCGATGATGGCGTTGAGCGGCGTGCGGATTTCGTGGCTGATCTTGGCGAGGAATTCAGATTTGGCGGTGGAGGCGCGCTCGGCCTGCTGGCGGGCATTGATCAACTCCTCCTCGGTGCGCTTCCAGGCGGTGATGTCGCGCAGCACGACGCAGAGCTTTTCGCCGTCTTCGATCCGTCCCATGGTGACGTAAAGCGGTACCAGGCCGCCCTGCCGGACGCGGCCGATGGCTTCGCGGCCGGCATCGAGCATCCGTCCGCCGTTGGCGCGCGCCAGTCTATCCAGATAGTCGACCATGCCGCGCCGGCTTTCCGGCGCGAACAGGTCGCCAAGCGTGAGCGTGAGGAGATCGGCGGCCTCGTAGCCGAACAGCGCTTCGGCGCTGCGGTTGGCCGAGAGCACGCGGCCGACGCGGTCGAGCACCAGAACGCCGTCGGTGGCGGTGTCGAGCACCGCTTTGAGCTCGTGATTTTCGCTCTCGATCCGCCGCAGCGACGCTTCCATGCCTTTGCTGCGGTCGTCGGGCGCAGGCTGGGTATTGATCATCAGCACCAGCGCGTTCTCGCCGCTCCAGCCGACGCTGAACAGCTTGCCTTCGACCGGCTTCTGCTGGCCGTTGACGGTGGCGATGCTCAGCGTCTTGCTGCCGTTGCTGCTGTCGTTGTGCGCGTTGTCCGGCGCCGCGTCGTTCTTGGTCTCGATGAAGAGGCTGTCGAGACCGCCGGCTTCCGCAAGCGCTTCGAGCGAATCGTAACCGGTCCAGTCCAGGAAGGCGCGGTTGGCATAAATCAGATTGTTCAGGCGATAGACCAGAATGCCGACCGGCAGACGGTCGAGGATCGGACGGCCGTTGTGGCCGGCGCTGCCGCCATTGCCATTGCCATTTCCAAAAAGCGGCGGCGCCGGCGGCTCCGGCGCCCTATAGGGTTCGGCCGACTCGGTGCCGAAATCGTCCGGCGCGTCGGTCGGGGCCGGCGTCGCCGGCGCGTTTTTAAGTCGCGCGTTCAACTCGCGTGCCAGCTCCTGGAAGGCACTGTGCTCGCCCGGACTGAGTTCGGGTGCGGCCTCGGTCGGCAGCGGCGGCGATCGAAAGGCCAGCACATTCGGCGTCGGCTCTTCTGCCTGTGGCACCACCGGCGGCGCTATTGGCTCCGGGGCGGGCGTGGGCGGCTGCAGGCGGCGCTGCTCAAGCGTAGTGAGGCGATCAAGGTCGCGGCACACGCCGAAACCGCGGAAGCCTTCGAACTCCCTGTTGCGGTCCGACACCGGCAAGCCGGACATCTCGACCGCCAGCCGTTCGTCGAAGTCGTCGACCGGCCAGTGCACGACCACGCCGCTCCAGGTCGCGCGCTCGGTCAGTGCATCGGCGATCTGGCCCTGCGGATCGAGTTGCAGCGTCTCGGCGATTTCGTCCCACGGGCGGCCCAGCACCGCGGCCGCAGTCTTCGGACCCAGCAATCGTGCGAAATCGTCGTTGCCGAGCGTGAAGCGCATCGATGCATCCATCTGCCAGACGAAACGGAACGGCAGCAGGTGCGCGTGCGCCTGAATGTTGGCGCGGCTGGTGTCGGCGGCAGCAACAGCCGTCGCCGCCTCGGTCGCGCGGGGGGCGGCATTCGCGGTCTTGTCGCGGCCGACAAAAACCAGCAGCAGCGCCACGGTGGTGTTGGCGCCGAGTTTCAGCAGCGCGATGCGGCCGGCCGGGATGTCGCCCTCGGCGTTGCCGTTGACGCTGGCTTCGCGGGCGAGCGACGTAGCTCCGAGCGCGATCAGATCGCGGGCCTGGCCCAGACTGTCGCGCGCCGATGCGCTCGCCTCGATCAATTCGCCGTCGGCGGTGAACATGGCCGCCGGCTGCGCGATGTCGGCCAGGATGCGGCGCGCACGTTCCGGCAGCGACAGTTCTTTTCCGGCCCGCTCCGTTGCAACCACCAGGACGCCCGACGCGTTATCGGACAAGGACAGGCGCGAGCACAGGCAGGTCAGCGGACCGCCCAGGCTTGCGCCAAATCCGCGCAGCCGTTCGAGCCGGGGCGCGGCGCCATGCGGCAGCGTACCGGACAGCCGTTTGATCTGCGCTGCGGCGGGATGGGTCGGCTCGAAAAGGAGGGAATCAAGTTGACCGGGCGTCGATGCATCGAAGATCGCCGCGCCGGATGCATTGGCCCAGAGAATCGTGCGGGCATCCGTGCTCCACAGCCATACCGGCGACGCGCTCAGGGCATGTGCCGAGAGCCGAGGGTCACTCAGCCAGCCGAGTTGCACCATGGAACCTGTCATTATTGTGTCGCGCGAATTACGGCTAATAATCCATTAATACGGCTGCCGTTCAGTCGCGTCCACGCCGCGGCGCGCGCTATGCGCTGCTAAGCCGCGATATCCTTAACGGACGAGGTTCCCAAGTGCTTCACAATCCGGCTAGAGTCACACCGAGGCCGGGTTGCCATCGATGAGTTGAGCAGACGCCGGCAGCGGCCGGCGATCCACAGTCAGGAGGATTGCATGGCGAAAAACGGAACTCCCAATTTCGAAATCCCGCCGGAAATGCGCGCGATGGCCGAGAAGGGCGTCGAGCAGGCCAAAGTGGCCTTCGACACCTTTGTTTCGGCCGCGCAACAGGCGGTCAGCAGCGCCGAGAATCAAGCTGCGACCGCCCGCACTGGCGCCAAGGAAATGAGCGAACTGGCGATGCGCTATGCCGAGCGGAATATCACGTCGTCGTTCGAATTCGCCCAGAAGCTCATTCACGCCAAGGACCCTCAGGACCTGACGGCGCTGCACGCCGAGTTTGTCAAAAACCAGATCGCGGCTTTGACCGAGCAGGCCCAGGAATTCAGCAAGACCGCCGGCAAGACCGTCGAAAAGGCTGCCAAGAAAGCCGGCCAGGACTGAGCCAGGCGCCTGATATCACTTGGCTTTCGATCCGGTGGCGATCGCGGAAAAGTGGCATTTTGGTGCATTGCAATATTAATATTGCAATGCACCAAAGTTAATGCTATATATCTAGGCATAGACCCGATGGAGCGTCCGTTGCCTTGGGCGTTCTGATTGAGTGTTTGTGACGGGTCCTGAAACAGGTGCGAACCGAGCCGAGGGCGGCGGTTCGCGTTCAGCCGGGACCGCCCTCCGATCTAGGGAAACTCTATCATGGCCGAATCCACCGCGGCTGCCACGCCGAAAGTCAAAACGAAGCCGGTTGCCGTTCCGGTGCCGACCTTCGAAATGCCGAAGTTTGAAATGCCCAAATTCGAGATGCCGAAGTTCGAAGTCCCGAAGATGGAAGTGCCCGCCGCCTACCGCGAACTCGCGGAAAAGAGCGTCGCGCAGACCAAAGAAAACTACGAGAAGATGAAGAGCGCGGCCGAGAGTGCGACCGAGCTGCTCGAGGAAACCTATGCCACGGCCTCCAAGGGCATGTCCGGCTACGGCCTCAAGGTGATCGAGACCGCGCGCACCAACAGCAATGCCGCCTTCGATCTGTACGGCGAACTGCTGACCGCAAAGTCCTATTCGGACGTGGTCGAGAAGACGACCGCCTTCATGCGCGCCCAGTTCGAGACCATGACCGCGCAGACCAAGGAGCTCGCCGAGCACGCCCAGAAGGTCGCGACCGATACCGCCGAGCCGATCAAGGAAAGCTTTACCAGCACCTTCAACAAGGCGGCGTAAGGCTCGACCAGCCACAATCCAGCCGCGCCCTCTGGCGCGGCCCGGCAAAAGCCCGGACGGGCACTCCGTCCGGGCTTTTTTGCATGCGCTGCCCGGGTCGCCGGGTGGCGTGAGCCCTCCGGCTCAAGTCGCTTGCCAAACCGGATGGCCGCACCTAGTTTCCGCCCGCTTGGTGGAAAACCGGGCAATCGTGTGCAGCTGTAGCTCAGTTGGTTAGAGCGCCGGTCTGTGGAACCGGAGGTCGGTGGTTCGAGCCCACCCAGCTGTACCATTCCCCGAAAATGCAAAAACGCCTGCGATGTCTCGCCGGCGTTTGCGTTTCAGCCGCAGCGTGGCTTAGCGGAAGCTGGAGCGTCCCTGGTTGCTGGCGCCGCGCGGATTACGCTGCTGCGGAGCCATCTGCTGGGGCTGCGCCTGCGCGCCGCCGAAGATCCAGTCGAACAGGTTCGGGCCCCGGTTGTAGCCGCCGCCGCTGCCTGCATGCATGCCGGCCGGCATGCGCACCGGCTTGGAGAACGAGATCGGCGGCCGCGCGACAGCGACATCGGCGACCCGGCGCTCGCTGCCCTTCATCAGGGCGATCATGCGCGCATCGCGGCCATAGACGTCTTCGCGGAACTGCAGCTTGCCGGCCGCGTCGACGAAGGCCGTCTCATAGGTCATGTGCACCCAGATGTTCTTCGGGAAGTTGATGTTGATCTCGCTGCCGCCGAACATCTTTTCCAGCCGCGCGCGGGTGTAGTTCTCGCCCGGCCGCACCAGCGACAGCAGCTTCTCGCCGTATACCAGCGGGTCCTGCACGCGCATGCAGCCGTGGCTGAAGGCGCGCTTGTCGCGGTTGAACAGGTTCTTGTCCGGCGTGTCGTGCTGATACACCAGGAACTTGTTGGGGAAGTTGAAGCGGATGCGCCCCAGCGCATTGGCGGCGCCGGGCGGCTGATAGATGCGCACCGTGCCGTCTTCGCGCTGCTCCATCTTGAGGCCGATGCGCTCCAGCGCGTTCGGATCTTCCCGAAGCGCCGGCAGATATTCGTTTTCGATGATCGAGGGCGGCACGTTCCAGGTCGGATTGACGGTGATGAACTTCATCTCCGAACTGATCATCGGTGTCGCCTGGCTTGGCTTACCGACCACGATTCTGGTGTGCCAGTAGACATTGCCCTCATTGTAGAGCGTCAGGGTGTAGTCCGGCACGTTGACAATGACATGCTGGTCGCCGAGGTCGCGGGCGAACCAGCGCCAGCGCTCCATGTTGACGAGGACGACGTCGACCGGATCGGCCGACGGGCCGCGCACGTCGCGCTTCTCGCCGCCGTTCAGCATTCGCACCGTCTGCGGGCCGACATTGCCGTCGACACCGATGTCCGATTCGGTCTGGAACGCGAGCACGGCTTCGCGCACCGCCTCATCGTACAGCGTGTTGTTCTTGTCGCCCTCGACGTCGAGCCGCTTGCGCAATGCGATGACGCGGTCGTCCCTCATGCCGAGTCGCAGGATACTGCCGTCGGGAATGCGCACCACCGGCGCCGGCTTGGCGACGGCCGGCTTGTTGATGGCGCCGCCATTGGCGCGCAATTCGGCCAGCTTGGCGCGCAACGCCGCGAATTGCGGCTGCGGCGGGTTGTAGCTGTCCAGCGCCGCGCCGGCATCGGTCGCCGTGGCGAGCTTGGCCAGCACGTCCGCCGGATTGGGCGCATCGACTGCGAACTGGATGTCATTGGCGACGCGGCTGAAGTGGATGCGGCCGGTCTGCGCGTGCCGGGCGAAGGTCAGCGCTGCGGCGGTGAGCCGGATCTCGGCGTCGGCCAAGGTGTCGGCGGTGCTGGCGGCGGCGAAATCCGGCGTCGGATAGTCGTCGGGCTCGAGGCCGACCGCGTCGGCTTGTTCGAGGTAGCGCGTCACCGACCGGGCGCGGTCGGTGGCGGCGCCGTTGCCGACCCAGATCGGGGCAAAATCGCGCGCCTTGTAGAAGGCCTCGACGCCGTCGCGCTCGGCCTTGCGGCTGACGATGCGGTCGAACGATTTGGCGTCGATCAGCGCGCGCAAGCGCTCGGCCACGGCGCTGTCGGCAACGACGGACGCGGCGGGTGCCGGTTCGGCGGCGATGGTCGTCGTGACCGGCGGTGCGGCGGCCGGTGCAACGGCTGTGGGGGCGGGCGCCGGGACGGCTGCCTCGACCGGGGCGGGCTGCGGCGCCGGCGCGACGGCTTCCTGCTTAAGCTCAGGTGCCGGGGTGACGGCGGCTTCGGCCGGCGTGATGGTTTCAGTGGTGGCCGGGGCAGGGGTGGCCTGGCTCGATGCGGCCGCGTCGTTGGCTACGGGTGCGGTGGTATCCGGTGCCGGGGTGGCGTTTTCAATTTTTTCAGGCTGCTGCGCCATGGCGGCATGGCTGGACAATACCAGCACCAGACCGAGCGCGGTCGAAGCCAAAAGGCGGTCGAAACGGACACTTTTCACCAGCAATCTCCCAAAGGCTTCCCGGGGAAATGCTCCCCTCGCAACGCGGCTCACCCTATCCCATAGTCCCTTAGAGGTTACGCATTTCCCAATGTCGCAGCTTCGAAGGATTGCGCACTGTGGCAAATCTGCACGGTGCGGGTAATCGACAGGATTTCAACACTTTTCCGCGCTGCCACGGCGTCGCATTTCTACGCGCGGCGCGCGCGGCCCGTTCCGCCGGGCAGCTGTTGTCCGATGACTTTTCTGTGATGCCGCCGGGCGTTTTTTTAACAGGCGGCAGATCGGTTACTTGGTGCCCTGTGCCCGATTGATCTCGCGCACGATCGGCCACCACAGCTTCTCTTCGCTGCGCACGAACTCACCGGTCTGCTCCGGCGTCAGGTCGCGGGTATAGGTGCCGAGCTGCTGAAACCGCGCTTGCACATCGGGCATGGCGACGACCTGGCGCAGGTCGGCATTGAGCTTGCGGATGATCGCGTCCGGAACCCCGGAGGGGGCCATCATGACGATCCAGCCGCTGGAGACCACGCCGGGCACCGTTTCGTTGAGCGTCGGCAGGTCGGGGAGGTTGGGGAGCCGCTTGGCCGCGGCGATGCCCAGCACCTTGACGCTGTTGCTCTGGATGGCGGGCGACAGGCCGGCCAGACCCTCGAACATGATCGGAATGCGCCCGGCGATCACGTCATTGAGCGACGCCGCCGCACCGGCGGCGTGAACGAAACTGATATTGGCCTTGCCGAGCGTGCGGAACAGTTCGCCGGTCAGGTGCGATTGTCCGCCGCGGTTGCTGGCGGCAAACAACACCGGTTCCTTGCTCATGGCGGCGTAGGCGATGAGTTCCGCGACGCTGTTGACCGGTACGTCCTTGTTGACCGCGAGGCCGATCGGTTGCTCGCCGACCATGCCGATCGGCGTGAAGGCGGTTTGCAGATTCACCGTCATCTTGCCTTCCTGCATGATCGGCAGGACCGTGAAGGTCGAGGCTTGCGTCAGGTAGAGCGTGTAGCCGTCCCGCTCGATGTTGCTGGCCGAGGCCGCCTGGGCCGCAATCAGGCCGCCGGCGCCCGGCCGGTTGACGATCACCGCCTGCTGCTTCCAGAGTTGCGAGAGCTTGTCGGCGACGATCCGGCTCACCACATCCGGGCTGCCGCCGGCGGCAGCAGGGGTGATGAAATTCACCGGCCGGTTGGGATAGTCCTGCGCCTGTGCGGGCAGGCAGGCGATCGCAGCAATCGCGCTGATGGTTGCGGCCACAGCACGCAGCAGTCGAAAAGGCCTCATCGTCGGTATCTCCCAGGCGTTCGGTTTTTTGGTCGTGGGGTTGACGTATAACACGCTGTCCGTGTGTGCGACATGTCGACGGCGCGAGTGTTTGGTGGGCCGCGATGTATGTGTGAGCATTTTGCTGAGTGATATTCCGGCGCGCCGCTGACAGGCATTCCTGCTGGCCGGCGATGCCCGCGCCGCCGATCCGGTCTGCCATCTGTCGCCGCATCATGCGCTGGTGCAGCAACTGGCCGAGGTCCGCGCCAACTCGCGCTACAGCGACCGGGGCTGATCCGAAAAAATGTCCCCAGGGCCGATTGCAACCTATGGGCTAAATGGAGGAGACTTGGGGCGATGAGGGCGCGCTCCGGGTCGAGCCTTCGCCGCGGAGACAAGCGCCTCCACACAGGGAGGACGTCCATGATTCTGCGTGTCGACGCGCGGCGGAGCCTGTTGCTCGCCACCACACTTCTTGCACCGATGCTCGGCTGCTTGCTGCTCCGGCGCTCGCGCAGCAGCCACCCGCCGCCGCGCCACCGGCGGCGGCGCCTGCCGCCACGCCCGCGCCTCCCGGCTCGCCGCTGTTCGGCCGTCCCGAGGGCAATCCCGCCGCCGCCAAGCTGGCCCCGATCGCGCCGCCGCCGATCCCGACCGCCGCCGACAAGCTGCCGATCGCGAAGCTGAAAGTGCCGGACGGGTTCAACATCGAAGTCTATGCCAGCGGCATTCCCAATGCGCGCTCGCTACGCCTTGGCGACCAGGGTACGCTGTTCGTCGGCAACCGTTTCATCGGCAAGGTCTTCGCCATCGTCAAAAAGGACGGCAAGACCGAGATGAAGACCATCGCCGAAGGCCTGCACCGGCCGAACGGTCTCGCCTACCACAAGGGCACGCTCTACCTCGCCGAATTGTCCAGGGTCTGGCGCTTCGACAACATCGAGAAGAATCTCGACAAGCCCGAGAAGAAGCTGATCTATGACGACCTGCCGAAGGACGAGGCGCACGGCTGGAAGTTCATCGCCGTCGGCCCGGATGAGAAGCTCTATATCCCGGTCGGCCAGCCGGGCAACAACGTGCTCAACAGCGACGCCCACGGCCAGATCCGGCGCATCAATCTCGACGGCAGCGGCGCCGAGGTGATCGCCCGCGGCGTGCGCAACACCGTCGGCTTCGACTGGCACCCGGTGTCGAAGCAACTGTACTTCACGGACAACGGCCGCGACTGGATGTCCGAGGACATCCCGGAGGATGAACTCAACCGCATCACCAAGGTCGGCGAGCATTTCGGCTCGCCGTTCTGCCACCAGGGCAACCTGCTCGATAGCGAGTTCGGCTGGGGTCACAAGTGCAGCGACTACACCGCGCCGGTGGCGTTGCTCGGGCCGCATACCGCCGCGCTCGGGATGCGCTTCTATACCGGCAGCCAGTTTCCGGACACGTACAAGAACGGGGCCTTCATCGCCCGGCATGGCTCCTGGAACCGGACGACAAAAATCGGCGCCGACGTGATGTTCGTGACGTTCAACGAGGACGGCACGGTGAAGTCGAAGGAGCCGTTCCTGACCGGATTCATCGTCGACAACACCTATATCGGCCGTCCGGTCGACGTCGAGATGATGAAAGACGGCTCGATGCTGGTGTCCGACGATTTCAACGGCGCGGTCTACCGCATCAGCTACGGCAAGACGAACGCCCCCGGCCGCTGATGACATACCCCCGGCCGGGGGCGGCCGCCCCCGGCCATTTTTGTTTGCATCGGACGTTCATGCGGAATTTGTCTGTTGCCCGCCGCCTCGGTACAGCCTTGCTGCTGTCTTGCCTGGCGGGAGCGCCCCTTGCGGCCGAGACCTTCACCGAACGCGTGACACCGTGCCTGGCCTGTCACGGCGACAAGGGCCAGTCGGACGCGCCCGAGGTGCCGTCGCTCGGCGGCCAGCCGGCACCTTATCTCTTGATCCAGCTTTATCTGTTCCGGGAGAAGCAGCGCGTCGTCGAGATCATGAACGACGCCACCGCGACATTCACCGATGACGACCTGCGCAGGTTTTCGGACTTCATCGCGGCCTTGCCGCCGCCGCAGCCACCATCAGATGGCGCGGGTGATGCGCGGCTGGAGCGCGGCCGCACCCTGATCACGCAGCACCGCTGCAACAGCTGTCACGGTCTCGATCTGGCCGGCCGCGATAGCATTCCGCTCATCGCTGCGCAGCGCGAAGACTACCTGGTCAAATCGCTGCGCGAATACAAAAGCAATGCCCGGCCCGGTTACGATCCGGCCATGGCCAGCGTGATGGCGCCGGTCGACGACGCGCAGATACGCGATCTCGCCTTCGCCATTGCCCGCTTTCGCTGAAGTCATGCGCACAGAAAAAAGCCGGGCCCCACAAGGGGGCCCGGCTGCAGTAGATACCGGCGTGGGGGCCGGTAACTCCAGAGGGGAACATGCTGCACCGGCGATTCTGGGAGGATATACATCCGGTAACAGCGAGCCTTCATTATGCTCAGCCGCGCCCGAGCGACAACGCCGGGCGCCGCATGACTGCCATGCGAATCGAACCGCGCTTGATTGTCACGCGGCGAAAAAGCCTTGCGCCACAATGGCGCAGACGGCCCTGTCAGAAATTCCAGCGCTGCGCATTGGCGACCAGGAAATCGCGAAACACCTGAATGCGCGCCACCGATTTGAGCTCTTCCGGGTACACAAAATAGGCATCAAGGGCGAGCGTGTCGGCGTCGCCGAACAGTTGCACGAGGCCGCCGTTCTCCTCCACCAGGTAATCCGGCAGCATGGCGATGCCGAGGCCGCGCTGACAGGCGCGCAGCAGGCCGAGCACGTTGTTGATCGACAGCGTCGGCACCCGCGGACCCTTGGTGTCGCGGCCGACTTCGACCAGCCAGCGCCGGTTGGCGAAATGCGGCGGCACCGCGCCGCCGAGCAGCACGATGCGGTGCTTGTCGAGTTCCTCGTGGGTGCGCGGCGTGCCGAAACGCTTCAGGTAGTCGGGCGAGGCGTAGGCATGGAAATGCACCGAGAACAGCTTGCGCTGGATCAGGTCCGGCTGCGTCGGCTGGCGCAGGCGGATGGCCACGTCGGCCTCGCGCATGGCGAGGTCGAGTTCCTCATCGGTGGTGATCAGCGTGATGTGAATGTCGGGATAGAGATCGAGAAATTCGCCAAGCCGCGGCGTCAGCCAGTGTACGCCGATGCCCGGCGTGGTCGAGACCTTCAACTCGCCGTTCGGCCGCTCGCGCGAGTCGGTCAGCTTGGTGCGCGCCGCCTCCAGCTTCATGAACACTTCGTGCGCGGTGCGGTAGAGCAGTTCGCCCTGTTCGGTCAGGATCAGGCCGCGGGCGTGGCGGTGAAACAGCGATACCGACAGTTCGCCCTCCAGCGCCGACACCTGCCGCGATACCGCCGACTGCGACAGACCGAGCCGCTCGCCGGCATGGGTGAAAGAACCCGCCTCGGCGGCGGCGTGAAACACCTTCAGCTTGTCCCAGTCCATGGAATTGTTGTGCCTCGACACGGTCATTCGGCGGCCGCGCGCTGGTGGTCGTGTGCGGCGAGAAACTTTTCGGCCTCCAGCGCCGCCATGCAGCCCTGTCCGGCGGCGGTGACGGCCTGGCGGTAGATATCGTCGGTGACGTCACCGGCGGCGAAGACGCCCGGCACCGAGGTGACGGTGGAATGGCCGGTGGTGACGATGTAGCCCGACGGCTTCATCTGCAGCTGGCCGGCGAACAGTTCGGAGGCCGGCTGGTGACCGATGGCGATGAAGACCCCGTCGGCGGCGTGCTCGGTCACCACGCCGGTCTTCACGTTCTTCAATTTGATGCGGTTGACCTTCAGCGGGTTGTCGCTGCCGGACACATCGTCGAGCGCCGAATCCCAGATCACCTCGATCTTCGGGTTCTTGAACAGCCGGTCCTGCAGGATCCGTTCGGCGCGGAAATGGTCGCGCCGGTGCACCACCGTCACCTTGGCGGCGAAGTTGGTCAGGAACAGCGCTTCCTCGACCGCGGTATTGCCGCCGCCGATGACGAACACGTTCTTGTTCTTGTAGAAGAAGCCGTCGCAGGTGGCGCAGGCGGAGACGCCATAGCCTTTGAACTTCTGCTCCGACGGCAGGTCGAGCCAGCGCGCCTGCGCGCCGGTGGCGATGATCAGCGCGTCGGCCAGGTAGATGTCGCCGGAATCGCAGATCAGCTTGAACGGCCTCTGGCCAAGTTCGACCTTGTTGACGTGGTCGTACATGATCCTGGTGCCGACGTGCTCGGCCTGCTTCTGCATCTGCTCCATCAGCCAGGGTCCCTGGATGACGTCGGCAAAGCCCGGATAGTTCTCGACATCGGTGGTGATGGTGAGTTGGCCGCCGGGCTGTATGCCCTGGATCATGACCGGTTCCAGCATGGCACGCGCGGCATAGATCGCGGCGGTGTAGCCGGCCGGACCCGAGCCGATGATGACGACCTTGGCGTGCGTGGTTTTGGTCATTGCAGTGCCCCCCTGGCGGGCATAGGGCCGGGCGACCGATCGCCCGGGTGGCCGGACTTAAGTCCGGCGGTTGATCGCCTGATGTATGGCTTCCCTCGGAGCTATGCAAGATACGCAACCCACCGGACCCACAACCTTCGTTTCTGCGGGGCATCGTGCCGCAGAGCGCGCAAGAATGTGTCGCGAAACTTTGTTTCGCGCTATGCATATTCCGCCGGATTCGATGCCTTCGCCACGGAGTTTGTGAGTGCCCGCCCGATTAGACGCCATTGACCGCATGATCCTGAAAGAGCTTCAGGACGACGGCCGCATGACCAATGTGGAACTCGCGCGCCGGGTCGGCATCTCGGCGCCGCCCTGCCTGCGCCGGGTCCGGGCGCTGGAGGAGGCGGGGTTCATCAAGGGCTACCGGGCGCTGCTGGACGAAAAGAAGCTCGGCTTCGAGCTGAGCGTCTTCGCCATGGTGCACCTGTCGAGCCAGGCCGAAGCCGATCTCAATGCGTTCGAGGAATTCGTGCGCGCGCAGCCGCTGGTGCGCGAATGCTGGATGCTGTCGGGCGAGATCGACTTCGTGCTCAAATGCGTGGCGCCGGATCTGAAGACCTTCCAGGCTTTTGTCGAAATCCTCACGTCGGGTCCGAACGTGCGCAACGTCAAGACCTCGCTGACGCTGCGCAATTCCAAGGACGCGGCCATGGTGCCGATGTGAGGAGGCGGGCGTCCGTCATCGCCACGCCCTGACTTACAGGTCAGTTCTTCGCCGGCTCCCGCAATTCGTCACGCAACTGCGCGCGGATGGCGCGCTTGAGCGCCTCGGCCGCGGCCGGCAGGTTGCGCCGCTCGCGGCAGACAAAGCCGACATGGCGCCGCATCACCGGGTCGACCAGCGGCCGCACCGCCAGATGGCGGTTCCTGAACATGGCGAACGTCAGCGAGGGCAGCGCCGCCACGCCGAGCCCGGCTTCGACCAGCGCGATGGCCGACGGCACCTGCTCGACCTCGTAGCGCGGCTCGATGGCGATGGCGCCGTGGACGAAGGCCGCGTCGGTCAGGCGGCGCACCGACGAGATGCGCGTGATGCCGATGAACGGGTGGTCGGCAAGGTCGCGCCAGCGCACCGTCTTGCGCTTCGCCAGCACGTGTTCCTTCCGGCAGACCAGATGCGCGGTGTCGGCGGCGACGCTTTCGAACACCAGCCCGGCGGTGTGCGCCGGCTTTAAGGTCACCGCGATGTCGACGATGCCGTCGCGCAACAACGCCATCGCGCGCTCGTGCTGCACGTCATGCAGCGCGATCTCGATGCCGGGGAATTCCGCGGCGAAGGTCACCAGCGCCTTCGGCAGCGCGGCGCAGGCGATCGACGGCAATGCCGCCACCGCAATGCGGCCGTGAACGCCGCCGGCCCCGGCCGCCAGCCGCTGCATCGCGCGGCGGAAATCCTGCACCGCTTCGCGCGCCACCGCCGCGGCGCGGCGGCCGTCATCGGTCAGCTTCAGCGACCGCGTGGTGCGCTCGAACAGCACGACGTTCAGCTCGCGCTCGAGGCGGCGGATCGACTCCGACAGCGATGGCTGCGAGATGCCAAGCGCGACGGCGGCGGCGCTGAAGGTGGCGGCATCGGCCGCGGCCACCAGGATTTCGAACTGCCGCATCGTCAGGTTCATGGCCCGCCCTATAAATCGATAGCTCTCCATTATTTTACACGATGAATGCGGTTGTCTAGCGTTTCCTCGCCAGGAGGGGCGGATGGCGGGAACGGTGTTCATTGGCGGCGGCGCGGGCTTTGCGGGGGACCGCACGGACGCGGCCGGGCCTGTGGTGGACGCGCTCGCCGCCTGCGACGGGCCGCGGTTCCTGATGTTTGAAACGCTGGCCGAGCGCACGCTGGCGCTGGCCCAGCTTGAGCGGCGCCGCGATCCGGCGCGGGGCTATAATCCGGCCCTCGAGCGGTTCATCGCCCCGATCCTCGCCCGCTGCCTGGCCGCCAATATCAGGATCGTCGGCAATTTCGGCGCCGCCAATCCGCAGGCCGCGGCGCGCCGCATCGCGGCGGTGGCCCGGCAGCTTGGTCTCAGGCCGCCGCGCATCGCCTATATCGAGGGCGACGATCTGTCCGGCCTGCTGACGCCGGCTGAACTGGCGGCGCGGGAAACCGGCGGCAATCTGCTCGCCGGCACGCCGGACATCATCGCCGCCAATCTCTATCTCGGCGCCGAGCCGATTGTGCAGGCGCTTGATCAGGGCGCCGACATTGTCGTCACCGGACGCGTCGCGGATTCGGCGCTGGCGCTGGCGCCGCTGATGCACGTGTTCGGATGGCACGCCGGCGACCGGGACCGGCTGGCCGCGGGCACGCTGTGCGGCCATCTGCTCGAATGCGGGGCGCAGATAACCGGCGGCTATTTCGCCGATCCCGGCCGCAAGGACGTGCCGGATATCGCCAATGTCGGCTATCCGATTGCCGAGATCGATGCGGACGGCACCATCGTCATCGGCAAGCCGGCCGGCACCGGCGGTCGCGTCGACCGGCAGACCGTCGTCGAGCAGATCCTCTACGAAATCCACGATCCCGCCGCCTATCTCGCGCCCGATGTCGTACTCGACCTGACGGAGGTCACCGTCGCCGAGATCGGCCAGGACCGCGTGCGCGTCGCCGGTGCGCGCGGCAAGCCGGCGCCGGAGACCCTGAAGGCCACCGTGTGCGTCGATGGCGGCGTTCTGGGCGAGGCGGAAATTTCCTATGCCGGCGCCAATGCCGCGGCGCGGGCGCGGCTCGCCGCCGACATCGTGCTGGAGCGGATGCGCCGGCGTGCGCCGGATCTGGCGATCCGCGTCGACGCGATCGGCGCCATCAGCATTCTCGGCACAAGCGGCACGGTGCCCGATACCAGCGCCTCCGACAGCCGCGACATCCGCCTGCGCTTTGCCGCGCAATCCGCGGTGCCGGGCGCGGTCGATGACCTGCTCGACGAGGTCGAAGCCTTGTATTGCGCCGGGCCCGCCGGCGGCGCGGGCGTGCGGCGCCACACCATGCCGCGGCTGGCCAGCGCGTCGTGTCTGATCGAGCGCCGGTTTGCGCGCCCGCGCGTGGTGATGCTGGGGGACGGCGCATGACCAGGACAGTCACCCTGCGCGACATCGCCAACGCGCGCGCCGGCGACAAGGGCAACCGCCTCAACATCGCGCTGGTGTGCCGCGATCCGTCGCACTTCGCCATCGTCGCCGCGCAGGTGACGGAAGCGCGAGTTGCCGAAATCTTCGCATCGCGTGAGCCGAGCCGCGTGGTCCGCTATGCGCTTCCCAGGCTCGCCGCCTTCAACTTCGTTCTCGACGATGTGCTGGAAGGCGGCGTCAACGCCAGCCTCGGCCTCGATGGCCACGGCAAATCGCTGTCATTCCTGCTGCTCGACCTACCGATCCAGCTCGAAGCCGACGAACCGCGCCCCACGCACGGTTCGCAACACCAAACCGCATAAAAGGGAGGACTGACATGACACGACCGATCGCATTGCTGCTGGCCACCTGCGGCCTGCTCGCCGCATCCGCGGCGCAGGCGCAGGACGCCTATCCGTCGAAGACCATCCGCTTCGTGGTGCCGTTTACTGCCGGCAGCGCCACCGACACGCTGGCGCGCGTACTGGCCAACAGCATGAGCAACTCGCTCGGCCGGCCCATCGTCGTCGAGAACATCGCCGGCGGCAACGGCATCCCGGCTTCCCTGAACGTGGTGCGCTCGGCGCCCGATGGCTACACCGTGATGGTCACGGCCAATACCACCCATGCCGGCAACCAGGCGCTGCTCAAGAGCATCCCCTACGATGCGGTGACCGACTTCACGCCGATCACCAAGCTTGGCTCGATCACGCTGGCGCTGATTACCCATCCGTCGGTGCCGGCCACCAATCTCAAGGAACTGATTGCCTACGGCAAGGCGAACCCCGGCAAGCTCAGCTTTGGCGCCGGTTCTTCATCGTCGCGAATGTCGGCCGAGCTTCTCAAGACCATGGCCGGCATCGAGATGCTGCACGTGCCCTACAAGAGCAATCCGCAGGCCGTGACCGATTTGCTCGGCGGACAGATATCGCTGTTCTTCGGTGACGTTTCGACGGCGTTGCCGCCGGTGCGCGCCGGTCTGCTCAAGGGCCTCGGCGTGTCGGGCCTGAAGCGGTCGTCGCTGGCGCCGGACCTGCCGACCATCGATGAATCCGGCCTGAAGGGCTACGAACTGACGGCATGGTTTGCCGCCTACGCGCCCGCCAAGACGCCGCAGCCGATCGTCGACCGGCTCAACGCGGCGTTCCGCGAGGCCCTGGCCGACAAGTCGGTGGCCGAGAAGCTGCTCAACGTCGGCATCGAGCCGGAAGCCAGCACGCCAGCCGAACTGGTTGCCTTCCAGGCGGTAGAGACCGAGAAGTGGAAAAAGATCGCGGCCGAGGCCAAGATCGATCCGCAGTAACGGCGCGCGATCCTCCGAAAGCAGAATGCCCGGCGCCAGCGCCGGGCATTTTTTATTTCTGCTTTGCCGCCGCGCGGGAGTCGGCAATCGCTTGTTTGAAGTTCTCTTCGTCGAGCGCGCCGGGAACGCGAAACTTGCCGACGATGAAAGCCGGCGTGCCGCGGAAACCAAGCGCGGTCGCCTGCTCGTTGTTGCGGGCCAGCAGCGCATCGATCTCCTGGCCGCGTGCGGCGAGGTCGCGCTTGGCGCGTTCGACGTCGATGCCCGCCTTCGCCAGCACCGCCGGTATGTTGGCTTCGCTCAGTCTCCCCGTTGCCGAAATGAGCGCGGTGTGCGCTTCGGCATATTTACCCTGATATTTCGCGGCGAGGGCGAAACGGGCGGCATGGACCGAGGCCTTGCCGAGGATCGGCCAGTCCTTGAACACCAGCCGGATGCGGCCGTCGTCGCGGGCGATCTTGTGCAGAACCGGTTCAATCTTTCTGCAATACGGGCAGTTGTAATCGAAGTACTCGACGATGGTGACGTCGCCCTTCGGATTGCCCAGAACCTGGATGTCGGGATCGCGCAGGATGTTGTCCGTGCTGAGCGGGTCGGCAGCCTGGGCCTGCGCCGGCGGCGCCGCTGTCACAACAACGGCGAGTAATGCGGCGAGCAGGGCGGCGAGGTGTGAAAACTTTCGGATGGCCATGCAATCGTGTGGCCCGGATCGCACCACCACCGCAAATGATTTATCTGTGATCGCCGCGCGATGGGGCCATCAAACGAAATCGCCGGGACATGCCCGGCGATACCGCGAACCATCAGTCACAAGCAGCGTCTTACCGCCACTCGACTTTCTTGATCTCGTAGCCCTTGGCGCCGCCCGGCGCGTTGACCTCGACCACGGCGCCCTTGGCTTTGCCGATCAGCGCCTTCGCCAGCGGCGAGGTGATCGATATGCGGCCGGCCTTGGCGTCGGCTTCCGGTTCCCCGACCAGTTGCCACACTTTCTTCTCGTCGGTGTCCTCGTCGACCAGCGTCACGGTGGCGCCAAAAGTAATGGTGTCGCCCGACAGCTTCGAGACGTCGATCACCTCGGCGCGCGCGAGCTTGTCCTGCAGCTCGTCGATGCGGCCTTCGTTGAGCGACTGCTGCTCCTTGGCGGCGTGGTACTCGGCATTCTCCGACAGGTCGCCGTGCGAGCGCGCCTCGGTGATCTGCTGGATGATGCGCGGACGCTCCACCTGCTGGCAGTGCTTCAGCTCGGCCTCGAGCGTCGAATAGCCAGCCGCCGTCATCGGAATCTTGTCTACCATCGTCTTATCTCCTCCTGGCGGTCGGCCGAACCGTTGAACGCGGTCCGGCGACGCCAAGCCCTTTCCATCAGACTTACCGTCAAATCGACGTAATACGACTCCGGTCACGGTTTCCCGCGTGCCGGAGCCATGTGAACCTCAAGACCGGTCAAAAAGACCGCGGCGGAAACTATCCGCGCTGCGATCGAATTCCCGGCCTAACTCGCGCCGCCGCACTTTGGTTGCAGCCCGTCGGAAAAACCCCGTCAGACCCCGTCGCCGAAGTAGCTTTGCAGCGTTCGCACCTCAAGATCGCCCGCGAGATAGGCCTTGATGCCCTGCGACGCCGCCACGGCACCTGAAAGAGTGGTGTAGTATGGCACTTTATGCAAGAGGGCAGCGTGGCGCAGCGAGCTGCTGTCGGCCAGCGCCGCCGACCCCTCGGTGGTGTTGAAAACCAGCTGAACTCCGCCGTTTTTGATGGCGTCGACGATGTGGGGCCGGCCTTCCAGCACTTTATTGATCTTGGTCGCCGGCACGCCCTGTTCGGCCAGATAACGTTGGGTTCCCGACGTGGCCACGGTCTTGAAGCCGAGCGCGGCCAGCATCTTGATGGCCGGCAGGATGCGCGGCTTGTCGGCGTCGCGGACCGACACGAACACGGTGCCGCTGCGCGGCACATTGGTGCCGCCGCCCAGCTGGCTCTTGGCGAAGGCGACCTCGAACGAGCTGTCGATGCCCATCACCTCGCCGGTCGACTTCATCTCCGGCCCGAGCACGGTATCGACGCCGGGGAAGCGGGCAAAGGGGAAGACGGCTTCCTTCACGGCGCGGTGCTTGTAGGCGCTGGCCTTGAGATTGAAGCTCTTCAGGCTTTCGCCCGCCATGATGCGCGAGGCGATCTTGGCGACCGGCAGGCCGATCACCTTGGCGACGAAGGGCACGGTGCGCGAGGCGCGCGGATTGACCTCGAGCACATAGATGACGCCGTCCTTGATGGCGTATTGCACGTTCATCAGGCCGCCGACATTGAGCGCCAGCGCCAGTTCGCGGGTCTGGCGGCTTAGCTCGGCGATGGTCGCGTCGTCGAGCGAATAGGGCGGCAGCGCGCAGGCCGAGTCGCCGGAGTGAATGCCGGCCTCCTCGATGTGCTCCATGATGCCGGCGATGAAGGTGTCCTTGCCGTCGGCGAGGCAATCGACGTCGACTTCGGTGGCATCCGACAGATAGCTGTCGATGAGCAGCGGGCTCTTCTTCGACACCACCAGCTCCGACGGACGATCCAGCGTCGCCGCCAGACGCGCGACGTAGCGCTCGAGTTGCGCGCTGTCGCGCACGATCTCCATGCCGCGGCCGCCGAGCACGTAAGATGGGCGGATGACGACCGGATAACCGATGCGGTCGGCAATGGCACGGGCCGCCTCGGGCGAATCGGCGATACCATTGTTCGGCTGGCGCAGCTTGAGCTTGTCGAGCAGCGTCTTGAAGCGGTCGCGGTCTTCGGCAAGATCGATCATGTCCGGCGAGGTGCCGAGGATCGGCACCTTGGCCTTCTCCAGCGCGTCGGCGAGCTTCAGCGGCGTCTGGCCGCCGACCTGCACGATGACGCCGTGCAGCGTGCCATTGCTGCGTTCGGTGTCGATGATCTCCAGCACGTCTTCCGGCGTCAGCGGCTCGAAATAGAGCCGGTCCGAGGTGTCGTAGTCGGTCGACACCGTTTCCGGATTGCAGTTGACCATGATGGTCTCGTAGCCGGCTTCCTTCAGCGCGAAGCAGGCATGGCAGCAGCAATAGTCGAACTCGATGCCCTGGCCGATGCGGTTCGGACCGCCGCCGAGAATGACGACCTTCTTCTTGTCCGACGGCCGCGCTTCGTCGATCGCGCCGGCGTCGCCGAAGGGCGCCGCGTAGGTCGAGTACATGTAGGCGGTGGGCGAGGCGAACTCGGCCGCGCAGGTGTCGATGCGCTTGAACACCGGGCGCACGCCGAGCTTGCGGCGCTTGTCCATCACCGCGTCGGCGTCGCCGCCGGTGAGTTTCGCCAGCCGCTTGTCGGAGAAGCCCATCGCCTTGAGGCGCCGGAACGGGCCGGCGGTGACGGGCAGGCCCTTGGCCGTGATCTCGGCTTCGGCGTCGATGATGCCGCGGATCTCGGCCAGGAACCACGAGTCGATGCGGCAGGCATTGTGGATCAGTTCGTCGCTGGCGCCGAGCCGCATGGCCTGCGCCACCTTGAGCAGGCGGTCCGGCGTCGGCGTGCCGAGCGCGGCGCGAATGGCGTTCTTGTTGTCGACGTCGTCGACGCCCTGCGCCGGATCGAAGCCTTCGATGCGGATCTCGTCGAGGCCGGTCAGGCCGGTCTCCAGCGAGCGCAGCGCCTTCTGCAGGCTTTCCTGGAAGGTGCGGCCGATCGCCATGGCTTCGCCGACCGACTTCATCGACGTCGTCAGCACATTGGACGCGCCGGGGAATTTCTCGAAGGCGAAGCGGGGGATCTTGGTGACGACGTAGTCGATGGTCGGCTCGAACGAGGCCGGCGTGGCGCCGCCGGTGATGTCGTTGGCGATTTCGTCCAGCGTGTAGCCGACGGCGAGCTTGGCCGCGACCTTGGCGATCGGGAAGCCGGTCGCCTTGGAGGCCAGCGCCGAGGAGCGCGACACCCGCGGGTTCATCTCGATGACGATGAGCCGGCCGTCAACTGGATTGACCGCGAACTGCACGTTGGAGCCGCCGGTTTCGACGCCGATCTCGCGCAGCACCGCCAGCGAGGCGTCGCGCATGATCTGGTATTCCTTGTCCGTCAGCGTCAGCGCCGGTGCGATGGTGATCGAGTCGCCGGTGTGCACGCCCATCGGATCGAGGTTCTCGATCGAGCAGATGATGATGCAGTTGTCCTTCTTGTCGCGGACCACTTCGATCTCGTACTCTTTCCAGCCGAGCACGGATTCCTCGATCAGCACTTCGTCGGTCGGCGAGGCGTCGATGCCGCCCTCGACGATGTCGATGAACTCGGCCTTGTTGTAGGCGATGCCGCCGCCGGTGCCGCCCATGGT
>JAUXXH010000035.1 GCA_030684935.1 Pseudolabrys sp. | reverse complement strand
CGGCAGGTGTCGCCGCCTGGCCAAGGATTTCGAGGGGTCAGCGGCAACCGAAGCTGCATGGATCCTCGTCGCTCATCTAAGGCTGCTGACAAGGCGTTTGGCAGCCCCTAAAACATTAAACGCATTATGAGTCAGACTCTGAGGTGCGAGCGCAGCGAGCCTCGAAGGATGGACGGCCGCAGACTCTCGGGCCGCCACCCTTCGAGGCTCGGCCAAGAGGCCTCGCACCTCAGGGTGACGGAGTTGATTGAGTGCGGAGCCGCAATGGCCGTCAGAGCGTGATCCCGGGAACCTACTGTTGTAGGTGGGCGCCATATGACCGAGCCCACGAGCCCGGCCAGGGACAGCTCCCGATGGGATCGTAAGGCCCCGGGGAATGTGTCTCCGACGCACCTCGCAGCCCCGCAACGCCAATGTAGTCATTCGCGCGGGCCAGCGCCATGGCTGCTTTCGTCACCCAATCGCCACGCCGTTGCCGAGCGACTGGTTCAGCTTGCGGGTAATGCCTTCCAGCCGCTCGGCGGCCGAGTTGAAGGCATTGACCACCGCGGCGGAAGCCGCCTTGGCGCGGTCGGACGACACCACGCGCGCGTCCTGCAGGCCTGCGACTTCCTCTTCCAGCACACGCATGCGGCGTGCCGCTTCCGACAGTTCGTCCGCCAGCATCAGACCCGCCATCACCGTCAGCCGCGTATCGCCAATCTCGCCGAACTTGGCGCGCAGATCGATGATGCGCTGGTCAAGATCGTGCGCCAGCTTTTGCAGATGCTCTTCCTGCCCGTCCTCGCAGGCGAGGCGGAACTGGCGTCCGGCGATGGTGGCGTTGACCTGGGCCATGGCTCTGTTCTCGCTCTACTCGTTCGCGTCGAGCACCGACCGGATCGAGGCCATCGCCGTATCCAGCCGCTGCGCGACCTCGCGGTTGGTCGCTTCCAGCTTGCGCGCGCGCGCCGCCTCGCCGTCGAGACTGGCAGCGAGGTTGCTGCGGTCGAGCCCGAGCGCCTGCACCTGGTTGGCAAGCGCTTCCTCGGTGCGATCAGCCTCACGGCGGCGCTCGACCGCGGCGTCGAGCGCATCGAGCGCCAGCGCCAGACGTTTCACGGCCATATCGACGTCGCTCTGCTCGGTCATGTCCTGTTCGCGCCAACTCGCGGCGCCCCGGCGCCGCACTGAAAAAACCCTTGCCGCAGCAAAGATTTAGACGAAGAACCTTACGTGTCTGGCGATGTCGCGGTCAACGCTCGGCGGGCGGTTTACCCCGATGTTTTGTTGCGCCTGTTGACGGCTTTGAGGCGTCTGCGGCGTCGCATTGACTCAAGGGCCGCACATGCTATCCAGCCCCTAGAAACAGGCTTTTTTCCATGACTTCAAACGCTTCCCCCGCCGCGCGCACCGCGCCACCGGCCTCCGCGACTGCTCACGCCGGCATGGCCAACGCGATTCGCGCGCTGGCGATGGATGCGGTGGAACAGGCCAAATCCGGCCACCCCGGCCTGCCGATGGGCGCCGCCGATGTGGCGACCGTGCTGTTCACGCAGTTCCTGAAATTCGATCCGGCCGATCCGGCCTGGCCCGACCGCGACCGCTTCGTGCTCTCGGCCGGGCACGGCTCGATGCTGCTGTACGCCCTGCTCTATCTGACCGGCTATTCGAGCGTGTCGCTCGACGAGATCAAGCGCTTCCGCCAGTCCGGCTCGAAGACGCCGGGACATCCGGAAAATTTCATCACCACCGGCATCGAGACCACCACCGGCCCGCTCGGCCAGGGACTGGCCAATGCCGTCGGCATGGCGATCGCCGAACGCCACATGGCGGCGGTGTTCGGCGACGCCGTGGTCAACCACAAGACTTACGTGCTCGCCTCAGACGGCGACCTGATGGAAGGCATCAGCCACGAAGCCATCGCCATGGCGGGGCATCTGAAGCTGAGCAAGCTGATCGTGCTGTTCGACGACAACGGCATTTCGATCGATGGCGCGCTATCGCTGTCGGATTCGGTCGATCAGGTGAAGCGGTTCGAGGCTTGCGGCTGGAACGCCTGGCGCATCGACGGCCACGACCCCGCGGCCATCGCCGCGGCGCTGGAGAAAGCGCAGTCGTCCGACAGACCGGTGATGATCGCCTGCAAGACCACCATCGGTTATGGCTCGCCGGCCAAGGCCGGCAAGTCGTCGTCGCACGGCTCGCCGCTCGGCGCCGATGAAATCAAGGCCACGCGCGCCGCGCTCGGCTGGCCGCACGCCCCGTTCGAGATTCCGGCCGACATCCTGGCCGGCTGGCGCAAGGCTGGCGAGCGCTCGAAGGCAGCGCATGCCGGCTGGTCCAAGACGCTGGCCGCGCTCGATGCCGGACAACGCAGTGAGTTCGAACGCCGCATGAAAGGCGACCTGCCCACGCAGTCACTGAGCGACGCTGTCGCCAAGCTCAAGCAGACGCTGGCCGACACGCCGAAGGATATCGCCTCGCGCACCGCGTCGGAATTCGCGCTGGAGTTCCTGGTGCCGGCCGTGCCGGAAATGATCGGCGGCTCGGCCGACCTGACGGGCTCCAACAACACCCGCACCAAGTCGATGCAGGCGATCAACGCCGGCGACTTCTCCGGCCGCTTCATCCATTACGGCATCCGCGAGCACGGCATGGCCGCGGCCATGAACGGCATGGTGCTGCACGGCGGTATCATCCCCTATTCCGGCACCTTCCTGGTGTTCTCCGATTACTGCCGCCCGTCGATCCGGCTGGCGGCGCTGATGGGCGAGCGCGTCATTCACGTGATGACGCATGACTCGATCGGCCTCGGCGAAGACGGCCCGACCCATCAGCCGGTCGAGCATCTCGCCGCCCTGCGGTCGATCCCGAATTTGCTGGTATTCCGCCCGGCCGACGCGGTCGAGACCGCCGAATGCTGGGAGCTGGCGCTGCGGTCCAAAGACCGGCCGAGCGTACTGGCGCTGACGCGGCAGAACCTGCCGCAACTGCGCAATCGCTACGATGCCGACAACATCTGCGCCCAGGGCGCCTATGAAATCGCCGGTCCCGACGGCGCCGCGGCCGTGTCCATCTTCGCCACCGGCTCGGAAGTCTCGCTCGCGGTCGATGCCGCCAAGCTGCTGGCCGACAAGGGCGTCGCCGCCCGCGTGGTCTCGGTGCCGAGTTTCGAGCTGTTCGCCGCGCAGCCGGACGACGTGCGCCGGGCGGTGCTCGGCAGCGCCAGGGTCCGGATCGGCGTCGAAGCCGCGGTGCGGCAGGGCTGGGACGCCATCATCGGCGCCGATGGGATCTTCGTCGGCATGAATTCGTTCGGCGCCAGCGCGCCGTACAAGGAACTCTACAAGAAATTCGGCATTACCGCCGAGGCAGTGGCTGAGGCGGCGCTGAAAAAGCTCGGGAAGTAACTATATTCGGCGTTAGCGCCCGCGAACGCGGGCGATCCGGTACAAAACGCCCCGTTTTCTGGCATTTGTTCACCGGATGCAGTGTGCACATGAGACCGGGAGCGATTTGAAATGACAGTCCGCGTTGCCATCAATGGCTTTGGCCGCATCGGCCGCAATGTTCTCCGCGCCATCGCCGAATCCGGCCGTACCGACATCGAAGTGGTCGGCATCAACGATCTCGGCCCGGTCGAGACCAACGCCCACCTGCTGCGCTTCGACAGCGTGCATGGCCGCTTCCCCGGCACCGTCACCGTCAAGGGCGACACCATCAGCGTCGGCAACGGCGCCATCAAGGTCACCGCCATCAAGGACCCGACCACGCTGCCGTGGAAGGATCTCGGCGTCGACATCGCGCTGGAATGCACCGGCATCTTCACCGCCAAGGACAAGGCGTCGATGCACCTGACCGCCGGCGCCAAGCGCGTGCTGGTCTCGGCCCCGGCCGAAGGCGCCGACCTGACCGTGGTCTACGGCGTCAACCACGACAAGCTGACCAAGGATCATTTGATCGTCTCGAACGCCTCGTGCACCACCAACTGCCTGGCGCCCGTTGCCAAGGTGCTGAACGACGCCATCGGCATCCAGCACGGCTTCATGACGACGATCCACTCCTACACCGGCGACCAGCCGACGCTCGACACCATGCACAAGGATCTCTACCGCGGCCGCGCCGCCGCGCTTTCGATGATCCCGACCTCGACCGGCGCCGCCAAGGCGGTCGGCCTGGTGCTGCCCGAGTTGAACGGCAAGCTCGATGGCGTCGCCATCCGCGTGCCGACACCGAACGTCTCGGTGGTCGACTTCAAGTTCGTCGCCAAGAAGGCGACCAGCAAGGACGAGGTCAACGCCGCCATAAAGCGCGCCGCCGAGCAGCAGCTCAAGGGCATCCTCGGCTACACCAACGAGCCGAACGTCTCGATCGATTTCAACCACGACCCGCACTCGTCGGTCTTCCACATGGACCAGACCAAGGTGCTCGACGGCACGCTGGTGCGCGTGATGTCGTGGTACGACAATGAATGGGGCTTCTCCAACCGCATGTCCGACACCGCGGTGGCGATGGGGAAGTTGATCTGACGTACGTGTCCCGGGCGCAGCGCAGCGCGTTTTCGCGGTGCGCTGCAGACCCGGGATCTTTCAATCCGGAATCTTTAACGGTCCCGGTTCAGCAGCGCATCACTTCGTGCTGCGCTGCGCCCGGGACAAGAGCGCCGCAATGACCAGCACCTTCCGTACCCTCGATCACGCCGACCTGAAGGGCAAACGCGTCCTGGTGCGCGTCGACCTCAACGTTCCGGTCGAGAACGGCGTCGTCAGCGACGCCACCCGCATCGAGCGTATGGCGCCGGCGATCACCGAAATCGCCGCCAAGGGCGCCAAGGTGATCCTGCTGTCGCATTTCGGCCGACCCAAGGGCCGTGACGCCAGCCAGTCGCTCAAGCCGGTGGCCGCCGAGGTGGCGCATATTCTCAAGCGCCCGGTGAAATTCGTCGACGACTGCATCGGCGAGACTGCCGAACGCGCAGTGGCGGCGATGAAGCCCGACGATATCCTCTGCCTCGAAAACACGCGCTTTTATCCCGGCGAGGAAAAGAACGATCCGGCCTTCGTCGCGTCGCTGGCCAAGCTCGGCGATATCTTTGTCAACGACGCCTTCTCGGTATCACACCGCGCGCACGCCTCCACCGCCGGCCTCGCGCATGCGCTGCCGTCCTTCGCCGGGCGCACGCTGCAGGCCGAACTCGAAGCCTTCGAGAAGGTGCTCGACAAGCCGGAGCGCCCGCTGACCGCGATCGTCGGCGGCGCCAAGATTTCGACCAAGCTCGATCTGCTCGGCAATCTGCTGGAGCGCGTCGACGTTCTGATCATCGGCGGCGCCATGGCCAACACCTTCCTGCTGGCGCTGAACAAGCGCATGGGCAAGTCGCTGGTCGAACGGGACCTCGTCGACACCGCGCAGAAGATCATGGACCAGGCCAAGGCCGCCAAACGCCAGATCCTGCTGCCGGTCGACGCCGTGGTGGCGGAGAAATTCGAGGCGCATGCCCCCTCCCGCGTGGTCGACGTCGACAATGTCGGCGACAAGGACATGATGCTGGATATCGGCCCGCGCAGCGTCGAGCAGGTGGTGTCGGTGCTGGCGCGTTCCAAGACGCTGGTCTGGAACGGACCGTTCGGCGCTTTCGAGATGGAGCCCTTCGACAGCGGCACCGTCGCCGTGGCGGAAGCCGCCGCGGAACTGACCGAGGCCGGCAAGCTTGTTACCGTGGCCGGCGGCGGCGACACGGTGGCCGCGCTCAATGTCGCGGGCGTGGTGGACCGTCTGACTTACGTCTCGACCGCCGGCGGCGCCTTCCTGGAGTGGCTGGAAGGTAAGCCCTTGCCCGGGGTCGAGGTGTTGCGGGTAAAGTAAGTTTTTTGACGGTCCCGGCTCGACGCCGCGCCACTGACGGCGCGCCCCGTCCGGGACTTGGGCGCATCCGAGGGAGAGAACGATGAATCTGGACGAATTGAACAAGGTCGCCCGCGCCATGGTCGCGCCGGGCAAGGGCATCCTTGCCGCCGACGAGTCGACCGGCACCATCAAGAAGCGCTTTGACGCCATCGGCACCGAAAACACCGAAGACAACCGCCGCGACTATCGCGAGATGATGTTCCGTACCGCCGAGGCGATGAAGAACCACATCTCCGGCGTCATTCTCTATGACGAGACGATCTGGCAGAAGGCCAAGGACGGCACGCTTCTGGTCGACATCATCAAGCAGGCCGGTGCCCTGCCCGGCATCAAGGTCGACGAAGGCACCAAGCCGCTGCCGAACTGCCCCGGTGAAGTCGTCACCGTCGGCCTCGACAGACTCGCCGACCGGCTGCCTAAATATTACGCCCAGGGCGCGCGCTTCGCCAAGTGGCGCGCCGTGATCGATGTCGGCCCCGGCAAGCCCAGCTACGCCTGCCTCAGCGCCAATGCGCACGCGCTGGCGCGTTATGCCGCGCTCTGCCAAGACGCCCAGATCGTGCCGATCGTCGAACCCGAAGTGTTGATGGACGGCGACCACGACATCGAGCAATGCGAGATGGTGACCGAATGGGTGCTGAAAGAAACCTTCCAGCAGCTTTACTACCAGAAGGTCGCGCTTGAAGGCATCGTGCTCAAGCCGAACATGATCGTGCCGGGCAAGGGTAGCAAGGCACGCGCGTCCGTGCAGGATGTGGCCGAGCGCACCGTGAAGGTGCTGAAGAATTGCGTGCCGGGCGCGGTGCCGGGCATCGCCTTCCTGTCCGGCGGACAGTCGGACGAGGAAGCCACCGCCCATCTCGACGCCATGAACAAGATCGGCAATCTGCCGTGGGCGCTGACCTTCTCTTACGGCCGCGCCTTGCAGGCGGCACCGCAGAAGGCGTGGGGTGGCAAGGCAGAAAATCTTGCAGCCGGACAGAGCGCATTTTCACATCGCGCAAAGATGAACGGCCTCGCTGCGCTCGGACAGTGGAAAGCCGATCTGGAGAAGAAGGCGGCGTAATCAAAGCTGCGTGTGCCGCATGACGGGCGGCGGAAACTCCGATAGATAATGCGTCATGGCCGGGCAGAAGGCGCGATCTTCGCACCATTTGTCCCGGCCATCCACGTTCTCGCGTTCAAGACCGCTCGCACAGTGATGCGAATGTCCGCAACCGGCGCGGACAAGGCGACAGAAAAACATAAAGGATTTTCCCGTGATCGATCTTTACACCTGGACCACCCCGAACGGCCGCAAGGCCTCCATCATGCTGGAAGAAATCGGCCTGCCCTATAACGTGCACGCCATCGATATTTCCAAGGACGAGCAGTTCGCGCCGGCCTTCCTCAAGATCGCGCCGAACAACCGCATTCCGGCGATCGTCGACAACGACACCGGCATGTCGCTGATGGAGTCCGGTGCGATCCTGATCTATCTCGCCGACAAGACCGGCAAGCTGCTGCCGAAGTCCGGCAAGGAACGTTATCAGGTGATCGAATGGCTGATGTGGCAGATGGGCGGCGCCGGCCCGATGCTGGGTCAGGTGCATCACTTCGTGAAATACAATCCGGGCAAATCGGCCTACGCCGAGGAGCGTTTTCTCAAGGAAGCGAACCGGCTCTACAAGGTGCTCAACACCCAGCTCGAGGGCCGCGACTTCGTCGCCGGCGACTACTCGATCGCCGATATCGCGATCTGGCCGTGGATCTCGCGCTTCGAGTGGCAGACCATCGACCTGAACACCTATCCGAACGTCAAGCGCTGGTACACGACGATCGCCGCGCGGCCCGCGGTGCAGCGCGGCTACAAGGTGCCGAAGGACATGGGCGCGATTCCGATGCCGTAGCCTTTGCTCAAGCAAATAAACAAAAGAGCCCCGGCGCAAACCGGGGCTCTTTCATTTTCAGTTAATCGACGTTACGGGCAGAACCAGACCGGGCCGACCATCACGCAACCGCGGCGGTTCCAATCGCCCGGACGACGGTCATAGCGACGGTAACCGCGCGGCGGGGAGTTGTAGCGACGGCCGGGGACGTAACGCTGCGGCGGACCGGCGCGACGCGGCGCAGCGCGACGCGGCGCGGCGCGCTGGGGGCCAGGACGCGCTTGCGTCGGCTGGAAGAACTGGGCCTGAATGATCGACGCGTTAATGCCCGGGTGCATAGCCTGAGCGGCGGGAGCGGCGCTGGCCGGCGACAGGCTGAAAATCGACAGGGCGAGAGCCGAAGCCAATAAAGTGAGTTTCATAAGGTTTTCCTTGCTGAATGGAGGCGGGAGTCAACAAACGAACTCACGGTCGGTTCCCACGCGCTCCTTGTTAAGGTGCCGGTTGCAGGGCACCCGCTCATCATTGAACGCGCGGACCCGGCCAATCCTGCGGTGGCGCCGCTATCTTGGCGATGCGGCGTTTGGCCGGCCCGCGAAAGGTGCTAGCGAGGCTGGAAAAGCGCCTGCGACGCTCGGCCAGTGGCCGATTCGGCGTCTGGTCAATTTTCCGCCCGATTGGGCTAGCATGCGGGGAACCATGGCTTCACGACCGAAACAGGCTGAACCGCGCCCGGTGCCGCGTCTCTATCTAATGACGCCGCGCGTCGACGACTCGGCCACTTTCACCACCGCACTGACGGCCGCGCTGACCGCCGGCGACGTCGCGGCAGTGCTGCTGCGTCTGGCCGAGGCCGACGAGCGCACGCTGATCAACCGCGCCAAGGCGCTCGGCGATGTGGTGCAGAAGACCGGCGCCGCCTTGCTGCTCGACGGTGCCGTCGATCTGGTCGCCCGCGCCGGCGCCGATGGCGCGCACCTGAGCGGTATCGACGACTTCACCGGCGCGCTGGAGCGCCTGAAGCCCGAACGCATCGCCGGCGTCGGCAGTCTTGACACCCGGCACGATGCGATGACCGCGGCCGAGGCCGGCGCCGATTACTTGATGTTCGGCGATCCCGATCGGCACGGCGAGCGGCCGGACTTTGCCGCCATCGTCGAGCGCGTCGCCTGGTGGGCCGAGGTGTTCGAGGCGCCCTGCGTCGCCTATGCCGCATCGATCGCCGAGATCGAACCGCTGGTCACCGCCGGCGCCGATTTCATCGCGCTGGGTGACTGGGTCTGGGGCGATCCGGAAGCCGTCGCGGTCACGATCGCTGACGCCGCGCAATACATGCGTCTGCCGGAGAACACGGTATGAGACGCGCGGCGTGCGCCTTGCTGGCTATGATTGCCCTGGTCGCTGCCAGCACCAGTGCGATGGCGCAGCAGCGCCCGCCGGTGCCGAAGGCCGCACCCCAGGCTCAACCCGCGCCGCCGCCGGTCGACCCCAACGCCGATCTGGCCTACGGCGCGTTCCAGCGCGGCTTCTATCTGACCGCGTTCAAGGAAGCCGCCGCGCGCGCCGAGCAGAACGACACCGACGCCATGACGCTGCTCGGCGAACTCTATGCGCAGGGGCTCGGCGTCGGCCGTGACGACGCCAAGGCCGCCGAGTGGTACCAGCGCGCCGCCGCCAATGGCGACCGCGACGCCATGTTCGCGCTGGCGATGTTCAATTTCCAGGGCCGCGCCGGCCCGCGCAACACCGATGAGGCCGCGCGTCAGTTGGCCGCCGCTGCCAAGCTTGGACATGCCGCCGCCGCCTACAATCTCGGCCTGCTCTATCTGGAGGGCCAGCAGTTCCCGCAGGACTTCGCCCGCGCCGCCGAACTGTTCAGAACCGCCGCCGACGCGGGCAATCAGGAGGCGCAATACGCGCTCGGCACCCTGTACAAGGAAGGCCGGGGCGTGCCCAAGGACGCGAGCCAGGCCATGGTCCTGATGGAGAAGGCCGCGATCGCGGGCAATCTCGACGCCATGGTCGAATTCGCCATCGCCCGGTTCAACGGCGACGGCACCGCCAAGGACGAATCCGCCGCCGCCCAGTTGTTCCTGCGCGCCGCCCGCCTCGGCAGCCCGATCGCCCAGAACCGGCTGGCGCGGATCCTCATGGCCGGCCGCGGCATGCCGGCCGATGCCACCGCGGCGGTCAAATGGCACTTCATTGCCCGGGCGGCCGGGGCTGGCGATCCCCAGCTCGAGGCCTTCGCCAGTCAGCAGCCGCCGGCGGTGCGGGAGGCCGCCGAGGCCGCCGTCACGAAATGGCAATCGACCGCACAGTCGATGCAGCCTTGACGGCACGGCCCGGCACGGGCAGACCCCACGCTCCATGCAGCACTCCGCCCTCCTCAATGTGATGATTGCCGCCGCCCGCAAGGCCGCGCGGGCGCTCAAGCGCGATTTCGGCGAACTTGAAAAGCTTCAGGTCTCGCTCAAGGGCCCGGCCAATTTCGTTTCCTCCGCCGACAGGCGCGCCGAGGAAACGATCTATGCCGAACTGTCCCGCGCCCGTCCTGGCTACGGCTTCCTCGGCGAAGAAGGCGGCAAGCGCGAAGGCGCCGACGGCAGTCACACGTGGATTGTCGATCCGCTCGACGGCACCACCAATTTTTTGCACGGCATTCCGCAGTTCGCCATCTCGATCGCACTCGCGCGCGAGGGCGCCGTGGTCGCCGGGCTGATCTACAATCCGGCGATCGAGGAACTCTTCGTCGCCGAAAAGGGCAAAGGCGCGTTCCTCAACGATCAGCGCATCCGCGTCGCCGGCCGCAAGCAGCTCGCGGAGTCGGTGATCGCCTGCGGCCTGCCGCATATCGGCCGCGGTGATCTGGCACTGGCGCGCAAGGAAACCGGCGCCATGCAGGAAAGGGTCGCCGGGCTGCGCCGTTTCGGCGCCGCCGCGCTCGATCTGGCCTGGGTCGCGGCAGGACGCCTCGACGGTTACTGGGAACGCGACATCAAGCCGTGGGACATGGCCGCAGGACTGATCCTGGTGCGCGAGGCGGGCGGCTACGTCGCTGATTGCGACGGTGGCGAGGACCCCTTGGCCACGGGCAATATCGCCGCCGGCAACGACGCCATTCTCAAGGAATTGCTCAAGGTCCTCAAGGACGCCGGGAAGTCCTGAGAAGAAGGGGTTGTTGACGCGTCGCTTCGCCGGCGCCACCGTCAGCCATCATTCACCACACCTCGCTCGCCGGCCCGCCATTGAGCACCTCGGCAATGCGGGCGCGGGTCGCGCGCGTCGTGCCGTCCGGCAGCATATCGGGCGCGAAGAAGCCGTGCTCGACGATCTCGTAATTGGGGCGCGGCACCCCATCCTGCCTGAAATCGCGCACGACATAGAGCGCGACGTGGTCGCGGCGTGACACCCGCGCATTGAGGAAAATGCCGTGCAGCCGCGGCGTCGCGGTCAGCACAATATTGCCCTCCTCGGCCAGTTCGCGCTTGAGCGCCGTCAGCATCGTTTCCCCGGTCTCGACCCCGCCGCCGGGCAGATACCAGCCGTCGACGTAGGAGTGCCTGACCAGGAAAACACGGCCGCTGCCATCGATCACGACGGCGCGCGCCCCCAGCGTCGCCCCGCGGGCAAAGCGCCAATAGAAATGGAACGCCGGCCGGATCAGCGGCTCCATCAGGCGGCGGAAGGGATGCAGCGGCATGGCCCACCCTTAGCCCGCGCCGGTGTCACTGTCAGTCATCGGTTTTCTTTGGGTTCGCCCGCAACTAATGCTTCCCTGTTTAGAATTATTCTAATATAGAGCTTCCGTTGCCGTTGCAGCGAAAGGCTCTTCCGTGAAGCGATTTTCCGACCTCAGCGAGCAAGAAGTGCTTGCCCTCGCCATCACCAACGAGGAGGAGGACAGCCGCATCTACCGCGGCTTTGCCCAGGGCCTGCGCGAAAAATTCCCGGCGTCGGCCAAGGTGTTCGACGAGATGGCCGAGGAGGAAGTGCAGCACCGCTCATGGCTGTTCGACCTGTACCGGCAGAAATTTGGCGACTACCTGCCGCTGATCCGCCGCCAGGACGTCAAGGGCTTCATGCAGACGAAGCAGCCACTCTGGTTGATGCATCCGCTGGCGCTCGACGAGGTGCGCAAGTTCGCCGAAAACATGGAATTCGAGGCCGAACGATTCTACCGCAAGGCCGCCGAAACCTCGCGTGACGCCTCGGTGCGCCAATTGCTCATTCAACTGGCGGAGGCCGAAGCCGGGCATGAGTCGCTGGCCCACAAGCTCAACGAAACCATCCTCACCAAGGGCGCGCGCGAGAAAGAGGACGAGACTGCGCGGCGCATGTTCCTGCTGCAATACGTGCAGCCCGGGCTGGTCGGGCTGATGGACGGCTCGGTGTCGACGCTGGCGCCGCTGTTCGCGGCTGCGTTTGCCACCCAAAGCACCTGGGAGACGTTCCTGGTCGGCATGGCGGCTTCGGTCGGCGCCGGCATCTCGATGGGTTTTGCCGAGGCGCTGTCCGACGACGGCTCGCTGACCGGGCGCGGCACGCCCTGGCTGCGCGGCACCGTCAGCGGCGTCATGACCACGCTGGGCGGCGTCGGCCACACGCTGCCCTACCTCATTCCCGACTTCTGGGTCGCCACCATCGTCGCCATCATCGTGGTGATCGTGGAGCTCGCGGTCATCTCCTACATCCGCTACCGCTACATGGACACGCCGTTCCTGCAGGCGGCGTTCCAGATCGTGGTCGGCGGCACGCTGGTGTTCATCGCCGGCATATTGATCGGAAGCGCATAGCGGGTTACCCCCCGCTGATGTTCACACTCGCCCACCTGTCCGACCCCCATATCGGCCCCCTGCCCCAACCGCGCTGGACCGACCTGATCGGCAAGCGCGTCACCGGCTATCTGAACTGGCAGCGCAAGCGCCAATTCATTCACGATCCCGCGGTGCTGGCGGCGATCACCGAAGACGTGGTGAAGCAGGCGCCCGACCACATCGCGGTCACCGGCGACCTGGTCAATATCGGGCTGGCGCCGGAATTCCCCCGGGCGCGTGACTGGCTGGAGCATCTCGGCAGCCTGCGCGACATCAGCGTTGTGCCCGGCAATCACGACATCTATGTGCGCGAGGCGGCCGCCTTCGCCGGGCGGCAGTGGGGCGCCTATATGAGTGACGACGAAGGTGTGCCCGGTTTTCCCTATGTGCGGCGGCGCGGCCCGGTGGCGCTGATCGGGCTGTGTTCGGGCGTGCCGACTGCGCCATTCCTCGCCACCGGCTGGGTCGGCACCAAACAACTCACCGAGTTCGCCGCCGCGCTCAACCAGCTCAAGACCGAAAACCTGTTCCGGGTGGTGCTGATCCATCATCCGCCGGTGAGCCGGACGTCCCGTCACAAGCATTTGCTCGACGCCCCGGTGCTGCTGCGCGTGCTCGCCGGGCTTGGCGCCGATCTGCTGCTGCACGGCCACGACCATGAGCACATGATCAACTGGCTCAACGGCCCCGAGGGCAGCCGCATTCCCGCGGTCGGCGTACCGTCGGCCTCGGCAGTGCCGGTCCGCGACAAGGATCCGGCCGCCTATCATCTCTATGCCATCGACGGGAAGAAGGGCGCCTGGCGCTGCGAATTGATCTCGCGTGCCATCACAATGGACGGTCAGATCACCGAACAGAAACGCATGATTCTTGAGGAGTAGCTGGCGCTACGGCCGCGGCGCGTTGAGCAGCGCCAGTGCCACCAGCGCGCCGATGCCGATGAACAAGCCGAGGAAGAAGCTGCGCAGCGCCTTTATGCGGCCGCGACGCTGCTCCTGCTGCACCATCTTCTGCGCGGTGCCGTAACCGACCATGGCATCATCGGCCAGCGCCCGCTCGCGCTCGACCAGCCGGCGCGCCACATAGCGCGTCACAGCCTGCACCATCTCCGGGACGTCGTAGGTCTCCGCCAGCACGGTGCGGCCGTAGCGGGTGTCCTGCACAAAACGGTACTGCCGCTTGTCGCGGCCCATCTCGATATGGGCGATGGCGTCGATCCACAGCCGCGGCACGTCGCCCCGGCTCAAGCCCCGGTCGAACAGTTCGATTTCGGCCGGAATTTCCTTGAAGCGCGGATCGAGCGCTTCGTTGAGCAGTTCGAGCCGCGCCACCTCGGCGTCGCGCAGATCGACCACCACGCCGGTGCGCTCGGCCGCCTCGATGCGCGCATCGCGCACGGCGTCCTTGAGCACACTCGGTGCCTCGACAGCGTCGGTCTTCTGGGTGCCACGTCCGAACATTGGTTAATTTTAGCAAGTTCGGCAGCCCGGCGCAAAGGGAAAACGCGTGGGTTTTCAAGGCGATTGATGGTTAACAACTGGGCAGCCGGGCGGAACTATCGGTATTTGGCCATCCACCCGAGGCCATCCTCGGTCCGGCCGCGCGGCCGGTATTCACAGCCGATCCAGCCCTGGTAGCCGAGCCGGTCGACCGCCGCGAACACAAACGGGTAGTTGATTTCGCCGTCGTCCGGCTCGTGGCGCACCGGCACCGCGGCGCATTGCAGATGGCCGACCACCGGCAGGCACTGCTCCAGCCGGGTCACCAGATCGCCGCCGACGATCTGCACGTGATAGAAATCGAACTGCATTTTCACGTTCGGCTTGCCGATCTTGGCGATGATGTCGGCCGCGTGCGCGACGTGGTTGAGAAAATAATTCGGCCGGTCGCGCGGATTGATCGGCTCCAGCAGCAGCGTCACGCCCTTGGCCGCGGCGAGATCGGCGGCGCGCGACAGGTTGGCGATATAGGTGCGCTCGGCCGCCGGGCGCTGCTCGGGCGGCACCTTACCGGCCAGGCAATGAATGGCGCTGCCGCCGATGGCGGCGATGTAATCGAGCGCGCGGGCAAACAACACCTCCCAGTCGCGCTCGCGGCCCGGCACCGCGGCCAGACCGAAGGTCCCCTCGCCGTCGCCCGGCGGCGTGTTGACGCCGAGCATCGTGAGATTGTTGCGGGTGATCGCTGCCTTCACGTCCGCCGCCGGCACGTCATAGGGAAACTGCAGCTCGATCGCCTTGAAACCGGACGCCGCCGCGGCGTCGATCCGCGCCAGCAGCGGCCGGTCGGTGAACAAGTAGCCGAGATTGGCGGCAAATTTCGGCATGAGGACCTCGAGCATCATCACTTGCGCGTATGCGCGCGGGCGTATTCATTAGCTGGCGATTGCCTGAAGCGCCAGCCGGAAACAAAACCATGTCCGCCAACACCGCATTTCACGTCGCCGTTCTGCCCGGCGACGGCATCGGCCACGAAGTGATGGCGCCGACGCTCGACATCTTGCGCCGCATCGAGGCGACCACGCCGAGCCTGAAATTCCGCTTCAGCGAGGCGCCGGCCGGCGCCGATGAATATCGCGCCACCGGCAAGTCGATGTCGGAGACAACCATCAAGCTGTGCGAGGAAGCCGACGCTATCCTGCTCGGCGCCTGCGGCCTGCCGAGCGTGCGCTATCCCGACAACACCGAGATCATGCCCCAGGTCGAACTGCGTTTCATTTTCGATCTCTATGCGGGAGTGCGCCCGGCCCGGCTGATCCCGGGGGTGCCGAGCCCGATCGTCGGCGCGCAGGAGCACGGCATCGATTTCGTGCTGATCCGCGAGTCGACCGAGGGCCTGTTCGCCTCGATGGGCAAGGGCGTGACGACGCACGACGAGGCCCGCGAAACACTGGTGGTGACGCGCAAGACCACGGAGCGGCTGTTCGACTTTTCGCTGAAGCTCGCCGAGCGCCGCAAGACACGCGGCAGGCCGGGACGGCTGACGCTGGTCGACAAGGCCAATGTGTTCAAGGCGTTCAACTGGCAGCGCGATATCTTCACCGAGCGCAAGGCGAAATTCCCCGAGGTCAAAACCGACCTGCTCTATGTCGATGCCTGCGCCGCGCTGATGGTGAAGAAGCCGTGGGACTTCGACGTCATGGTGATGGAGAACATGTTCGGCGACATCCTCTCCGACCTTGCCGCCGGCCTGATCGGCGGTCTCGGCATCGCGCCGTCGGCCGATATCGGCGACACGCATGCGGTGTTCCAGCCCTGCCATGGCACCGCGCCCGACATCATGGGCCAAGGCAAGGCCAATCCGACCGCCATGATTTTGTCGGCTGCGATGATGCTGGACTGGCTGGCCGACAAGCACGACCACGGGCCGGCGGCGGAGGCAGCGCAGCGCATCGAGCGCGCGGTCGATCAAGCCTATGCCGGCGGCCTCAGGCCGATGGAATATGGCGGCAGCGATGGCACGGCGGCGATAGCGAAGGCGGTGATGGCGGCGCTGGACTAGGCCGGATCGACATTCATTGTAACCAGATCATGGCTGCGGCCAAATGAACGAATCCAGTGAAGTGAACGGTGCGCCTATCGTAGCGGGTGGCGAAACGGCGGAAGTGCTTGAGACGGTTGAAGCAGCGTTCGATTCGGTTGCGATGTTTGTAGAGGCCGGCGTCATGCGGGATGATGATTTTGCATGTCCTGTTTGACGGAATCACCGCTTCGGCGCCCATCCCGGCGACGAGCGCACGCAAGGCGTTGCTGTCATAGGCCTTGTCGGCAAGTACGGCGCCCCCGGCCTGGCCTTCGAGGAGTGCGGGGGCTTGTGTAATGTCTCCGGCCTGCCCGGCGGTCACGACGAAGCGCAAGGGGCGGCCCAGCGCATCGGCGAGCATGTGGACCTTGGTGGTCAATCCGCCTCGGGAACGCCCCAGCGCCTGATCCTGGGCCCCCCTTTTCCGGTCGCCGCCTGCTGATGGGCGCGAACGATGGTGCTGTCGAGCATCAGATATTGATTGTCGCGGTCGGCTGTCAGGGCGCCGAATACCCGCTCCCAAACGCCGGCATGACACCAGCGGCTGAACCGCCGATGCACCGTCTTCCAGCGGCCATAACGCTCCGGCAGGTCACACCAATGTGCTCCAGATCGCAGCACCCACAGACAACCGTTCACGAACAGCCGATTATCCGCTCCTGTCCGGCCCGGATCGCCGGCTTTGCCCGGCAGCAAGGGTGCAATCTTCGCCCATTGCCCATCGCTCAGCTCATACCGCTTGATCCCCATCGTCGCAGCTCCGTGCCAGAATCACGGAGCCCTATGAATCAGCGATCAGACCGCTTGGGAATCCTGAATGTCGATCGGTCCTAGGGCGGCGTCTGGCGCGCCGTCGCAGCGTCCGATCGCATGGCGCCCTAGCAGTTATTGAAGTATTGAGGGCACTTTCGGTAATAAATCTCCCACACCTTCGCCTCAATATACTCCGACGCGCATTGATTCGATTTGCACCACTGTATGCTCGCTTGGGCTTCCTTCTTGGCTTGAGCTTTCGCGGCGGCTTTCGCTTGATCGGCCTTGGCCTGGCACTGGGCGTTTGACTTGCACTCCGCTCTCGCTTTCTGCGCGGCGGCATCGATCCTCGCGAAAACCCTGTTTTGCGCTGCCATCCAGGCCTGATCCTTCTGGGCCTGCGTGGCGTTCGCCGCCTTGGCCTTCGCCCTGTCACCAGTGACGCCTTTTGCTGCAGCGGTATCCTTCGCTTTTTGTTTATTGGCAGCAGATTTCGGCGGTGGCGATGGCCGGTCGCGGGCTTGCGACGGCGCGATCGCGACGGCCGCCGCAATCGAAAAAGCGATAGCAAACACAAAATACGATCTAGGTATCGTCATTCCCCCCTCCGTCTTTCGAAGCCGGCCGGGGGCACAATTCTACAATATCGGTTTTCACGCCATCGGACGTGGATCGGGACCAGGCCGTTCGACTGTCCGTCGTCGGCGCCGGTCCTCGCGTGCAAATGGTGTCGTGGCCCCCCGGCCCAGTCAGGCACGATATTGCAGGATTTAAAGGCCGTCTAGCCGCTGTCAGCGCTTGAACGGTGCCGTGCGGGCAGCGCAGCGTTCGCTTCGCTGACGCGGTGCAGCGCCCGCGACAGACAATTACAGCCCGACAAACTCCTTGATCGCCTTCACGAACTTCTCCGGCTGCTCGAGCGGCGGGCAATGGCCGCAGCCGGGCATCTCGACATATTTCGCGCCGGCCACCTTGTCGGCGATCTGCCTGTTCAGCGCCGGCGGCGTCGCCTGGTCGAACTCGCCGCACACCACCAGCGTCGGTATCTGAACCTTGGCCAGATCAATGGTCAGGTCGGCCTCCTGCAGGATCTTGCAGGCGGCCTGGAACGCCTTCGGGTCGATCGCCATCAGCACGCGCTTGCGCTCCTCGATCAGGTCGGGATTGGCGGCAAGGTGGTCCGGTGAGAACACGCGCCTGGCCGCGATCTCGGCGATGCTGCCGAGCCCGCCTTCGGCGACCTTGGCGGCCATCACCTCGAACTGCTTGCGGCCCTCAGGGGGGAAGCAGGCGGCGGCATCGCTCAGCACCAGCTTGGCGATGCGCTCCGGATGGGCGATGGCGAAGGCCAGCGCCACCGTGCCGCCGAAGCCGTTGCCGATCAGGATGGCGTCGCTGCCGATCTCGAATTCCTGGAAGCCATCCTCGATGGCCGCGACATAGGCGGCCATCAGCGGCAGCAGCGGCGGCTCCGAGCCGTGGAAGCCGGGCAAATTGAACAGCGTGACGCGATGGCGCGCGGCAAGCTGCGGCAGCACCGGATCGAAAGCGTGGCGGTCGGCCAGCAGCGAATGCAGCACCACTATGTCGCGGCCCTGCCCGGTGCGCACCGCGGTCAGCGCGCCATGGCCGGCGGTCAGTTGCTCGAATTGCATGGAATTGTCTCCGTGGTCCCTGACGACAACGCGCACCAGCGAAAGAGGTTCGTGCCCCGGATGCGATGCAGCACAGAGCCATAGCGCACCTGCAGCGCTATGGCGACGTGTGCCGCTGATACGGGGCCGTCCCGTAATGCGTGTGTGCAACGGTCCCGGTTCTGCAGCGCATCACGTTGCGATGCGCTGCGCCCAGGACAGAGTTACTTCCCTTCCCGCCAGATACCGAGCGCCTGCTGCGCCGGCTTGTCGGAAATCGAAAACAGCACCGACTCTTCCGCCGGCTGGTGCTGAAAGCTCTTCCACGCCGGCACCACGAAGACGTCGTTGACGCCCCACTCGATCGGCTTGCCGTCGATGATGGTGGTGCCATGGCCCTCGGCGCAGCAGAAGATGGTGCCGTCGGTCGAGCGATAGGGCTCGCCCTTGAAGCCCTTCGGGAACAGCGCGAGATGCGCGCCCATGGTCGGCAGCACCGGCCCGCCATTGATCGGGTTGGCGTAGCGCACCCGCGCGCCGAAACGCTTGTCGATGTCGCCGGTGTTCTTCAGCCGCTCCAGAATCGGCCGCATCTTGGCGTAGGGATAATTCACCACCGGGCTGCGGTTCTGCGTCACCGGGAGGCCGTCCGGCAGCACGCCCGAGGCGAAGCGCTCGAACGAGTCGCCGTCCTCGTGGTTGGTATTCTGCATCTTCTCATCGAAGTGCTCGCCGAACGAGGTCTCGAAGTGATTGACGATGTGCATGTCGAGCACGTCGAGCCACATCACCGGCTGGGTGCCGGGGTTGCCATGGTCGTGCGGCGCCCAGTTGGCGGTGATGATGAAGTCGCCGTGCTTCATCTGAGATTTTTCGCCTTCAACGGCTGTGTAGGCGCCCTCGCCCTCCAGCACGAAACGGATGGCGGACGAGACGTGGCGATGCACGTCGGCGATTTCGCCCGGCATGATCAATTGCACGCCGGCAAACAGTGTGTTGGTGGCGCGCGACTTGCCCGGCAGGCCGGGGTTTTCCAGCACCAGCACGCGGCGTTCGGCCTCTTCGGCGCTGATCACTTCGCCGGCTTCAAGGATCATCTTCTTGACGTCGGCGAACTTCCACACCGTCGGCTGCACCGCGGTCTTGGGCTCCGGCGTCACCAGGCCCTTCAGCACCTCCCACAGCGGGGTCATGTGGTACTTGGCGATCTTGTCGTAATAGGCCTGCCGGGACGCCTGAATGTTGTGCTTTGAGCCCGGGGTGACGTCGGGGGTGGCGGTGGCGACAGCCATGGGAATGCTCCTTGGATCGTGGTTTCTGGTATTAGTTAGATTTGCAACTAGTATACCCCACTTCGCCCCGGACTGAAACAGCGCGGTCCTGTGTAACTAATTCTCCGGAACCTTAGTTGTTGACCGAGCCGCCATCGACCACCAACGACTGGCCGGTCACGAAATCGCTGTCGCTTGAGGCCAGGAACACCAGCGCCCCGAGCAGGTCTTCCGGATAGCCGTCGCGCTTGAAGGCGCGGCTGTTGCGGACCGGAATGCGCTCGTCGGCGACGTGATCGGCGTTCTCCAGCCCGGTGTCGCTCAGGATATAGCCCGGCGACAGCGAATTGACGGCGATGCCGTATTCCCCCAGTTCACGCGACAGCGCCCGGGTGAAGGCGAGGACGGCGCCCTTGGAGGTCACATAAGGCAGCATGCGCGGGATCCCCTTGTAAGGCGCGCCTGAGGCAATGTTGATGATCTTGCCGCTGCGGCGCTCGATCATGTGCGGGGCGACATGACGAACCATCAAATATGGCCCGCGCACATTGATCGCCATCACCCGGTCCCAGGTCGCGGTATCCCACTCGGTGAAGGCGCGCGGGGTCAGCTTGGAATAGAGAGCGGCGTTGTTGACCAGGATGTCGATCCGGCCGAATCGCGCCACGGTCTGAGCCACCATGTCCTTGACCGCCGCCTCGTCGCCGACATCGAAGGTCGCGCTCGCCGCAGCATCGGTGCCGTATTTGGCAATGATTTCCGCCGCAGCTTCCGGGGCGCCCTCGATGTCGGCGACCATCACCTGGGCGCCCTGTGCCGCCAGCGCTTCTGAATAATGCCGTCCGATGCCCTTGGCACCGCCAGTGACGATCGCGAATTTTCCTGCGAGTCTGCCGGACATGGTGAAGCCCCCCTGTCATCGCCGCCAACCGGGATCGGCCATCTGGCCGGCCCGGGCGTGGCACTTGACCCGGTGATCCCGCTTGGGCGAGCAATGTGCCTACCCAAGCGGGATGGCCGGGACAAGCCCGGCCATGACAAGGAATGGTATGACGAAATCCGCCGAAGACAACCTCGCCATCCGCGCCATCATCGAGAACTGGGTGCTGTGGCGCGACGCCCGCCGTTGGGACCGCTTCCGCACGCTGTGGCACAAAGACGCGGCAATGTGCGCGACCTGGTTTCAGGGCTCGGCCGAGGACTTCATCAAAGTCAGCCAGGACGGCTTCGACAAGGGCGTGCGCATTTTCCACATGCTCGGCGGCAGCACCATCGACATCAAGGGCAAGCGCGCCATCGCCCAGACCAAAATATCGATCGCGCAGCGCGCCAACGTCGAAGGCGTCGAATGCGACGTCACCTGTTATGGCCGCGCCTACGATTTCATGGAGAAGCGCAAGGGCACTTGGGGCATCGTGCTGCGCCGGCACATCTACGAAAAGGACCGGCTCGATCCGGTCACCTCGGGCAAGGCGCCGAAACTCGACAAGAAGCGGCTGGCCGCCTTTCCCGACGGCTATCGTCACCTCGCCTATCTGCAGAGCAAGATCGGCTACACCGTGAAAGCCGACCTGCCCGGCATCGAAGGGCCGGCGCTCGACGCGCTCTACGCGCAAGGCGCGGCGTGGCTCAAGGGCCGCAAACTATAGCCAGGCTGGGGGCCACCATGTCGTTTGCTGACAAGTTCAATCTGCTTGAGCCGTTCAACCTGCTGCGCGTCACCTGCGCGCTGTTTTTCATTCCGCATATCATCGCCAAATTCACCGTGCCGCAGGCACTGCAATTCTACGTCGATGTCGGCTTCCGGCCGCCGGCGTTCTGGATGTATCTGGCCGGCGCGATCGAGATGGTTTTGATCGTGACGCTGTTTTTCGATATGTACACGGCGTTGTTCGGCGTCATCGGCTTCATCCATCTGCTGGTGGCCGCCGCCGCCACCTACAAGTTGTCCCGGAAATGGATCTGGGTCATCGGCGGCATCGAATTCTGCGTGTTCTGGGCGATCTGCTGCCTGGTGCTCGCGCTCCACGCCTACCAAGTCTCCGGCTTCTCACCGTTCTGAAAAGGAAATCGATAATGGCCAGCGTCCTGTTTTCTCCGATCACCCTGCGCGGTCTCACATTGCCGAACCGCGTCGTGGTGTCGCCGATGTGCCAGTACAATTCGACCGATGGCTCGGCCAATGACTGGCACGTCATGCACCTCGGCCAGTTCTCGCTCGGCGCCGCGGCGCTGGTGATGACCGAGATGACCAACGTCAACGCCGTCGGCCGCATCACCCACAAATGCGCCGGCCTTTATTCCGACGACAACGAAAAGGCGATGAAGCGCGTCATCGACTTCTGCAAGCAGTATGGCATCGCCAAGCAGGGTCTCCAGGTCGGCCATGCCGGCCGCAAGGGCTCGACCGCGCCGCCGGCCGTCGGCGGCAAGCCGCTGAAGGCCGAGGAAGGTGCTTGGGAGACGCTGGCGCCGTCGGCCATCCCGTTCGGAGACGGCTGGCACATTCCGCGCGCCATGACCCAGGACGAGATGAAGGCCACGATCAAGGACTATGTCGCGACCGTGCAGCGCGCTGAGCGGGTCGGCTATGATCTTCTCGAAATGCACGGCGGTCACGGCTACCTGATCCACCAGTTCCTGTCGCCGCTGTCCAACCAGCGCACCGACGAATACGGCGGGTCGCTGGAGAAGCGCATGCGCTATCCCCTCGAGGTGTTCGAAGCCATGCGCAAGGCGTGGCCGGCCGACAAGCCGCTCGGCATCCGCGTCTCGGCGGTGGACTGGGTCGAGGGCGGCACCACCATCGAGGATACCGTGGCCTTCGCCCGCGAACTGAAGGGGCTGGGCTGCGACTACATGGACGTATCGAGCGGCCAGCTCGATGCCCGCCAGCAGATCCCGTTCGCGCCGGGCTACAACGCGCCGTTCGCCGAACGCGTGCGCAAGGAGACCGGCCTGCCGACAATGACAGTCGGCCTCATCACCGGCTACCAGCAGGCGGAAGACATCGTCGCGTCCGGCAAGGCGGATTTCATCTGCATCGGCCGCGGCGCGATGTGGGACCCGCGCTGGGCCTGGCATGCCGCCGAGGAGCTGGGCGCCGAGGCGCCTTATGCGCCGCGCACCATGCCGGCGCATCCGAAAATGCGGCCGCAGGTGTTTCCGAAAAGGGCAACCACCTGAGTCATGGCCGGGCTTGACCCGGCCATCCCGCTTAAGAGCGCAGTGCCTTCCTAAGCGGGATCACCGGGACAAGCCCGGTGATGACAATCGCAAGACCGAACGCGGGGAGAGGGAGAAGAAGCTACGCCCTCACCCGCGGGATGAACTTGGCAAACGCGGCGAGCTGCTGCTTGACGATGTCCTTGGTCGGCTGGTCGGTCAGGTCGCCGGTCTTCTCGTCGAATTTCTTGGCCGCGAAATTCACGAACACTTCCGGCTTGCCGAACATGATGGCTTCGATCGACACCAGCGCCATGCGCATGTGATACTGCATGCGGCCGCCGCCCATCTGCCCGGTCGAGGCCGACTGCAGCGCCACCGGCTTGTCCTTGAACGGCACATCCTTGAGCTTCGACACCCAGTCGATGGCGTTCTTCAGCGCGCCGGGGATCGACCAGTTGTATTCCGGCGACACGATGATGACGCCATCGGCAGCGCGGATGGAGTCGGCCCAGGCCGTCACCATGGCCGGCACGCCGGCGTTCTGGACATCGGCATTGTAGGGCGGGAAATCGGCGAACGACGGCGCCGCGGTGATGGTCATGTCCGCCGGCGCCAGCTCCGGCAGAGCGCGTACCAACGACGCATTGTAGGAGCCCTTGCGCAACGAACCGCAGATCACCACAACGTTCAGTTTTTCGGCCATTCCATTCCTCGTGCTGGTTTTATGTTGGTTGAAGGTTCGGCCCGAGGCATAGCGCACTCCGCCCCGCGGTGGCGAGGGCAGCGTCGCACAAATCCGATGGCCGCCAGATCGTCTCGGCCGGTACCTGGACGCTATTTTGCTTCGAGCCCGGCCGTTCTGGCGACTCCCTGCAGCGCCTTGATGTCGGATTGGATCACGGCACGGAACTCCGCCGGCGTCGACAGGTTGACGACGGCGCCTACGCCTTCAAGCCGTTTCTTGACGCTGTCCTTGGCCAGCACGTCCTTCATCGTCCGGTGCAGCTTGTCGACGATCGGCTGTGGCGTACCGGCAGGAAACGCCAGCCCGTACCAGCCGAGATAGCTCATGCCGGCAACGCCGCTCTCTTGCAGCGTCGGCACATCGGGAATTCCGGGCCAACGCTTTGGCGTGGCCACCGCGATCAGCCGGAGATCGCCGGAATCCACCTGGCCGCGGAGCGAATGGTAGAGCTCGACGGCAAAAGCGGCATCGCCGCGCAGCAGCGCACTGACGACTTCGCCGGTGGTCCGGTAGGACACGGCCTGCGCGTTCATCGCGGTGCGCTGGCGCAAGTCTTCGGCGATCAGATGCTGGGTCGAGCCCAGGCCGACCGTCGAATAGTTCAGCTTGCCTGGTTGCTTGTTGACGTAATCAACCAGGCTCTTGATGTCGGTCGCCGGAGAGTTCTTTGGCACGGCGACGACAAAAGCCGAGTTTGTGAAAATGCCGACGGGCGCAAAGTCGTTCACCGGATCGTACGGCACCTGCTTGACCATGACTGCGGACACCGAGTGGCCCATGCTGATGGCGAGTGCGGTGTAGCCGTCCTTCGGCGCCTTGGCGGCAATGCCGCCGGCGATGCTGCCGCCGGCGCCGGGACGATTTTCAACAATGAATTGCTGGCCGAGAGCCTCCGACAGTCCTTCGGCCAGGATACGGGTGGCGACGTCGGTTCCGCCGCCGGCGCCGAAGCCGATCAAGATACGGACCGGCGACGATGGCCACTCCTGCGCGGAGATGGCCGATGTGGCGAGGAAAAAACAGGCCGCGACAGCAGCCGCAACGCGTGCGCGCTTCATACTATCCTCCCTGGTTCGGCCCACCTCCCCACAAGGTGAGCCTTTTTATTGTTGTGAAACCAAGGATCGGAATTTTACCGCCGGTCTGTCAATCCGGAATCGTCACGCCTTCTCGTCGACCACCGGATTGCGCAGCACGCCGATGCCCTGGATCTCGACCTCGGCGGTGTCGCCGGCCTTCATCCAGATCGGCTCCGGCTTGCGCGCATGGCCGACGCCGGACGGGGTGCCGGTGAGCAGGATATCACCCGGCTCCAGCGTCATGCCTTCGGTCAGGTAGACCAGCGATTCGGCGACCGGGAACATCAGCAGATCGGTATTGGACGACTGCATGGTGGTGCCATTGAGCCTCGTCTCGATCTTGAGGCCCTTGCCACCCTTCGGCAGTTCGTCGGCGGTGACCATCCACGGACCGACGCTGCCGGTGCGGTCGAAGTTCTTGCCCATGCCCCACTGCGTGGTGTGGCGCTGATACTCGCGGATCGAGCCCTCATTGGCGATAGCGTAGCCGGCGACGCAGTCGGTTGCATTGTCCATGGTCAGGTGCTTGGCGCGCTTGCCGATGATCACCACCATCTCGCCTTCGTAGTCGAACTGGATCGACTTCTGCGGCCGCTCGATCGGCGCCATATGCGGCACCAGCGACGACGCCATGCGGAAGAAGATCGACTGGAATTTCGGGATGTTGTCCTTCTGCGGGCCTTCCTTGACGTGATCAAGGTAGTTGAGGCCGAGGCAGATGATCTTGCCGGGCCTGGCCACCGGCATCGCGTACTTCAGCCCGGCGAGCGGGCGGCGCGCCGAGGCGGGCGCCTTTTTGGCGATATCCGCAAGCGCGCTCAGGTCGCCATTGGATTTGCGCAGATAATCGCCGAGGTCGCCCGGCACGCTGGCGTCGACCGCCTGGATATCGATGACGCTGTCGCCATCGACGACGCCGAGACGCACGCTGTTGTTATCTTCAAAACCGACGATTTTCATTGACCCCTGCCTTGCTTGACGACCGATCGCACCGTCCGGCGCGGGCAAGGCTTAGCCCAATGAGGCGCGTTCGGAAAGGTCAGAACGACGCCCGCGGCGCGGGCTCACCCAGCTTGAAGGCCTGGATCGAAAAGTACTTGTCGGGATCCGTCCAGGCGCCGACCGGCAGCCAGCCGACGCCGCGCGCCAGCGCGCCCAGCGATTCGACGCTGTATTTGTAGGAATTCTCGGTGTGAATGGTCTCGCCGGCGCGGAAATCGAAACTCTCGCCGGCGACCTTGACCCGCTGCCGCTTCAGGCTGGCGAGGTGCATTTCGACGCGATGACGCTCGCGGTTGTAGAAGGCGTGATGCTCGAAGCTGTCGAGCTTGAAGTCGCCGCGCAGCTCGCGGTTGATGCGCACCAGCAGATTGAGATTGAAGCGCGCGGTGACGCCGGCGGCATCGTTATAGGCAGCGTTGAGCGTGTCGGCCGGCTTGATCAGGTCGGCGCCGACGATCATCAGCGCGCCCTTGCCGAGGATCTGCGCGGCATTGCGCAGAAACGCCGCCGCCTCATGCGGTTCGAAATTGCCGATGGTCGAACCCGGAAAGAAGCCGACGCGGACCGGCGCGGCTTTCGCTTCTGCCGGCAGATCGAACGGCTTGGTGATGTCGGCGGTCACCGGCAGCACCTTGAGCCCCGGGAAATCCGGCCGCAGGTCGATCGCTTCCTGCTCGATCATCTCGCCGCAGATATCGACCGGCACATAGGCGGCAAGCGCCGGCGCCGCCTTCAGCATGATGCGCGCCTTCTTGCTCGAGCCGCTGCCGAACTCGACCAGCGCCGCGCCTTCCGGAATGAGCCTAGCGATGTCGGCGCCCTGCTCGCTCAGAATGCGCATCTCGCTGCGGGTCGGGTAATATTCCGGCTGCTCGGTGATGCGCTCGAACAGTTGCGAGCCGGCGCCGTCGTAGAAATACTTGGCCTGGATCTTTCTCGGAGTCGCGCCAAGCCCGGCGAGCACGTCGGTCTCGAACGACGAGGGCTCTGCCTGCTGCGGGCGGGAAGAACGGGCGAGTGCGACCATGACGTGACCTTTGACTAGACGAATTCGGCGAGGCGCAGCGACGTGAACTGCCAGCGCGCCGGCGGTTGAAAGAAATTGCGGTAGCTCACCCGTTCATGATGTTGCGGTGTCGCCAGCGACGAGCCGCGCAGCACCATCTGGTTGATCATGAACTTGCCGTTGTACTCACCGAGCGCGCCTTCGGCCGCGCGGTAGCCCGGATAGGGCAGATAGGCACTGCGTGTCCATTGCCAAGCGGTTCCGAAGGAATCGGGCAGCAGCCCTGCGCGCGCCGCAGCCTCCCATTCCGCCTCGCTGGGCAGGTGTTTGCCGGCGAACCGGGCGAAGGCTTCGGCTTCGTAATAGCTGACATGCAGAACCGGCGTGGCTGGATCGACGGGTTGCACGCCGGCAAGCGTCATCACCTGCCAGCCCGAATCGCCGCGCCGCCAGTAGCCGGGCGCCTGCCAGCCTTCGGCCTGCACCGTGGCCCAGCCGTCAGACAGCCACAGCGCCGGCGTCTCGTAGCCGCCGGCATCGATGAACTCCAGCCACTCGGCATTCGTGACGAGATGGCGCGCGATCTTGACCTTCGGGATCAATACGTCGTGGCGCGGCAGCTCATTGTCGAAGCAGTATCCGTCGCCGTCATGACCGATGGTCTGGATGCCCGGGGGCACGTCGACGAAGCCGCGCGGGCCCGGCGCCGCGCCCGGCGTCTGCCACGCGGAATCATACACAGGGTTCGTCGGGTTCTGCGCGAAAGCGTGCAGGATGTCGGTGACCAGCAATTCCTGGTGCTGCTGCTCGTGGTGCAGGCCGATCTCGAGAATATTGAACACATCGGCCACCGCGGATGCAGGCGCCGTGGCGATCAGCTTCTCCACGCCCGCATCGACATGGGCGCGATAGGCGGTGACCTCGGCGCCGTTCGGGCGCGTGATCAGGCCGCGCTGCGGCCGCGCGTGACGCGGACCGGCGGCGACGTAATAGGAGTTGAACAGAAACGGAAAGCGCTCGTCGAAAATCCGGTACGACGGGTCGTTCGGCACCAGCAGGAACTGCTCGAAGAACCAGGTCACATGCGCACGGTGCCATTTGGTCGGGCTGGCGTCGGCCATCGACTGGATGATCTGGTCCTCGGCCGACAGATGCGACGCGCGCAATTCGGTCTCGCCGCGCACGCGACGAAACGCCGCCGTCCATTTTTCTCGCGATTCATCGAGTGACGGAGTGCTGACGGCCGTAACCGGCGACATTGCGGTCCGCGCCATGAAATTCCTCCGTCACTTTTTTCGCGCGAGTGCAGTGGTTGTAGATACACATACGAATAATGGAGACAATTGTTCCATCGGTGGCCCTGCGGAGCAACCGGGGAAGCCCCGATTGCGCACAATTTGACCGCACGGCCTTATCGCCGCTCACCCGGCGAGGAACGGCTCCATCACCGCCAGCAGGGCCTCGGGACATTCTTCCGGCACGTAATGACCGCAGGCCGGGATCACCGCGCCGGTCAGGTTAGGCGCCGCTTTCTCGAACGAACCGCGCATCGCTGCGCCAAGGCCGGCCTCGCCGCCGACCGCCAGAACCGGCATCGGCAGCGGGGTATTTGCGGTCGCGCGGTTCTGCGTAATCGAGTCAAAGATGGCGCGGTAGAAGCCGAGCCCCATGCTCCAGCGGCCGGGCGTCGCATAGAGCCGCGCGTATTCGTCGAGCGCCGCGGTGTCGATCGTCTTGGTTACATCGATCGACTTGGCCTTGAACAGCCACGCCAGAAACTCCCGCTCGCGGCCGGTGATCAGAAGCTCCGGCAGTTCGGGCAGAAAGTTGAAGGCGAAGTGCCAGGTCTTGTGCAGCCGCTCCGGCGTCATGGTGTAGACGTCCGGTGGCGCCATGCCGGGGATGACGGCGTCGATGGCCACCAGTTTGCGCACGCGCTCGGGCCGGCGCACGGCATAGGCATAGCCGAGCCAGGCGCCGATATCGTGCGTCACCAGCAGGCAGTCCTTCGCGCCGAGATCGTCGAGCAGCGGATCGATGTGGCTGGCGATGTGCGCCGTGTCGTACTGGCCCGACACCGGCGGTTCGGAATCGCCCAAGCCCGGCGGATCGAAGGCCACGACGCGGTAGCGCTCCGCCAAGGCGGGCATCACCTTGCGCCAGGTGTGCAGCGATTGCGGCCAGCCGGGCACCAGCAGAAGCAAGGGCCCGGCACCGCCTTCGACAACCTGCAACGAAGCGCCGTGCGCCATGACGCGCCGCGCGGTGAAGATTGTGCTGAAGGCGGCGCGGTCGTAGTCGGTCATGCGGTTTCCGGATGTCTAATATTTGGAAGGCGGGGCGATGACGTCATGGTCGCACGCAGTCTGGCGCAGAGGTCAGGTGGATCGAGGCTTTTTCGGCGGCTCCGGCCGGGGTAACGGCGAGTAATTTGTAGCCCGGTCGCAACGATCGAAGCCGATGCTTCGCCGCATGTCGGTGATTTTTTCGTCGCCGTAAAAGACCGCGATAAAACCGCCGTCGCTCAGCCTGAGACAGGCAAACCAGTCGGCCGGCTGCGGCGCCACCGAGGGCTGCAGATCCGAGATCAAGGCGCTCTTGAAGCGGTCGGCTTTTGGCAGTGCTGCGACCGCGTTGGCGGCGATCTGACGGTAATTGACGGGATAGGGTTGGGGCACCGGTGTCGGCAGCGTTTGGCTGGCGCACCCGGCCAGCGCGAGGGCGCACGGAATGGCGGCGGACAGAAGGAGCTTCGACGGCATTTTTGGCGCTCTATTCACAGGCAAAGTCCTTCAACGCGACGGGCGACAGGTTTGCCACTGTAGCCGGACTGTGAACCGCGCGTCTGCGACACGGCGCCATGCTTGCGAAAGCTTGAATGAAATCGCCCCGGCACACTGTCCATATAGCGGGGAGACGGGTGTGCTGCCTATTTGGTAGCGGGGGAGGGACTCGAACCCCCGACCTACGGATTATGATTCCGCCGCTCTAACCAGCTGAGCTACCCCGCCACCGATCCCGGCCGGAGCCGGGATGGCGCGATATAGGGAGGCGCGGCAAACGCTGTCAAGCAACCCGGCCGAAATGCCGGAAGGGCGGCTATTTCGGCAGCACGCTCGGCGCGCTGCCGGGCGGCGGCGGCGGAATCACCGGGGTGCGCCCGGCCTCGGGCGGCGGCTGGGTCATCCCGGGATCGATCTGCGGCGGCGGGCAGATGACGCCGCCTGTTTGAGCCAGCTTGTCGCTCAGCGACGTGCCCGCGGGCCGCGTGACGTTGATGTCGGCGCCCTGCCCCGTTCCGGTTGTGGCCGTGCTCGGCGCGCAGGCCCTTGGGTCCGTCGTTTCGGTGCGCGGCGCCAGCGGCGGCTTGGTCTCGGGCGGTGCTTGCGCGAAAGCCACCGCGGGCAACATCGCGACAGCGGCGGCGACGGTCCGGACTGACAAGGCGCGCATAGGTGTTCTCCCGTTCGGGAGACAACGGCCGAACCGGAGCTGAAGTTCCGTCAGGCGGCGCGGCGCGCGCTGTCGTCGAGGCGCTCGAAACGGATCAGTGAGAAATGCCCCATCGGCGGCATCGGCCGGCGCTCGATGACGCGGACGCCGCCATGGCGCGCCGCCCAGTCGGTCAGGCGGCGGAACGGGAACTCGGGCCGCCAGCCGAGCCGGCGCGCCAGCGGCGCGAAGCCCTGCTCGAACACTTTGCGGAAGCCGCTCTCGGCGCCGATGTGGTTGACCAGGATGATCTCGCCACCGGGCCTGGTGACGCGGGCGAATTCGTCCATCGTCGCCTCCGGGTCCGGCACCGCGGTGATGACGAATTGTGCCACCACAACGTCGAAAGATGCATCCGCCAGCGCCATGCGCGCCGCATCCATCACCGAGATCACCTCGACGTTGTCGAGCTTGTGGTCGATGACGCGCTGGTGCGCCTTGCGCAGCATAGGCTCCGACAGGTCGACGCCGACCAGCCGGTTGACGCGCGCATAATCGGGCAGAGAAATGCCGGTGCCGACGCCGACCTCGAGAATGCGGCCGCCGCCGGGACCGCAGGCCTGTTCGGCCGCCTTGATCGACTCGCGGCGGCCGGTGTCGAACACCTTGCCGAACACCAGGTCGTATACCGGCGCCCAGCGCGCATAAGCGCGCTCCACCCCGGCCTTGTCGATATCTCCCGCCATACGTCAGCCTAACCCGGAACCACGGCGGCTGTCGCGGGCTCCGCGGCGCGCGGCATGTCGGCCGCCGCCACCGCGCTCTTGATGAAGCCGCCGCCGTAGACGCGGGCCTGGCCCTCGCCGGCATCGTAGAACACACAGGCTTGGCCCGGCGACACGCCGTGCTCGCCGTCGACCAGTTCGACCTCGTAACCGCCGACACCGTGGCGCAGCCAGGCGGCCTGCGGCGGCCGCGTCGAGCGCACCTTGACGAACACCTCACGGCGATCGTCGGCCAGTTCTAGCCCGATATCGCCGTCACCGATCCAGTTGACGTCGCGCAGCGTGATGCGGCGGGTGCGCAGCGCCTCGCGCGGACCGACCACGACGCGGCGCCGTTCGGCGTCGAGCCGCACCACATAGAGCGGCGCGCCGGTCGACAGGCCGAGGCCGCGGCGCTGGCCAACGGTGAAGTGGATGATGCCGGCATGCGTGCCCAACACCTTGCCGTCGAGACCGACGATGTCGCCGGGCTCGGCCGCGCCGGGCTTCAGCCGCTCGATGATGTCGACGTAATGCCCGGTCGGCACGAAGCAGATATCCTGGCTGTCGTGCTTGTCGGCGATCGCCAGACCGTATTGCCGCGCCAGTTCGCGCGTCTCCGCCTTGGTGCGCTCGCCGAGCGGAAAGCGCAGGATGTCGAGTTGCTCGCGCGTGGTGCCGAACAGGAAATAGCTCTGGTCGCGTTCTTCCTCGCGGGCGCGGTACAGCGCGCGGCCGCCGGTCGGCAGCATCCGTGACGCCACGTAATGGCCGGTGGCCAGCACCGCAGCGCCGAGTTCGCGGGCGGTGATCAGCAAGTCGTGAAACTTGATCGACATGTTGCAGTCGACGCAGGGCACCGGCGTCTCGCCGTCGATATAGCTCTGCGCGAACCGGTCGATCACCGCTTCCTTGAAGCGGCTCTCGTAGTCGAGCACGTAATGCGGAATGCCGATGCGCTCGGCCACGCCGCGCGCGTCGTAGATGTCCTGTCCGGCGCAGCAGGCGCCCTTGCGGTGGCTGGCGGCGCCGTGGTCGTAGAGCTGCAGCGTGACGCCGACCACGTCATAGCCCTCGGCCTTGAGCAGCGCAGCCGTCACCGAAGAGTCGACGCCGCCGGACATGGCGACGACGACGCGGGTGTCCTGCGGGCGGGTTTCGAGGTCGAGGCTGTTTCGCATGGCACGCTCTTACTACAGGTGGCGACGGGGTGGGCGCAATGAAAGCAGTTTGGAACTGCTCCAGCGCCTTCCGCCGTCGGCAAATTCTGCCGGATCGGCAGCTTCGGCCCCCGCCGACTCCGCGGGCGGCCGCTTTGCACAAAGACAAGTGGTTGAGCAAAAAGGATTTTTCAAGGCCGCCGGGCTGGCCTGACGATTGCAAAGTAAGCCGCAGATACGGGGGAGTCCGCCTTGCCGCAAGTTGCGTTCGAAACAAAAAATACCGCGTCAATCCGGCCGCCGGCGCCTGCGTCGCGTCAGGCGGCTGCGCCGGACGATGCCGCACCGTTCGAGAGCCTGCTTGAGGCCCCGGTCCGCGACAGGCCGAAACAAGACGACAACGCGCGCGCCAGCCGCGCCGAGCCGGCGCGGACGCCGGACGCCAGATCCGCCGACAAAGCGGCCAATAAGGCATCGGAGAAGCCTGCGGACAAGACTGATACCGCGCCATCGGGCGAGTCGAAATCCACCGCCGAGACCGCGACCAAGGACGCGGCCGCAACCGGGGACAGCACCGCCACAGCCGACGGCGCAGATGCCGCGCCTGCGACGCTGATCGAAAGCGACGCCGCCGCCGTCGTCACCGAAGCTGTCGCCACCGACGCCGCGAAACCCGCCGCGCCAGCGATCGCCACCGCATACCCGGGGCAGACCTTGCCGCCCGCCGATGCGGCGACGCTCCCTCTCACAAACGCGCCCGAGGCCGGCCAGCCGGCGGCGCAGCCGGCCACCATTCAGGCCGGCGCCATGACCGTGGCGACGCTGCAGGCCAAGACACTCACGCCGGTGAAAACGAACGGCGAACAGCCCGCCGAAACCGCCGTGCCGGCCGACGCCAAAACCACAACGGCGACCGCTTTGCCGCAGTTAACCGCCGCCAAGCCCCAACTCACCGCCGCCGAAGCCGAAGTGGCCAAGGCACAAGTGCCGGTCGACTCTCAGGCCAAGCCGCAGCACGCCGCACCACCCGTCGTTGACCCGGCCGCGTCATCGAATGCCGTTGCGCCGCAGCCCTCGGCCGATGCCCCCCTGCCCTCGCCGCTGACCGCGCCGCAGCAGAACACCGCGCCACCGACAGCCGCTGCCGCCGTCGCGCCGGCCGCTCCGTCGGCGCCGCAGTCGGCCGCCGTACCGCTGGCCGGCGTGCCGATTGCCATCGCCGGCAAGGCGCTGGAGGGAAAGAACCGTTTCGAAATCCGCCTCGATCCGGCCGAACTCGGCCGCATCGATGTGCGCCTCGATGTCGACCGCGATGGCAAGGTGACCGCGCGGATGGTGGTCGAACGCCCCGACACGCTCGACCTGCTGCGCCGTGACGCCCCCAATCTCGAGCGCGCCTTGCAGGACGCCGGCCTGAAAACGTCCGGCAACGGCCTGCAATTCTCGCTGCGCGACCAGTCCGCCGATCATCAACACAATAGCGGCCAGTCCGACCGCGCTCACATGATCGCGACCGACGACGCGACAAGCACCGCCGACATCATACCCGCCGAATATCGCCGGCCGCTCGCCCGCGCCGGCGGGCTCGATATACAGGTCTGAGGATACAATCATGTCAGCGATCACATCGACCCCGATCCCGACCACCGGAGCGACCGCGGCAACCACCGCCGGCACTGCGACCAGTACGGCGATGATCGCTGACAACTTCACGACGTTCCTGACGCTGCTGACGACGCAGTTGCAGAACCAGAATCCGCTCGATCCGCTCGACACCAACCAGTTCACCCAGCAACTGGTGCAGTTCGCCCAGGTCGAGCAGCAGATGAAGTCAAACACGCAGCTGGAAACGCTGATCTCGATCAACCAGACCGCCCAGTCGACCGCGGCGCTGGCCTATGTCGGCGCCACCGTTGTGGTCGATGGCTCGACCACGCAGTTGGAGAACGGCAGCGCAGCCTGGGACCTTACCGTGCCCTCGCCGTCGACGGCGACAATCACCATCTCGGACTCGACCGGCCAGACCGCCTACACCGGCAGCTTCACGGTCAATCCGGGTGGCGTGAAATTCACCTGGGACGGCAAGGGCAATGATGGCCGCACCTGGCCGACCGGCAACTACACCCTGAAAGCCACCGCGCTCGATGCCAACAACCAGCCGGTCGCGGTCTCGGCGTCGGTGCAAGCCACCGTCGACTCCGTCGACCTGACCCAGACGCCGCCGCTGCTGTCGATCGGCGGGCAGAACTACCCGGTCAACCAGGTCCAGCGCATCGTGCGTCCGGGTTATTCGGGCTAGCCGCCGCTTAACTTACCCTCGCGCGGCGCGGCCGCGGGTGGCCTCGATCGCCTGCTCCAGCGCCGCCAGATCGAAGGGCTTGCGCAGGATTTCGAAGCGGCCGTTCGGCGCCAGCGCCGCCTCGCTGAACCCGCTGGTCAGCAGCACCGGCAAGCCGGGAAAGCGCTGCCGGCACATGTCCGCCAGTCCCAGACCGTTGATCGCGCCGGGCATGACAATGTCGGAGAACACCAGATCGAACGCGGTCTCGCTCTCCAGATAGCCCAATGCCTCGGCGGCGTTTTCGGCCCGCACCACCCGGTAGCCGAGTTGATCGAGCAGCGCCGTCGTTACCTCGGCGACCTCGCGGCTGTCTTCCACCACCAGCACGGTGCCTTGCGCGTGACCGTTGACGGGCGCCGCCCCTTCCTCCGCTTCAGCCGCCATCTCGGCGCGGGCGCGCGGCAGATAGATCGTGACCGCGGTGCCAAGCCCCACCTCGCTCGTCACCGTGACCGCGCCACCCGACAGGTTGGCGAAGCCATGCACCTGAGACAGGCCGAGGCCGGTGCCCTTGCCAACGGGCTTGGTGGTGAAGAACGGCTCGAACACCCGGTGCAACACATCCGGTGCGATCCCGATCCCGCTATCGCTGACAGACAGCGCGACGAAGTCGCCGGACAGGCCGCCCGTCGCCGCGTCGGAGTCCAGCACAACATTGCGTGCCGTCAGCGTAATGGTGCCGCCGTCAGGCATGGCGTCGCGCGCATTCACCGCGAGATTGACCAGCGCCAGTTCGAATTCGCCGAGATCGACCGCGACCCGCCAGACGTCGTTGGCGATGTTGCTGACAAAAGCGATATTGCCCTGCAGCGAAGGGGCCAGCAGGCCGTGCACCGTCTCGGTCGCCTTGTGCAGGTCCACCACCACCGGCATCAGTTGCTGGCGGCGCGAGAACGTCAGCAACTGCCGGGTCAGTTTCTCGCCGCGGCTGGCGGCAGCGCGGATCGCCTCGACGGCCTGAGCGTCGCGCGGCTCTTTCAGCCGGCGCTGCAGAATCTGCGCGTAGCCGGACACGATCATCAGCAGATTGTTGAAGTCGTGGGCGATGCCGCCGGTGAGTTGCCCGAGCGCCTCCATCTTCTGCGACTGCGCCAGCTGCTCGCGGGTCTGTTCGAGCGTGACCTGCGCTTCGCGCTGTTCGGTCACATCGAGACAGACGCCGAGCATGCGCAGCGGAGCGCCGCTGTCGTCGCGGACCACCTCGCCGACGCTTTGCAGATGCCGGACGCTGCCGTCCGGCCGCAAAATGCGTTCGTCATGGCTGAAGTCGGTGCCCGACTCGAGCGCCTTGCCGATGCTGGCCTGCACCTTGTCGCGGTCGTCGGGATGCAGGAAGTCGACAAAGTCCTCGACCTTTGTCGGCGCGCGGGCGCGCGTGATGCCGTAGATGTCGCAAAGCTGGTCCGACCAGACGACTTTGTTCTCGGGAATATCCCATGACCAGCTGCCGAGATTGGCCAGCCGCTGCGCGTCTTTCAGATGGATATTGGCGTCGGACAACGCGGTACGCTGCCGCTGGTTCTGGTCGAGATCGCTGAAGGTGCGGCGCAGATTGTCTTCCGTGGTCCGGCGCACCGCGACGTCGGCGCTGAGCGCCAGGCTCGGCACCGTGACGCTGATGATGAATGTGAGCAGCAGCACGAAGGTCTCGTTCTGCTCCACACCGGCGAACGGTCCCGCCTGCGCCCGCGTCGCCCAGATCGTGAAGGCGGTCAGGATCAGCGCCACCGTTGCGGTGTCGCGCGGACCGCGCCGCAAGGCCGACCACAGCAGCGGCAGGATCGCCAGAAAGGCGAGCGGACTGGTGTATTCGGAGCGCGGCAGCAACGGGCTGAAGGCAATCAGGCCGACGGCCACCGTACCGCCGAGCGCCAGCGCAATGTCCCGCACTTCGCGCCCGTTGAGCGAACGCAGGTCGGTCAGCGCCCACAGCACAATGACCGGCGTCACCACCAGCGCACCGGCTGCGTCGCCGAGCCACCAGGTGATCCAGATCGGCCAGAAGTTCGCCCAGGGCGCCAGGCCGGCGACGCACAATGTCACAACGCCGACCGTGGCGCTGATGACCGTTGCCGCGCCGAACACGATCAGGGCGAATTTGACGACCTGCGCCGGAGTCGAAAAGGTATCGCGGCCGCCGGACCAGCGCATGACCAGGAAACCGCCGACCACGGCTTCAAGAGTGTTGCCGACGGCAATAAACGCCGCGGTGGCGGGCGTGCCGGCAGTGACGGCATTGGCGGCAAAGGCGGCGATCAGGATCGCCGGCCAGACCCGCACGCCCCCCAGCAGCACCGCCGCCAGCGCCAGACCGGTGGCCGGCCAGATCGGGCTGGCGCTGGGATTGATGGAGGCGAGCTGCAAACCGAGCCGCGCCAGCAAAAAATAGGCAAGGCCGACCACCACCAGGAGAAAAATAGTGGCGCCCGGCGCGCGGCTGTTGGTGACGGCGGCGAATGGGAACTTTTTCACGGCTACCCCGGCAGAGCCATTCGGCCCTATAATCGCAGGCCTGAACGGAATTTCGCAGTGTTTCACCTTCGCCCTGCTACCTTCAACCGTAACCAAAAGGTTAGCAAAACCGGGGCAAACATTTACCTGTTTACATAGCGTGCTTAGCCAATTTTTAAGCCGCCGCCTGTAGTTTTTCCTGAGTAACTGTCAGTCGAGTGTTGTGAGAGTACCAATGACCGAGCCCCACCGCCCGAGGGTAAAGTATGTCATCGGGCCCGATGGCAGTCCGCTTACCATTGCGGACCTGCCCCCGCCAACGACCAAACGCTGGGTCATCCGCCGCAAGGCTGAGGTGGTCGCAGCGGTTCGCGGAGGTCTGCTGTCGCTCGAGGAAGCCTGCGCCCGCTACACACTGACGGTAGAGGAATTCCTCTCCTGGCAGTATTCCATCGACCAGCACGGCCTTGCCGGCCTGCGCACCACGCGCATTCAGCAATATCGTCAGTAGTTTTTTCCAGAGTCAGTTTCCGAAACATCGCCGGCCACGTTGGCCGGCGATTTCGTTTTTGCCGACAGTTCGCATTTCACCAGCGCGCCCCGTGCATTACGGCACGCGCAGGATCCTGGATTCCTGCCGCATTAACCAGACGCTAACCATAAACTGGGCAAATCTTGCCGGGTGAAGCGCATCACGCGCGCCTTGTGGGATGAATCGCCGGTGCAGGGTTTCTTCGATTTTGTGAAGTCGCTGGGTGCGGCACGGATGGCGGCGATGGCCGCGGTGACGTTGGCCCTGATCGGCTTTTTCGCATTTCTGACGCTGAAAATGACGGCGCCGCAGATGGTGCCGTTGTTCACCGACCTGTCGGTCGAGGATTCCAGCGCCATCATCAAGGATCTGGAACGCCAGGCCATCGCCTATCAGATCAGGAACGACGGCTCGATCGTGATGGTGCCCAAGGAACAAGTGGCGCGGATCCGCATGAAGCTGGCCGAAGGCGGCCTGCCCAAAGGCGGCGGCGTCGGTTACGAGATCTTCGACAAGTCGGATGCGCTCGGCGCCACCAGCTTCATCCAGAACATCAATCATCTGCGTGCGCTTGAAGGCGAGTTGGCCCGCACCATCCGCGGTATCGACCGGGTACAGGCGGCGCGCGTGCATCTGGTGCTGCCGGAGCGAGCGCTGTTCTCGCGCGACAAGGCGGAGGCGACCGCCTCGATCGTGCTGAAGGTGCGCGGCGCGCTTGAGCCGCAGCAGGTGCGCGCCATCCGTCATCTGGTCGCGACCGCCGTCAACGGCATGAAGCCGGAGCGGGTGTCGGTGATCGACGAATCCGGCCGGCTTCTCGCCGATGGCGCCGCGCGCGACAATGCGGCGACCGGCCTCGGCGCCGACGAGCGAAAGACCGTTTTCGAAAATCGCCTGCGCGATCAGGTCGAGGCCATCGTCTCATCGGTGGTCGGACCCGGACGCGCGCGGGTGCAGCTCACCGCCGATTTCGACCTCAACCGCATCACCCAGACCTCCGACAAATTCGACCCGGACGGACGCGTGCTGCGCTCGAGCCAGACCCGCGAGGAGCAGTCGAGCAGTGGCGAGACCAAGTCGAACCAGGTCTCGGTCGCCACCGAATTGCCCAGCGGCAACAAGCCGCCGGAGCCGGTCAATTCCGGCGATCAGAACCGCAAGAGCGAGGAAATCGTCAACTACGAGATCTCGCGCACCACCAAGACCGAGGTGACCGAAGCCGGCCGCGTCAACCGGATTTCGGCCGCGGTGCTGGTCGACGGCACCTATACCCGCAATGACCGGGGTGAGCCGGTCTATACGCCGCGCTCGAAGGAAGACATCGATCGCATCGCCGCGCTGGTGCGCTCGGCGATCGGCTTCGACGCCAAACGCGGCGATCAGGTCGAAGTGGTCAACCTTCGCTTTGCCGAACCCAACGCTTCGCCGATCAACGAGCCGACCGGCTGGATGAACTATTTGCAGTTCACCAAGCAGGACATCATGCGCGGCGCCGAGATGGGCGTGATGGCGCTGCTCGGACTGATCGTGCTGCTGCTGGTGGTGCGGCCGCTGGTGCGCCGGATCGTCACCCCTGAAACCGCCCTGCTGGCCGGTGCCGCGGGCGTCGCGGGCGTCGCAAGCGCGATTGGCGCGGCCGGCGCTTCCAGCGGCGCTTTGACGTCGACCGCACCGGGAACGAACGTCACCTCTACCGGCGGCGGCGGCAGCATCTCCAATACCAGCGGCGCCACGATTTCGATCGTCGGCGGCAACGAATCCGTCGCCATCTCCAACCGCACCTCCGCCATGATCGACGTGGCGCAGGTGCAAGGCCAGGTTCACGCACAGTCGGTGCAGAAGGTGGGCGAGCTCGCCCAGAAAAACCCGCATGAAGCCGTCGCCATTATCCGCACCTGGCTCCACGAGGACGCAGCGTAAGCCATGGCGCCAGCAGCAGCCGAAAAGCACAAAGCCGACGCGGTGCGCGACGATATCGGCGGCCTGATGGCAGAACTTGCCAGCCGTCCCCAGGTCGCGGTCGGTCGCCGCAAGCTGACCGGCCCGGAACGCGCCGCGGTGCTGATGCTGGCGCTCGGCGAACAATATGGCGGCAATATCTTCAGCCTCCTCGACGACGACGAATTGCGCCAGATCTCCATCGTCATGTCATCGCTCGGCACCATCGAGGCCGACGCGGTCGAACAACTGCTGCTGGAATTCGTCTCGCGCATGTCGGCTTCCGGCGCGCTGCTCGGCAACTACGACGCCACCGAGCGGCTGCTTCAGCAATACCTGCCAAGCGAGCGCGTGCACGGCATCATGGACGACATCCGCGGACCGGCCGGCCGCAACATGTGGGAGAAGCTCGCCAACGTGCAGGAAGCCGTGCTGGCGAACTATCTCAAGAACGAGTACCCGCAAACGGTGGCGGTGGTGTTGTCCAAGCTCAGCCCGGAGCACGCTGCTCGCGTGCTGTCGATTTTGCCCGAGGACTTCTCGCTCGACGTCGTCAGCCGCATGCTGAAAATGGAAGCGATCCAGAAGGAAGTGATCGAGCGCGTCGAGGAGACGCTGCGCACCGAGTTCATGTCAAACCTGTCGCAGACCCGCCGCCGCGACGCCCATGAGGTGATGGCGGAAATCTTCAACAATTTCGACCGGCAGACCGAGACCCGCTTTCTCGCCGCGCTGGAAGAGGAAAACCGCGACGCGGCCGAGCGCATCAAGGCGCTGATGTTCACTTTCGACGACCTGATCAAGCTCGACACCGGGTCGGCGCAGACGCTGATGCGCAACATCGACAAGGACAAGCTGGCGATCGCGCTGAAGGGCGCCAACGAAGCCGTGCGCCAGTTCTTCTTCAACAACATGTCGACGCGCGGCGCCAAGATGCTGGTCGACGAAATGCAGGCAATGGGTCCGGTGCGGCTGCGCGACGCCGACGAGGCGCAGACCCTGCTGGTCAACAGGGCCAAGGAGCTCGCCGAAAAGGGCGAAATCCTGATTTCCAAGAGTCGCGGCGAAGACGAACTGATTTATTGAGACACCCATGAAGGCGACGTCTGCGAAATACATGTTCGACGAGGATTTCGCCACCGGCGAGCGGCCGACCATTTCTGTGGTCGAGGCCGAACGCCGGCGCGCCGACGCCGAATCGCAGGCCTATCGCAACGGCTTTGCTGCCGGCCTTGCGCAGGCGCAGGGCGAGACGGCGCAGCTTGCCGCCGAAGCGCTGGCCCGGCTCGCAGACGGACTGGCCGGGATCGATCGCGCGCTCAAGGGCATCGAAGCGCGGCTGGAAACCGAGGCGGTCGAGGTCGCCGTTGCGGTCGCCGGCAAGCTTGCGCCGCAACTGATCGCGCGCGAGCCGTTCGCCGAGATTTCCGCGCTGGCCACCGACTGCTTCCACCATCTGGTGACGACGCCGCATGTGGTGGTGCACATCGGCAGTGCCATTCACGCCGAGGCCAAGGTCCGGCTTGAGGAGATCGCGCAGGCGCGCGGATTCGAGGGCCGGCTGGTGATCCGCACCGACGACACGATGGCGCCCGGCGACTGCCGGATCGAATGGGCCGATGGCGGCATCAAGCGCGATGAGGCGGCCACACTGTCTGCCATCAATGACATGGTCGGCCGCTACATCGCGGCGCGGCAGCCCGACACGATCGATTAGGACTTCAGGAGACGGATGCAATGAGTGACGACAGCAAGGTGCCGCTTCCCGACCTCGAAGGCGGGCCGGGAATACAGCCGGTCGACGATGCCGGCATGCTGGCGCCGTCCGACAATGAATCGGTCAACCGCGGCGCGTCCGATCTGGAAGCGGTGTTCGACGTACCGGTGCAGGTGTCGGCGGTGCTCGGCCGCGCCCGCATGGCGGTCGGCGATCTGCTCAAGCTCGGACCCGGCGCCGTGCTCGAACTCGACCGCAAGGTCGGCGAGGCAATCGACATCTACGTCAACAACCGCCTGGTCGCCCGCGGCGAGGTGGTGCTGGTCGAAGAAAAGCTCGGCGTGACCATGACGGAAATCATCAAGGCGGACAGGAATTAATCATGCGACTTCTCATCGTCGGAACATTGGGAGGCCAGCTCACCGTCGCGAGCAAGATCGCGATGGACAAGGGCGCCAGCGTCACCCACGTCGACAGCAACGAGCAGGCGCTCGCCGTGCTGCGTTCCGGCAAGGGCGCCGATCTGCTGATGGTCGATGTCGCCCTCGACATCCGCGATCTGGTCACCCGGCTCGACGCCGAACGCATTCATGTGCCGATCGTGGCCTGCGGCGTCACCAATGACGCCCGCGCCGCTGTCCGCGCCATCCATGCCGGCGCCAAGGAGTACATCCCCCTGCCGCCCGATCCGGATCTGATCGCGGCGGTGCTGGCGGCGGTGACCGACGACAGCCGTGACATGATCTACCGCGACGATTCGATGGCCAAGGTGGTCAAGCTGGCGCAACAGATCGCTGGTTCCGACGCCTCGGTGCTGATCACCGGCGAAAGCGGTACCGGCAAGGAAGTCCTGGCGCGCTACCTGCATTCGCGCTCGCTGCGGGCCAAAAAGCCTTTCATCTCAGTCAATTGCGCGGCGATCCCGGAAAACTTGCTGGAATCCGAATTGTTCGGCCACGAGAAGGGCGCCTTCACCGGCGCCATGGCGCGCCGCATCGGCAAGTTCGAAGAGGCCAATGGCGGCACGCTGCTGCTGGACGAAATCACCGAGATGGACGTGCGCCTGCAGGCCAAGCTGTTGCGCGCGATCCAGGAGCGGGTGATCGACCGCGTCGGCGGCGCCAAGCCGGTGCCGGTCGATATCCGCATCGTCGCCACCTCCAACCGCAACCTCACCGACGCGGTGCGCGAAGGCACTTTCCGCGAGGATCTGCTGTTCCGCCTTAACGTCGTGAACCTGAAAATTCCGCCGCTGCGCGAGCGCCCCGCCGACATCGCCGAACTGGCGCAATATTTCGTGCAGAAGTACTCCGCTGCCAATGGCCTGCCGGTGCGCCCGCTCTCGGCGGAGGCCCGCCGCGCGCTCGCCATCAACCGCTGGCCGGGCAATGTTCGCGAATTGGAGAACACGCTGCATCGCGCCGTGCTGCTGTCGACCGGGTCCGAAATCGGCATCGACGGCATTATGTCGCCCGACGGCGTCCGGCTCGACCAGGCCCGCGTTAGCGGCGCGGTGGCGCATGCCGCGGTCGCTGCCGAGCAGATCACCCGCAATCTGGTCGGCCGCACCGTCGCCGAGGTCGAACGCGACCTGATCCTGGAGACGCTGAAGCACTGCCTCGGCAACCGCACCCACGCCGCCAATATCCTCGGCATTTCAATCCGCACGCTGCGCAACAAGCTCAACGAATACTCCGGCGATGGCGTCCCGGTGCCACCGCCGCATGGCGGCGAGATGCGCGGCGCGGCGTAAAGCCGGCCGCACCGACACGGCAATGAAAAGCCCGGCACGATGGCCGGGTTTTTTTGTTGTCAGTTTTGGCGGCTAGGGAAGCCGGCTATCGCCTGACCGAGCGAACCGCGCGCTTCTGTCGCCGGTTTTCATTTTTGTCCCTGATCGTATCGAGCTCGACCGCTTTGGCCATCAACTCGTTGCTGACGGCCTCAAGATTGGCTACCAGTTCGCGGCCCTCACGCGCCAGCCGGTTGCACCGGTCCGCGGTCTCGATGAGGTATTCTGCTGTGGTCATTTCGACAAATCCCGTCCTCGATCTGAAAGGGATATGCACAGCAAATGAAGCAATTCAAGGTTGGTTAATGGATGGGTCGCATGCGCGCGCGCACGCGCCTGATAATCGTTGGTATGCCAACGACATAGGCGGGAAATAAAATGACGGTGATTTACAAGATCGTGCCGGCCGCGCTGTGGCGCGACGCTGAAAGTAACGGGGTGTTCAACGGCTCGGAGCACGACTCGCGCGACGGCTTCATTCATTTTTCCTCAGCGGCTCAGGTGGCGGAGACCGCGGCCAAACATTTCACGGGCCAGAGCGAGCTGTTGCTGGTGCATGTCGATACCGCGCCGCTCGGCGACCGGCTGAAGTGGGAGCCCTCACGTGGCGGCGCCTTGTTCCCGCATTTGTACGGGCCGCTGGACCTGGCCGCCGTGGTCAAATGCGAACCGCTGCCGCTCGGGCCCGCCGGCCACCATGTCCTGCCGGTGCTTGAAACCTGAGCATCGGCGGGAATTGACTCAAAAATTGGCAGTTGTGTGGAACCTAACCGCTTACCGTGGCATTATTGTGCGGCGCAAAAAAATTCCGGACGGGACGCATGCCGATTCTGAGCCAGACCTGGGGCAATATCCACCCCTCCGTTTTCAGCGAAACCACCAATCCCTTGAAACCCGTGCCGGCGACTCTGCGTCCGCACGGCGCCGTACGCTATCAATGCCCGGCGACCGACAGCCTGGTGCTGGTGACGGATGAAAAGGCCCTGGCCGACATTGCCCGCCCCCGCGCGCGCATCCGCTGCGTCGACTGCGGCGAGATGCACCTGCTAATCCGAGATGACGCTGGTTCTCCGATCATTGTCCCGGGTCGTCCAGCCGCCTAGAGTTCGGCGCGGTGGCGGCATGTTGATCTCGCCGCCTCGAACGGGTCCGCCCGGCGTCAGCAGCGGAATTAACTGAACATTTTCAAGGGTTCGATGGACCTCGACGCCAACCGCAGCCTGATCACGACCGCACTTGCGCGCATCCCGGGCGGTGACCGCGCGGCGCTGCAAACGGTCTATCGGCTGACCTCGGCGAAGCTTTTTGGCGTGGTGCTGCGTATCTTGGGAGAACGCAGCGAGGCGGAAGACGTGGTGCAGGAGGTCTACCTTACGGTGTGGCGAAAGGCCGATCAGTTCGATTCCGGCCGCGCCAGCCCCATGACCTGGCTGATTGCGATCGCCCGCAATCGCGCCATCGACCGGCTGCGCGCGACCCGCTCCAGCCGGCACATGGACCCGATCGACAGCGCCGCCGAGATTGCCGACGGCGCCGAGACCGCCGACCGCGCGCTGGAAAAAAGCGAGGACAATGCGCGGTTGCACGGTTGCCTCGAGGGTCTGGCGGTCCACGAACGCCACGCGCTGCGCGGCGCATTTTTCGACGGCAATACCTATGACGATCTCGCCGCGCGCATGAACGTGCCGCTGGGCACGATGAAAAGCTGGGTGCGGCGGGCCATGGTCAAACTCAAGAGCTGCCTGGAGACATGAGCGACACGGCCGACCATAGCGGGCTTCCCGCCGACGAACTGCTCGCCGCCGAGTACGCGCTCGGCGTGCTGGCCGGCGCCGACCGTGCCGCCGCGGAGCAGCGCATCGCGCGCGAGCGCGGCTTTGCCGCCATGGTCGCGGAATGGGAAGCGCGGCTGTCGCCCTGGGCGGCCGGCATCCCCGAAGTCACGCCGCCGGCGCATCTGTGGGACACCATCGCCGGCGCCCTCCCCTCTGAGACGCCGCCCGCGCCAACCGGCGGCTGGTGGCAGAGCCTGGCGTTCTGGCGCGGGCTGTCGCTGGCCAGCGGCGCGCTGGCCGCCGCCTGCATCGGCGTTCTGATTTACCGCGGCACTGTTCCGGAGCGGCCGCCGCTGATGGCCTCGATCGACGGCGGCGGTCACCGCCATTTCGTCGCCACCCTCGATCCCGCCCGCGGCAGCGTCGCCGTGGCACCGGCCGCGTTCACCGCCGACGCCACCCGGGTACCGGAATTGTGGCTGATTCCGGCCGACGGCCGGCCGCGCCCGCTCGGCCTGCTGCGCGCCGACGGCGGCGTCGTCATCTCGATACCGCAAGCGCTGCGTCCGTTCGCCACCAGCGACGCCGTGCTCGCGGTTTCGCTGGAGCCGTCCGGCGGCTCGCCGACCGGACAGCCTACCGGCCCCGTCATCGCCAGCGGCAAGCTCACGAACCTGTGACAGCCGCGCCGCGTCTTTAGCGCCGCCGCCTCCGTAGCTCCCGATGTCTCCACCACGGAGACGCGAAAAAGAGCAAACGGAGTTGATCATGACCCTTCACAAACTCGCCTTGGCCGGGACCGCCGCGCTGGCGCTTGGCTTCGGCTTCGCCGCCGTCGTCCCGAGCGCCGCGCAGATGGCCGACAAGCCCGTCACCGTCGGCGCCGCGCCGATGTATGCCAACAAGAACATCGTCGAGAACGCCGTCAATTCGAAGGACCACACCACGCTGGTCGCCGCCGTGAAGGCCGCCGGTCTGGTCCAAACCTTGTCGGGCAAAGGCCCCTTCACCGTGTTCGCGCCGACCAACGCCGCATTCGCCAAGCTGCCGGCCGGCACCGTCGACAATCTGGTGAAGCCCGAGAACAAGGCGACGCTGACCAAGATTCTGACCTGTCACGTCGTTGCCGCCGATGTCATGTCCTCGGCCCTCGCCAAGATGATCAAGGACGGCAACGGCATGTATCCGGTCAAGACCGTCGGCGGCTGCACCGTCAACGCGAAGATGAGCGGCGACAAGATCGTGCTGGTCGACGGCAAGGGCAACGAAGCCACCGTCACCATCGCCAACGTCAAGCAGTCGAACGGCGTCATCCACGTGATCGACACCGTGCTGCTCCCGGGCTAATCGCTCCTCATCGTCCGGAAGCGCACGCGGCCCTCTCCCCAGTCCCCCGGGGGGAGGGTCTTTCCATGCCAGGATGCCGCAGGCGCGGCGACGGTACCCGTTAACCGACCGCTAACCATAAACTGGGCAAATATTACCGGGTCAGGGGTTCTACCGTCAGCAGTTCTGCTGATGGCTTGCGGCTTATCCGGGCCGCCGGCATCCGATTTGATGACCTTTTGTATTGTCGTCCGCGTCCGCGCCGCCCGGTTTTGGCGGGTTTTGGTCAGGCTCTTTTCCGCCGCATGAGCGACATTACCGCCGCCTCCACACCCCGCAGCATCAAGCTGCCCGGCATCGGCGAAGTCGGCATTTTCCTCAGGCGTGGCGACATCGCCCTCGCCGTCGGCGTGCTGACCATCCTGGTCATCCTGATCCTGCCGCTGCCGCCGGTGCTGCTCGATCTGGCGCTGGCGATTTCGATCATTTTCTCGGTGCTGATCCTGATGACGGCGCTGTTTATCCACACGCCGCTGGAATTCTCCGCCTTCCCGACCGTATTGCTGATTTCGACCATGATGCGGCTGGCGCTCAACCTGGCGTCGACGCGCCTGATCCTGTCGCACGGCCATGAAGGCCCGCAGGCCGCCGGCCACGTCATCGCCGCCTTCGGCAATTTCGTCATGGGCGGCAACTTTGTCATCGGCATCATCGTTTTCGCCATTCTGGTGATCGTCAATTTCGTGGTCATCACCAAGGGCTCCGGCCGCATCGCCGAGGTCGCCGCCCGATTCCACCTCGACGCCATGCCGGGCAAGCAGATGGCGATCGACGCCGACATGTCGGCCGGCCTGATCGACGAAAAGGAAGCCCGCCGCCGCCGCAAGACGCTGGAGGACGAAGGCGGCTTCTTCGGCGCCATGGACGGCGCCTCCAAATTCGTGCGCGGCGACGCCATCGCCGGCCTGCTGGTGGTGTTCATCAACGTCATCGGCGGCATGATCATCGGCATGGCCCAGCAGGGCATGGGCTTTGCCGACGCCGCGCAGGCCTACACATTGCTGACCGTCGGCGACGGCCTGGTCACCCAGGTGCCGGCGCTGATCGTTTCCACCGCCGCCGGCCTGCTGGTGTCGAAAGCAGGCATCACCGGTGCCGCCGACAAGGCGCTGCTGCGCCAGTTCACCGGCTACCCGCTGGCGCTCGGCATGTCGGGCGGCGTCATGATTGTGATGTCGCTGCTGCCGGGAATCCCGATGCTGCCGTTTTTGGCGTTGGGCGTCGGCGCCGGCGCCATGGCCTTCATTTTCGACAAGCGCGGCAAGGCCACCGTGGCGTCGGAGGCGCGCAAGGCGGCCGCCGAAGCCAAGGTCGAGGCCGCCGACGAGCCGATCACCACCGCGCTGAAGATCGACGATCTCAAGGTCGAACTCGGCTATGCCCTGCTACCGCTGGTCAACTCGCCCGACGGCACCGACCGGTTGACCGAGCAGATCAAGGCGCTGCGCCGCTCGCTCGCCACCGAGATGGGCTTCGTGATGCCGGCCGTGCGCATTCTCGACAACGTCCAGCTCGACGCCAACAGCTACGTCATCAAGGTCAAGGAGGTCGAAGCCGGCAGCGGCAAGCTGTGGACCGGCCACTACATGGTCATGGACCCGTCCGGCGGCCAGGTGAAGCTGCCCGGCACCCACACCACCGAACCGACCTTTGGCCTGCCCGCCACCTGGGTCGACGCTTCGGTGAAGGAAGAAGCGTCGATGAAGGGTTACACCGTGGTCGACGCCGCCACCGTGCTGTCGACGCATCTCACCGAGTTGCTGAAGACCAACATGTCGGAGCTGCTGTCCTACGGCGAAGTGCAGAAGCTGCTCAAGGAACTGCCGAAGGATCAGGCCGAACTGCTCAAGGACCTGGTGCCGTCGCTGGTCACGGTGTCCGGCATCCAGCGCGTGCTGCAGATCCTCCTGGCCGAGCGCGTCTCGATCCGCGACCTGTCGACCATTCTCGAAGGCATCGCCGACGGCATCGGCAGTTCGCGCAACCCCACGACGCTGGCCGAACATGTGCGCGCGCGGCTGTCGCGCCAGATCTGCGCCCAGCATACGAGCTACGCCGGCTATCTGCCGCTGATCCCGCTGTCGGCGCAGTGGGAGCAGGCCTTCGCTGAATCCATGATCGGCCAGGGCGACGACCGGCAACTGGCGATGCAGCCGTCGAAGCTGTCGGAATTCATCAAGCTGGTGCGCGAGAAGTTCGAAGCCGCGGCCCGCGAAGGCGAAGCGCCGGTGCTGGTCACCTCGCCCGCGATCCGCCCATTCGTGCGCGGCATTGTAGAGCGCTTCCGCGCCCAGACGCCGGTGATTTCGCAAGGCGAGATCCACCCGCGCGCCAGGCTCAAGACGGTGGGAAGCATATAATCTCCGGAATCAGTATCCGGCTTGGGTGTACAGCCCGGCGCCGCTCTGCCGGCACACCAGCAGCTTGCGCCGGAACGACAACACGCGCTCGCGTCGCTGGTTAAACAGCCGCGTATCCACCGTCAGAACGCCTTCGCCCTCGCGCGAACGCGACACCCGCGCATCGATCACGTCGGATTCAGCCTCGACGATATCGCCGTCCATCACGGGAACCGGCAATTCGACGTCGTACCAGCCGAGATTGGCCACCACGCGGCCGAAGGTCCGCGTCGTCAGCGCCGTCGCCGCGCCGATCAGGAATGCTTCCGGAATATGCCGCGCACGGCCCTCCCCGTCGCCGGCCCAGGCCGCGTCATAAGCCTGCGGCGACAGATCGAGCGTGCGGCGGAGCTGACGGGTGGCTTCGACCGCCGAAAAACTGCGGCGCGGGAAATGCACGAAGCTTTCGCCGGCGGCGAAATCCTCGAAGTACAGGCCCGCCTGCTCGACAAGAAAGCCTTCGGCATCGACGCGATAGGCGGCAAAGCGGGCCTCGTCGACAGGCTCACCGCCGTCCTTGACCGGCCCGCAGCCGCGCCGGTAGACCGGGACCTGATATTCCAGCCGCGCGACCGGTGCGCCGTCCGGCTTCACCATGACGGTGCGCACCGTCACCACGCCGGTGTCCGCATCGGCCTCTGCCGTGCCGAGAATTTCGGATTCCGCGTACAGGGTATCGCCGCCGAAAACCGGACCCGTCATCACGATCTCTTTGAAACGGGGGATGGCTTTGCGCCGGCCGAAGGTCTTGCTGGCCATGCCGATCGCGCGCTGCAGCGTCAGCGTGCTGACCATCAGCGGCTTTTCCCATGGCGTGTGGGCCGCATAATGCGCGTCGAAGTGCAGCATTGCGCCGTTGAAAGTGTCCAGCGCGTCGTCGACGTTCTCCTGCTGCGAGAAGGTGATGCCCGGCCGGTGGCGAAAGCGCTGCCCGATCGCAAAGTCCTCGAAGTCTAGCCCGAAACGTTCGCGATAGCGGCCGGGACCGATTTTCGAATAGGCGGTGAGCAGTGGCATGGCGTCAGGCCGTTGTCGGGAATGAGGCAGGCGAAGAATCAAATGGCCGGCCCGGCCTGCGCCAGACCGTGAAGCTGTAGGAATAACGTTTGCGCGGAAACAACGTGTGGCTGACCATGATCAGCCGCTGCTGCGGCCCACGATACCAGCGCCAGCGAGACAACGCCGCTTCGCCGGTCACCACATCGAGCAGCTTGGCCTGCCGCGCGTTGAGCCGTTCGGCGTCCATGCTTTGCCGAATGCTTTCGATACTCGCGCCTTGCGCCTGTTCGACCATGGTCGCCAGCGAACCGAACCGGCCGTTAAAAGCCTTCGCCTGACCGGGATCGAGATTGGGCACGTAATGCGTCGACAGGCAGACAGCGGGACCCCGCTTGGGCGAACGCAAATTCTGGATGCGGGTAAATTTGTCCCCAATTTCGCAGCCAAGCTCTGCCGCCAGCAGGGCATCGCAGTTCACCTCGTCGATCTCGATCACCTTCACGATCAATTCCTCGGTGAACTGAATCAGTTCTTCGAGCGATTTGCTTTCGAGCAGGAAATGTTCGCGCGACCCGCCGGCCTCGACGCGGGTGCCGACGCCGGCGCGGCGCGACACCATGCCGTTGAGTTGCAGTTCCTTCAGCGCAGCGCGCAAGGTGATGCGGCTGACACCGAATTGTTTGCACAGCGCCACCTCCGGTGGCAGCAGACTGCCGGGCGCATAGCGCCCCGCCTCAATGTCTTCCGCAATCTGCTGGGCGATGCGGGCATAAAGCGGCGCCGACCGGGCTGCGATGCCGACGCTCATATCACGCCCTCGCTGCGCAATGACGCGACCTCGTCCGCGCCGATGCCGATTTCGCCTAGCAGGCTCGACGTATCCTGACCCAGAACAGGCGCCGGCTTCGACGGCGTCTGGGCTTCGCTGGAACGGATCGGGCTGGCCATCAGCTTCACCGTTTGCCCGCCTTCGGCGGTTACGGTTTCGATGGCGCCGCGATTCTTCACGAAGGGATTGTCGAGCGCCTGGGCGACATCGAGAATCGGCGCGCCGGGAATGACCCCGGCGAATTCGGCCAGCCATTCCGCGGTGGTCCGTGTCGACAGCGCGCCGTCCAGCAAGCCGGTGATGATGTCGCGGTTGGCGAGACGGTCCGGGAAACGCCGGAAGCGCGGATCGTCACCCCATTCCGGATGCCCGACTCGTTGGCACAACAGCGGCCAGAACTTCTCCTTGTTGCACATCAGGTAAATCCAGCCGTCGGCCGTGCGATAGGTCTGGCATGGCGTCAGCGACGGATGCGCCGAACGCGGCAGCCGAACGGTGTTGACGCCGGCGTTCAGTTGCCAGTGCGCGATGTAGTTGAGGTTGTATATCGCGAGATCGAACAGGCTGACATCGACGTCGCGGCCCAGGCCGGTGCGCCGCGCTTCCAGCAACGCGCTGACCAGCGCGAGGCTCAGGACCGATCCGGTCATCAGATCGACGATCGACAGGCCCATGCGCGACGGCGGGCCGGACGGATCGCCGGTGAGCTGGAAATAGCCGGCCTCGGCCTGCATCAGGTAATCGTAGCCCGGCCAGTTGGCGCGCTCATTGTCGCGTCCATAGCCGGTGAGATGCGCACAGACGATGCGCGAATTGAAGGGCGCCAGCGCCGGGTAGGTGATGCCGATCCGCTCCGGCACGTCGCCGCGCAGATTGCTCGCCACCGCGTCGGCGGTGCGGGCCAGCCGCTGAAAAATGTCGCGACCGCGGGGGTCGGCGAGATTGAGCGTCAGGCTGCGCTTGTTGCGATTGAAGCTGTGAAAGAAGTAGCTCTCGGCGGTGGCCGGAAGCGCGGCATTGAAATGCGGCCCGACGCTTCGGGAGACATCGCCGCCATCGGTCGGGTTCTCGATCTTGATCACCTCGGCGCCGAGGTCGGACAGAAACTGCGTGCCGAACGGGCCGGCGCCGTATTGTTCGACGGCCAGTACGCGAACTCCGTTCAGGATCGACAGTGTCATTCTTCAGAGTTCCCGGCATGCTTGACCGAATTGGTCATTTGTTATAACATTATACCGTCCATAACAAGAAATTTGATCTTCAGGGAGAGACGCCGATGAACTTAAGATCCTTGCTACGCGGAAGCCTTGCCGCCGCCGCCCTTGCCTGTATCCAGCCCGCGATGGGAGTCGCGGTCGCCCAGGATTATCCCACCCGCACCATTCGCTTGATAGTCCCGTTCCCGCCCGGCAATGCGTCGGATGTCGCGGCGCGGCTGATCAGCAACAAGCTGCAGCAGCGCCTTGGCCAGCCGGTCGTGATCGAAAACCGGCCCGGCGGCAGCGGCATTCTCGGCGTGCAACTGGTCACCGGCGCAGAGCCCGACGGGCATACGCTGCTGGTGACATCCCTGTCGCCGATGGTGCTCAACCCCGCTTTGTTCAAGGCCCTGCCCTACGATCCGACCCGCGACCTCGCGCCCGTTTCGCTGCTCGGTTTCACCGGCATGATGTTCGTCACCAACAACAACGTACCGGCCAACACCATCGCCGAGGCCGTTGCGCTGATCAAAAAGAACCCGGCCGAGTTCAACTCGGCGCATATCGGCATCGGCACCCTGAGCCAGTTGTCGATGGAAGCCTTCAAGCTCGCGCTGGGACTCAAAATGGTCGCGGTGCCCTACAAGGGCAGCGGGCAGGCGCTCACCGACATGATGGGCGGCAACGTCACCTTCATGTTCGACGCGATGACGTCGGCCAATGCCCTGGTCAAGGGCGGAAAGATCAAGGCCCTCGCGGTATCGACCTCCAAGCGCTCGATCTTTTCACCCGACACGCCGACCTTGCGCGAGTCCGGATTGTCGGTGCTTAACGACTACGACATCGCTGCCTGGACCGCCCTGCTCGCGCCCGGCAAGACGCCGAAACCGATCGTCGATCGCCTCAACAAGGAATTGCAGGCGATAATGTCGGAGCCCGAAACCAAAAAGGCGTTCGAGGTGGCGTTCCTGGAACCCTATCCGCCGATGTCACCGGACGCCTTCGCCGCGTTCATGCGAGAGGAGCTCAAGAAATGGGACCGGGTCGCCACCGAGACCGGCGTTAAAGGCACGCTGTAAAGGCCAGGACGCGTCGGCTCGCGGCCCGATGGCGCCGGACCGCGAGCACGAGCCCTCCCGCCAGACGAGACGGCTTTATTCGCTCAGGCCGTGCAACCGATCTAAATCGGCGGCACGGCCTGCGCTTTTAGGTGCACCGCACCCTCTGGAAAACCGCCAATTCGTACCTATATGCGGTCCATCGTTTCATATTCATCACGTTCGGCCCGCCCGGATGCGTTCGGTCCGCCCCGATATCATTGGAGTTTGTCATGGAAAAATTCGATTTCAGTGCGCCCGCAGAGCTGTTTCCCTCGCGCAACCGCAAGATCGCCAGCCGCGTCAAATATCGCCGTTTTGACACCGCCGCCGACGCCATCCGCTACGCGGTCGAGGAATTGCCGGAGCCGCTGCTGCTCGGCGCCTTCATCGAGATCGATGAAAGCCGGCTCGGCCACAAGGATATTCGCGCGCTCTACGAGAGCGAACGCTTCCCGCACAAGAAGCTGGCGAACTAACCCTGCCGAGATGAGTTTAGCGCTGTGAAATCACGCTGGTTTGACGGTTTACGCCAATTCCGGTATGATTTGTTTCGTTGAAACTAAGTGTTTTACTCTGCCTTGCTGCGCTGCCCCCTTCTAGGGCGCTTATCAATGCACCCCTGAAACCCTGATGTTTCGATCGCACCGGGCCTTAGTGCCCGGGCGCATCTCAACACGAGCAGCGATAACGCAAAAGGTAGCTACGATGGCCACAGGTACGGTTAAGTTCTTCAACACCCAGAAGGGTTTCGGTTTCATCACGCCGAGCGACGGTTCGCGCGACGTGTTCGTGCACATCAGCGCGGTCGAGCGCGCCGGCATGAGCACCCTCAACGAAGGCCAGCGCTTGAGCTACGAGATCGTCACCGAGCGCGGCAAGCAGGCGGCGTCCAATCTGCAGAACGCCTGATTTCGCTTCTGCACGATAAAAACGGTTCAGCGCCCGGCCTCGTGCCGGGCGTTTTAGCTCATGCATCCCCCGACCGCTCAAGAACAAGAAGGCGAACAAGGCCATGACGCACCGATATGCCGCCGGGGACAATGTCTATTACGAGCCGACCTTCGGCAACGCCGCCGCGCGCGGCAAGTACAAGATCGTGCGGCCGCTGCCGGTCGAAAACGACGACCGGCGGTCGTACCGCATCAAGAGTCTGGCTGAATCGTTCGAGCGCATCGCCGAGGAACACCAGCTCAGCCGCGGCGAATAACAGCCGCCCGATCATCTCGACGTCGTCACTGTCGCATTAACGCCCGGGGCGAAATTGCGCCTAATCTTGGGCATTTTAAGCCATTTTCGAGTGAAAACGCTCCATTTTTCACGCGGGTCTCAACGATCCGTGAAAGGTCTTCCGGAACCAAGACCGGTTTCCCACGTTTACTGGGCGAACAATCGCGTCTCCCGTTTGAACCTTTGCCAAGGCCGGGCCGACTGACTGGCGTACCCTTGGAGGACATCATGAACTGGTCGATGTATACCGCCGATCGCACCACCCACCTCAAGATCGTGGTGGTGGGGCTTGCCGCAGCGCTGCTGATCGCCGTGATCGGCATCTCGGCGCGCCAGCTCAATCTCGGCACCGATATCATGACGGCCCAGGGTCCGACCGTGATCAAGGCGGGCGGCCCCGTGGCTTACACCGCGCGCGACGGCATCACGATCCGATAGCAGTTTTTCTACCCGCATGCCGGTTCCAGCCGGCAAACGGTCTGTCTGAGCATCTACCTCCCCCCTAGCGCGCCGCCTTTGCGGCGCGCTTTTTTGTCAGATGGGCGAATCGGCAAAAAACCTCGAGAAGGGCGGTCATGAAAAGCCAATTGATTCGCACTCTTTTCACCGGACTGATCGCCGCCGTGCTGATGCTGGCGACGGCGCCTGCGCAAGCACAGCGGTCCGATTATCTGGCGCGGCTTGCCGCCTATGAAGCCGCGTACGGCCCTTACGAACGCCAGGCCGTGGCCTATTGGGACGCGGTTGCCGCCAAGCGCCGCATCCGCAATGCCAAGCACCGCAGCGGCGAGCGGATCCTGCTCGAGGATTATGTGCTGACGCAGCCGCCGGTCTATACCGGGCCGCCGCGTCCGGTCGATCCCGACGCGCCGCCACGACCGCCGGTCGAGCGCGAAGAGATGCCGACCATCGCCGATTTTATCGAAGCGGCGGCCGAACAGTTCGGCTTCGTCCCCGACCGCCCGAAAACCGAAAGCGAGTTCATGCGCGCCTATGCCAGGGCCGCCGCAGCGGCCGGGCTGACGCGCGACCAGATCGTCGGCATCTATGTCTTCGAGACCGGCGGCAATGGCACCCACGACACCCAGGCCGGCGTGTCGGCGACCCGCACGCGGCCGATCTCGCCGGCGGTCGGCTACAACCAGTTGCTCAGCACCATTTCGGCCGCGACCCTGCACAGCCACGGCCCCCAATTGCTGTCGGCGCTGCAGCAGAAATCGAAAATGCTCAGCGGCGCCGAGCGCCAGGCGATGAACCGCAAGATCGAGGCGCTGCGGCGCATGATCGCCCACGCCCGTACCGTTCCCTATCAGTGGGCCGCGCTCGACAAACTGGCCAAGACCACGCGCGGCGGCTGGGGCTTGCACGCCATCGTGCTGGACATCGATCTCGGCCCGCTGGTGCAGGTGCAGAAGCTGGTCACCTCGGTGCAGTTTGCGCGCACGCGCCGTCTCAAGCGGCCGCTGACCGCGGCGGAACTTGAACTGATGAATCTGACCGGCGACGGCAACGGCATCGACATGGTGCTGATGCCGCAAGCGATGCGTGAGCGCGTGCCGACGGCGAACTTCTTCCAGCGCAACGGCTATGAGCGCAATCCGGTGGCGCGCCGCACCGGCGTGGTCGCCAACCTGATTTCGGACATGGACGCCAAGATGGCGAAAGGCGCGCAACAGCCCGGCGCCCGGGAACTGGCGGCGGCGTTCGGGCCGTAGCATCGCGACAATGCCGCGATGGCAGGCTATGCAGACGGACGCCTTGAACCGGGATCACCCTCGCCATGAAAACAGCCGCCGCTTTGACCCTGCTGGCTCTGCTCGCCACGCCCGCCGTCGCGCAGGATATTCGCGGCCTGGAAGTCTGCACCGCCGAAAAGCAGATGGACCGCCGCACCGGCTGCCTGCAGGCCAATGACAATTTCCTGCAGCAGGAACTCGCCAAGGTGAAACGCGAGAGCAACGCGAGACTGGCTGCGGCGCAGGCCGAGATCGCCGCGCTGCAGGCGGCGCTGACCCGGCTTGACGGCGAGGTGAAACAGATGCGGGCCAAATCCGAGCCGGCAAAGAAGTAACGCGACGTCTCAATGCGAGCGGCGCCCCCTGGGCGCCGTTTGTGGGGTCATGCGTCACGCGCCCTGGGCGTGTGCCGTCTCCATGGCACCGTTCTGCGCTTCGCCGCCATTATCGAGGCGGCCGTCGCGCAACTGGAAAATGCGATCGAAGCGATCGAAAATCTTCTCATCGTGGGTGACGGCAATGATAGCGGCGTTCTGCTCGATGGCGAGCTTGCGAAGAAGGTCCATCACAATCTGCGCCCGCTTCGAGTCGAGCGCCGCCGTCGGTTCATCGGCAAGAATGATGCGCGGCCGGTTGGCGAGTGCGCGGGCGATGGCGACCCGCTGACCCTCCCCTCCGGAAAGATGGGCCGGCATTGCGTCCTTGCGGTGGCCTACCTCCAGATAGTCGAGCAGCTCGACCGCCCGCCTGCGTGCGTTCGCGGCATCGACGCCGGCCAATTGCAGTACGATCGCGACATTGTCAGTCGCGTTGAGGAACGGCAGCAAGTTGTGCGATTGAAAAATGAACCCAATCTTGTCGAGTCGCAGACGACGCAGGTCGCTGCGCAGCCAACGGCCGTCCCGAACGACCGGTTCGCCGTCCAGCTCCATCGCCCCCGACGAAGGGTTGAGAATGCAGCCGATGATATTGAGCAGCGTTGTCTTGCCGGAGCCGGAGGGGCCAAGCAGCGCGATGAGTTGCTGGGGATAGACCGTGATCGATACGTCTATCAGTGCGTCGACCCGGGTTTCTCCTGCGCCGAAATGTTTTGAAACACTGTCGACCCGCACGAGTGGTCTATCGTCTCTTGCTGTCGCCATGTCAGCCTCCAAGCGCCGTCGCCGGGTCGACTTTGAGGGCAGCGCGCACGCCGAGTCCGCTGGACAACAGACACACCACAAAAACGACCAGCCCAAGCATCAACACGTTGTCGGGCTCAAGCACGACACGCCGCGGGAAGGAATCCTTTATGCCGAGAATGAGGGCGACCCCAATGGCAAAACCGATGAAGCCAAGCGCCAGGGCTTGCTGGACGATCATGCCGATGATGGTCCGGTCAGACGACCCGATCAATTTCAACGTTGCGATCGGCTTCAGCTTTTCCATCGTCATCGTGTAGATGATAAGCGCAATAATGACCGCTGAGACAATCAGCAGGAGCGACGTGAAGAGTCCGATCTGGCGCCGCGCCCGGTCGACCAAAGACCGGGACAGAATTTCCTCCTGCGCTTCCTGCGTGATGGCAGACAGGTGCTTCCAGCGACGGACCGTGTCCGCGGCGGCATTGGCCGAGGCATTGGGCTGAAGCCGGGCGACGACGGCATTGACGGTATCTCGACTTGCGGTACCGGCGCCCCGCGCCAGCTGCACACGTTGGGCAGGTGGCGCGAGGTCGAATTGCAGCTTCTGCGCATCAGACAAGGTGATGTAGACGGCCGGATCGCCGCCAGTATTGACCTGGTTCTGCGTGAGCCCAACGACCGTGAACGTGTTCCGGCCGAGAGAAATGCGATCGTCGAGTTCGAGACCGGCGGTGCGGTCAGCGACCATCTCATAGTGACTGCGGGCGATGCCGCGCCCGCGCACGATTTCGGGCGGCCCGCCGGGGCGAGTCGGTTCATAGCCAATGATATAAAGCCGCAATTTGGCGTCCCGATATTCCGCTTCGACCGTCTGATACGTGATGCTGCCGGCGGCGGCGACGCCTGCGATGCGGGCAACAGCGTTGCGAATGTCACCGGGAATCCGCGAAGCTTCCGCGAATGGACCGCGCGTATTGGCTTCCACCACCCAAAGATCGACGGCCGGCGCACGGGCGATCGTGAGAGCATCGACGACGAGGCCGCGGTAGATGCCGATCATCGCCATGACCACGCCGAGCAGGAGCCCGAGCCCGACGCAGGTCAGCAAAAAGCGACCGAGATTGTGTCGAATATCTCGATAGGCGAGATTCACTTCGTTCTGGCCTCTATTGCCCTTGCCGCACGGCCTTCCCGAAAACCGCTTTCTACCTGCGAGACAATCTGCACCCCCACGGGCAGGCTCTCGCCAACCTCAAGCCGCGCGTCCTCAGTACGGTGCCGGAACTTCATGAGACGGCGCTGCAGCCGGCCCGATTCAACCGTCCAGACCCGTCCTTCCCGACCGTCGTAGCCTTGCACGGCGGCTTCCGGGATAAGCAAGGCCTTGTCGAGCTGGGCAACGGTGATCCAGAATTCGGCCTGCTCGCCGAGATAGACCTGTGACGGCGGACTGTCGCCCTTGATGAAGACGCGCCGCTCTTCGCTGACACGGTCGCTTTCCAGGCCGATGCGGACAACGCGGCCGGTGAAAGCATCCTGCGGACGCGATCGGAGGCGAGCATCGACGCGCTGGCCTTCCTGGATGAAACCGGCGCGGGCCTCGTCAACATAGGCGAGGCCCCAATAGGAGGCATTCGCGACCAGCGTGAATATGGGATCGCCGGCCTTGATGACTGTGCCACGCTCCTTGTGACGCTCGATGACCGTGGCATCATAGGGCGCGACCAAGGTCCGGTGCCGCAGCAAGGTCTCCTCAAACTCGGTCTGCGCCGATGCATCGATGCGTTGCGCCTTGGCGGTCTCCACCTCGCTCTTCGCGACGGCCACGTCGGCGATGGCGACGGCCTCGTCCCTGATGGCCTCCTCGGCGACCTGCTGGGTGACGATGTCGCGACCGACAAGGGCTTGCTTGCGCTGGTTGGCGGCCTGCTTCTGGGCCAGCACGGCCTGCGTTTTCTCAAGATTGGCACCGGCCTTCTTGATATTGGCCTCGGCGACAAGAAGCGCGGCCCGCGCCTTGGCAACCTTGGCCTCCTGCTCGCCGAGATTGAGGCGCGCCAGCACCTGACCCTTGGTCACACGGTCGCCATGGTCGGCGTTCAGCTCAACCAGCGTGGCCCCAACCTCGAACCCGATCTTCGAGAGGACTTGGGCTTCAACCGTACCGAGGCCGAATACGCGAATCGGCACGTTCTCCGTGGCGGTCGCCACCTGCACGATAACCGGGCGGTTCGCATAGATGAAGGCGGCTGTGGCGATCACGCCGACGATGACGATGATCGCGATCGCGGCCTTGAACCAAGGCCGCTGTGCGATACCAGCGAGACCCGACCTTGCTGCTTGACCGTCGGCTGCTGGCTTCATTGTGACCTACACATTTTAGGAAATGGCGCCTGGTGCCCGCATGCGGAGTTCCAATGGCGAGCCAGAACCGCCGTTGGGACGGCAGCACTGACGCGTGGTCAGACTGTTGCGCGTTTGGCCGCAGCGTATTGATCTGAATCAACCGCCGCGCCGGCACACGTCCAGCATCCTGGCTTGCTGGCGCGAAGCAGCGGTCAGCGCGCCTTGCGCACCAGCGCGGCCGCCGCCTGCCCAGCCGCCTCGGCATAGGCCGGATCGCGATGCACCAGCATCGATGAGAAAGCCCCATCGAACAGAAGCATGATTTGCCGCGCGCGCGTCGCCGGGTCGCTCAGGCCATCCACTGCAATGCGGCGCTCGAATTCCGCCTCCAGTTTCTTCTTGTGAGCGGCGCAGGCCTTGATCGCCGGATGACCGGGCGTGGCGACAAGCTCGGCCGTCGTGCGCAGAAAGCCGCAGCCACGCCATTTCGGATGGCGCGCCAGCTTGCCGGTCTCCCTGAACACCGCGACGATCCGGTCGGCGAAAGAGCCCTTGGCAGCATCCAGCCAGCCGACGATGATGGCCAGCGTCGGCGCGTCGCGCCCTTCCAGATAGGCGGCGATCAGGTCGTCCTTGCTGCGAAAGTGATAATAGAGCGTGCGCTTGGTGACGCCGGCGCGCGCCGCAATTTCGTCGACGCCGACGGCGCGGATGCCCACGCCGTAGAACAGCTTGGAAGCCGCGGCCAAAATGCGCTTGCGGGTCACTGCGGCGTCGCGTGGCATAAATCCAAAGTATACTGACTAGTGTGTGTACGCAAGGCACCGGCTTTGCCACGGTGGCGGCAGCTTCCTGTCCGCCACCGCCGAGGTGAAAAGCCATGACCGCATCCGACGCCACCGTACTTTGCCAGATCGACCGGGCCGTCGCTCTGCTCACCTTGAACCGGCCCGACAAGCTCAACGCACTCAACTATTCCCTGATCGATCGGCTCACGCGCCTGCTTGACGCTGTGGAAGCCGACGACGGGGTGCGCGTGGTCATCCTCACCGGCGCGGGCGACCGGGCTTTTTCCGCCGGCGCCGATATCGCCGACTTCGCGCCGAGCGTCCGCAGCGGCGCAGCGACGGCGCTGCGCGACTTCGTGCAGCGGGGACAGCGGTTGACCGCGCGCATCGAGACGTTCCCGAAGCCGATCATCGTGGCGGTCAACGGGCTGGCCTATGGTGGCGGTTCGGAGATCACAGAGGCTGCGCCGCTGGCCATCGGCAGCGAGCGCGCAAAATTCTGCAAATCGGAGATCAGCCTCGGCTTTGCTCCGCCGTTCGGCGGGTCGCAACGGCTGCCGCGGCTGATCGGCCGCAAGCGCGCCTTGCGCATGATCCTGACCGGCGAGCCGATCGGAGCGTGGAAGGCACGCGACTTCGGGCTCATCAACGAGGTGGTCCCCCATGACAGTCTCTATGACGAAGCCTTCCACCTCGCGCATGTCATCGCCGAGAAATCACCGCTGGCGCTGGCGGCCTGCCTTAACAGTGTCACCCGCGGCATCAATCTGCCGATTGACGAAGGACTAGCCGTTGAGGCCGGTCACTTCGCCCGCATGGTGCCAACCAAAGACATTGAGGAAGGGATTTCCGCCTGGCTCGACAAACGCAAGCCGCATTTTACCGGCGCTTAATCCGGCCAGACAGCATCGCTGGCGGGACTGAACTCAGGCCCCCGCCTGCCTCACGCGTGCGCGGAGCCGGCGGTGAACCGCATCGCCGCGATGCGGTCGAGTTCGCTCTGCTCGCGGGCGTTCTGCTCGGCCTTCTCGCGGGCGTGGTCGCGCTCGTCCAGCATCTCGACCTTCTTCAATTCCTCGAAGGCTTCGCCGAGCACCGCCTTGGCGTCGTCGAGCTGAACCTTGAGTTCGTCGGCCGAGCGCTTGAGGTTCTCGCGCCGGCCGATCGCCGCCTTGGCGTAGGTCGGATAAGCGAAATGGCTGGGATCGTGAATCCCGGCGCGGTCCTGCTCGTGCTTGATCTCGCGCTCGAGATCGCCGGCCATGCGGTCGAAATCGGCGATCATCGCCTCGATCTGGGCGACCTTGCGCCGCTTCTCGTCGACCTGAAACTTTTTCAGGCGGATGAGGGTTTCGCGTGACTTCATCGACTCAATACTCCCCGAAGCCGCGAATTCGCCTGCTGGCTAAGCCAATATCCATGGCCATGCGCGGACGTGCCGGACGTTCAGGCAGCGACTGTGGGGCAATATCGTTAGTTTTCGGTTTCTTTGCCGGCGAGGATTCGCTCGATCCACTGATAACCCTCGGCGAGGGTCGAGGCCTCGTCCTTGCCCTGGGACAAAAATGCCTCCAGCGGCTTGTTCAGGCCGATCGCCTCATCGACCTCGGGGCTGGTACCGGCCCGGTAGGCGCCGAGCCGGATCAGTTCCTCCATGTCGGCATAGGTTGCCATCACCTGCTTGGCCCGGGTGATCGCCGGTAGAAAGGCGGGATCGCAGGCCCGCGGCATGGTGCGGGAGATCGATTTCAGGATATTGATAGCCGGATAGCGCCCGCGCTCGGCGATGGCGCGCTCCATGACAATATGGCCGTCGAGAATGCCGCGCACCGCATCGGCCACCGGCTCATTGTGGTCGTCGCCATCGACCAGCACGCTGAAGATGCCAGTAATCGTACCGGCATCAGTACCGGGCCCGGCGCGCTCCAGCAAACGCGGCAGTTCGGTGAAGACCGTCGGCGTATAGCCTTTGGCGGTCGGCGGCTCGCCGGCCGACAGGCCGATCTCGCGCTGCGCCATGGCGAAGCGGGTGACCGAATCCATCAGCACCAGCACATCCTTGTGCAAGTCGCGGAAATACTCGGCGATCGCCAGCGTCAGGTAGGCAGCCTGGCGGCGCATCAGCGCCGGCTCGTCGGACGTCGACACCACCACCACCGAACGCGCCAGGCCGGCGTCGCCGAGATCGTCCTGGAGGAATTCCTGCACCTCACGGCCGCGTTCGCCGACCAGGCCAATGACCGACACGTCGGCGGCGACATTGCGCGCCAGCATCGACAGCAGCACCGACTTGCCGACCCCGGAACCGGCGAAGATGCCCATGCGCTGGCCGCGGCAAACCGTAATGAAGGTATTGAGCGCGCGAACGCCGAGATCGAGGGGATCGCCGACCCGGCGGCGGGCATGGGCCGGCGGCGGCGCGGCGCGGAACGGATAAGGCGCGGGGCCCGGCGGCAGCGGCCCCTTGCCGTCGATCGGCTCACCCATGGCGTTGATGACGCGGCCCAGCCAGCGCTCGGACGGCCGCACCGTGCCCGCCGCCGTGGCGACAATGGCGCGGCAGCCGCGCCGCACGCCTTCCAGCGCCGCAAACGGCATCGCCAGCGCATGGGCGCCTGCAAAGCCGACCACCTCGCAGGGAATGGCGCGTCCTGTGCCGCTCTCGATATTGAGCCGGGCGCCGACCGACATCGCCTGGATCGGCCCGGCGACCTCGACCATCAGCCCGCGCACGCCGACGACGCGGCCGTAGATCTCGACACCGTCGATATCCGCGATCTGTTCGGCCAGAGCTTTCAAAACGGGTCCCCGACGCGTGCCGATTCGCCGCGGGACGTCTTTAACGGTTCCCGAAGGCACCACTCTGGCGAAAAAACGCGAAAAGGCCGTAAACTCGCCCTTAGGCTTACCGGCCAAGGCCGGACTTTAACTTGGTGTTTACCCGCGTCGTTAATCATTGGGTCATCGTCCATTGGGACTACGGCCAATCGAATCGCCCGGCCAGGACGGAAGGGGCGAGTCTGTAGAGTCGTTTAACCACGACTCTTGATCTGGAGCATTAAGCGGGCCGTGGCTAAAAAATCACTCAGTGGCAACATCTTAGGGCGATTCGGCTTGCTTTCGCCAGCGAATGCTTGCACTGAAGAATCAGGTTTTGTTAACCATGTCCGCATAGTGTCGAATCGGTTTGTCCCACCGCGTTTTTTCACACTCGCCGCCTTTCGCGGCGCTGACCTGAAGCCCGGTTGCGGCGAGAAGGGGACTTAAATGCGCGTTCTACTGATTGAAGACGACAGCGCGACCGCCCAATCGATTGAGCTGATGCTCAAATCCGAGAGTTTCAACGTCTATACGACGGATCTCGGGGAAGAAGGGGTCGATCTCGGCAAGCTGTACGACTACGACATCATCCTTTTGGACCTGAACCTCCCCGACATGTCGGGTTTCGAGGTGCTGCGGTCCCTCCGGGTGTCCAAGGTCAAGACGCCGATCCTAATTCTCTCCGGCCTCGCCGGTATCGAGGACAAGGTGAAGGGTCTCGGCTTCGGCGCCGACGATTACATGACCAAGCCGTTCCACAAGGACGAGCTGATCGCCCGCATCCACGCCATTGTGCGCCGCTCCAAGGGTCACGCCCAGTCGGTCATCAACACCGGCGATCTGGTGGTCAACCTCGACACCAAGACGGTCGAAGTCGGCGGCCAGCGTGTCCACCTGACGGGCAAGGAATATCAGATGCTGGAGCTGCTCTCGCTCCGCAAAGGCACCACGCTCACCAAGGAGATGTTCCTCAACCATCTCTACGGCGGCATGGACGAGCCCGAACTCAAGATCATCGACGTGTTCATCTGCAAGCTGCGCAAGAAGCTGGCGAACGCGTCGAGCGGCAAGAACTACATCGAGACCGTGTGGGGCCGCGGCTACGTGCTGCGCGAGCCGCATGAGGCCGAGGAGCGGATCCCCGCTTAAGTTTGGCGGGCGGTTCAACCGCCCTGCCCGCGACACTGCGAGTGTGATTTGAAATCCACCCGTTGCGTCTGCGTACATCTTGAGGAGCCTTTTCGGCTCACTCCTCCCAACTCAAACCCCGCCGGAAACGGCGGGGTTTTTTCGTAGGCGGCCAAGGCGGCAGTGCCGGAGCCTAGCGGTTTTCGGTGCCTTCAATGCCGGTCATGGCCGCGGCAAGGAACAGCAGCACGAACACGCCGCCGATGATCTGCATTGCCAACATGGAACTCGTCCTTCGCCTGTGCCCGGTCCCGGCAACAAGCGATACCGGCGTAAATCGTTCCGATAAACGTTTGCCCCTGTCATGGAACGAAAGCTGCGGCTGCGGCTTGAATGTGCGGTCCGGCCTTCCGGCTGGTACCCCACCATGGAGCGATACATGAATTCCAAATATGTGGCGTCGGCCCTGCTTCTCGCGGCTCTCGCGCTGCCGGTCACCGCGCAGGCGCAAGGCACCGTGCGCGGCGCCCAGCAGGGCGCCGAAGACGGCGCGAAGGCTGCCGGTCCGGTCGGTGCGATCGTTGGCGGCACTGTCGGCGCCGTCGGCGGCACCATCGGCGGCATTCTCGGCGTCCAGGAGCGTCCGCGCTTCCGCGAATACGTCGTCCGCGAGCGTGTGCCGTCCTACCGTTACGAGCAGGAGCTTCGCGTCGGCACCGTGCTGCCGGAATCCGGCGTGGTCTACTACGAAGTTCCGGCCGAATATAACGTGACCGGCTACCGTTACACCTACATCAACGAGCGTCCGGTTCTGGTCGATCCGCGCACGCGGACCGTTGTCCAGATCGTCGAGTAGTCGCGTCTGTTTGCGTCCCGCCGCTCCGGCCTGTTGGCCGGGGCGGCTTCTTTTTTGGGCAACCATTTTCCGCCTTGCGCGTTGGAACCAAAGTTCCATTCCAGCCAGGGGGGCTTCATGGCTAAACGCAACCTTGTTTCCCGTACCTTCCGATCGACCCGCAAGACATTGAGCGGCTATTTCAAGCCCAGCGCCAAGACGGCGGAAGCCACCATCGAACAACTGCTCGACGCGCTGGCCGATGCCCGCAAGTCGTTGCGCTCGATTGGCGGCAGCAAGAAGAAAAAGCGCAAGGCAAAGAAAAAGAACCCGGCGCGAAAGAAGAGGGCCGCTGCGGCCAAGACCCGCACCATGGCACGGCGCGCTGCCAGAACCACCAAACGCAAGACACGCGTCGCCGGCATTGCCACCCGAAAGCGCCCGGTGGTCCGCAAGTCGAACCGGCGCAACAGCAAACGCTAGACCGTCAAGCCTTGGCGGCGAACGTCAGGACGTTACCGAACTCGGCGGGCGCGGTGCGCCTCGCCGCGTTCGGGGCATAAAGCCCGCGCCTGTCGGATACTGGTTTGAGCGTGTCCGTCAGGCCGACCACGGTTTCGGCCGCGCCCAGCAGTAGATAGCCATCGGAGGGCATGCGCTGCCCCAGCCGGTTGAGGACGTCGGTCTTGGTTGGCTGGTCGAAATAGATCAGCACGTTCCGACAGAACACCACGTCGAAGGTGCCGAGCGGCGTGAAATCGTTGAGCAGGTTGAGCGGGCGAAACTGCACCATGGCGCGGATCTCGGGCGCGATCTGCCAGTTCTCGCCGACCTGGGTGAAATGTTTCACCAGCAGCTGGATCGGCAGACCGCGCTGCACTTCGAACTGGCTGTAGATCCCGTCTCTGGCGCGCGCCAGCACATTCGAGGACAGATCGGTGGCGAGGATATCAACGCGGTATCCGGCCAGCGCCGTGCCCATCGCCTTCAGCGTCATCGCCAGCGAATAGGGCTCCTGACCGGTGGATGCAGCCGCGCACCAGATGCGGATGCGTTTCTCGCGCGCGCGCGCGGCGATCAACGCCGGCATCACGGTGTCGCGGAAATGGTCGAACGGCACCTTGTCGCGAAAGAAGAAGGTCTCGTTGGTGGTCATCGCCTCGACCACTTCGGATGCCAGCGGCGATGAAGGCTGCGCCTTCAACATGCCCACCAGGCTCTCCAGCGTGCTCATGCCGTGGCGACGCGCCACCGGCAACAGCCGGCTTTCGGCGAGATACTGCTTCTCGGCCGACAGCACCAGGCCGGAGCGCTCCCGCAGCAGTTTGCGCAGATAGTCGAAATCCTGCGGCGTCATACGCGCTCCCGGGCGAACAGGCGCATCAGCCTTGGCGCGATTTCGGGAAGCGGCACGACGGCCGAGCACAGACCGGCCATGGCGACCTGACCGGGCATGCCCCAGACCACGCTGGTCGGTTCGTCCTGCGCCATCACATGGCCGCCAGCGGCGACCACCGCTTTGGCGCCGGCGAGCCCGTCATGACCCATGCCGGTCAGTACAAGGGCCAGCAGCCGGTTGCCCCAGATCGCCGCGGCGGAAGAAAACAACGGATCGACGGCGGGCCGGCAGAAATTGATCAACGCGCTGTCGTCGAGCGCGATGACCGGCACACCGTCGCGGCGCGTGATGCGCATGTGTTGGCCACCCGGTGCCAGATAGACGCCGCCGGCAACGACGGCGTCGCCATCTTTCGCTTCGTGCACCGGCCGGTTCGCCAGCCGGGTCAGCTGTTCAGCGAGGATCGACGTGAACGTCGGCGGCATATGCTGGGTAATCAGCACGGGTACCGCGTCGATAATTTCGCTGATCTGCGCCAGGATCAGGCTGAGTGCCTGTGGGCCGCCGGTCGACGACCCGATCACAAGCGCGCGCGGCGGCGCCGGAGGCATCGGGCGCAGCGACACATGCTGCCGCTCCGCGTCTGTCGGCGTCGCCTTGAATCGCGGCTGCAGCGTCGGCTTGGCCTCATAGACGTTTCCCGGCACCGCGCGCAGGCGAATGCGGCGCTGGCCGAGATGGCGAACCTTGTCGATCAGTTCGCGGCGAAAGTCGGCGGAGCCGGCCGCATTGTGCTTGCTGGTGGGTTTCGGCAGGTAGTCGGTGGCGCCAAGCGACAACGCCTTCAGGCTGATCTCGGCGTTTCGCCGCGTCAGAGTCGACGCCATGATCACGGTCAGGTCGGGCTTCTGCGCCAGCAGCAGCGGCAGCGCGGCGATGCCGTCCAAGTCCGGCATGGCGACATCGAGCAGGACGACATCCGGATCGGCGCGCTTGAGTTCGGCGACCGCTTCGCGTCCGCTGCGCAGCGAGGCCACCAGTTCCAGATCCGGCTCGGCTTCCAGCCACCGCGTGAACAGTCCCCGCACCACGATCGCATCGTCCACGACCATGACGCGGATGCGGCGACCGCGGGTCGAAACAGACGATGGCGTGGCGATGTCGAGGTTCATAGGGCCTGTCAACGTTAGCGGATCGGAGACGAACGAGCGGCGTACCGGCAATCAGATCAGGCCGACTTCCTGAAACTTCGCCTCGACGATCTCCTTATCGAACGGCTTCATGATGTATTCGTTGGCACCCGCATGCAGCGCCCGCGCGATATGGGCGACGTCGTTCTCGGTGGTGCAGAACACCACTTTGGGCCGGTCGCCGCCCGGCAGCCGCCGCAGCGCGCGCAGGAATTCGAAGCCGTCCATCTTCGGCATGTTCCAGTCGAGCAGGATCGCTTCGGGCAACTTGCCGCGACACAGTTCAAGCGCCTGCTCGCCATCCTCGGCCTCCACGATCTGGAATTCGAGGCCTTCGAGAATACGCCGCGCGACCTTGCGGATGACGCTCGAGTCGTCAACGATCAAACAGGTTTTCATCTTCATGTCGTCCTGAGTTTACTTGCGCGCCTGAGCCTGCAAGTCATTTCCAAGTTTCAGTGTCGTCACGCCGCGATTGCCGTGGTCCCTATGTCCAGAACGCGTTCGACGTCGATCAGCATCAGCAATTGTCCGTCCAGACGGTGAATTCCGAGCGACATGCGCGCCAGCCGCGGATCGAGGTTGATCGGGTTGGGTTCGCGGCCGGCTTCGTCCAGTTCAAGCACCTCGCCCACATTGTCGATCAGCAGGCCGAAGGACTCGCCGCGCGATTCCACGCCGATCGCCATGGCCGGACTGGCGTCCTCCCGCGGCGGCAACCCGATCCGGTAGCGCATATCGATGAGCGTCACGATGCGGCCGCGCAGATTGAGGACACCGGCGATTTCCGGCGGCGCCAGCGGCACCCGCGTCGAATGCTCCGGCATAAACACGTCCTGCACGCGCAGGATCGGCAGCCCGAACAGCTGCCCGCCGATCACGGCAGTGACGTATTCCTTTGTGTTGCGGCTGGTGTTCTCACTGGTCATTGACATGTTCCTCATGCGGCACGACCGAGATCGGTCTGCTCCTTGAGCGCCGCGATCAGGCCTTGCCGGTCGAATTTGGCAACATAGTCGTGGAAGCCAACCTGGCGACCGCGCTCCAGCGCCTCGGCTGACACCACCGACGACAGCGCGATCACGGGCAGGCCGGCCATCAAAGCATCGTTGCGCACCGCTTCGGCGAACTCAAAGCCGTCCATTTCCGGCATGTCGATATCGGTGATGGCGACGTCGAACTGGCCGCCGTCCCTGATCAGCGCCAGCGCCTCCTGCCCCGAGCCGACCGAGGTCACCGCGTAGCCCGCGGCCTGCAGTACCGGTGTCAGCATGTTGCGGAAGAACGGCGAGTCGTCGATCAGCAGCACGGCGCGCGGCTTGAGCCGTCCCGGCTGCTCCTTGCGGCGGAACCAGTCCTCGAACGCCAGCGGCAGGAAATGGCCGACATCGATGACCTCGGTCGCCTGACCCTTGATGATGGCGGAGCCGAGCACGCCGCCGCCATTGCCTGCCACCTGGATATCCAGCCGCTCTTCGACGATGTCGACGATTTCATCGACCACCAGCGCCATCGTCCGGGCGCCATCGGCAAATACCAGCAGCGGCTGGGCGCCCTCGCTTTTGACCTTGCCGTCGTCTTGCAAGCTGATCAGCGGCATCAATTGACCGCGGTACTGCACCATATGCCGGCCGTTCGACAGTTCGATCTTGCGTGCGTCGATTTCCTCCAGCCGCGTGATCAGCGACAGCGGCACGGCCTTGAGCTGGCTGGAGCCGGCGCGGAACAGCAACAGCGATGTCGCCGGTTCGGCGGAATCGGTCGGCCGCGCCAGCGCCGCTTCCTCGGCCGCCATTTGCGTGGCGGCGGTGCTGCCGAGCGCCTGCGCCACGCCATTCGGATCGACGATCATGATGACCGCACCGTCGCCGAGGATGGTGTTGCCGGAGAACATGGCGATGTGGCGCAGCTTGCTCGACATCGGCTTAACGACGATTTCCTCGGTGTCGAAAACGCCGTCGACGACAATGCCGAAGATCTGGCTGCCGACCTGGGTGACGACGATGTAGCCGCCCTCGATGTCGTCCGCGCCGCCGGCATTGACACCCAGCAGCGTGCTCAGCCGCGCCAGCGGCAGCAGCTTCTCGCGCAGGCGCAGCACCGCCATGTCCTTGATGCGTTCGATGCGGTGCTCACCGCCGCTGCGCGCGCGCACCAGTTCAATCACCGACAACTGCGGAATGGCGAAGCGTTCGCCGCCGGCCTCGACGATCAGCGCGGCGACGATCGCCAGCGTCAGCGGGATCTTGATGGTGAAGCTCAAGCCCACGCCGGCTACCGACTTGACGTCGATGGCGCCGCCGATCTGGTCGATATTGGTGCGCACCACGTCCATGCCGACGCCGCGGCCGGACACATTGGTGACCTTGGCAACGGTGGAGAAGCCGGGCGCGAAGATGAACTTGTGAATCTGCGCTTCAGACAGCTTGGCGGCCTCGGCCGCCGAGACCAGACCCTGCGCGATCGCCTTCGCCTTGATCCGTTCGGTATCGAGGCCGCGGCCATCGTCGGCGACCTGCACGATGATGTAGCCGCCCTCATGATAGGCCGACAGGCGGATGCGGCCGTGCTCGGGCTTGCCGGCGGCGCGGCGTTCGGCCGGCGTTTCCAGACCATGGTCGGCGGAATTGCGCACCATATGGGTGAGCGGATCCTTGATCAGATCGAGCACCTGGCGGTCGAGCTCGGTGCCGGCACCCTGCATGTCGAGGTCGATCTGCTTGCCCAGTTCGTTGCAGAGATCGCGCACGATACGCGGAAACTTCTGCCACGCATTGCCGATCGGCTGCATGCGGGTCTTCATCACGCCTTCCTGCAACTCGGCGGTGACGTTGGACAGGCGCTGCAGCGGCGTTTTGAAATCCGATTCCTCGTGATGGCGCGATATCTCAAGCAGTTGATTGCGAGTCAGCACCAGTTCCGACACCATCGTCATCAGCTTTTCGATGGTGTCGACGGTGACGCGGATCGACTGGCTGCCGTTCTTGACCGACTCGTCGTCGGCGGCGGCCACTTCGGCCGCCTCGTTCTTGACCGGCCTGGCCGGACGCGGATCGACCGGCGTGTTGCGGAAGGCGCGCTCAAGATCGTCCAGCGAGTCCTCGCCCGGGCGCAGCCGGCGCTCAAGAACCTGCGGCGCCAGCGTACCGACCGTCTGCAAGGGCGCCGCCGCGGCGGCTTGCGGCGACGCCAGCCGTTCGACCACGTGCTCCAGATCGGCGATCAGATCGTGATCGGCGCCGTCCGGCTCGCGCTGGTCGCGCTCCAGCGATTCCAGAATGTGCTTGATGCGGTCGATGGTCGCCAGCACGACAGTGACGGCCTCTTTGGTCGCCGGGGCACCGTCGCGGAATTTCCCCATCAGCGTTTCGGCGGCGTGCGCCAGCGCTTCCAGCCGCGGCAGTCCGAGGAAGCCGCAGGTCCCTTTGATGGTGTGAACCAGCCGGAAAATATTATCGAGGATCTTGGCGTTGTTCGGATCCTGCTCAAAACGCACGAGTTCGACGTCAACGACGTCGAGACTTTCGTTGGTCTCGGTCACGAACTCGCGCAGCAGATCGTCCATGGAAACGCCTTCGTCGACAGGCATGGGCCCGTCTACCGCTCTCCGTTCGGGAGCACCGGCAGTGTGTCGATGAAGGGTTTAATTTTAGTTGCGGTTTACCACCCGGTTATCCGCGTTAAGCGACCGTTAACCGCCGCGGCGCGCCCGGCTACTGGGCGGAAATCACCACCGCGTCGCCCTCCATGGCGATCGAGGCCTTCATCCCGCAGGCCTGCGCCAGCAGACCGGCATAGAAGGGCTGGATGCGGTGGGCGTCGAGGCCTTCCTCGCCGGCTTCGCCCGACAGCAGGGCCGAATTGGGCGGCACCTTGGCATTGGTGCCGGTCGTCGTGACCTTGAAGCCCATGTCATCGCCGGTGCCGATCGGATCGATGGTCATCTGGCCGCCGCGCGGGATCGACTGGCCGGCAATCAGCAGCATGTTGAGCAGCAGCTTGACGCGGTTCTTCGCCATGAAGGCGCGCGGCAGGTTCCAGGCGATCTTGGTCTTCTCGTCTTCGAGAAAGCCGCGCGACACCTTCTCGGCGTCGCCGGTGTCAATCTGGGCGCCGGCGGAACCTGCGGCGCCGAAGGCAATGCGGCAGAACTGCAGCTTGGCGGAGGCGGTGTTGGCGCTGCGCTTGATCAGATCCATCGCAAAGGCCTGCGTCGCTTCGTCCTTTTCCTCGGCCAGCACTTCGAGGCCGTTGACGATGGCGCCGACCGGGCTGATCAGGTCGTGGCAGACGCGCGAGCACAGCAACGCGGCGAGATCGAGCGCTTCGATGGGCGTTCCGGACATGAGACAATCTCCGCTTCCGCGTTGCGGCCGGCGAATCGCTGCGCCCGCCAGGATCAAAGGCCTGATACACCGCACCTGCGCCAGCGCCAAGAAGCCTTGAGAGCAAACAATCCTGGCGGCCCGCGCGGTCGGTCAGCGGCCTATGGTGCGGGCGACATCGGGCCATTGCCGCTCAGCCGCGGCGATGACGCGATCCGGATCGGCCAGGAAGGCGGTGCGCGCCGCCTCGTCGTAGAACAGATAAAGCCGCCCGCCGGTCACCGCCCAGACGAAGGGATGGCCTGGCACCGATGTGCCGCGCGCGATGGCGACCGGGTCGTAACCGCCGAACCGCGGCCGGTAGACGTCCGGATTGTCGGCGAAGGCGGCGCGGTTGCCCTCGTTGCGAAACCGCCAGACCGCACCCTCGCGGCTCAATTCCATGTCGGGCCGGCCGAACCGCGGCTTGCGGTCGGTGAAATAGGCCACGGGATCGACGCCGCTGATGGCCAGGCCAGTGGCCGGGTTGACCACCAGCCGGTCGTCGGTACCGGCCTCCAGCCGGCCGGCGTGGACGCAAATACCGCATAAAGCCAGGGCGGCCAGCGCGTGAAGCGCCCGCCGCGACTTCCGTTGCCGCCGTGCTGCCGTCATAGTTGTGCGTAATCTTTGAGCGATTCGTGATTTTCGCGGCCACAATACGGTCGCCGGCGTGAGCATAGAGTTAAACCGGGAATGGGGTTTGTTTTGCCAATGGAGCATTCGATGCGCGCGACCTTGCGCCTTGCCGCCGTCACACTGAGCCTGGTCGCCTGCGGCGCCACCATGGCCGCGGCGCAGAACCAGCCCATGCAGCAGCAGCCGATGCAGCAGCAACCGATGCAGACAGCGCCGGCGCCGCAAGGCCAACCCGCGACGTTCGCCCCCGGCGAGATCGTGCGCGAAGGCCATCGCTTTTTCGGCACGGTGTCGCGCGGACTGGCAGAACTGGTCGAACGGGCGGTGAGCCAGTGGGGCCAGCCGAACGGCTATATCCTCGGCCAGGAAGCCAGCGGCGCCTTCATTGTCGGCCTGCGCTATGGCGACGGCCAGCTTTACACCAAGAATGCCGGCGACCGCCGCGTGTTCTGGGAAGGCCCGTCCATCGGGTTCGACACCGGCGGCGAGGGCGCCCGCACCATGATGCTGGTCTATAATCTGCCGGCGACCGAGGCGATCTACACCCGCTTCGGCGGCGTCGACGGCTCGGCCTATTTCATTGGCGGCCTCGGCATGACTGCGCTGGCCAACGGCAACATCATTCTGGTGCCGATCCGCTCCGGCGTCGGCCTGCGCCTCGGCGCCAATATCGGCTACCTCAAATTCACGCCGACTGCGACCTGGAACCCGTTCTGACCGGGCGCGCAGCGCCACCGCGATCGGCCTTTGGCCGACGCGGTCCGCGCGACTTGCCTCAAAGTTTAGGTTAATCTGCGGCTTCGCTGGCAGCCCCCTTCCCTGCATGTCATGGTTTTGCGGGGTTACGGGTGAGGCTCGAGTTGGAGGCGTGGTTTCATGATTGAACCGATCATGTTTTTCGGGATCGGCTTCCTGGTCGCGGCCCTGGTCGGGCTTGTGATCGTGCCTCTGGTTCACAGCCGCGCGGTGCGGCTGACCATGCGCCGGCTCGAAGCGGCCACGCCGCTGTCGATGGCGGAAATCCAGGCCGACAAGGATCAGCTCCGCGCCGAATTCGCGATGTCGACCCGCCGGCTGGAAATGAGCGTCGAACAGCTCAAGACTCGCAGCACCGGCCAGCTCGCCGAACTCGGCAAGAAGGGCGACGCCATCAACCGGCTCAAGATCGAGCTCGGCGAAAAGACCGCCACCATCTTCGCGCTGGAAGCGCGCGACAAGGCGCTGCGCGACCAGTTGCGCGCCACCGAAGAAGAATTCACCGTCAAGACCACCTCAATGCACGAAGCGCAGCGGGCGCTGTCCGACAAGGAATCCGAACTCGCGAGGCTGATGGGTCAACTCGACGAGCGCTCCAATCTCGCCGAGGCGCAGAAGATCGACATCATCGCGCTCAAGACCCAGGTCGACGCGCTGAAGGACCGGCTCGACAATGCCGGCAACGAACTGAAGGCCGTCGAGGACCGCCGCGACGCCGAGCGCGTCGAATTGAAGGCTGCGACCCAGGAACTGTCGGAAGAGCGCGGCAAGGTCGAGAACCTCGGCCGCCGCGTCGGCGAACTCGAACAGCAACTGGTGGCGCAGACCACCGAGGCGGAAATCCTCGGCCGCCGCGCCCAGGATCTGGAGAACCGGCTCGGCGAGCAATCGCGCCTGCTGGCCGAGAGCGACGTCGAACTGCGCCACACCCGCACCGATCTCGAAGCCACCCGCAAGACCGAAAGCGACCTGCGTGCCGCCATCGCCGAACTCGACGGCCGCACCTCGTCGGCCACCGCCAAACTCCGCGCCGAGAACGCGCACCTGCAGGCCGAACTCGACCGCACCCGCGACGAACGCGACCGTGTCGCCGCCGATCTCGCCAGCCTGAAGCGCGAGGCCGAGGAATCCTGGGCCTCAGAGCGCGTCGAGAACGCGATGCTGCGCGAGCGCATCAATGACGTGGCGGCGGAAGTGGCGCGGCTGGCCTCGGCGCTGGAAGGCCCGAACTCGCCGATCGACGCCATCCTGGCGGCCGAAACCGCCCGCGACCGGGCGCCGGCGCTGACCGTGACCGGCGATGTCGATCTGGTGGCCGACGCGCCGGCCGGCGGCAACCTCGCCGACCGCATCCGGGCGCTGCAATCGCAGGCCTCGCGGGTTCCGCTGGCGGACGAGCCGAAGGCGCACAACTAGGCGCCCGGAGGGCCTCAAACCGCTCGGCTTGACACCCCTCGGACGCCCTCCTTATATCGCGCTCACGGCCATGGCCGGGCGGTTAGCTCAGCGGGAGAGCACACCCTTCACACGGGTGGGGTCATAGGTTCAATCCCTATACCGCCCACCATTTTCCGCCTCCAATTTCGCCCCGTTACCAAACGATCATCCGCTTGAAGTCCGCTTCTCATGGTGGCGCGATGACGTCATCACGCGTAGCCAACTTTTGCGCCGCACAACGCGGCACAGCCCCATTTTCATTGCCTCGTACAAGTGCTTAAATGCCCACGCGGCAATTCCAAGTTGTCGACCCGGACGGTGGCGCCCAGACCGGCCGCCGGGCAAAGGGAGGTAAAACATGACGCTCGACCGTCGCACATTCGTTTCCGGCGTGGCCGCCACTGCTGGCCTTGCCGCCAGCGGCGCCCTCGCCAAAGTTTCCGCGCAAGCCGCGAGCTTCGAAGGCAAAACCGTTGAGTGGGTCATCCCCTTCGCCGAAGGCGGCGGCAGCGACGTCTGGGCGCGCTTCATGGCGCCGTTCCTGTCGAAGCATCTGCCGGGCCGGCCCAGCGTCATCATCCGCAACGTGCCCGGCGGCGGCTCGATCACCGGCACCAATGAATTCGCGGCCCGCGCCAAGCCGGACGGCCTGAGCTTCATCGGCACGTCGGGCTCGACCCAGTTTCCCTACCTGCTCGGCGATCCGCGCGTGCGCTACGACTACCGCGATTTCGAGCCGGTGCTGGTGTCACCGACCGGCGGCGTGGTTTATCTGCCGAGCAAGTTCGGCGTCGCCAGCGCCAAGGACCTCGGCAAGATCAAGGGCCAGGAACTGGTCTATGGCAGCCAGGGCGCCACCTCGCTCGATCTGGTGCCGATGCTGGCTTTCGTGGTGCTCGGCCTCAATGTCCGCCACGTCTTCGGCATGCGCGGCCGCGGCGAAGGCCGGCTCGCTTTCGAGCGCGGCGAAGCCACCATCGACTACCAGACCTCGTCGGCCTATCTCACCAATGTGATCCCGCTGGTCAAGAAAGGCGACGCCGTGCCGTTGTTCTCCTACGGCGTCCTCGACGCCAAGGGCAACGTGCAGCGTGATCCCACCTTCCCGGACATTCCGCATTTCGTCGAAGCCTACGAGATGATGAACGGCAAGAAGCCGTCGGGCGTCGCGTTCAACGCCTATATCTCGTTCTTCGGCTCCGGCTTTGCCGCGCAGAAGCCGGCGATGCTGCCGAAGGGCACGCCGAAGCCGATCGTCGCCGCCTACCGCAAGGCTTTCGCCGATGCGGTCGCCGATCCGGAATTGCAGGCCAAGAAGGACAAGGTGCTCGGCGACTACGAGCAGGCCACCGGCGACGACATTGAAGCGCTGTACAAGGTCGCCACCAGCATCGAACCGGACGCGCGCGCCTGGGTGCGCGAATTCCTGACCAAAAATCACAACGTCCGCTTCTGACCGAACTGACGCACCGGCGGCCGCCGCGGCCGCCGGCCGCCTTTCTTGATCCGGCATTGCCCGTCCGGGATTGACGACCGTCATGATCGAGCCGCTGTTCTCCGCCTTGGCGGCTCTGCTGACGCCGCAGCATCTCGGCTTCATGGCGCTGGGCGTCAGTGTCGGGCTTGTGGTCGGCGTACTGCCCGGGCTCGGCGGCATCGCGGGCCTCGCTCTGCTGCTGCCGTTCATCTACGGCATGGACCAGATCTCGGCGCTCGCCATGCTGATCGGCCTGGTGGCGGTGATCCCGACGTCGGATACCTTCGCCTCGGTGCTGATGGGCATTCCCGGCTCGTCGGCATCGCAGGCCACCGTGGTCGACGGCTTTCCGCTGGCCAAGAAAGGCGAGGCGGCGCGCGCGCTGAGCGCCGCCTTCTCGGCGTCGCTGATCGGCGGCCTGTTCGGCGCGCTGGTGCTGACCGCTTTCGTGCTGGTGGCGCGGCCCCTGATCCTCGCCTTCGGCTCGGCCGAATTGTTCATGCTGACGGTGTTCGGCCTGTCGATGGTCGGCGTGCTGTCGGGCTCGAACCTGGCCAAGGGCGTGGCCGCCTGCGGCGTCGGACTGGCTTTCGGCTGCATCGGCGCGGCGCCGGCGACCGGCGAGTACCGCATGGACTTCAACGCGCTCTATCTGTCCGACGGCATTCCGCTGGTGATCGTGGGCCTCGGTATTTTCGCCATCCCCGAGATCGTCGATCTTTTGCGCCTGCGGCAGACCATCGCCGGCGGCAACCCGCTCGGCAGCGGCTGGCTGCAGGGCGTCAGGGATACCTGGGCCAACAAATGGCTGGCGCTGCGCTGCTCCGGCATCGGCGCCATCATCGGCGCCATTCCGGGTCTCGGCGGCAGCGTGGTCGACTGGATCGCCTATGGCCACGTCGTGCAGACCAGCAAGGACCGCTCGCAATTCGGCAAAGGCGACATTCGCGGCGTCATCGCGCCGGAATCCGCCAACAACGCCAAGGAAGGCGGCGGCCTGGTGCCGACGCTGCTGTTCGGCATCCCCGGCTCCGGCGCCATGGCGATCTTTCTGGCCGGGATGATCCTGGTCGGCCTGCAGCCGGGACCGGCCATGGTCGGCCGCAACCTCGACGTCACCTACACCATCGTCTGGTCACTGGCGCTGGCCAACGTGCTGGGCACGGCGATGTGCATCGCCTTGGCGCCGGGCATCGCCCGGCTCACCACCATCCGCTACATGCTGATCGCGCCGTTCATGATCATGGTGATCGCCTTCGCCGCATTCCAGGCGACGCGCTCGCTCTACGACCTGGTGGCCCTGCTCGGCGTCGGCGTGCTCGGCATCTTCATGAAGCGGTTCGGCTGGTCGCGGCCCGCCTTCCTGATCGGCTTCGTGCTGGCGCTGCAGGCCGAGCGCTATCTGTATCAGGCGGTGCAGTTCGCCGGCTGGAATTTTCTGACCCGGCCACTGGTGATCGGCATTGTCGTGTTGACCGTGGTGTCGGTATGGCTCGGCGCGCGCAAGCGGCCCGGCGAAGCCACCCTCTCGATCAACACCGAAGGCAGCGCCGAGGCCGCCCGGGCCACGGTGCTGCGTCCGCAGATCGTGTTCACCGGGCTGATGCTGGCGCTGTTCGTCTTCACCTTCATCGAGGGCGTGCAGAATTCTTTCCTCGGCGCGGTGTTTCCAGTCGGCGTTGGCGTGGTCGGCGGACTGGCCGCGCTCGCCGTGCTGGTGTTGCAGTTGCGCGGCGAACGCGCCGGCACCGCCAATTTCGATTCCGAAGCCAATGTCGACAAATCGACCGGCGATCCCGGGCCATGGCCGTTCGTCGCCTGGCTGGTCGGATTTGTCGGCGCCGTCGGCATTGTCGGCTTCCTCGCCGGCCTGTTCCTGTTCTTTGTGCTGTTCCTGCGGATCGCGGCGCGCTGTTCCTGGCTGCAAACCGGCGTGCTCACCGTGGCGGCAATAGCCTTCATCCTGGTCTTCGCCAATGCGATGAACCTGGTGTTCCCCGGCGGCCTGCTGCAGGCCTATTTCGACCTGCCCTGGCCGTTCCGCTGACGCCGGCTCAGTGCCGGACCGGGGGATCGCGAGTCATGTTCTTGGAGGCCAGTTCGTCGAGATACTCCTGCCAGTAGCGGGCGTGGTTGCGGCCGAGGTCGAGCAGGTAGTCCCAGCCGAAAATGCCGGTCGAGTGCATGTCGTCGAACGACAGCCGCACGGCGTAATTGCCGACCGGCAGCACCTCCATGATGCCGACATTCTTCTTGCCGGGCACGGTCTTGCGCTGGTCCGGCGAATGGCCCTGCACTTCCGCGCTCGGGCTTTTGACCCGCAGATATTCGGCCGCCAGATCGAAACTCTCACCGTTGTCGAAGACGACGGTCAGCGTCCGGCGATCCTTGTGCAGGCGCAGTTCGGTCGGCCAGGCTTGGGTGTCTGTGCTCATAAGCGGGCTTATAGCAGAGATCAGCCGGCAAAGCGCACGGCGCCGCTGCCGGTGAGATCGTAGCCGCCCATTTCCCGCGCGCGCGCGGCCAGTTGATCCGACGGCAGGAACCGCACCAGCGCCTGCATCGCCGGGCGGAAATAATCGCGCTGCCGCATCACCAGATCGAACGGTTCCCATGCGATCGGCACAAAATCGAGCCCGGCCGCCACCGCCACCGAACGCGTCGCGATGCCGGTATCGGCGCGACCGGCGCGGATCGCCTGGGCGATGTCGGGACCGGTCGGGCAGACCGGCGTCACGGCGGCTAGCACGTCCAGCGGCGCCTTGGCCCGGTGCAGCAGCGCCAGCAGCAGCAATTGCGCGCCGGCGCCCGCCGGCCGCATCGTGATCCGCGCGTGCTGCGCAATGACGTCCTCGATGGCACTGATCCGGAGCGGGTTGCCCGGCGCCGTCAGAAAGCCCTGCTCGCGGCGGCAGAAGGCGATCATCACCGCGTCCTGCATGTCGCCGCGGCTCTTCATCGCCGCCACATTGCCGTCGGCGTCGGGATCCTCCAGCGCATGCAGGTGAATGGTCGCGGCCAGGATGTCGCCGGCGGCAAAGCGCGCCAGCCCGGCTTCGCTGCCGACCGCCAGCGTCGCCAGTCCCGAACCGCTCTCGCGCAGCGCCCATTCCAGCAGCGGGTCGTGGCTGCCGCCGACGATCGGCGCAGGCTCCGGCCGCGCCATGCCGTCGGGCCGTACCACGCTCGAGGCCAGCCAGTGATCGAGCTCGGCCTTGGGAAACAGCCAGCGGCCGGTCACCTTGGTGCAGGGCACCGTGCCCTCGGCCACCATCTCGTAGATCTTGCGTTCCTTGAGCCGGAGATAGGCGGCCGCCTCGGACGTTGTCAGGAGCTGCATGCGGTCACCTGCGCCCGTCTGCATTGGTTACGACAGACGAAAATTACGGGACGAGGTGCCGATTAGCAATGTGAGTGACCCGCCTCGCGCTCATGCCTGGCCACGGCGACGGAGAGGTTAGCCACCTCAATTCCTGGACGCCGTGTCCAGCCGGCGCCGGGTCGCCAGCAGCAAATTCGACTCGCCCGGCCGCCAGCGGTAGCCGACGCCGAAGTCGATCGCCTTGGCCGCATTCCTGCGGAACAGGTCGTGCATCTTGGCCTGATAGACGCCCTCGAACACCGGGATCGGCGTCAAATAGCGTCCGAACGGCGACAGTTCCCACTTCGCGGCGTCGAGCAGCCGCAACGGCACGCCGGTGTCGTCCTGCAACAAAGTGGCGCTGTTGCGCAGCAGGAAATCGCGCACCTGCGAGAACTCGCCGCCATGCATCAGGTAGGACGCGCTCTTGACGAAGCTGTCGCCGTCGCCGAACCGGCCGGCAAATGTCAGAAAGCCGCTGCGTTTGATGCCGCTATTGGTCAGGTCGGTGCTGAAATAATAGAGCGTCTGCTCAAGGCCGTCGGCTCGGGCGAACACGATTCGGGCGCCGCGCGACGCCGCTTTCGCCTTCGGCCCGGTATCGGCGATCGGTTCGCCCCGCGCGTCGAGATTGACCAGGCTGACGTCGCGGATGGTCTTGCCCGAACGCGCCAGAAACACATAGAGCACCGGCAGCGTGCCGCGCAGCGGGCTGGCGTGCAGATCGTTATTCATCTCGGCGGTGACGAAAAAGCTCGCCGACAGCAGCGTGCGCATCGCATTGCGCACGCTGGCGAGCGCCGCCGGCACCGCGCCGCGCCTGAGCGCCAACAGATCCGGCACCGCACCCGGCGGCTCCAGCCCGGCCAGCACATAAGTGGTGGCGCGCGGGAAGAACGCGTTGGCGTAGAGAAAGTCCGGGCCGCTGAACATGTAATACAGTGTCTCGCGCGGCGCCGTCAGGTGGGCCGCCGACCAGACGCGAATGCGCGACAATTGCCGGCTGTCGTTCTCGGCAAAGGCCTTGTCCATGGCGGCGGCGTAGTGCTGCCAGGCCTTGTCCAAAGTCAGCGGCACTAGCGGCGAGCCCGCCGACGGCGGCAGTCCCGCGAGGAAACGTGCGGTATCATTGGCGCTGGCGCTGGCGGCGAATGCGGCACCGCCCGCGCCGATGGCGAAGCCAATCAGGCCGGCGACGCAGGCAATAACCAGACCTAATTTTTTCATGTGCGACTTGTCATTCCTGCTGCCGACCCGGCGCTTCGCCACCGCCCCGCTTAGACCAGGCCCCGCCCCGCTCACGCCGAAACCCGCGGCCCGAATTTTAAGGTAAAATTGACCAAACGGTGCGCCTTATTTCGATTGGCAAAACGAGCCGGTTTTCCCACCTTGCCAGCATTCATGGGAATCGGTCCCATTGGCAACGACGACCCACCGGCCTGATCGGGTTTTCCACGTCTTGCACCGGCTGCGAGCCACCATGCCAGCTTCAGGCGTCACCGGCCGAACACCCTTCCGCCGCACGGCCGGGCGCATCGCCGGCATCGGGATGCTGTCGCTGTTGCCGCTGGCGTTGCTGGTCAGTCTGGTGCCTAACCGTCAGCCCAATTCCCAGACGGGCGACGCCTTTGCCGCGCGCTGGCCGACCGCCGAGGGCCTGCTGCGCAGCGTGACCGCCGACAGCCGCGGCGACCGCAACACGGTCGCAGCCATTGCGCCGATCCCGTCGAACGCCGCCCCGGCCGCACTGAGCGCCGGCCTGATCCGGCCGGGACCGGAATGGAATGCCTATGCGCTGGCGGCGCCGCGCCTGCCCGCGGGCGATACAACCGCGCGCTTCCAGCTCGCCGCCATCCCGCGCGACACCCGCGTGCCGACACCGCCGCCGCGCCCGCCGGCCGGCAGCCTCGCGCAGGCAAAGACCGAATTGATCGCCTTCGCCACCGCGCCCTTCCCCTATGACGGCGTGCGGCCCGGCACCGACCGGCCGTTTCTCGACGTCGTCAACGGCAACCAGAAAGGCCACCGCACCGCGCGCGGCTCGGTGCTGTGGCAGGACAAGACCTTCAGCGACAACCGGGTGCTGCTGCACATTCCCGGCGGATTCAGCATCGACAAGCCTGCGGTGATGGTCGTCTATTTCCACGGCCACCGCGCCAACCTCAGCCGCGACGTGCTGCAGCGCCAGAAGCTGCCCGAGCAGATTTCGCTGTCCGGCATGAACGCGGTGCTGGTGGCGCCGCAGTTCGCCGTCGACGCCGCCAATTCCAGCCCCGGCCGCTTCGGCGAACCCGGCGGCTTCGCCCGCTTCATCGACGAGGCCGGCCGAAAGCTCGCGGCGATACACGGCAAGCCGGCCGCTGCGAAACAGTTCGCCGCCATGCCGGTGATCCTGGTCGCCTATAGCGGCGGCTATTTGCCGGCGTCATGGAGCCTGCGCCATGGCGGCGCCGGCGCCCGGCTGCGCGGCGTGGTGCTGCTCGACGCGCTGTATGGCGAACTCGGCAGCTTCGCGCAGTGGATCAAGAAGACGCCGTCGGCGGTCTTCATCAGCGCCTATACCGGCTCGACCCGGCGGCAGCACCGCGAACTGGCGCAGATGCTGGAGGCTGACAATGTCCGCTACACGACTGAGCTCGGCAATAATCTCTGGCGCGGCCGTGTGGCATTGCTGGCCACCGATGGCGAGGTCAACCATCAGGATTTCGTCACCCAGGCTTGGACCGCCAACCCGGTCGCCGACGTGCTGGCGAAGCTGAATTAGCGCCCCTGACGGGCCGTCCTGACGGAAATATGATCCTACCCCGCTTGACGAAGGGTGGCCGCGCCGTTGACATGCCGGTATCCGCCTCCCCACTTCCCCCTCAGGAGCACCCGATGACCAAGTTCCGTACTGTGGCCCTTGCCTGCGCGATTTCAGCGCTGGCGCTTAACGGGGCCTATGCCCAGACCGCCCCCGCGCCGGCGGCGGAAACAAAAGAGTTCAAGCCGTATTCGGGCCAGGAGGGCAAGGACGTGGTCTGGGTGCCGACTCCCGAGGAACTCGTGGAGCGGATGCTCGACATGGCCAAGATCACCAAGGATGACTACGTGATCGATCTCGGTTCCGGCGACGGCCGGACCGTCATCACCGCAGCCAAGCGCGGCACGCGCGCCCACGGCATCGAATACAATCCCGACATGGTCGCGCTGTCGCAGCGCAATGCCCAGAAGGAAGGCGTCACCGAACTCGCCACCTTCGTCCAGGGCGACATTTTCAAGTCGGACTTCTCGAAGGCGACGGTGATCACCCTGTTTCTGCTGCCGACGCTGAACGTCCAGCTGCGCCCCACTTTGCTCGACATGAAGCCCGGCACCCGCGTCGTGTCGAACACCTTCGACATGGGCGACTGGGAGCCGGATGACCGGATCGACGCCGGCGGCGACTGCAAGGCCTATTGCCGGGCGATGAAATGGGTCATCCCCGCCAAGGTCAGCGGCACCTGGCGTGTCGGCGAGGGCGAACTGAAGCTGACGCAAAAATATCAGATGCTCACCGGCGACCTGACCGTCGGCGGCAAGGCGCAGCCGATCAGCGACGCCAAGATGGACGGCAGCAAGATCACCTTCACCGCCGGCGGCCGCAAATACTCGGGCGACGTCGCCGAGGACAAGATGTCCGGCCAGGTGGACGGCGCCGACGCCTGGACCGCCACGCGCACTTCCAAGGGCTGAGCGACCGGCCGAACCGGCTCGGTAACAGACATTGCAAACGGTGCGTCCCGATCCATCCGGATCGGGACGCACTGATGTCGCCTGGTCATGTAAGCTAGGCTCGACTGCACGCTGAAAATCCGGCCGACACCGGCCGGTTGCGTCCTAACCCCGACCGCAGCGCTGACTTCCCGTTGTCGGAACAGTCATCAGCGGTTCGCCCATCCGAATTCGCATGCCATCGCCTACGCCCCCAGCCAGCTCAAAGCCGTCCGGTGCGAAGAGCACGATTGTCGATCCGTGTTCGAACCAGCCCATCTCCGCGCCCTTCCTGAGTTGGACGTCACACGGCAGCTCGATCGCGCCGCGGTAGCCCGTCCGAAGCACCAGGTCGAGACAATGCAGCCGGATGCTGGCGACGAGGATGGCAGCGACGGGCACCAGCGCGATCGGCGCGCCGGTCCCGGCCAGACGGGTGCGGATGACCGCGCGCTCGTTTTTGCAGAACAGACGTTCGATCCTTTTCAACGCGATCGGATTGACGTTCCAGGTATCGCCGGAGATGTAGCTGACCCGCTCGACGGTGCAGTCGTAGGGCGCATGAAACCGGTGATACATGCTCGCCGTCAGCCGCAGCGTGACATACCGGCCATTGCGGTACGTTCTCTCGAATTCCGGATCGGAAACGAGTTCGCTCAGCCTGTAGGGCGAACCTTTGATCTGCAGCAGCGAGTCGCCGGCAATCGCCCCGCAAGCGCCGACGATGGCATCGCATGGGCTGACCAGCACCGCCGGATCGTGATCGATCGGCCGGGCGCCGTCCTTCAACTCGCGCGTGAAGCACGCGTGCATGCTTTTGAAGCTGGTTTTTTTGGCTTCCGACAAGTCCAGGTCTGAAAACAGCCGCCAAAGCCCGATCGACAGATCGCGAATCAACGGCTGCTCGACCTTGCTCACCCAGCCGACAAATTGGGTCGCCCAGCGCCGCGGAATCCGGTTGGTAATAAGGAAGTTAAGGTCCTCGCCCCACGGAAAACTCTCCCGCAATCGGCGGAGCGTCATCAAACTGTATAATCTGCCGACTATCGCGTTGATCATGGAACCGTCATATTTGCGATTCGCGCTTTACGCCGTCGTTATTGCGGCGAGCGTCGTTGTGCTGCTGAAATTGCGCCGCCGGCTGGAACTGTCGTCCGCGAAGTACCGGTCGATCGAGGGCCATGCGCGGATGTCCCGGCGGCTCGCAGCGCTGGTGCCGTTTTACGAGTACGGCGAAGACCTCTTTTTCCGAATCGACAAAGCGCCACCCGAGGTCGAAGCGCGGCGGCGGCAGGGCTTCGACGGCCTTGCCGATCTGTATCGGGCGCGGTTTGCAAAAACGGCCCAAGCCACCCGCAACGCCGCACCGGGCATTTCCGACGTGCAATTCATCTCCCGTTATCGCGTGCCGTTTCAATTCAGCCGGCTTGTTCGGGAGAACCTGACCAGCGGCAGCTTTCTGAAATCGTCCGATGGCGTCATGGTGACGGATCTGGACGACAACCGGCTTTACGACCTCACCGGCTCGTATGGGGTCAATGTGTTCGGCTACGATTTCTACAAGGAATGCATCGCCCGGGGCAGCGAACGCGTTCGCGATCTCGGTCCCGTCCTTGGCGCCTATCATCCCATCGTCGCCGATAATGTGCGCCGCTTGCAGACGATTTCCGGGCTCGACGAAGTTTCCTTCCACATGTCCGGCACGGAAGCGGTGATGCAGGCCGTCCGGCTGGCGCGCTATCACACCCGGCGCACGCATCTGGTGCGGCTTTGCGGCGCCTATCACGGCTGGTGGGGCGACGTGCAGCCGGGCATCGGCAATCCGGTCCCGGCCAACGGAACCTATACGTTGAGCGACATGTCTGAAAAGACGCTGCGCGTGCTCAACAATCGCAGCGACATTGCCTGCGTCCTGGTCAATCCGCTTCAGGCGCTGCACCCGAATGCCGGCGCGCCGGGCGATTCCTCGCTTGTCGACGGTGCGCGGCGTGCGCACTTCGATCGGACGGCTTACGCGGCATGGCTCCGTCAGCTTCGCGACGTCTGCACGGCCAAGGGGATTGTTCTGATCTTCGACGAGGTTTTCGTCGGCTTCCGGCTGGCGCGCGGCGGCGCCCAGGAATACTTCGGCGTGAAAGCCGACATGGTCACCTACGGCAAGACTCTCGGCGGCGGCCTGCCGGTCGGCGTCGTATGCGGCCGAGCCGACCTGATGAAGCGATTTCGCGACGACCGTCCTGCGGATATCTGCTTTGCGCGCGGTACGTTCAATGCGCACCCCTACGTCATGGGCGCCATGGACCAGTTTCTGACACGACTCGACCAATCGGACATCGCCGGTCTGTATGACGGATTGGACGCCCGGTGGAACGAACGCGCGGTCATGCTCAACGAACGGCTGAGCGCCGCGAACCTGCCGGTCAGGGTCGCCAATCTGTCGTCGATCTGGACGGTGCTCTATACCAAGCCATCGCGCTACAACTGGATGCTGCAGTATTATCTGCGTGCCCATGGGCTGGCGCTGAGCTGGGTCGGCAGCGGCCGCCTGATCTTCAGCCTGAACTACAGCGACCAAGACTTCGAGGCGGTCGCCGACCGGTTCGTGGCGGCCGCCTCGGAGATGGAACGCGACGGATGGTTCTGGACCGAGCCGGCCACAACCAACAAGACCGTCAAACGCGCCCTGTTGAAAGAACTGCTGGCACACCGCTTCTAGGAATTCTGCGGGCGCAACAGGGTTTCGTCGTCTTCCTCGGCGCCGTCCAGAACGTCATCCAGCACGTCGTCGGGCCGGTGTTGGCCGTGGCGCGGGTCGATCAGTTCGCCCTGCAGCAGGTAATATGGCGCCTTGTAGTAGAGTTTCACGTCGTGGAACGGGTCGGTCATGATTTTCGCCGCCCATACCAGGCCGGTCTGCACGTCCCGGATGACGAAAAGCTGAAGCGTACGCGCCAGCAAGCCGCCGACGCCGATGACGAGCCAGATCATGCCGGTCTGCCGGACGAATTCGCCAACGGTCTGATAGGGCTTGAAGATGCCAAACAGCGTCGGATCCACCAACAGCACCAGCGGCGACAGCGCCCAGATCGCCATCAGAACGATCTTGCGCTGCAGATTATAGCCGACCTTGATCTCCTCTTTATGCTCGTGGGTTGCATCGTTGATATGGTCGTAGCCTCTGGGTTCAAAAAAGAAATGACCGGCCTGCCGCGAGGTCATCGAAATCAGCCAGCCAATCAGGGCGCCGACGGCGGGATCGATGAACAGCATGACGTAAGCTGTCAGAAAGCTGATCGCGCTGACCAGATGGAGCGTCTGATTGATACGGCTGTGGTGATAGTAGCGGTGGTCGTCCCAGCGCTGTTCGCGGAGTGCCTCAAGAAACTGCATGTGATATCCCTTCTCGAATGTCGTGAGAATCTGGAGTCGCCAGATCGGCGAACGCCTGAAATATTCGCTAGTTGTGGGTTGACGCGATTGCCGCCTGTGACGGCAACCGATGGTCCGACGCGACGGCGCCTTTTTTCCTGAAACGGATCAGTGAGAAATGCCCGAACGGCGGCGTCGCGCGGCGCTCGACGAGTTCGACGCCCGGGGTGCGCGCGAGCCATGCCAGGTAACGCTCCCATCCAAACTCGGTGCGCCAGCCGAGTTTGCGCGCGGCCGGCGCGACCAGGTGCTCGATGGAACGGCGCAATCCCGCCTCCTCGCTCACCCGGCTCAGCAAGATGATTTCGCCGCCCGGCTTCACCACCCGCGCGAACTCGTCGAGCGCATGCTCCGGCTTGGGCACGGTCGACACGACATATTGCGCCACGACGACGTCGAACGAATCATCGTCAAAACCCAGATTGCCGGCATCCATGACTGCGAGTTCTTCGACGTGATGGAGGCCCAGCTTGGTCACCCGGCCCTTCGCCTTCTCCAGCATGGGCGCAGAGATATCGACGCCCACGATACGATTCTCGGAAGAGTAGTCGACAAGCGATATCCCGGTGCCGACGCCGACTTCCAGTATGCGGCCGCCGATCCTCTCGGCGGCATCGATGGCCGCCCGCCGGCCGCGCTTGAACACAGGGCCGAAAACGAGATCGTAGATCGGCGCCCAGTGATCGTAATCGCCGACGTCGGCGTCAATGGTTCGGCTTGCGTTGGTTTTCATGTGTTGTCCCATCGGAACGAGGGTGAACGCGTCGGTTTTACTTTTTTGGACGTCACGACCTGCTGGCGAACGCGACCGCCGTTGAGTGGCGTGAGATGGGAGATGAACTGGCGGGCGCTGCTCTCCCAGCTAAATCCTTCCGCATAAGCACGGCAGTCGGATCGGGAGAGCGTCAGCGCTTTCAGACACGCCGCCCGCAAATCCTCGGCGAGAGCGCCGACCTTCTCGCTTCGGATCACATCCTTCGGGCCGGTCACCGGAAACGCGGCGACGGGAGTGCCGCAGGCCAGTGCCTCAAGCTGCACGATGCCGAAGGTGTCGGTTCGGCTCGGAAACACGAAAACGTCGGCTCCTGCCATGCAGGATGCGAGATCCTTGCCTTCCTTCAGCCCCAGAAAGTGAGCCTCGGGAAAGCGGCGTTTCAGTTCGTCTTCCTGGGGCCCCTCGCCAATGACGACTTTCGAGCCTGGCAAATCGAGAGACAGAAAGGCTTCGAGATTTTTCTCGACGGCGATTCGACCGACCGTCATGAATATCGGACGCGGCAGGTCGAGTGCCGCGGGATTATCCGGCGTGAATATCGTCGCGTTGACGCCGCGCGTCCACATGCCGAGGTTCTTGAATCCATGCCTCGTCAGTTCATGGACCAGCGACGGCGTCGAGACCATGGTGACGGCGGCCGGTTTGTGAAACCAGCGCAGCGCCGCGTAACTCCACGTTTCGGGGATGGGGATCCGGGCCGATATATATTCCGGAAAGCGCGTCGCATACGCGGTCGTGAAATTCAACGCACGCTTGACGCAGTAGCTCCGCGCCATCCAGCCAATGGGGCCTTCGGTGGCGATATGGATTGAATCGGGGCGGTAGGCGTCGATGCGCCGGGCTATTTCGGCGCGGTCCGGAATGGCAATCCGCAAGCTCGGGTAAGTCGGCACCGGGATCGATCGAAAGCCGGCCGGCGTCAGAGCTTCGACATCGACCTCGAGATCGCGCAGGCTGGCCATCAAGGACTGCAAGGTCCGGACAACGCCATTGACTTGGGGCGGCCATGCATCCGTCGCGATCATGACACGCATTCTTGCTAACCTTTGATGGTTGCACCTCTACCGACGCATGACAGGAGAGGCCGCCGAATCTCAGTGGTGTAAGATTGCGAATTCACATTACAGAGATATTACAGCGCTGCGTCCGCGCGCAGTTTTCCGCGGCCCGGCGGCAAAAAACAGCGCTGACGGGCAGTCGGGGCGGTCAGGGCGGCGGCCGCCTGTCAGGCGATGGCGGTAAATCTCTCGATGACGGTTCGGAGGACGTCGTCGCCCGGCCGCTTCCACCAGTTCTCGGCGGAAAAGATTTCCACCTCAACCAGGCCGCGGTAGCCCGCCTTCTCGATCATCGACCCGACATGGCGGAAATCGATAACGCCATCGCCCATCATGCCGCGGTCGAGCAGAATATCCTTGGTCGGGACCAGCCAGTCGCAGATGTGATAGCCGAGAATGCGGTTCGCCGCGCCGGCCCGCGCGATCTGCGCGGCCAGATCGGGGTCCCACCACACATGGTAGGTGTCGATGGCAACGCCGACGCCCTCGCCCAGGTCGTCGCAGAGATCGAGCGCCTGCGACAGCGTGTTCACGCAGGCGCGGTCGGCCGCGTACATCGGATGCAGCGGCTCGATCGCCAGCGGCATGTTGCTGGCGCGGGCGTGCGCCAGAATTGCGGCCAACCCGTCTGCCACCATGTGCCGTGCGGCCGGCATGTCGCGCGAACCGGGCGGCAAGCCGCCGACCACCAGCACCAGGCACTGCGCGCCGACGGTGGCGGCCTCGTCGATGGCGCGCCTGTTGTCGTCGATCGCCGCCTGACGCCCGGCGGCATCGGCCGCCGGAAACATGCCGCCGCGGCAATAGCCGCTGACGCGCATGCCATTGGCCTTGATGATGCGCGCGGCTTCCGCAAGGCCGCAGGCGGCGACCTGGTCGCGCCACGGATCGACCGCGGTGATGCCGTGGCGCGCACAGGCCTCGACCGCCTCCTGCAAATTCCATTGCTGACGCACGGTGGCGAGATTGATGGAAAGGTCTTCGATCTTCATGATCATATCACCGTCGCGGTCGGGGTCATGGCGCTCCAGTCGGGCAGCGCCGCGCTGCCAAGACCATGGGCACCGGAGATGGAAGCCAGCGCGATGGCGCCGTTGACGATATTCAGGCGCACGCGGCCATCGGCGCGCCGGTAGAGGTCGCCATGGGCAGAGAGAAAGCCTTCCTGCTCGGCCGCCGGCGCGCCGGCCATGCCATCGACGTAATGATGGCCGTTGCGTTCGATATGCCCGGCGCCGACCAGCGCCGCTAGCAGCAGATCCTGCTGCACGGCAATGCCGGCTTGCGTGGTCAGGTCCTCGGCCGACATGAAGTAACCGCCGCCCTCTTCGGCATTGTAGTGCGCGACGCGGGCGCGGTTGAGCAGCGCGCGATAAAAGCCCTTGCAGGATTTCGCCGAGATGCCGCGGTAGCCGAGTTCGCGGGCGCGCGGAAATACTCCGAAATCGGCGTCCGATTCATCGACCTCGACCGGCACCTCGCGGCCGAGCGCGTGGATCGGTTTGCTCAGGGCGCCGGTGCGGATGATCGGCTGCTCGAGCAACAGCAGCGACGCCTTGAGCCGCGCCAGGCGGGCGTCCTCGCCGATCCGGCGCCAGAGTTCGACGACGCCGTCGATCTCATCGTACTGCTCGTTGCCGTCCAGGGTCACGAAGTAAGGCTGCGCCAGACGGTCGAGCACGGCGGCGATGCCGGCCAGGCGGTCGATATCGGCTTCCAGCTGGCCGCCCACCTTGAGCTTGAAATAACGCTGGCCGTAGACCTCGATCACCTCTTCCAGACTTTCCGGCAGACCGTCGTCGAGCCGCTTGCCGGCAGTCTCAGTGCGGGTCAGCGAATCCACCATGCCGACGGTGTGCCGCGCAAAGATCGATGGCGCAGGCGTCAGCCCGGCCAGGAATTGATCGATGTCGAACCCGGCCAGATCTGGCGTCAGCGCCGCCGTGATGCCCAGCGCATTGCCGCGCACCAACGCGGCGGCAGGCCGGCCCTCGAGCCGCCCCAGCGCATCGATGATGGCGCGTTCGATCAGGGCGATTCCGAACGACGCGACCAGCCCGTTCAGCCCATGGGCTTCGCATTCCGCGCGGTGCGGCGCATCGGCCGCGGCCGAAAGGCCAAAGGCTGTATCGGCACCGAGGCTCATGAACCGGCCGCGGGCCAATGCCAAAGAGCGCCGCAACTGGTTGAAGTTATCCTCGTTGCTCAGGGCCGGATTTTTGTCGAACCACTTCGGCACCAGCAATTCGGCGGCAACGCCTTCGCCTTCCCGGCCGTCGGCCAGCTTGATGCGCGCGCGGATGAAAAGCTGCGGCGCCTCGCGCAGCGTCACGACGCCGAACCGGAACGGCAGGCGCAGCGTGACCGGACGCTCGAAGGTCTCAACGCCAATCAGGCTCAGGCGGGGCGCGATTTCCGTCATCGCGGCAGGGCCTCCATCAGGCCGCGGACATAGCCGATGGCGCGGGCGGCGCAGGTGGGGCCATCCGGCCGGTAGATAAACGGCTCGACGCCGACATCGCCGGTGTAGTTCTTGTCGAGCAGCGCCGCCAGGATCGGCGCGAATTCCAGGTCACCTTCGCCCGGGCCACGCCGGTTCGGATCGTTGAGGTGGACATGCGCGATCAGCCCGGTCGGCAGCCAGCGCCGGATCAGATCGGGTACTGACTCGATTTCGGTCGCGCCGGCCGAACTGCAATCCAGCATCGTGCGCAGCGCCGGATTGGCGATGGCGGCGACCAGAGTGGCAGCCTCTTCGACAGTATTGATATACGCGGTCTGGGCTCGCGACAGCGGTTCGACGCAGTAGACAACGCCGGCATTCGCCGCAGCCTCAGCAGCGGCGGAAAAACAGTCGGCGGCGTGCTTGCGCCCCTCATCCTCGAAGCCCGGCTCAAGCTTGCGCTGGTCCGGCGAGCCATGGACCAGAAACCGGCCGCCGACCTCGGCAGCCAGTTCACACAGCTTGCGCATGACCTCGATCGTGTGGGCGCGCTGCGCAGGGTCGCGCGATGTGATCGACAAGCCCGCCGGCGCGCGCATCAAATAATGCAGGCCGGTGATGACGATCCCGGCGTCATCGGCGGCGCGACGCAGCGCGGCACGCCGGGCCGAGGACAGCCGGTGCGGCTCGGGATCGATGGTCATCGGCGCCAGTTCCAGGCCGTCATAGCCAAGCTCGGCCGCCATCTCGCACTGCCGCTCGAAGGGCACGCCCGCGATCACTTCGTTGCACAGGCCGATTTTCATGGTTTCCGGTCCCAGCGCATCATGCGCGTCGCCGCGTTGCGCACCGGTGGCAGCGCCAGCAGCACGATCAGCAAGGTGGTGATCCACAGCACCGCGCTGATGGGACGGAAAAAGAACGGCGTCAAATCGCCGTCGGACAGCACCAGCGCGCGGCGCAAATTCTTGTCAAGAATGTCACCCAGGATGATGCCGAGGACAAGCGGCGCCATCGGATACTTCATCTCGCGCAGGATGAAGCCGACAATGCCGAAGAACAACATGACATAGACGTCGAACAGCCGCTGTGTGATCGCATAGGGGCCGATCACGCACAGCACGAACACGACCGGCATCAACCGCTCGCGCGGCACCCGCAGAATGGTCAGCAGCGGCCGGGTCAAGGCAAGCCCGAAGATGCCCATGGCGATCGTTGCCAGCACGACCATCCAGACCACCTGATAGACGAAGGTCGGCGCCTCGATCATGATCAGCGGGCCGGGCCTGATGCCGTGGATGAGCATGGCCGCGAGCAGCACGGCGGCGGGTGCCGATCCCGGCACAGCGAGCGTCAGGGCCGGGATCAGCGCGCCGGGAATGGCGGCGTTATTGCCGGTTTCCGCGGCGATCAGGCCCTCGCGCGAGCCTTTGCCGAACTGGTCGCGCTCCTTGCTGGACCGCCGCGCCGCGGCGTAGGACACCCAGGCGCCGATATCCTCGCCGACGCCGGGGATGATGCCGATGACCGTGCCGATGATGCCGGACCGGCCGATGGTGCGCTTGTATCGCCAAAGCTCGCTCACGCGCGGCAGAACGCGCTCCACCGACCGGGTTGCCATCTCGGCGGCGCGATTCTTCATCACGCTCAGGATCTCGGCAAAGCCGAAGGCGCCGACCAGCGCGGGGATCAGCGCAATGCCGCCGGCCAGATCGGAATTGCCGAAACTGAACCGGGGCTCGGCGTGAATTCCCTCCTGCCCGACCATCGCCACCAGCAAGCCGAGAAACCCCGCGATCCAGCCCTTCAAGGCGTCGTCGAACGACGTCATCTGACCGGCAATGACGACGCCGAAAATCGACAGCCAGAAGAATTCATAGGATCCGAAGTTGAGGGCGAACTCGGCGAGCGCGGGCGCGACCGCGGCGAGAAACAACACGCCGATGAGGGTACCGATCACCGACGCGCAGGTCGCAATACCCATGGCCTCGCCGGCGCGGCCGGCCCGCGCCAGCGGAAATCCGTCGAGCGTGGTGGCGGCATTTGCCGGCGTACCGGGGATGTTGAGCAGGATCGCCGAGCGCGAACCGCCGTAGATCGCGCCGACATAGACCGAGATCAGCACGAGGATCGCCTGCTCCGGTACCATGCGGTAGGTCAGCGTCGTCATCAATGCGACGCCCATGGTGGCGGTCAGGCCGGGTAGCGCGCCGATCACGATGCCGATCAGCGTCGCCCAGCCCACGTTGAACAGCGTGGTGACATTCGCGAAAGCGGAGAATGCGCCGGCGAAGGCGATCAGACCGTCAAACATGTCCACCCGCCGCCCGGCTCACGGTAAGCGCACCAGAAAAAGCGTCTCGAAAAGATAGGGAATGGCGAGGGATGCCGCGACGCTGAGGGCGAAGGCCGCCGCCAGCTTGCCGGCACGAGTTTGGCGGTCATCATCCAGCCGCCACTCGAAGATCGCCACGAAGGCAAAGACGAATAGCCCGGTCGCGAACCAGAATGGCGCCCGCCCGACGAGCACCAGCGCATAGCCGAGGCACAGGGCGAGGCAAAGGAGCAAACGGGTGCGGGCACTGCGCGTCTCCGCGGCATCGGTATCGCCGCTTGCGGACGCGCGTGTCGCGCCCGCTAATATCGACCGCAACGCCATGGCGCCGCCGAGGACCGCGATAACGATACCAAGCAGGCCCGGCACCAGGCCCGGCGCGGTCCACGGATCGATCGACCGCTCTTCGAGGCGGGGCATATTGTAGGACTCGATCCCGACGGCGAAACCGAGGGTCACGAAAACAAGTCCCGTGATCAGATCCGCTCTGGCGTGCGGCCTTGCCTGCATCACACCTCCCCCAAGCAAAAGCGCATCGGCCGCGGCGCCGGTCAACATGACCGGACCGCGGCCTTGTCTGCTCGCTAGCGCGGAATTCCGACGCTCGCCGGATCGACCTTGCCTTCCTTGCGATCCCACAGGCCCCACGCGGCTTCCTTGACCGCCGGCATAACCGCTTGCTTGGCGGCGTCTCCCGACAGCACGGCAACGATGGCGCCGCGGCTGGTTGCGTAGGTCTTGAGCGCCTCGGATTTGGCGATCTTGTCAGCCCAGATCATCTCCAGCGTCTTGATCACCTCGGCCGGCACGCCTTTCGGTACAAAGATGCCGAAATAGTTGTCGGTCGCCGGGAAGTTCGGCAACGCCTTGGTGATCGGCGCAATTTCCGGCACGCCCTGGAGATTGAGCGGCTTGGTGCCGACCACGGCAAGCGGACGAATGCGGCCGGCGCGGATCATCTCGGCCTGTTCGACGGCGAGTTGCGTCGTGGCCTGGGTTTCGCCGCCCGCGGTGGCGATGATCGCCGGATTGCCGCCGTCGTAGGTCACCTGGCGGGCCTGCACGCCAGCTCCCGTCGAGAACGCGCCCAGCGCCGCACCGCCGGACGAATTGACGCCGGCGGTGGCGACCGTCACGGAATTAGGCTTGTCCTTCATCGCCTTGATCAGATCGTCGAGCGTCTTGTAGGGCGTGTTGGCATTGACCCCGATGACGGCGGAGTTGATGACGCCGAGGAACAGGTGCCAGTCGTCGAGCTTGGTGTTGAGAAGTCCGGTCACCGCGTAGGTGCCGGCATCTTTGGCGGCGCCGGAGGCCCAGGTGTAGCCGTCCTTCGGCGCTTCCAGCACCGCCTTGGTGCCGATCGAGCCGGAGGCGCCGGGCTGGTTGACGATCACCACCGACTGGCCGAGCGCGCCTTCGATTTCCTTGCCCAGCAAACGCACGACCTGATCGGTCGAGCCACCCGCGCCCCAGGGCACGATGATGGTGATGGGCTTGGTCGGCTTCCACGGATAGTTCTGGGCAGAGGCCGCACCGGACAATCCGATCGCCGCCGCGATACCGAGCGTCAATAGACGTAACATGTCAGTCCTCCCTTGGGTTGTTGTGTCATCCTTGTCTTTGCCGATCTCTGTGGACCGGTTCTTGAATGCAGAGAGCTAGGCCATGCCGTGCACGGACAACAGCTTGGTCATGCGCGATGCCGCCAGTTCCGGGTCGTGCAAAACGCGCGCCTTGTCGGCCAGGCGAAACAGTTCAGCGAGGTGCAAGATCGATCGCGCACTCTCCTGCCCGCCGACCATGATGAAATGGTCCTGCAGGCCGTTCAGCCAGGCCAGGAACACCACGCCGGTCTTGTAGAAGCGGGTCGGCGCCTTGAAGATGTGACGCGACAGCGGCACCGTCGGCTCCATGATGCCGTGAAAACCCTGCAGATCGCCTGTCGACAGCCGCGCCAGACCGGCGGAGGCCGCCGGCGCGATGGCATCGAAAATGCCGAGCAGCGCGTCGGAGTGGCCGTCTTCGTCGCCGGAGATCAGTTCGGCGTAGTTGAAGTCGTCGCCCGTATACATGCGCACGCCGGGCGGCAGCTTGCGGCGCATGTCGATTTCTTTTTCCTTCGACAGCAGCGAGATCTTGACGCCGTCAACCTTGGCGGCGTTTTCGTGAATGACCTCGAGGCAGGTCGCCATGGCCGTGCCGTGATCGGCCGAGCCCCAGTAGCCGGCCAGCGCGGGATCGAACATTTCGCCAAGCCAGTGAATGATCACTGGCTCCTTCACTTGGCGAAGGATGCGGCCATAGACCTTGGCATAATCGGCGGGCGATTTGGCGGCCCGCGCGAGGGCGCGCGAGGCCATGACGATGAGCTTGCCGCCCATCCCCTCGACCACCTCGATCTGCTCCTCATAGGCGCGGATGATATCGTCGATGGTGACGCGATCAGACGCCTCGAGATGATCGGTGCCGACGCCGCAGCAGATCAGCGCGCCGGGCCGGGTCTTGGCCGCCGCCAGCGCATGACCGATCAGGGTCTTGGCGCCGGGCCAGTCGAGGCCGCCGCCGCGTTGCGCGGTGTCCATGGCTTCCGCCACGCCGAGGCCGAGATCCCACAGATAATGCCGGAAGGCGATGGTCTTTTCCCAGTCCACCGCGGTGTCGACCCAGGGGTCGATATCGGCCAGCGGATCGGCCACGACATGCGCCGCCGCATAGGCGATGCGATTGAATTTCTGCGTTTCGGTCCGGGACGGAAACGCAATCGGCTCGCCGGTCCGGTACGGCTCGAAGGTGCGGTCCCTGGTCGGCAATGAAATTGTCGCCACGTCAGGCTCCCTACAGTTTGATCTCGGGCACGTCGAGCCAGCGCCGTTCGGCCCAGCTCTGCAAGCCCAGTTCGGCCAGCTGCACGCCCTTGACGCCTTCGATCAGCCCGTGATGCCACGGCGTGTCGGCGACCACATGGCGGATGAAGTCTTCCCACTGGATCTTGAAGCCGTTTTCGCTGCCGACATCCGGCACTTCCTCCCACTGGTCGTAGAAGTTCATGGTCTGCGGCACGTCGGGATTCCAGGTCGGGCGCGGCGTATTGACCCGGTGCTGGGAGAAGCACTTGGTCAGGCCAGCGACCGCCGAGCCGTGCGTACCGTCGACCTGGAAGGTCACCAGATCGTCGCGGCGCACGCGGACGTCCCATGACGAATTGATGTGCGCGATCACGCCGCCTTCAAGCTGGAATGTGGCATAGGCAGCGTCGTCGGCATCGGCGACATAGGTCTTGCCGTTTTCGTCGACGCGGCTGGGAATGTGGGTGGCGCCGAGGCAGCTGACCGCCTGCACCTTGCCGAACAGGTTGTCGAGCACGTAGCGCCAGTGGCACAGCATATCGAGGATAATGCCGCCACCGTCGGCCTTGCGGTAGTTCCAGCTCGGCCGCTGCGCCGGCTGGCCCCAGTCGCCTTCGAACACCCAGTATCCGAACTCACCGCGCATCGACAGCATGCGGCCGAAGAAGCCGGAATCACGCAGCAGCTTGATCTTGCGCAGGCCCGGCAGGAACAGCTTGTCCTGCACCACGCCGTTCTTGACGCCTTTTTCGTTGGCGAAGCGCGCGACCTTGATCGCCTTCTCATAGGTGTCGGCGATCGGCTTTTCGCAATAGACATGCTTGCCGGCTTCGATCGCCTGCGTCAGCAGATCGGCGCGCATCTGCGTGGTCGCGGCATCGAAGAACACTTCGTCGGCCGGATTTTTCAGCGCCGCGTCGAGATCGGTGGTCGAACGTTCGATGCCGTATTGCTTGGCCAGCGCCGCGACCTTCTCGGCGTTGCGGCCGACCAGGATCGGATCCGGCATGACGCGATCGCCGTTCGACAGCAGCACCCCGCCCTGCGCGCGGATGGCGACGATCGATCGCACCAGATGCTGGTTCAACCCCATGCGTCCGGTGACGCCATACATCACGATGCCGAGCCTGCGGGTTGCCATGCGATTCCTCCGGCTTTTTTTTAATCGGCGGCGGCGTCGATGCCGCCCGTTCCAAGTTTCGTCCCAAGTAACTATACAGTTACATCGGAGCCGCGCCAAGGGGTGCGGCGGCAGCCGGCTAGCGCTTTTCGGCCGGTTCCAGGTACGTCATCACTACATCGACAATGTGTTTGCCGCGCTGCACCAATCGCGGCTTGGCATTGAGATCGCGGCCGAAAATGGTCGACAGCGTGTGCCGGTTGGCCATGTAGAAGAAGCCAAGCGCGGCGATGGTAATATAGAGGTCGACCGGATCGATGCCGGCGCGGAACAGGCCCTGCCGCGCGCCGCGCTTCAGCAGATTGCTGATGATGCCGACCAGCGGCGCGTGCAGGTGGCGGATTCGCTTCGACTTTTTCAGATAGACGGCCCGGTTCAGGTTCTCGGTGCCGAGCAGGCTGAGGAATTCGGGATGATCGATAAAATACTGCCAGGTGAACAGCACCAGCTTGCGCATGGCGGCCGGCGGGTCGAGCGCCTCAAGGTTCAGCTCGATTTCGGCGGTGCGGATCGCGGCATAGGTCTCCTCCAGAACACTGAGGTAGAGGCCCTGCTTGTTGCCGAAGTAGTGATAGAGCATCCGCTTGTTGACGCCGGAACGCTTGGCGATGGTGTCGACGCGGGCGCCATTCAGGCCCTTGGCCGTGATCTCGGCCGTCGCCGCACGCAGGATCGCGGCGCGCGTGCGCTCGGGATCGCGCGACTTCGTCTGCCGCGGTGCCGGTGCCTTGGACACGTTATCTTCCTTGGAAATTGGCGGCAGAACGACGGGTGCCAATACCGGATGCGTGGTGGCGGACGCAGTCATCGTCGAACCAGTCTCCATGGGTAATTTCGCGCATAACAGGGAAAACAACAGCGTAAAGCTCGAATTCTGCAGTGATGACGATCCAGTGGGGCTAGATTCTCTCATATTTTTAGGTTCTTAGTTGATTTATGAGTCATTCGGAACAGCGAAAAATCCGCTGTTTGCACTGACAAAATTGACCATTTTTTCACGCGACGGCCAGACAACCGAAAGCGTCTCCGAAAAAACCTTCTTAGTCTGAGATGGTTAGAGCGTGTCCTGCGGCGAACCAGCGTGCCGAACCGCCAGATTGCTACCGTTTGCTTGCGTTTCGAAGTTGGTCGCTTCGGCTGCCGCCCGTTTTCAACGAGCGCGCCAGGCGCCGACGCTATGGCGCTTGCAAAGCTATTTCTAAGATATAGAGTATTTCCTTGGGTTTCATTCATGCTCTACAAACGCAACCAAGTTGAAGAAGCGATCGAGCGTTTCGTAAGGACGGGACGATCGGAGGTGATTACCCGCCTGAAGAGGCTGCTCGACACCGATCGGGCCGCCGGCAAGCCATACGCCTTCTTTTCGACGAAGCCTTCCGGAAAGGGGTTTGAGGTCGAATTCACTGAGTACACTGTCTTTGCTTTGTGGGCGGGCCTGACACTTCTCGCGCACGGTTTCCCTCAGCAAAGTTCTGTCGCGATTCTCAAAAGAGCGCGGTCCGAACTGGAAGCCGAACACGAACGAATTTCACATTTGCCTGACGACATTTTCCCTGATGCCCAGGAATTGTACAAACGCGCGCGGCCGGGAAGCCTCGTGGTATCTAATAGCCAGCCCGTGTTTCTGGTGGTTGAACGTCCGGCGACGGATACAAGTGCATCAGCGGAAGCATCGGGGAGAGGTTTTGCAATCTGCCGAGGTGAAGCAGCTCTGATGATGGAGATTAAATCTCGCCTCACCGCGAAAACGATCCTTGAAATAGTGTCCGCAGCCAAAGGTCTGCACAGTCTCCTTGCGACTACAAAACCTGAGCCCCGAGGCCGCCGGCCCGGCAATTAGAACTCACATTTATTTTTAAACAAAGGATTGAGTCTCTCGATTTGAAACCCATATACATACTTCATTAAGCTTAAGGCCGAACGAAGGAGTTCTCATGGCTAAAGGCAATCCACCGAACAGCAACGTTCCCGATGACGGCCTCGAGCGCAGTTATGAGGTCGGCCGAGGCAAGCCCCCGCTAGAACATCAATGGAAACCCGGTCAAAGCGGCAATAAAAAGGGCCGAAAGAAGGGTTCGAAAAATCGTAAAACGGTAATTTTGGCCGCGTTACGCAAGACCCACCCCGCCACAAAAGGCGGGCGTCGGAAAAAACTGACGTTGGACGAAATCGGCGTTCTCAACATAGAGCGAGATGTTAAGGGCGGAGACAGGGGTGCGTTTCTGCAGTGGCTCGCAATCTCCGAACCTTACGTCGACCGGACGGACACCGGGGTGTCCATGAAGGATTTGCTCGCCGAAGATCAGTTAATCCTAGCCAATTTATTGGCACGCAGGGCCCGCAACCCCAAATGACCGGGAGGCGCCGGTGGCAAATATGAACGGTTTTGACGAGCGCACCCTCGAAATGGCGCTGCGGACCGATTTTGAATGCTTCATTCAGAAGGTGTACGGCTCGCTGAACCCAGCGTCGCCTTTGATCGTGTCCCTTTGCGTGGTGTAACTGGCGGCGTGTCACCGCGATTGCCGGCATGGCCGGGCCGGTCATTCAGCCGGCAAGTGCCGGCAGGCTGACGGCGGGATCATCGCTCAGAGGCGCGATGGTTTCCAGCGTCATGT